>JBCLRG010000005.1:0-190470 GCA_041223955.1 Oscillospiraceae bacterium 38-13 | reverse complement strand
GCGTGGGCCGGATTGTTAATCTGTTCCTCAGTCCGGCCTGTTTCCCTTCATGTAATTATACTAAGGGCGCACTTATATACCACATGAATGTGGTATGTGCGGTCTTGCAGACGGCGTTTTGTGCCTCTCGGCACAAAAGGACGGGGGAACGACCCGCAGAAAGGAGGACAGCCCGTGGCAATCTACCATTGCAGTATCAAAATCATCTCCCGCGGCAAGGGCAAGTCCGCCGTTGCCGCAGCCGCTTACCGGGCGGGGGAGAAACTCACCAACGACTTTGACGGGGAAACCCACGACTACACCCACAAGGGCGGCGTTGTCCATACTGAGATTTTACTCCCCGGCCACGCCCCCGCCGCCTTTTCTGAAAGGGCGGTTTTGTGGAACGCGGTGGAGAAAATCGAGAAAGCGAAAAATGCCCAGCTTGCAAGAGAAATTGAGATTGCCCTGCCCCGTGAATTGACAAGGGAGCAGGGCATTTCTCTTGTCCGAGAGTATGTGAAAGAGCAGTTTGTCAATGCGGGAATGTGCGCCGACTTTGCCATCCACGACACGGGCGGCGGCAACCCCCACGCCCATATCATGCTGACAATGCGCCCCATCGAGCAGGGCGGCGCATGGGGCGCGAAGCAGAAAAAGGAGTACATTCTCGACCCGCAGGGGAAGAAAATCTATGCCCCCAAAAAGCGGCAGTACAAATGCAAGGCCATCCCCGCCACCGACTGGAACGAACAGACCAAGGCCGAGGAATGGCGGGCGGCGTGGGCGCAGCTTTGCAACCAGGCGTTGGAGCAGTACGGACACAACCAGCGCATCGACCACCGCAGTTATGAGCGGCAGGGGATAGACCAAATCCCCACCGTCCATTTAGGCGTTGCCGCTTCCGATATGGAGAAGCGCGGCATCCGCACCGAGCGCGGCGATCTGAACCGGGAAATCGAAGTGACAAATCAGAAACTCCGGCAGTTAAAGGCGCGTATCACCAAGCTGCAAAAGTGGCTGAAAGAGGAACGGGAGAACACCGAGCCGCCCACCCTTGCCGACTATATCCAGGGCATCCTGTCCCGCAGGGCGCGGGAGGGGAAATCGCAGGTTTCCCAATCGCTGTATAACCTCAAGGACGCGGCGAAAATGCTGAATTTCCTGCAAGTCAACAACATCATGGATATGGCGGGGCTTGATGAAAAATTCAAGTCCATGATAGGGGAACAGCTTGACATTCAGCATAAATTGAAACCCGTTGAACGGCGGTTAGGCACTCTGAAAAAGCACATCGAACAGGCCGAGATTTATTTCAAGTACAAGGGGAAAAAGCCGCTGACCGAGGCCGAGCAAATCCTATTCACAGCGGCGCACGACTATCTGAAAGGCGTGATGAACGGCAAGACCGCCCTGCCGGTAAAGGCATGGAAAGCGGAGTATGCCAAGCTGACCGTTGAACGGGAAACGCTCAACCGGCGGTATCTTGCATTGAAAGGGGAAGTGAAAGAAGCCGAGCAAATCCGAAAGAGCGTTTATAACATCTTGCGCCAGGAACAGCGGGAGCAGCAGCCCCGCAGGGCGCAGGATATGGAGCGATAACGGACAGGGCGGCGGGGATAGTCACCGCCGCCCTGTTATGAATTTATTAGCATACTGTTTCAAATCGTTTCAATCGCTTTTCCCAATCCTCTTTTTTCATAAACATAGACCGCTCAGGTGACACAAGAATTGGCTTCAGCAGCCAATATAGTTTTTGATACCGGGATTTTATCTGTTCCAATGTTGGCTCAGATATTTTTTTGGATTTCCAATCAAGTATGTCAAGAAACAAATTGGTATTTACTAATTTTCCATGTAGCTCATCAGGAATTTCAGATGCCATTTTTTGCGTCAATTCCGAGCATAGGATTTGTATAAAATTCGGGCATGGAACACCAAAACGTGTACTTAATTCAAGTCCGTTCCATTCTGTATACTCGCTGTTTACATAGTTTAGCTGGTTCAAGGCTCTCACGCCGTACCCTGAACTTTTAGGACAGAGGTCATTGAACGCCATCTCATATCCCGCGCTGGCGTAACGGATCGTCAGTTTGCTGTTTACATACTCCATAAACAGATAGACAGTTGACCATTCTATATCCAGCGGGAACTGAAAATAGAGATAGCTGTATACAAAATGGGACGGGCCTCTATAATTAGTCGGCTTAATACAGGTATAGATGGTCTGTAACTGCTGGGGCGTACAGTTGTCTAATATCAAAATATTTGAGTCGTCAAAATTGTCAAATGCTCGATGAAAAACTTTTTTCCACCCGCCGCGAATGTTTCTCCGATTGACATAAGCGTCATTCTCCCCGCTGCGTTTCTTTGTAAATTGCTCTTGTGTCAGGGAAAGAAATTGCTCTACTATTTCCTCCAATATGGAAATGATTTTTTCATCTATCCAATCGTTAAAATAAAAAACGGCACCTTTTCTGAGACCCATCTTCTCTGTTTCTTCAAAGCCAAAAATATTACTCATGTTCATTTGCCACTTCCAATTCCAGCTTGTCAGTCAGTGTGTTACACCAAGTATAGCATATCTCCCCGCTGAAAACAATCCCCGTTCTATATCCGTTCCGACTATCCAGACCGGCAAGGGACGAGTAGAATTTTTTCGCAAAGTGCGCGAAAAAATCCACTCTTAAACCCTTGACTGTCTGGATTTTTGCCGTTGCCATTTTGCTGCCGAAAACGGGGAACAGGATTTGACAACCCTGCCCCCCGCTTTCGTCCACTCCATTCTAACGGCAAAACCGTCTGCACTACTGCGGCGGTTTCATTTGCCCGACAAACATGAAGTTACCTTCCATCTCCGCCTTTATCGCAACCATAGTGATAGTAATTACGGAAAAGCCGCTGGGCTTCGGTACTGGTAAACAGTTCCGTAAAGGAGCCTGCAATTTTATACCAGAAGTCCTTGTCAAAGGTCACTGACTTCCCAGCCATATAAATGCCGGTGTCTGCTCCATCGTCTACATAGAAATAAACCACATCCCCAATGTCATCCCCAAAGGGAAATCCATTCGGACAGTCCTCAAAGAAACCAACTGTGGCATCGAAATCTTTCATATCGTTCCAAATCCAAAATGACATTTCTGGTATGACCCAGTTGGGGCGTTTGTCCTCAATACCGCCACCGCCGAATTTGCGGAAAATTTCACAGTAGTCCTCCGGCAGAGGAATCGGGCAATGTTCCCTGATTAAGTTTAGTTCTGTTTCCACTTCGTCTTTCCAGTTGGGTCTCCAGTAGGGATTATACCCGTCCCATGCTCTGCACATCTCATCTTGAAAGCCATCAAAAAGCAAATTTATCTGCTCTATCAAGTTCATGATTGTGTTCCTCCATCACGGCTTAGATTATAAATTCAAGTATAGCACACTTCCCCGCTGGAAACAATCCCCGTCCTCTGCCGTTTCGACTATCGCACAACCGGCGGGCGTGGACATTTAGGCTTATGGCACAGCCCCCAAACTCCCATGAATACGGGCTTCCTGGGGCGCTCCAAGCCCCGGTGCGGGGCGGGGCAAGGGTTTTATACTACCCACCCCCGAAAACGGCTTTTAACCGTCCATAGGGCTTTTCCTGCCTGATTTTTCCCATCCTTTGAAAAGTTCCTCTTGACAAAAAGCCTAACGGCCTGATTCTCGGCACACCCGGCAGCGGCAAATCCTTCTCCGCCAAGCGGGAAATCTCCAACGTGTTCCTCGCCACCAATGACGACATCCTGATTGCGGACCCGGAGGCAGAGTATTATCCCCTGGTCCAGCGGCTGGGCGGTCAGGTTATCAAAATCTCCCCCACCAGCAGGCAGTATGTGAACCCGATGGATCTCAACCTGGACTACTCCGACGATGAATCGCCGCTTTCTCTGAAAGTGGACTTCCTCCTGTCCTTCTGCGACATCGTGGTGGGCAGCAAGGACGGCCTCCAGCCCATAGAGAAAACCGTCATTGACCGCTGTGTGCGGCTGGTCTACCGGCAGTACCTGGAGAACCCCTGCCCGGAGAATATGCCCATTCTGGAGGACCTGTACCAGCTTCTGCTGAAGCAGGAGGAAAAGGAGGCCCACTTCATTGCCACGGCGCTGGAAATCTACGTCACCGGCTCCCTCAACGTGTTCAACCACCGAACCAATGTGGACATTGACAACCGCATTGTCTGCTACGACATCAAGGAATTGGGCAAGCAGCTGAAACAGCTGGGGATGCTGGTCATCCAGGACCAGGTGTGGAACCGCGTCACCGTGAACCGGGCGGCGGGAAAGACCACCCGCTACTATGTGGACGAGTTCCATTTGCTCTTGAAAGGGGAGCTGGCCTCCTGGAGCATGGAAATCTGGAAGCGGTTCAGAAAGTGGGGCGGAATCCCCACTGGCATCACACAGAACATCAAGGATTTGCTGGCTTCGCGGGAGATTGAGAACATTTTCGAGAAGGGTGCCGCTGTCGCCGCTGCGGAATATCTGTGCGCCGCACACCCTGACGCCTCCGGCTTCTCCCCCCGAAACCTGCGCCGGATGCGGGAGTTCTACCGCGCCTATGAGAGCGCACCAGAGGTGCTGGCTGAGGCCATGACCATCGGCTGGACGCAGAACGTAGTCATTCTGGAGGCGGAACTGACTCCCCAGGAGCGGGCATGGTATATCAAAGCGGCTGGGCAGTTCGGCTGGTCGAAGCTGGAACTCCAGCAGAGAATTGCGGATCATGCTCATCTGGAAATCGTCCTCGACTTTGCGGATGAAGTGTGCTATACTGAAGAAAACACCGCCAGCATGGAGTGTATAGCCAATGACAAAGATCCTGTTTGTGTGCCATGGAAACATCTGCCGCAGCCCAATGGCCGAGTTCGTGATGAAAGACCTGGTAAAGAAAGCGGGGCTGGAAAACCAGTTCCATATCGAGTCCGCAGCCACCAGCACCGAGGAGATCGGCAACCCGGTCTACCCTCCGGCCCGCCGCAAACTGGCCGAGCATGGCATCGACTGCGCCGGCAAAACAGCCCGCCAGCTGAGGAACGAGGACTACGAGCGGTACGATCTCCTGATTGGGATGGATCGGGCCAACCTGCGAAATATGCACCGCATCTGCGGCGGCGATTTCAGCGGCAAGCTGTATCTGCTGATGGAGTTTACTGACCGCCCCGGCGATGTAGCCGACCCATGGTACACAGATGATTTTGAGACTACTTGGCAGGATGTGTCAGTTGGGTGCAGCCGGTTGCTGGGTTGGCTCATAAGCCGGAATCAGATCGGGGAGATCGTAAAATGCGTGAGCGGATAAAAAAACAGAAAGATAACATCACAATTCGATCCAGTGCTGCTGAATATCTTACTTTTGTAGCGTCCACAGGCGATAGCGCAGAAAGCATCGAAATGCGTTACGAGGATGAAAATATCTGGCTTACACAAAAGATGATGGCGGAGCTGTACAATGTAGATGTACGAACCATCAATTACCACATCGGCAAGGTGTTCGAGGATTCCGAGTTAGAGGAGAGGTCAACTATCCGAAAATTTCGGATAGTTCAATCTGAGGGGAGCCGTCAGATCAGCCGCGAGGTAAATCACTATAATTTGCAAATGATTATTGCTGTGGGCTTCAAAGTGAACAATGAACGTGCTGTTCAGTTCCGTAAATGGGCCAACGCCATTGTGAAGGACTACACGATCAAGGGCTGGGTCATGGACGAGGAACGGCTGAAAAATGGCGGTACCGTTCTGACAGAGAAATATTTTGAGGAACAGCTGGAAAAAATCCGGGAGATACGGCTGTCTGAGCGGAAATTCTATCAAAAAATCACCGACATCTATGCTACAGCTCTTGACTATGACAGAACGGCAAAAACGACTAAGGATTTTTTCGCAAAGGTCCAGAATAAGATGCATTTTGCTGTTCACGGACATACCGCCGCTGAAGTGATATACTATCGGGCTGATGCGGATCAGTCTCACATGGGTCTTACCTCCTGGAAAGAAGCACCTCTTGGCAAGATTATGAAAAGCGATGTATCTATTGCCAAAAACTATCTGACAGAGGATGAATTGTACTCATTGGAACGTATCGTGTCCGCCTATCTTGATCTGGCAGAAGACCGGGCGCGGCGTCGCATTCCCATGACAATGGAGGATTGGGCAAAGCGGCTGGACATTTTCCTGATGGCCGATGACCGGGAAATCCTGACGAATGCTGGAACAATCACTGCCGAGATTGCAAAAGCTCATGCCGAAAGTGAATTTGAGAAGTATCGGATCATTCAGGACAGATTATATGAGAGCGACTACGACCGCTTTCTTGCCATGGAACAAGGTGCGGCTCCGATGAGGATGGGCAATCCGGTCAAGGGATGACGCTGCTTTGAAATATGAAAAATCGATTTTATCCACTTACTCCATGATAAGTTGACAGACTACACCAAGGGAGTAGTCTGCCAACTTTTTATATATGGAAGACGAAAAACTCGTTGCACCGCAGTAGTTTTACTGCGGTATTTTTATTTATTAGGAGGAAATTGTAATGAACGTGATACAAAAAAGTGAATCAATCAAAAACGGGCTCCGGAAAGGGTTTCAGGACGGAAGCTCCAAGATGGCTCGCCGGAAATGCTATGGATATAAAGCTGGCTCTGATGGTGAACTGACGTTAAATCCCAAAGAAGCCAAAGTGGTGAGTTGGATATTTGAACGGTATCTTGCTGGTGACAGTCTGGGGAAAATTGCTGCCAGGTTGGAAAAGCAGGGTATTCCTTCCCCCACTGGCAGGCCCAAATGGAATAGGGAAGCAATCGACAAACTGCTCTCCAATGAAAAATATACTGGGCGAGTGCTGCTCTAGAAAACGGTCAGCACCGGCACTGTCCAGATCGAAAACAATGGCCTCATGGAACGGTATCTCTATACCTGCTCTCATGAGGCCCATTATTCCTGACGAGATGTTTATGGCGGTACAGCAGAAGAAACTCAGCCGCTCCAAAGAACCACAGAAACAGATTGCCATGAAACTGACTTTCTGATACAATAATAAAAACTTAGGGGGTGTGCTGATGGGAAATATCACCGAAATACCTCCCTCACAGGATGGTGGCTCGTTTGACCAAGCCGTAGAGCGGGCCAGGCAATTGGGGCTGCCAGGCGGACTGCCTTGTACCTCGCCGCGAAACAGCTGGACGTCATCGGCCCCGAGGAGTATGGGACGGAGCGTCTCCGGCGGGCATTGGGGAAATCCGCTCCTCTGGAAAGCCTGGACGCAGACCTGCTTCGCGGCAGCGTTCAGAGGATCACGATACGAAAGTGCCGGGCCAGCCCCTCCCTTAAAAAACGGCAAGAGATCCAGAAGATGTTCCCTCTTTGCCGAAAGGGTGAAATCGACCTGATCCTAACACAGCCGCTCACTACCTTCGCCCAAACAGCCTGCAACGCGATTAACACAATTTGGGAACTGCAAGCCTTAAATATTCCTGTGATCTATGAAAAAGAAGGTATTAAAACCTGTTCTCCCGACACGGAAACGTTCATCAATCTCTCTGCTGCCTTCGCAAAGGCAGAAAGCGGCCCCGATCAAAAGGTAGCAGGCTCTATCAGCAAACCGAGGGCTCCCGCCGGTAAAACCGGCGGGAGCCCTTTCTCTATCTGTTCGGAATGATGGCCGCGCTCAGTCGCCCAGCCGGACGACCAGCATGGAAGCGCCCGAGGCGCCGCTGGCCAGCTGGACACTGTCCATGCCGGGGATGCTGGGGGTCGTGGAGTATGCCTGAAGCTCGATCGTGGTGCTCTCCGGCATGGCCAGCGTGAACGTGCATTCAAACTGTTGGGCGCCCACTGTGGGGGCGATGACGCCCTCGTAGTCGTCGGCGCTGGAGATCATCAGCCGGGTCCCCACCGGCCGGACGGAGGGAGCGCTGAGGGTCACACGGTAGGAGATCTGATAGGTGCCCGCCTTCTTCAGATAGAACACCGAGTCTCCCCCGGGCACCGTGCTTGTGTCGCCCAGGAGGATCTCCGGGCAGAAGACCGACACATCCGGAAAGCCGATGAAATCATAGTCGCCGAAGCTGACGCTGCTGCCCCGGGTGTTGGCGGCGTAGGCGGCGATGGCCGTGGGGTTGGGGCCCGGGGCCCCGGTGGGGCCGGTGGGACCGGCGGGCCCTTCCGCTCCGTCGGGGCCGTCGGGGCCGTCGGGACCGGCCTCGCCCTCGGCGGGGCCCTCGGGACCTTCGGGGCCCTCGGGGCCCATGGGGCCCTCGGGGCCGGGGAGGGTGGGGGCCTTCAGCACCGCGCCCAGCTTGGAGGTCAGCGCCATCTGCTGCTCCATGATGCCGGACAGGGTGTCCTTCACGCTTTTGTTGACCTGCATCACCTCGTCCAGGGAGGCCGCCCCGTCCAGACCGGGCATGGTGCCCAGGACGTATTGCAGCTTCTCGCCCTCGACGTTGAGGAGGTGGCTCAGGCTCAGCTCCTCGGCGGCGATGGAGGAAATGATCTCATTGAGGCTGCCCTCTCGGGTCAGCGGGGGATCATTTTGGGGGAATGTGGGCATTGACATAAGGCACCCCTCCTCAGCTCAGACGGACCATGGACAGGGAAGCCCCGATGGAGTTGGGCAGCAGGGTCACCAGACCCGCGTAGCCGTATACCTGCAGGGAGACCTTGGCCCCCGCCGGCAGATCCACCAGGATGTCGTTGGCGAGGCGGCTCAGAGGCGTCGTCTGGGGCATGACATTGGAGCCTGCGATTTCCGCGCCGTCGACCATCAGCCGGGCGCCGAGAGTCAGGGGCGTGACGGAGTTGATATTATAGGAAACCCGATACCGTCCGGCCTCCGCCACGGTGAAGGTGTCGTTTGCCCCGTTGACCGTGATGTCGGGGGACAGCGTCTGCGCGTCGGGCAGAGCCACGTTGGTTCCGGCCATGAGGACCGTGAACGCCGCGCCCTTGGTGCTGGCGGCATAGGCGTTGGTGGCGGTGACATTGGGTCCGGTGGGACCGGTGGGGCCGGCAGGGCCGGTGGGGCCGGTGGCGCCCGCGGCTCCAGGGGCTCCGGCGGGGCCGGTGGGGCCGCCTGCGGGGCCGGCAGGGCCCTGGGGGCCGGTGGGGCCGGTGGGGCCGGTGGGCCCCTGCATGGGAGAGGCGGCCAGAGCGCCCTGCATCTTCCCTTTCAGGAAGATCTGGTTCTGAACAGCAGTCTCCAGCAGACCGCGAACGCTCTCGTTGGCGTTCAGCACGTCTTCCACGGTTGCTGCGGGGCCACTGAGGCCGGGCAGGGTTCCGAGGATATATTGCATCTTCTCGCCCTCAGCGTTGAGGATATGGCTCAGGCCAAGCTCCTCCATGGCGATGGAGGAAAGAATCTGATTAACCGCATCTTCCCGCTGGATGGGCGGGTCAACGTTGGGGAAACTGGGTAGAGACATAATTGAGAAGCTCCTTTCACATTGTGGGCTGCGCTGCGAAAGCGCATAGGCAAGCCGGCGGGAGAGGAAGGCTCTCCACCGCCGTGCCCGAGATACTCTATGCGCCTGCGTGCCAACAGGTTCCGGCTGGAACCTAATTGCCGCTTCCGTCATAGGTTGGGCGGCAATCGATATCATGCCGTAACACTCTGGCCCCGGCGGCCGCTTGAACGTGCTGATGAAACCTCCATTGTTTCGCCGAGAAGCAGCGCCAAATGCGGGCGGTAGAGAGGAGAACTGAGCATGGAAATGACCATTGGTACGGATACAGTCGTGATGCTGGCGGAACTCCTGTCCGCCCTGGGCGTGATAGGCGGCGTGGTTCTTTGGCTCTTCAAGTTTGTTCAGCGGAGCAGAAGACAGGCGGAGGAACTGAAGTCCATCCGCAAGGAGCAGACCCTGATCTGCTACGGGCTGCTGGCCTGTTTGAAGGGCTTAAAGGGGCAGGGCTGCAACGGCCCGGTTACGGAAGCCATGAACCGGATCGAAGAGCATCTCAATCAGGCTGCGCACGACGAAGAGGGCTGAAGGCAAATCCTGTTCACAGGCTTTCCCGCGCCTGCCGGAGAAGCGGAGGCGCTTAAAACATGAGCGAATCTTACGATATGGGAAACGGTACATTATGAATCAGATTGACTGGAAACGAAAGCTGAGCTTCCGCAAGCTTTGGGCGGCGATAGCGGGCATCGTCACGGGCCTGGCCATGGTGTTCGGACTGGATGAGAGTATCATCAGCTCCGTAGCAGGCGCTGTGGTATCGGTGATTTGCCGGGAGCGACAACGAATTTGACGATGCAGCCCAAGAAGCTATGCAGGAAGAGATTGAGTCGATAGCGCTGGCGGTGCGGGAACATTGGGAATTGGATCTCTCTCCAATATCTAATCTGCAGCTTACTCTGGAGGAAAACGGTATTGTCATTACAGGTTTTGATACTGTAGACAGAAAAATCGATGCATTTAGTCAGCGGACACTTATTGATGACGGTAATGTATTCTTTATTGCGGTGGCGCAAGGAGAAAAACCAAAGGGCAGAGTTTTCTTTGATATGGCACATGAACTTGGGCACATTCTCCTTCACCCTTGGAGCGAGAGCCTCGACCTGATCGGCAAGGAGGAATTTAAGAGCCGTGAAAATCAAGCTAACAGATTTGCCAGCGCGTTCCTCCTTCCGAAGGAGTCTTTCCTTCAGGAGATTCAGGCATATCCGACTGATCTGAACTACTACCTGCATTAAAAAAACGGCGGCATTGTTCCACGCAGGCCATGATTTACAGGGCCCACCAGCTGAAGGCAATCACTGGCAACCAGTATCAGTACATGATACGGCAGGTCTCTAAAAAAGGTTGGCGCACAAATGGACCTGGTGATACGCCGTATTATTTCAATGAAAATATCTTTCAAGGAGCTATTGATGTACTCTTTGAAGCTGATTATCTGAACCCCAACACTTTCCTCCAGCTATTTAAGAAATATGGTGTGACGATGTATCCGGAGAATATCGGAGAACTTCTCCATCTCCGAAAAGATACACTCAGGGTGGAAGCGAGCCAGACGCGCATTGTTCAATTAAAGAGTCCTAATCAATAGGATAGGGGAAACTAGTACAACATCCGTAAATGTTGTCATATTCTTGGTAATATGGTACTATTCCTGCCACGGGAGGAGCCGAGAATGCGAAGTGATTTTCCTAAAAATCGATTTTGACCGCTTACTCCAGGGTGAACGCAATCGGAACCACACTGTAAATGACGGACATCGAGATGCCTGTGGTCACACTGATTTGGCGGAGCAGAACCTTTGAAAAGGCAAAGCCATAGGCCCGCACCGACAGATATCCCAGCATGATCATGGCAATGCAATGCGAGGCCAGCGTGATTGTAGCCAGAACCTGCGGCGGCAGCCTGTCATGCCCGAAGTCGAAATGCACCAGGCGTCTTTTCCTGAAGAGCAGCGCGGCCCCCAGGAATGTAATCCAGATCAGGAGGTCCCGGCATAGTTCATCGGCCCACATGAAGGATTTCTTGAACAAATACCGCCTGACCACCTCAACAAACGCTACTGCGCACAGGCCTGCCAGCGCGGCAAAGAGTATGACCTTTATAATTTTTTCCGTAATGTCCAACAGCTTTGTGAAGGTCTTCATACCCGTTTCCTCAACATTTCCGAATCATTCGTTCAAATCCATGCACATGTTGACAAAGGCCTCCGCAATCGGGTCCTTTGCCTTCGCCTCGTCGATAAACGGTTTTGCGACAGCCATGAACTCGGAGTTGTCCTCGATTTTCGTAATGGTCAGCCCCGCCTCTTTCATGGCGTCTTCCGCCGTTTTGGTGGCCTGGTCCAGAAGCTCAAAGTTATACTCAAAGGTTTCCGCCGCAGCCTGGGTGAAAATCTCCTGGTCCTCCGCCGGCAGGCTGTTCCAGAAGCTGCCGTTTACCATCAGCATAGCCGGGAAGGGCCACAGCGCCATATCGGTGAAATATTTGAGCTCTTCATAGTGCTTCTCTGAGTATATGGAGGTGTAGTTGATTTCCTCTCCATCGATCACGTTGGATTGCAGAGAAGAATAAATCTGACCATATGGCAGAGATACCGGGGAAACGCCCAAAGCCTCCAGAATTTTTAAATTGGTGGCGGTTGTGGAAACACGCAGCTTCAGGCCCTTCAGATCCGCCACAGAGGTCACTTCACGCACCCGGTTTGCGAAGTGGCGGGCTCCATGCTCCATGATAATCAGATTGTGTACGCCCAGAGCCTCATCCACGCTCTTCATAATGTCGTTAAACTCCGGGCTGCTGAAAGCAATTTTTTCCTGGTCATAGTTTTCTAAAAGGAAGGGATACTGGACGGATTCCAGAACATTCGTATACGCGCTGATATTGGAAATGGAAATCTGCGCAATCTCCAGAGTTCCGCCCATGACGTTTTGCAAAAGCTCGTCCGTCTGTCCCAGCTCTCCGGCCGGGTGATACTGGACATCGTAACGCCCGTCCGTCCGTTCGTTGATCAGGTTTGCGAAATGCTCACAGGCGGCTCCGGCAGGCATGGAATTCTGTACGGTAGTGGCTAAGTGAATCACCTTTGTTTCTGCCGGGGGAGAATCCTGTGGCTGTCCGATCTCCGAAACCGGTCCGGAAGGCGTATTACTGCCGCAGGCAGTAAGCAGGATGGCAATCAGAATCAGAGACACCAGGGTGGCCGCTTTCTTCATTGTGTTTTCCTCCTTTTAAAAATTCTTTTTCCGCCGGGAATGGAAACTGCCAAAATTGTGCTGCTCGTTGACTTTCTGCCTCCTTATATAGTATAATAAAGCAGAAAATTGTTCCTGTCCAACACGAAAAGCCCTTAAATAGTACAGGGAACTCCCTGTATTATGAAAGCGGCGTGTAACGGCAGGCACTTATAGCGCGATGTGTTATTGTTCCACGCAACGGAGGCATCTATGAACTTTAAGCAGATGGATTACTTTTTGATGATCGCGGAGGAAGGCAGCTTCTCCAAAGCCGCGCAAAGGCTGTTCATTTCGCAGCAGTCCCTTTCGGAAGCCATTTCCAACATGGAGAAGGAATACGGCGTGCAATTCTTCCAGCGCAAGCGCCCGCTGGTCCTGACTCCTGCGGGGGTTGCCCTTCAGCGTTCGGCGCTGAAGATCATAAAAGAGAAAAAGCAGCTCGAGCACTTCTTTCAGGGAATCACGCAGGAGCAGGGCGGAATTTTTAAGTTCGGAACCTCTATTCAGCACAGCCGTTACTTCCTCTCCCGTCTCATTCCGCTCTTTAAAAAGGATTTTCCCAATGTGGAAGTGCGGCTGATGCAGGACCACCAATACCGCCTGAATCAGCTGCTGGTTCATGGTGATATAGATCTGATTATCGGGTTCGACTCCTTTGATTCTCCCAACATCCACAGCACTACCATCGGAACAGACATCATCTATCTGATCGTACCCCACACCATTATGGAAACGCGGTTCCACCGGGAGCTGCCTCAGGCGGTCAAACGGTTGTCCAATCAGGGTTCGCTTCAGGACTTTGCCTCCAGCCCTTTTCTGCTTACCGGGGGCACTTGTAAAGTACGCAAGGCTTTCAACAGTCTCTGCGAACAGTTTGATATTCATCCCACCGTGGCGGTGGAGGCCCAGGACGCCGGTACCCTTTTGCAATTCGCTCTGGACGGAATGGGGATTGCGGTTGTGTCGCAGTTTCTTCTCCTCAATTTTAAGAAAGAGATTCTGGAGCGGAACTGCGTCTGCGCATTTCCATTATTCTCTCGAAAAATGATGGCCGGTTATCATAGCGACTACGACCATCTTCCTCCCTTTGTGCACTCCTTTATCAATGATCTTCAGGGTCTGTGCGAGTCTGGGCGGAGCGACACAGAAGAGCTGATTTGCCAGCTGCAAAAAATACCATGACAGTGCAGCTTCAGGGACAGTGTCATCCCGGCTCTAGAGCGTCATACGGCTTTTCGGCAACAGCAAAATACGCCAAGAAAACCGCCTGCCAATCCGGCAGACGGTTTTCCTTATAAAGAGACGGATGCCCTGAGTGAGCATCCGTCTTTTACCGCCTGTATTTACCGCTTACTGCTCTGTGGAACCCTCCCAGGTGCCGACGGCACGCGTTGCGGCTTCGTCGTCAAACCAGTGGGTTGTGACGGTCTTTGCGCGGGTGAAGAAGCGAACGCCATCTTTCCCCAATACGTGAAGATCGCCAAAGAAAGAGTCCTTATTGCCGGAGAAGGGGAAGTAGGCGCTGGGAACGGGAATGCCGACGTTCACGCCTACCATGCCGCCGTCGGTGTCCATTACAAACCGGCGGGAGAGGTATCCGCTTTGGGTGAAAACGCAGGAACCATTGGCGAAAGGATTGGCATTCATCAGGGCAACGCCCTCTTCATAGTTCTTGACGCGCTTGATGCATGTCACCGGCCCGAAGATCTCGCTGTCACCCACCGTCATGCCGGGCTTTACATGATCAAAAATGGTGGGGCCCACGAAGAAGCCGTTTTCAAAGCCGGATACCTGGACATTCCGGCCATCCAATACCAGCTCGGCCCCCTCGTCAATTCCTTTTTGAATCCAACGGAAGACTTTTTCTTTGTGCGCCGCAGAGACCACTGGCCCCAGGTCTGTGCTTTCATCATAGGCACAGCCGATTTTCAGGGTCATGGCTTTCCGCTTCAGCAGTTCCACAAATCTGCCGGCAATGCTCTCCTGCACTACGACCACAGGCAACGCCATGCAGCGCATGCCCGCGCATCCATAGGTGGAGTTTATGATCGCGTTCACCGTGGCCTCCAGGTTGCAGTCCTCCAGAACCAGAGCGTGATTTTTTGCTTCGCATTGTGCCTGCACACGCTTGCCATGGGCGGCGGACACGGAATATACATGCTTGCCAACGCCGGTAGTGCCGACAAAGGTCACGGCTTTGATGCGCTCGTCCGTCATCATGAGTTCCGCTTCGTTGCGGCTGCAAGTCACCAGATTGACAACGCCTCCCGGGAAACCGGCCTCGCTGTAAAAAAGCTCCAGCATTCTGATGGAGGTCAGCGGTGTCTGGGTGTTGGCTTTCAGGACCACCGTATTACCGGTGGCAACCGCCAGCGGGACCATCCATCCCCAGGGAATCATTGCGGGGAAGTTCATCGGGACAACTCCGGCGCAGACGCCCAGAGGGACCCGGTAGGAGTTCGTGTCGTAATCAGTCGTCACATGCAGGGAGGCATCGCCCTGAATCAGAGCGGGCAGCGCACAGGCTTCTTCTGTTGGCTCAATGGCTTTCTGCACATCGCCTCGGGCTTCCTGAATGGTTTTTCCCAGTTCCTTGGAGCAGAGAAGGGCCAGTTCCTCTTTGTGCGCATACAAAACATCCCGCCATTTGAAGAGGTATTGAACCCGTTTGGCAATGGAAAGCCTTGACCAGCTCTGAAAGGCCTCGTGCGCGTTGGCGATAACCGCTTCGACTTCCTCAGTCGTGCAGCAGGGGACCTCGGCCATCACCTCGCCGGTGCTGGAATTCGTCACCGGCATGTAGGTTGTGGTTTTGGATTCCAGCCACTCACCATTGATACAATATTTTTTCTTTTCCACAGTCATTGAACATCCTCCTTTTTGATTTGCCCAGTCCGTTGTGTATAAATAGATTCTAATTTCATTTTATTTGAAAGTCAAGATATTTTTAAAATTTAATTTCATTATTTTGAAAGAGGGCTGTCATGTTGCTCTGAAAATGGAAA
The DNA here is from genome assembly GCA_041223955.1 of Oscillospiraceae bacterium 38-13. GTDB lineage: Bacteria > Bacillota > Clostridia > Oscillospirales > Oscillospiraceae > Oscillibacter. The sequence goes on along the minus strand of JBCLRG010000005.1, from coordinate 174,763 downwards.
ATGGCTTGACTTTTATTCATGTCTATGGCATCATAATATTGAACTTATTGAATGCAATTTATCTGTGGAGATGTTGGAGATGGCCAATCCTTTAAACGAAAAACCGGCAAATCAGTCGGTGTCAAAACTATTGCAGCTTATCGGAGATTTGTCTGCCGCCAGAATGCCTATGCGGCTTCAGGACCTTGCTGAGAGCACCGGGATTCCTCAGGCAACTTGTTTGAGATACCTAAACGCTCTGATTCAGGAGGGGTATGCGTTCCAGGATCTGGATTCCGGCAGATATTCCATGACATGGCGTATTTGTGATTTGAGCGACCATGTTCGGGCCCACAGAAATCTGCGGGCTATTTCCAGCGATGTGGTGAACATTCTTTCCGCAAAGCTGGAGCGGGGCATATGTCTGGTTGTGGAACATGATATGGAGTGCATGTATTTAGACTGCCTTTACGACTTCACAGCGGTTGGAAAGACATTGATTCGCATTGGAAAACAGACGCCGCTGTATGCCTCCGGTTCGGGTAAGGTGCTGTTGACAGAATTCTCGGAGAGCGCCATTGAAAAGCTGATTGAAACAAAAGGCTTTCAGGCGCTGACGCCGAAGACCATCTCCACCAGGGAGCAGCTTTTGGCGGAAATTGAGAAGGTGAAAGCGAGTCGTTTTGCGTTAGATGACGAGGAGTGTGAAGAAGGACTGCGATGCGCGGCGGTTCCTATTTATGATTATCGAGAAAAAGTGGTTGCCGCAGTGAGTTCGTTTGGTTCTACAGAGACGATGTCCGATTCCCGTATTCAAAAAGAAATTCTTCCGGCCCTTTGGGATGCTGCGGCAGAGATTTCTTTCCGTATGGGGGCCCGGTGTATTCGCTGAGCGGCAAGATGCATAAAGGCGTCGGCTTAAGGGCATAGCCATAAGAAAATCAAATAAAATCCATGGTTTTTAGGAGGGCGAAAAACGGGACGGTGCAAACAAGTGAACAACCACACAGAAAACGAGCGCTGTCGGAAAGACACCGCTCGTTTCAGCGACTTCGGAGAACGCCGCAGATTTTGAAAAGTCTGCGGCATTTTTTCATGTTCAGACACCGAAAGGGGCGGAGAACCAGGCCGGTATTCCGTGTGAAGAAAAACACGGGGTACGGTAATGTCAAAGCATCACCCGTGAAACAAAGGCCTGTCTCTGAAAGCCAAGGGTCTGTTATCGCAGATATGTAACCTCCCGGAAGATCGGGAATATACCCTGTCCGGCTTGTGCTATATCAGCCGGGAGAGCAAGGACGCCATTCGTACTGCTGTTAATGAACTGGAGCGGACCGGGTACATCGAGTACTACTAAACCACGGACAAAAGTGGCAAGTTCAGCAGCAACGAATATATCATCCACGAACAGCCCGCTTTTTTGCCACCGTCATCGAAAAACCGACAACAAAAAAACTCTTTCGGAAAATCCAACGCTATCAAATTAGATGTAGAGCAACTAAAAACCAATCTTACTGACCCATCAATTATTCATACCCTCTCTTTCAAACCCTACCGCCGGGACTGCGGCGGTGCCGGCAAGGAAAGGAAGCGACTACGCAGAGCGCCCCTGAGATTTATCAGGAGATCATTAAGAAAAACAGATAATGCCAAGTTCATCATATCGAGTGAAAATGCGGCGAAATCGTCTGATATATGCCTTCATAAGCACGCTCCATCAGCAGATAAACCGGACAGTCCGTCGGGCCAAGCCGCTGTAAAAGGGCGCGGCCTTCCAAAATGCCGCCGCCTCACCCGCGTGAACAGGCCCTGGAGGGAAAACGATTTTTCGCTAGGAAAGAATACGGATTCTGTGACCTTTGACAAAAATGATGGCCTTTTTTAGAATACTCACCAATTGACCTCACACTCAACTTGTATTAAAATATGTACAATAGAACAAGCGTAAAATATGTCTTGCTGGAGGTTATGGAAAATGAGGAAAAAAGGACTGCGCCAGTTTGAGCCACTGGTGTATTTAATCCCCGCACTGCTCTTTTTCATCTTGTTTACGTACTATCCCTTTATCAAGACCGTGTTCAACAGCTTCTTCCTGACGAACTTCATGGGAGAACGGCGGGAATTTGTTGGATTGGAGAACTATATCCGCATCCTTTCCGACAAGGATTTCCTGGCTGCGGTAAAAAACACCTTTATCTACGTAATCACCTCTGTTCCGATTTCCGTATTCATCGCCCTGATCCTTGCAGTGGTGGCCAGCCGCAGGACGCGGAGCTCCCCTGTCTATGAGACGATGTACGCCCTGCCCATGGCCATGTCCTCTTCTGTCTGCGCCATGATTTTCGAGCTGATGTATAACCCCTCTTTGGGCATCCTGAACGAGATTTTAAGCACAAACATCAGCTGGCTGACGGACAGCCGTTTCACGATTTTCGCCATCAGCTTTATCTCCGTCTGGATGAATATCGGATATAACTTCCTCTTCCTGCTGGCCGCGGTTCGGGCCGTGCCCGCCGACCTGATCGAGTCATCGACCATGGAGGGCGCCGGTTCCATCCGGCTGACCACCAGCATCATTCTTCCGATCATCTCGCCCACGGTGTTTTTCCTGATCATCAACTCCCTGGCGAAAAGCATGATGATGTCCGGACTGGTCATTATCCTGACCGACGGAGGACGGAGCGGCAGCGCCTCCACCATGATCTCTTACATGTACTCCCAGTCGGTAAACGCGCAAAACTACAACAACGGCTATCCCGCGGCAGTCATTGCGTTTATCATCACGTTCGCGCTGATGCTGCTGAGCTTCGGGCTTGAGAAGAAATACGTCAATTACGACTGAGAGGGGTGTTGAAATGGATCGCAATTCTATGTTAAAGACCAAAAAGGATGCGGGGAAGATACTGTTTCAAGTGTTTGCAATACTCCTTGGCCTGCTGATCCTATTCCCAATTATCTACTGCTTTTTCGTCTCCTTCATGATGCCGAATCAGGTCCAGTCCATTCCTCCGACCATTTTCCCAAAGCAGTGGACGCTGGGAAACTACAAGAATGTGCTGGAAACCACGACCATAGGCCGGTTTATGATCAACTCCCTGATCGTGGCCGGAGTCAGCAGTGTCATCCGTCTGGTCATCGCCTCCTTTGCGGCTTTCGCGTTCTCCTTTTATGACTTCAAAGGGCGCAACGCTCTGTTCATGCTCTGCCTGGGCACGGTGATGATCCCCTCCGACGTGGTCCTGGTGACAAACTATCAGACGATCTCCCGGTTGGGGCTGATCAACACCTATATCGGCATGATCAGCGTGTTCTGCGTGTCCGCCATGAATATCTTCATGATGCGCCAGAACTTCCTGACCTTCTCCAGGACCCTTCAGGAGGCGGCCTATATAGACGGGTGCAGCAATATTCACTTCTTCTTCAAGATTTTGCTCCCCACCTCTACGCCTGTGATGACCACCGTGTTTATCTCCTCCTTCATCAGCACCTGGAACACCTACCTCTGGCCCATGCTGGTTACTAACAACCCACTGATGCGGACGGTGCAGGTGGGCGTGACCATGCTGAACAATGAGGACGGCAACGTCTATGGCCCGATCATGGCGGCCTCTATGATGGTGCTGGTACCTACGGCGTTGATTTTCCTGATTTTCCGCAAGAAGATTGTCAGCGGCATGATGGGCGGAGCCGTAAAGGGCTGAGCCTGAAACCGTTTTCAATAAAATAAAATTTTTTGGAGGATGACCATGAAAAAACTGCTGAGTCTTACCCTGTCGGCCGTCCTGCTGCTGGCCCTGCTGGCCGGCTGCGGCGGCAAGGACAACTCCGCGGACAGCGGCGCGTCCAACTCCGAAGACCCGGGAACCATCACAATTGAATACTGGAACTCTGCTGAGGGGGCTATGGCAACCTCGACGGAATATCTGGTCAACCAGTTCAACGAGACCGTGGGCAAGGAAAAGGGCATCTTTGTCAATTCCGTGTTCCAGGGCGGCGACGTGGTGGAAAAGCTGAAGACCCTCGTCCAGGCCAACGACTACAAAAACTTCCCCGACGTGGGTCAGATCTACGCCGCCGGATTGTCCACGGTTCTCAAGATGGAAAGCCTTGTTCCCCTGGACACGATCTACTCCTCCGGCGAGTATGAGATCACCCTGAAGAAGGAAGATATCTACGAGAACTTCCTCCGCTCCTATACTTATGAGGGGCAGACCGTCTCTCTGCCGCTGAACGCCTCCGCCATGCTGATGTACTATAACAAGGACGCCGCCCGCGAGGCGGGGCTGGACCCCGACGCTCCTCCCAAGACGATTGCGGAGTTGGCCGAGTGGACCGATAAGCTGACGGTCCGTGACGGCGGAAATGTCAGCCGCTATGGCCTGAATATCCAGATGGACCGCTATGAGCTGGTCAATTTCCTGGCCGCCGTCAGCAGCACCGGGTGCAACTATATCGGCGACAACGGCGGCGGACGGGACGCGATGATGACAAAGCTGACCATTGGAGAAGACGGTTCTCTGATGACGTTCCTGAACGAGTGGGAAAAGATCGTTGCCACCGGCGGCTACAAGGCGGTCAACGACGACGAACGCGGAGAATTCGCCAACGGACTGTCGGCGATCAACTTCCAGTCCTCCGCCCAGCTGGCCGCCATGACCAGCAACGCCGAGGGCAAGTTTGAACTGGGTGTCGCTCCCCTGCCTGCCTGCTCCGCAGATTACAAGGCCGGAGCGGCCGCCGGCGGCGGTTCCATCGCGATGTTTGACAAGGGCGACGCCGCCCGGCGTCAGGCCGCGTGGGAATTCATGCAGTTCATGGCCTCTCCTGAGAGCCAGGTGTACCTCTTTGAGCACAACGGCTATCTGCCCGTCTGTAAGAGCGCCTATGAAACCGACGCCTATAAGGCGGTCATTGAGGCGAATCCCAATGCCGCTGTCGCGGTGGAGCAGCTGAACTATTCCGATCCGGGTATGCAGGAGCCCCTGGATCTGATCAACTGGGAGCTGAACACCCTGTGCAAGGAGAATTTCATTGCCTGGACGGACGGCAAAATCTCGAAGCAGGAGTGCCACGACAATATTGTTGACAACTTCAATGCCAAGCTGACGGAGTATATCCGGGCCAACGGGTAAAAAAACGGCCGGACAGGGGCGGAGTGGGCTCCGTCTCTGTCTGGCCCCAATTAATCAATGGAGAGGTGAGTGCGAATGATCAAGTTGGTCGTATGTGATATGGACGGCACGATGATCGGCAGGGATGAGCGGATACCCGACGGCGCAGCGGAGTGGATCGCGAAGCTGGAAGCCCAGGGGATCATGTTCACTGTCGCAACAGGCCGGGCAGAGGGCTATATGCGCGAAAAAGTGGCGCAGATGGGCCTGTGTCACCCGTATATCGTGACAAACGGCGCCACCATCATGGACGGTGACCGGGCGGTCCTGCGCCGCCAGTTTTCCATCCGGCCCCTGCGCGGCCTGGTGGAAGAGTGCTACGCGGAGGGGATGTCCGCGCTCTTCACCTTTGAAGGGGAGGAGCGGACGGAACGGATTACGCCCTGGATCCTTCGCGAGGGGGAAAAAAGAGGCCGCGCTTTTGAGCCCCAGCCTCTCAGCGATGAGGAGTGGAAGACGCTCCGCGCCGACAAGCTGCTGATCATGGACCCGGTGCGGGAGGGCAAGATTTTGGACATGGAAAAGAAGCTCCAGGCCATCCCCGGTGATTTCATGTACGTGCGCTACCGGCTGAAGGCGCTGGAGCTCAATGAAAAGGACGCCAACAAAGCGGCGGCCCTGAACATACTGGTTCAGAACCTGGGGATTCCCATGAAGTATGTGCTGTTCATCGGGGACGATGACAACGACATTCAGGTGTTCCAGACGGCGGGGCACTCCGCCGCCGTGGGCAATGTTTCGGACAACGCGCGGCCATACGCCGAATATGTCTGCCAGGGGCATGAGTTCCAGGGCGTCATGGAGGCGGTGGAAAAATTCTGCGGAGGCTTCTGATGCGGCTTTCAACATCCACAAATATTTATTTCAACCGTCCGGACGGGAGCAAGGCGAAGATCGCGGATTCCGTCACCCTCTGCGGGCAGGCGGGCTACCGCGTGATGGATATGAATTTCCATGACTGCTGCACCTTCCGCAACGAGTTCGTCACGGACCGCTACGAGGCATGGCTGGAGGAAATCGCCCTTCGCGCGGAGGAACAGCACATTGTTTTCAGCCAGGCCCACGCTCCGTTCTATAATTTCTGCGACGACAGCTACGCTAACCGCGAGGAGATGGACCATCTCATCCATCGCGCGATTCGGTGCGCCGCCCGTCTGGGGATTCCCTGGATGGTAATTCACGCGGGAAGCGATTTTGAGGCCGTGGACTGGCAGAAGCGTTCTTTAGAGAAGAACCTGCGCTATTTCCGGCCGCTGGTGGAGTTCGCCGCAAAGGAAGGCGTGGGCCTGGCCATCGAGAATCTCTGGGACTTGAAGCTGGCTCCCCTCCGCCGTTATACGGCCCAGCCGGAGGAAGTGATGGAGCTTGCCGCCCGGCTGGACAGCCCTGCGGTGGGCGTTTGCTGCGATGTGGAGCATGCGGCTATCATGGGGCAGGACCCCGCCGCCGTGCTGCGGCTAATGGGTGAAAAGCTGAAAGCTACCCATATCTCAGACTTTTTCAATATCGACAGCGACCATTTGCCGCCTTTTTTGGGGCGCGTAGATTGGCCCCCCATTATGGAGGCCCTTCGGGATATCCGCTATGCCGGTGACTTTACCTATGAGATTCACCGCTATACGTCGACGCTGCCGGATGAAATGGTTCCGGACGCGCTGGCCTACACCGTGCGGACCGGCGAGTACCTGTTGTCCCTTTAAGCGCATCTGAAACCCCGCGTTATTTCGACACCAGCAGGCGAAACTGAGAGTTGGCCCCATTCCACACGGTGCTGGCAAACTCAAAGGGGATATGCTGTTTGCAATAATGGACGGAGTCAATCCGCAAAGCGGGCGACGCATAGGGCACGTTCAATATTTTCGCGTAGTAACCGTCCAATGTAATGGCGGCGATGAAGTTTTCCACAGACTTTGTTTCGGTCTGATAAGACTCCCGCAATGTGCTGGAAATGCTCTGACGAATCAGGCCACGCTCCACAAGGCCCGGGAAACGCTCCTGGGGGAACCAGGCGCGGTTAATCCCCAAGACCTTTCCGTTGTTCTCAAAATGGCGCTCCAAATACACCAGCGGCGCGTCGTCCGGCAGATTCAGCATCCGGGCGGCCCGGTGGTCGGGGGTGGTCAGGTTGACGATGCGGATATTGGAAGAGGTAATCTGCCCGGCGGGGTTGACGATGGGCATGTTCTTTTCCGTGCTGGGCAGCTGAAGCTCCTGTACGAGATACTGGGGCCGTGCCTGTACGACCGAGCGGCCTCCCTGTCTGCGGAAGATCAGTCCATCCCCCTCTAATTTGGCCAGCGCCTGCCGCATGGTAATGCGGCTGACCTGATAAAGCTCCGCCAGCGTGATTTCGGACATGAGCTGATCGCCGACCCGCCATTCCTCTTCGGCGATTCGGCGCACCATGTCTGCGGAAACCTGCTGGTAGAGCGGGATTGGGGAGCTGCGGTCAATGCAATCCTGATATAATATTTCATCTGCCATAGTAAGCTCCTCGTTTTGCGAAAAATTTATAATCTTGTTTATCATATCGTTTTGATGTCCATGTGTCAATAAATTCTTTATATTTTACGGCCTATCTTTTACAATCTGTTCAAATTTTGCGCCCACAGCGAAAACGGCGCGGAAAAGCGGAGAAAAGAGTAGGAATGAAAGGCAGGAACCATCATGAACCAAGCGAGTAACGCCATGTGCCGGCAGGTCTGGAGCCTCCCGGAACTTTTGCGTCAACAGTACGAATATCTTGAGCCGGCATGCCGCAAGGTGCTGACCACACCGGAGATTTTTTCGATTCAGCGGATTGTTCTGACGGGCTGCGGTGACTCTCACGCCGCCGCAATGGCGACGCGCCGTATCTTCGAGGATTTGACGGGAATTCCTACGGAGGTTGTTCCCGCCATTGAACTGAGCCGGTATTATGACGAGCGTCAGCTGGGCTTTGCCCCCAACAACCCTCTGGTGATTGCCGTGAGCAATTCCGGCGGAATCGCGCGGGTCGGCGAGGCGATTCAGCGCGTTGTCGCCCATGGGGCGTTTGCCCTTGGCGTAACCGGCAAGCCAGATTCCCTGCTGGGCCGGAGCGCCAGCCGGATTCTTCCACTTTCCATTCCTCCCTTTGAGAGTGCTCCGGGAACCCGGTCTTATCTGGTGTCCCTGATGGCCCTGCTGCTTCTCGCGATTCGCTTTGGAGAAGTTCGGGGACGGTATACGATGGACCAGGCCATGGACTACCGCAACGATATGCTGGCTCAGGCACAGGCCCTGGAGGAAGTGCTTCCGGCTATGGACAGCGAGATGAAGGAGCTGGCCGGCAAATGGAAAGACATGGAGGCTTTCGATTTTATCGGCGCGGGTCCCGACTACGCCGCAGCCTGGTTTGGACAGGCGAAGATTTATGAGGCGTGCGGAAAATACGCCATGTGCATTAATACGGAAGAATGGCTTCACATGAATTTCTTCATGAAAAACGTGGACCGGATCGGCACGATTCTGGTTTGCGAGGGCGGCAGCCCTGCCCTCAGCCGGGCGCTGGAAGTCGCGCATCACGCCGGTGAGGATATGGGACGGCCATTGCTGGTTGTGACTTCCGGGGAAAACCATTTCACCGAGCCGAACAGCCGCACGATCATGACCCCCGCTTCCCGCTATGTCCAGAGCGGCATCCTGACCCAGTTCGCCCCCTTGTGCCTCCTGGCGGGCTATCTGGGCGAGGTCCTGGGCGAGGAGGACGGACGCGGCTGCAAGGGCCCGTGGCAATTCGCGGAAGGCGGACGCGGCATCACACAAAGCGAAATGATTGTAAAGTGAGGAAACCTCTATGTTGAAAAATTTTAAAATCGCCACCAAGGAGCGGGATGTCGTCCCGCTGACGGACGATATCAAGGCCTTCGTGTCGGAAAGCGGAATTCAGGAGGGACTGTGTGTTGTCTGCATCCCTCACACCACTGCGGGGCTGACGATTACCTCCTTTTGGGACCCCAACGGATTTTTGGATTTGCAGGACGAAATATGCCGCCTGATTCCCACACGCATTGACTTCAAGCACCAGCATGACACCCCCCAGGACGCTGCGGGGCACGTCAAATCCTCGCTAATTGGCGTCAATCTTACGATACCCATTCACGAGGGGAAGCTGCTGGTGGGGCATTCCCAGGGCATCTACTTCCTGGAATTTGACGGCCCCCGGAACCGGGAGTATTTCGTGAAGCTCCAAGCGGACTGAAAAGGAGGTCATCCCTTTGAAAAAAGTGATTCTGGACTGCGATCCGGGTATGGACGATTCCATGGCAATTGTCATGGCCGCAAAGGTGCCGCAGCTGAATTTGCTGGCGGTTACTGCGGTCAACGGAAACTACCCTGTGGATGTCACCAGCGATAACGCCCGGAAAGTGCTGGAGATGCTGGGGCGGCAGGATATCCCCGCCGCAAAAGGAATGGCCCGCCCCATGGTGCGCCCCGCCCCGCCGGACCCGTTTACCCACGGCGCCGACGGCCAGGCGGAAAATTTCCTTCCCGCTCCCACGATGCCCCTAGCGAAGGAGCACGCAGTGGAGCTGATCATCCGCCTGGTAAAGGAAAACCCCGGCGAGGTAACCATCCTGTGCACCGGGCCTATGAGCAACCTGGCAATGGCTTTGGTGAAGGAGCCGGAGATCGCCAAGCTGATTCCGGGCGTCGTAGCCATTTCCGGAGCCTTTGGGCTGAACCGCTACGCGTTTCTGAACGCCACCGGCGACACGCCCCAGAGTGAGTGGAACGTGTATGTGGACCCGGAGGCGGCGAAGATCGTTTATGAGTCCGGGATTCCCCTGGTTGCGCTCGGCCTGGACGTGGCTACACATTTTGACGTCAATTTCTCTGACGAGGACATTGCCTCCTTCGCGGAGAGCCCCCGCCCGGAGGCACGGTTTTTGTCTCAGGCCATTCGCTTTGCCGCGGGCAGGGGATTTGAGGCGTATACGACGATCATCGACTGTATGGCGGTGGCCTACGCAATTGACCCCACCCTGGTTAAGACCATGCGGGCCCATGTGGGCGTTGAAACCCAGAGTCCCCTGACCCTGGGCATGACCGTGATAGACCGGCGGCACCACTTTGTTTGGGAGCATCTGCCCATGGTCGAAATCGGCGAGGAGGCCGATTATGGCCGGTTTTTGAACCTTCTGCGTGATCTTGTTTTGCAGTGAGGAGTGTGGAGATGGAGAAAGAGAGGCTTTACATAGCCGGTCCGATGTGCTTCTACGTGGACGGATATCCCCGCTGGTATGTGATGCGGGACCGCGCCAAGATCAAGGGCTTCGACGTGACAATGCCCAGTGATGCGGAGCTGGATTTAAACCATACCGACCTGAGAAAAAACGCCGATGCGATTTTTGACAATTGCGCCAGATGCCTCAATGAATCCACAGCTATCTTGTGCAACCTGGAATTTTACCGGGGAGCGGATGTGGACGGCGGTAGCATCTACGAAGTCGGTATGGCTTATGCCAAGGGGGCGCGCTGTTACGGCTACACCCGGGACAAGCGCCCGATGGCCTGGAAATACCAGGGCAGCATTCTGCGTGACGGCGTGGCGTATGACCAGAAGGGACGCCCGCTGCCCTATGCGGACCTCCCGTTTTCGCCGAATGTGGTCGGCGCGATGAAGATCGTTGAGGGCGACTTCGACGACTGCCTTCAGGTCTTTTCCCTGGACTGTGAGGAACGGCGGAAAAAGTCCGCGTTTGAGTCCGGTCAGGCGGAGACGATTGCCGGAGAGCCCCCAAAGGACGGCGGAGCCCCTGTCGTTTATGTGGCCGGTCCTGAGCGGTATGACGCCGATGTCCAGGAGCAGTACAAAAAAATAAAGGAATGGGGTTCCAAGCTTGGTTTGCGGATTATTGTACCGACCGACGAGGTCCGGGAGGTCTCCGAGGAACAGGAGTCCGATCCTTATGCGCGGGCATACCATATTTTTGACCGGCAGCAGCAGCATGTGAGGGACTGCGATATCCTCGTCGCGAACCTCAATGATTTCCACGGGTGGGAGCCGGACAGCGATACCTCCTTTGAATGCGGCATGGCCTTTCAGCTGGAGAAAAAGCTGTACGGTTACATGGACAGCACAGCCCGCATGATTGACCGGGTTCCCAGTTTGGGGTCCGAGAAAGAGTATCGCGATATTTGTGGATGCAATGTGGAAAATTTTGATTACCCAATCAACTTGATGTTTGCGTCGTCAATGACCATTCTTCAAGGCAATGTCTTTGATACGATTGCGAAAGCGGCTCAGGATATTTCGAACCAGGCATAACACTGACATCTCATATAAAAATGAACCGCCCCTGTTGTGCAAACAGCACAATCGGGGCGGTTCATTTGCGTAAGGAGTATTCGCTGAGCAGAGCCGCTTACAAATAAATCTGCTTTCTTACGTCGAATACACCGCGGGTTGTTATGCGTAGCGCGGGAATCACGGGCAGAGCCATGAAGCTCAAAGTCATGAAAGGATCAATTCCCGGATTGACCCCTAGAGCGTGAGCCGCCGCCTTTGCGGACTCCAGCTTTTCATTGACAGCGGCCAGCGGTTCATCGCTCATGATGCCCGCGATGGACAGGGGAACCTCCGCGATGGGTTTGCCGTCGTTCCAGACCACAATGCCTCCGTTTAGTTCCACGATCCTATTTGCGGCGGCGGCACAGTCCTCCTCGCTGACTCCTACAACAATAATATTGTGGGAATCATGGGAAATGCTGGTAGCAACCGCGCCGGATTTCAGGCCATAGCCCTGGAGAAAGCCCACGCCGATATGTCCGCTTCCCCTGTGCCGTTCCACTACGGCGGTTCGCAAAATGTCCTGGGTGACGTCCGCCGTCCTGGCCCGGCCCGCGTCCAAGGTGACGATCTCTCCGTCCACCATGCCCACCACACCCAAGGAACCGTCGTTTTTGAAGTCCTCTGCCGTAAGGTCTCCAACCTGGAAAGTGTGATGGGCCAGCCCCACCAGTTCCGGTTCCACGCCGGGAACTTGGAATGCCCCGGCAACGCCGTTTTCAGCCACTAAAACACCCTGCCGGTAAACTGCCTCCACCTGGAAGCTCTGCAATCCGTCAATGACGGCAAGGTCTGCCAGATAGCCCGGCGCCACCGCTCCGCGGTCTCTCAGTCCAAAGTACCGGGCCGCGTTGATGGTAGCCGCTTTCACTGCCGCGACAGGGTCCGCGCCCAAAGCGACAGCCTGCCGGATAATACCGTCGATATGGCCTTTTTCCAGCAAATCGCCAGGGTGCTTGTCGTCTGTACAGAGGAGGCATCGCCCGCCGTATTTCTCATTCAGCAGGGGAACCAGCGCTTCCAGATTCCGAGCGGCGGTGCCTTCCCGGATCATGATGTACTGTCCCCGCTCCAGTTTGGCGATGGCGTCCTGAAGATTGGAGCACTCATGGTCAGAACAAACCCCGGCGGCTATGTAAGCGTTCAGGTTGTTCCCTCCCAAATTCGGTGCGTGACCGTCAATCCGCCCGCCTGCCAGCTGAGCCGCCGCCAGTTTTTCAAGAATGTCCTCATCCCCTGCCAGCACGCCCACAAAGTTCATCATTTCCGCCAGGCCCCGGACCCGGGGATGCCCATAAAAACGATCCAGATCCTTTTTTTCCAGCACCGCGCCGGACTCGTCCAAGGGCGTGGCGGGAACACAGGAGGGCAGCATAAACTGCACATCTACCGGCAGATTCGCCGTGGCCTGGAGCATATATTCGATGCCGTTGGTTCCCATGACGTTGGCAATTTCATGGGGGTCGGTCACCACTGTGGTGGTGCCGTGAGGCAGCACCGCTTTTGCAAATTCCGCTGGGGCCACCAGGGAGCTTTCCAGATGAATGTGAGCATCCATGAGGCCCGGAAGAACAATCTTGCCGGCGCAGTTCCGTTCGCTCTTTCCGAAGTACGATCCTATACCCGCGATAAGTCCTTCTGTTACGGCGATATCCGCCGTTGAAATATCCCCTGTGAAAACATTCATGTAAGACGCGTTTTTCAGCACCAAATCCGCCGGTTCCCGGCCTGCGGCGACGTCTATGACATGCTTCCTCTTTTGCACCTCATGGTCAATTTGGTTTGAATTCCAATTCAACACAAGTCCCACCTTCTTTCGATTATATTGTATTCTTTTGTTATGTTTTTGTCAATGATTTACTTCCTCTAATTTCGCATCCTGGAGCCCGCCGGCCTACACAGCCCCGCCTATAACGAGGCTCTGGCTTACTCCCGAAGCTGCAAGTCCGACGAGTTGTCCGCTGATTGCAATCAGGTGATTCCTCTGGAGCGGGTATATCACTGGGACCACCATCAACATCAGGGCTACTCTACTTAACAAGGACCGCTCCCGGACGGTCTGCTCCATACACTCTATCAAGCACAACCGCTTGGAGGCCGCTGTTCTGTTCGTTATCCAGTATCAAGTGAACACCGCCGCTTCCTACTCAGAATTGATTGCCCGTATCAATAAAGTCAATCCCACCGTCTTAACGACCAGATAGCCGCAAAGGAAAAGGAATTGACGAAAATCACCCGCTGCAAGCAGTCACTGTATCAAGATTGGAAAGACGGGGAAATCACCTAGCAGGAATACCGGGATATGAAATCCGATTATGAACAGCAGACCGCTGGGCTCTCGGATTTGCTGGCCTGGCTGACGGCTGAACGGAAAGAGCTCTCAAACGGCGTTACAAAGAACACCCCGTGCTGGTAGCTTTTGCAAAGTATCAAGCACCGAAACGTCGCCCCGTGAAATCCTCATGGACTTGGTAGACCATATCAAAATTTACGAAAACGGCAATATAAGCGTTCATTTCAAAGTTGCGGACAAGTTCCGCAACTTTGCCGAGTACATTGAAATCAACACCACTGACACCGCCGAGGCAGGCTGATACCCGCCAAAGCAAAAACCCATTTGTCAGTGTGTTTTCCTAATAAAACGCAATCTTATGTTTTGGGAGGGAGTGTCCCATACGCAAATTTTATAAAGGTGTTCTGTTTTGATTTTCGTTCTGGGAACCTTGATAAATAGGCAACTACGAGGAGCTACTCCTGTCAATCATTCCTGCTATAAAGTGCGCGAATAGACACTCCGGCATGGTTTCCAAGCCTTGCATTTCTCCCCCCAATGATATAAAATGACTTTAAATGTCATTCCTTCCCAAATGTCAAAAAATTTTTCCGAAAAAGGTTAACTCCTCCTTCGAGTCCGTCCATAAGCATAGTAGAACACCCACCACATAGACGAATTCGAAAAGGAGGACCCATTTATGAGAAGTCTTATTTTCTGCCGGTCTACCGGCCACAACATCCACTCCTTCTACCTCTCCTCCGGCGGACGGAACTACTTCCTCTTCACCCAGCGCTTCCGGTGGGGGACGCACACTTACTACAGCGGCGGCGTCCCCATCGACGCGGCTATCGACTTCTCCCGGGCTCACCGGAACACCGCCGTGGAAATGACCATGGACAAAATTCCAATGTACATCCGCTATATCGAAAAGGAATACGGCATTGAGGTGCTCCGGCAGACCCGGCGGCGTTACCGCTGGAACGACGGGCTCCGGACATGCGCGTAAAAAAAGGAGGTTAAACCGTGCGGCAGACAATCATCATCGCCGTCCCCATGAAAGAACATCTCGACCAGTCCGTTTACCGCAGCGAAGACAAGTCCCTGCCTACCTCGGACAAACCCGTCTTCTACCCCATCAACTCATATCTGGATCACGCCCTGAAGGACGGCGACCGGCTGAAGGTCCTGCTCCTGCTCAGGCAGGGGACCCACTGCCACAGCGAGAAGAACGCGGAGCTCTACCGCGAAGAGCTGGCGGGCGTCATCGGGGAGCGGGACGTCTCCGTGGAATACACCGTCATCAACACGGATTTCGCCCAGTCCCGGGCCATTCACACCCAGCTGATGGGATCTCTCGTGGACCACCTGGAGGACGGCGCGCATATCCTGGTGGACACAACCTACGGCCCCAAGGACCAGCCCATTATCATCTTTGCCGCCCTGGGTTTCGCGGAGAAGTTCCTGCGCTGCAAGGCCGGCCACATCTTCTATGGTCAGGCCGAGTTTGTCAACGGTCATGTGACGGACACCCGGCTCTGCGACCTCTCACCCCTCTACGGCCTGAGCTCCGTCACCGGTCTGATTCGCTGCGACCAGCCCGGGAAGGCCCGGAATATGCTCAAGATGCTCCTTTCTTCTTAAAGCGGGGAGGAGATTATGTACTACAACCGAACGGAGTGTGAGAAAAACATTTCCGAATCGCCCCTGTTTACGCTGGACCGGGAGACCGCCGGTTTTGAGCGGGAGTCCTACAACATGATCGAATATCTCTTCTGCTATCTGATGGCCGTCAACCGGCACAGATATGAGACCTACGGCAGTGAGATTATGGAGACGGCCGTGCGCTGTATCAGGAGCTACATTCCGGAAAAAGGCCCGTTTCTGGGCTATTTCAATGCCGCCTGGAAGGCGGAGTACCACCGCATTCAGGGCCGCAGAAGCGTTCGGGAGCAGCTCCGGGGCGTTCGGGTTTCCCGTGAGGACCTGCTGCTCATTTACAACTACAGCCGTCTGCGGAAGAGCTCCGGCGCGGAGGTGGACGGCCCGGAGTTCTACGCGAAAATCGCAGAGGCTATGGGAATTCCCGTGAAAAAGGTGCCCCGCATTGCGGAAATGGCGGAGTTCTCCGTTACCGGCAGTTCGTGGCCCGAGGAGGATGTCCGGGAACCGGCCGGGTTTTCCGTGGAGGCGTATCTGGAGTCTCAGGAGGACGTCCAGGAGCTGCTGGCGCACATCGACGCGGTATTCGGCGGCCTTCAGGAACGGCAGAGGCCTCTGGTGTCGGAGCTGCTGACCGCCCGCGTCCTGCCGGAGCTGGAGGACTTCCATCTGGCGGAGGAGTTCCGCTTCGTGTGCCTGGAAATCGCGGAGGCTTATGCCCGTACCGGGGCGGTTCCTCCGCAGCAGAGCATCGCGGACAAATATGGCCGGAACGCCGCCAGCGTCAGCCGGACGATGCGTCAATTTTTGGGGAAACTGAGGATTCAAATTGAAGGAGGAACGGAACATGGCGTTTGATATCTCTAAGTACAAGCCCACTGCGGTTAAGAAGCTCCCCATCCTGCTGCTGCTGGACGTCAGCAGCAGCATGAAAGGGGAGAAGATCGAAAATCTCCATGACGCCGTGGAGGAAATGGTGAAGGCGTTTGTGGACGAGGGCCGGAAGGAGCGGATCATCATCATCGGAATCATGACCTTCAGCGACCAGCCGGAGCTGCACACCCCCTATACGCCGGTGGAGGACCTGCAAAAACAGGGCGTTACTTCCTTTGAGGCCGCCGGTATGACCAATCTGGGCCTGGTGCTCCAGGCGGCGAAGGACCTGATCGACGACAAGGATATAACCGTCTCCGGCAACTACCGCCCGGTGGTGGTGCTGGTCTCCGACGGCGAGCCTACGGATAAGAACTGGCGGGACGCGCTTCAGGCCTTCATCTCCGATGGCCGCTCCGCCAGCTGCCAGCGCTTTGCCGTGGCGATTGGCAACGACGCCGACCAGGAGAAGCTGCTGGAGTTCGCGGAGGACAAGGATCATCTGTTCTTTGCGGAGAACGCGCAGGACATTGTCGAGAAGTTCCGCTGCGTGACCATGACGGTTCAGCGGGGCTCCGCCGCCAGAAAGACGCCGGAGCCTGCACCGGAGCCCACGCAGGCTCCCGCTGAGAATCCCTGGATGTGACCGGGTCTCTATTGGAAAGCGCCGGGGAAAGGAGTCCATCATAAGTATGGTTATCGGAAGCCCCGAAGATATTGACGCCATCGCCGGAGCGCTGGAGAACTATCTGAACGTCATAGAAGAGGAGACGGGACGGTTCAGCGCGGCCTTCGCCCAGTACGGGGAGAGCTGGCAGGACCGGGAGCGCCAGGCCTTTGAAGCGTGCTTCCAGGACCTTTTGGCGATGCAGTCGAGATTTCTTGAGGAGGCCGCCCGGCAGATTCCGGAGCTGCGGATGATGGCCGATCATCTGCGGGCGTACCAGCGCCGGTAGGGACTCCGCTGAAACAGTTCCGAGGAGGTTGCCGGATGAGGAGCAGTCAGGTTTCGGTATTTCGCGAGGAGGAAATGGAGCTGGCCGCGCTGGAGCTCCTCCGGATTCAGGAGTCCGCCGTTGGGCTGTGCCAGGAGGACCTCCGGCAGGCGGAGCGGCTGTTGGAGGAGACCCGGACGGAGGAGCGGACCAGCCACGGCCTGCTGGAAATGGCGCAGCTGCTGGAGGCGGAAAGAGCGGCGGTCCTCGCCGCCCGGGAGGCGGAGCTGGCACAGGCCGTTATGGCGGAAGCCGCCGCCATCGCCTCCGGCCAGCCCGCCGTTATCGCCGTGGAGAGCGCCCGGGCGGCGGAGGCCCTGGCCCGGGCGGAGGAGGCCCGTCAGGCCTTTGAGGAGGCCCGGCGCCGCCGGGAGCGCATGGAGCGGCGGCGGGAGCTGGCCGCCCGGTGCGGGGAAATCGCCGGGCTCTCTTTGGAGAGCCAGCGGGTTCAGTACACCGCCGCCCTTGCGGAGGCCGCAGAGGTTGTCCAACGGGGACGGTCCCGGCTTGCCGCCGCCGCCGGGGACCTCCGGAATTATCATGGAAATTCTCCAGCGCGGGAGGCCGCCGGTGAGTGGCTTCACTGGGAGCCGGAGGAGAAACGGCCCGTCCGCCCGGACCAGGTCCACGACCGGCTCAATGTCTCCGAAAGCGTTCAGGGGGCCGTGCTGGCGTATCTCTACGCCACAGACCCCGGCTTCCGCGCCGCCGTGGACCGTCTCCGCCGCCAGCTGGAGGTCCCGGGCAGGGAGGCGGCGGTGGAGCTCCAGGTCCGGAAAAACGTGGCGGGCCGCCTGTGCGAGGAGCTGGTTATCCGGGCCTTCGCCCCGCTGGGGGAGGAGATTCGCACACAGGAAAACCGGACGCTGGAGGACGGCGGGTTCACCAAAATTGACATGACGCTCTACGGCCTGAAGGTTCCCCTGATTCTCGGCCGGGGCCGGCAGATGGGGGCCCGGGAGGGCGGAAGCCTGGCGATTGAGGTGAAATCCGGAGAGGCGGCCTACCTCCGCCGGGAGCTGGACCACATGTGCCGCCAGGCGGAGGGCCATCAGGGACACAGCGCCTCCTGCGTCGTGTGCACCCGGGACATCCGGGATCTGCCGCCGGGGCAGGAGCAGGCCCTGCGGGAGGCTCTGCGGCAGGCCGGTTCTCCGATTCTGGGGATGCTGCCCCGGAAGGAGGAATTGGACCGCAGCTGCATCCGATTTGTCTGGGGGGAGGTGGACGGCGGTGTTTGACGAGCCCATGGCCGCGCTGGCCCGGAGCCGGAAGTGCTTCACCCAGGCGGTGCGGGATGCCTTTGGCCGGTCCGTGGAGGAGGAGGTCTATGCCCCGCTGGAGGGCGCTCTGCGCCGGATGCGGGAGACGGAAGAACAGGGAGCGCTGGCCCGGAAGCAGGTACAGGCCCTGACGCTGGAGCTGCGCATGCTTATACTATGAGGGGAGGCCCGCTATGGATCTGGAGACGGTAGACGGACTTCTGGCCCGATTGGACCAGATCGTCGGGGAGAGGGAGCGGAGCGTGCAGATCATCAACCGGGAGCTGCGGGGCCCGGGCGGCTCCATCCGGAACCCCGGACAGTACCGCTGGCGCCTCGACGGGGCGAAGGAGCTGTTTGAACGGAAGGAGGCGGAGCTGCTTCAGCGGCTGGAGCGGACCTGCCGGACCATTCGCGGCGCGCAGCCGCCTCTGACGGAGCTGTCCCGGGCCAACCTGAACACCCGGGGGAATTTCCGCCGCTTCATCGCCATGGGGGAGAACCGGGTGGCCTATGACGGGAAGGAGCTGGTGGTTCCCCGCATGCTCCCCCTTCCCGTCCCCCGGCCCCTGTACATGAGCGGCGGCGGGGAGGAGGTCCTCGGCCTGCTCCTCCGGCTGGCGTACACGCTGCCCGTGAACCGGCAGGAGTACTATTTCTTCGACCCCAAGGGGCTGGGGCAGGCCGTGCAGGCGTTCCATGCCATGCTGGGCAGCCGGAATCTGGTTCCCCAGGGCCGGGTCATGTGTACCCCCCAGGAGCTCAGGGACGCCCTGGCGCAGGTGGAGCTGTACATCCGGGATTTATACGCCCACACCTTTCAAAGCGCCGGGGACTGGGCCGGTTACAACGCCGCCATGTACGGGCGGAACCAGCTGCGCAGGATGCTGCCTTACCGGGTGTTCGTGTTCACGGACGTGCCGGCGGGCATGGACCAGGAGTGCTTCCGCATGTTTGAGACGCTTCTGCGCCACAATGGCCGCTGCGGGCTGCTGGTTATCTTCTCCTGTGACGCCTCCGTCTGGGACGGGGAGAACGTCCGGAGCCGCATGGACCAGGCGCTGCTCCGGTGCATCGATCAGCAGTGCATTTCCATCCTGGACTATCTGGCCCCCGTTTCCTTCTCCCATCTGGAGGTCTCCTGCCAAGAGGAGGCCCTTCCCGGGCCGGGGGAGCTGGCGGAGCTGGTGGGGCACCTCCGGGCCGCCGCGGACCGGGATATGGAAAATCTCTTCTCCTTCCCGGAGATTCTGCCCCGGGAAACGCTGTTCACCGGGAGCTCGGCGGAGGGGATTTCCGCGCCCATGGGTTTCGACACCGGCGGCGGGAGCCCGCTGATGGTCCCTCTGGACGACCAGGCGGCCCACTACCTCGTCGGCGGCGATACCGGCTCCGGAAAGTCCAACCTGCTGCACAGCCTGATTACCAGCGTCTGCTGGCGGTTCAGTCCGGAGGAGGTGCAGCTGTACCTGCTGGACTTCAAGGAGGGCGTGGAGTTCAGCCAGTATGCCGGGACCCTTCCCCACGCCGCGCTGGTGGCGGTAGAGGCGGATACGGAGTACGGCGTCACCGTTCTGCGCCACCTGGCGGAGGAGCTGTCCCGGCGGGCCGGGATATTCAAGAGCCTGGGCTGCCGGGATTTGCGCTCCTTCCGAGAGGCGGGGCGGTCCATGCCCCGGCTGCTGGTGGTTATCGACGAGTTTCAGGTCCTCTTTGAAAACGACCGGAAGCAGGACACGGCGGCTCTGCTGAGCCGGATTGCCAAGCAGGGGCGCTCCGCTGGAGTGCATCTGGTCCTGGCCACCCAGTCCCTCAAAAGCCTTGGCGATTTCGGCGCCATCGCCTCCCAGTTCGCGGGGCGCATTGTGCTCCGCTGCGGGGCGGAGGACTCCCGGCTCCTGCTGGGGGGACCGGCCTCCGCCAACGACGCCGGGGCGAGCCTGAAGGTGCCCTACGCCATCCTGAACACGGCCCATGGAAGCCTCTCCCAGAATGTGAAGTTCGCCGTCCCCTGGGCGAAGAGGGCTCTTGTGGAGGAGAAGCTGCGGCAGATTCGCACCGGATGCCGCAGGCTGGGAACCGGCGGGCCGGAGGTAAACCGCGTGTTCCGGGGACAGGAGTTCCCCCGGCCCCCGGCTGAGGAGGCTTTCCGGGACCCGGAGGGCCTGACCCTCACTCTGGGGCAGACCCTGGATTTCGAGGGGAAGCCGCTGCGCTGCACGCTGCTGCCGGAGGCGGAGCAGAACGTGCTGCTGTGCGGGCACAGCGGGCGCATGAAGCGGGGACTGCTGGAGTCCCTGCTCCGTTCCGCCCGGAACTGCGGCGGCTGCGACGAGGCGGTGTACGTCGGCGGCGAGGCCTGGGTGGGGGAGACGGACTGGGGCGCCGTCGTCCTTCCGGACATTCCAGCTCTCCTGGAGAGGTATCAGGCGGTCTGGTATGAGCGCCGGATACTGGTGATTCTGGACAACCGGAACCTGACTCGGGAGGCGGGGCCCCGTCCCGGTCTCATGCCGGGATACCTGTCGCGGAAGGAGCCGGGAGAAAAGCTCTGGGAGTTTCTCAGCGAGGGCCCGGTTCACGGGTCCCATGCCGCCGTGTTCTTTGACAGCGGCAATCTCCTCAAGGCCAGCGGTGCTGCCCCGGCGGATTTTTTTTACGGGGTGTCGTACGGCGTCAACGAACGGGAGGCCGGGCTTCTGGCGGGACAGCCGCCGGCGCGGTTCCCGGCGGGGCTGGACAACCGGGCCATGTTTCTGGTCAACCAGGAAATCCGGACGCTTTTCCGGCCCTTTATCGAGGGAACACAGGAGGGTATATGAAGCTGAATCTGATTCTGGACGCCTCCGGCAGCCTGTCGGAAAACGGGAAGGATTCCGTCGCCCGGATGCTGCTGCTCAGCGCCCGGCGGCTGTGCGGCGTCCTTCCAGACCTGGAACTCCGGGCCTACCGCTGGCGGGAGGACATCGTCCCCCTTCCGCCGGACGTGCCCCCGGATTTCTCCGGGCGGGCGGACCCCGATGCGCTGAACCGGTTCCTGGCGGAGCGGCGGGAAGAGGCGGCGCTGCTGCTGACGGACGGCGGGGAGCTCCCGGAGAAGCCGGGGGATGGGCTTTTCATTGTGGCCGTAGGGGGAGACTGTGACCGCGACAGGCTGGGCGGGGCCGTGGGCCGGGAGGACCGGGTGTTTCCCGGATCGGACTTGCCCGGGTGCCTTCTGCGGATTTGCTGCCGGAAGGGGGAGGACCATGTTTGCTGACGGCGTGTCCCTCCGGGGCGCGTGCCACCTGGAAAATCAGGACGCCTTTCAGTGCCTCCCGCTGGAGGACGGCTGGCTCCTGGCCCTCTCCGACGGCCTGGGCAGCAAGCGGGACTCCGCCGCCGGTGCGCGGGCCCTGTGCGCCGGAGCCGCCCGGATTGCCCAGGAGGTGCCGGAGGCCTGGGAGACTCCGGTGGCCTTCGCGGAGGCCGTCCACCGGGACTGGCTGGCCCGGCTGGGGGACCTGGACCCGGAGGAGTGCTGTGCCACCCTGCTGGCGGTGCGCGTCCGGGGAAACCGGGCCTGGATGGTCCGGCTGGGAGACGGCTTCGCCGCCCTGCGGGCGGACGGGCGGGTTCACGTCCTGGCGGACCTCAAGGACAGCCGGTTCGCTAACGAGACGGACTGCGTGTCCGGCCTGCTGCCGCTGGAGGCGCTGGCGTGGAAAACGCTGGATTTTCAGGAGCTCCAGGGCGCGGTGCTGTGCAGCGACGGCGTGGAGCTGAACGAGACGACTCCCCGGAGGCTGGGGGAGTTTACGGAGGAATTCACGGAGTCCTTTTCCGGCCTTCCGGCCGGGCGGGTCCAGGCCCGGGTCCGGGAGCTCCTGGAGGACTGGCCGGGCTCTGACGATAAGACGCTGATCTATCTTCTGCGCGGAGAGGAGGCGGGGGAATGAAGGGAATCCTGGGCCCGGACGGGTATCCCGTCCAGTTCACCAATTTTTACGGCGATACCCATCAGCGGCGGATGGATGTCCCGGGCCTGCCGGGGGGACAGGGCATCTTCTTCCGCACCCATACGCCCAACGTGGGAGTCAAGCTGAGCCTGGAAAACGGGAAGCTGGTGGAGGACCCCGCGCGGAACCGGGTGTTTGACCGCATCCGGCTGCTGCCCATTCCCGAGCGGCTCCACATCACCCGGCCCCAGGCGGTCTTGGAGGATGTGATGGGCTATGAGATGATCGTTCTGGACAATATGCACGCCTTCGGAGAGGCCTTCGGCGGCGTGACCGCGCCGGAGGGGTTTGCCACCCCCTGGCTGGAGGAACTGCGCCCGGACTGCCCGGAGGAACTGCTCCGGGACTTCAGCGCCTATCTGTACAGCGGCGGGAGACGGCGGCGGCTGGAGGCCTATTTCCAATGCGCCTGCATGCTCTCCCGGCTCCACGCCGCCGGGCTGGTGTACTGCGACGTCTCCGCTAACAACCTGTTCCTCACCAGCGACCCGGAAGGCCCCTGCTCCGTCTGGCTCATCGACGCGGACAACCTGGACTGGCAGTCCGAGACCGCCGGGAGGCCCGGGGCCGGTACCGCCGGGGTCCTTGCGCCGGAGATCATCCGGGGAGAAATGGGGAACACCTTTTACTCCGACAGCTATTCCTTCGCGGTCCTCCTTTTCACCCACCTGACCGGAACGCACCCCTACGCGGGGCAGACCTATGAAGAGCAGGACTTCGCGGACGAGGCTCTGCTAGACAGCGGCGAGCTCCCCTGGATCTGGGACCGGGAGGACGGCTCCAACGGGGCGGATTCCCGCTTTGGCCGGGTAGACGGGGAACACGCCCTCCTCAGTGCCCGCCTCCTGGACGCCTTTGACGCCGCCTTCTGCCGGACGGGCCGGGAGAACCCCGTGACCCGCCCCTCCATGGCGGAGTGGGCCTGGCTGCTGGGGGCTGAGCTGGATGCCGCCGTCCGGTGCCCTCACTGCGGCATGGACTACGACGGGACCGAATACGGGGCCTGCCCCTGGTGCGATCACCGGACCGATACGGTCCATCTGTGCGCCTTCCTGTCCCCGGAGGGGGGAGCGCCCTTCTGGCAGTGCGTCCGGGAGTTGTCCGCCGGACAGGAGGCCCGGGTCTCCGCGCGGCTGCTCCAGGGCCCCCGGACGGAGGAGCCGGACGAGACTGCCTTCCTTCTCCGCCGTACGGAGAGCGGGTTGGAGCTGGAGGAGCTCAACAGCCTTTGGTCCTTCTCCCTGATTTGTCCGGAGCGGCAGCTGTATGGGCGGACCGGCGGCCTGCCAGAGCGGTTCCGTCTGCGCTGTGAGCGCCGGAAGGGCGATACTGTTTGGATGGAGGTGCGGCTCTGTGAAGCTGACTGAACTGAAAACCCCCGAAGAAGTTACCTTCCGCGACATTCCCTGCCGCCTGCTGTCCCCCTCTGCCATTGTCTGCGCGGAGGGGCGTATTGTAAGCCGGGGCCAGTGCTTTGAGTTTATCGCCGGTTTCGCTGGGGAGCGTCCGGCTGTGTACCCCTTCGTCTTTGAAGAGGAGCGGGACGCCCGGGAAATCGCCGGGCTCATGCAGCAGCGGCGGCAGAATCTGGCTTGCGCCGCCTGCCTCCCCGCCTCCGGGCAGGAGGGCCGGTTCCGCCTCCATATTGTCTTTTTCTTCCGCTCCGCCTCCATAGGCCGCTGGACCGTGGTGACGGGCAGCGGGGTGGAGGAGACCTTGCGGAAGAAGGGGCTGCTCCGGGACAAGCAGGCGGCCCGGGAGATTCTGGAGGAGAACTTCCGGCTTTCCAACGGCGTGGAGTCCTGCTTTGCCTATACCGTGGGGAAATACGACCCGGAGGAATTTGCCCGCTACGGCTGGAAGCCGCGGCCGAAGAGTCCGGAGGAGGCGCCGGAAGAGGAAGCGCCGGAGGGCGTCCAGCCCCCGGCGGAGGAAGCGCCGCCGGAGGAGACCGCCAACGGGCAGCGCAAAATCCGCATCTATGGAAGGGATTTTTCCCTCCAGCTCTGCCTGAGAACGGAGCGCTCCGGGCGGGAATACCTTCTGGCGGAGAGCGTGGACGTGCGGAACCGCCGCGCGGTGCCGATGGCCCTGGGCGTCGGGCAGCTGTGCTTTGAGGAGGGGGACGCCTTTTTCAGCGAGAGCATCCGGCGGCAGCTGGACTCCATCAGCGGCTACCTCGATCTGTGGAACCAGTACACCGGACTGGAGGGGGACTTCCTGCTGCGGCGGGCCCGGGAGATGGGGACATTTTTCCTCCACCCCAACTGCGAGACCGGCCGGGGCGGTGTGATCGTCTACCCCGACGGGCTGTGTGAGGAGCAGTGGGCGTACCTCACCCGGGGGACGTGGCTGTGCTTTTCCCAGGAGCCGCCCCCTTATCTGGAGGACACGTCCATGACCTGGCAGCAGTACCGGCAGCAGGAGCTGGCGGAATACCCCCACGACCGGCCCGACATGCGGGAGATCGTGGAGGTCCGGCGGGAGGAGCGCAGCCTGACGCTGGACAACCGGAAGAACCAGGGGCCGCCGCCGGCGGGCAGCGTGGCATCCCTGTCCATACTGGGCGACGAGCGGCAGATCAGCCGCCGGGAGGACGCCCAGCGGCGCATCGACTCCGGCGAGGCCGCCAATCCCGCCCTGGGCCTGATCATCGAGGGCTGCCTCCCGGATATGCTGGACCGCCCCGCCGCGCAAAAGCCCGTTGAGCCCATGTCTACCTTTGTGAAGGAGAAGATTTTCGGCTCCAACGACCCCACCCCCGCCCAGGCCGAGGCCATCCGGATTGCCCTGAATACGCCGGACATCGCCATCATCCAGGGCCCTCCCGGAACGGGAAAGACGAAGGTGATCACCGCCATCATCGAGCGGCTCAACGAGCTGGCGGACCCCCGCCGGAACAACCAGGGCAGCGTGCTGGTGACCAGCTTTCAGCACGCCGCCGTGCGCAACATCTGCGAGCGGCTTTGGGTCAACTCCCTGCTCACCATGAAATTCGGCTCCCAGGACGAGGAGGACCGGACCATGGAGCAGGGCATCGAAGCCTGGTGCGCGAACTACGCCCAGGCGCTTCGGGACCGGAATCCCTCCATCCGGATATCGGAGGAGCAGAAGCGGCTGAAAAAGCGGTATCACGACTACTTCGCCTATCCCGGCGACGACAGCGCCCTGCGGTTTCTGGAGCAGGCGGAGGCGGTGGATACCGGCCGGAGCTTCGCCGGGGAAATCGAGGACCTGAAGCAGGAAATCCGGATGCGGGACCCGGACCGCGCCGGTGATCTGACCGGGAAAATCCGCCGCCTCCGCACCACCCGGGAGGGCTTCCTGGACGACGGGCAGGACACGGCCTATGACCTGCTCCGGGCCCTGGAGGACACGCGGGACCTCCGGGGGATGCTGGAGACCCTGGAGCGGGCCTCCCTGTGGGAGGGTGAACCGGAAGCGGCCCTGCTGGAGGAGCTGGCGCGGGTCCGGGAGGAACTGCTGCGCCTCTGCGTCCCCAAGCCCGTCTACCGGGTGGAGAAGCCCAGGAGCGAGATCATCCGCCTCTATCAGCGGCTCAGCCGGACCCTTCAGCGGCCGAAGGACGAGATGGACGCCATCCTCTCCGACCTGCTCTATGAGCTGGAGAACAACTCGGTGCGGATTGAGAAGGCCCTGGAGCGGTACAACTTCGTCTACGCGGCCACCACCCAGCAGTGTGAGGGCCAGGACATCCGAAGAGCCAAGGGCGTGATGAGGGAGGAGGAGCACCCGGAGTACCCCACGGTGATCGTGGACGAGGCGGCCCGGGTGAGTCCGGGGAACCTGATGATTCCCATGGCCCAGGCCTCCCGGCGCATCATACTGGTGGGGGACCACCGGCAGCTGCCCCATATCTACGATGAGGAAATCTTCGAGAGCATGGCCGAGCAGGACGGCTCCGTCAACAAAGACGTCATCAAAATGAGCATGTTCCAGTACCTGATTGAGAAGGCCCGGGAGCTCACGAAACAGGACGGCATCCCCCGGACCATCACCCTGGACGCCCAGTACCGCACGCATCCGCTGCTGGGGGAATTCGTCAGCAGGAACTTTTACGAGCCCTATCACGAGGCCTTCGCCTCCCCCTCTCCGGGGGAGAACTACCGGCAGGAGCTGTGGCACAAGCCGGTGAAATGGGTGGACTTCCCGCCCGCGGCAGGGCCCATGAAGGTCCGGGGGACCAGTAAATACCGCCCCTGCGAGGCGGATTACATCGTCGATACCCTCGCGGCGTACTGGAACGCCCATCCGAAGACGCCGGAAGGCAAGGCCCTGAAATTCGGCGTCATCGCCTTTTACCGGGAGCAGTGCGACCAGATTCGCGGACTCCTTCTCAAGCGGCTGGGGCGCAAGCAGCTTCCCCCGGAGATCCAGGTCGGCAGTGTGGACGCCTTTCAGGGCATGGAGTTTGACGTGATCTTCCTGTCGGTGGTCCGCTGCCGGAAGGGCCGGCGGGGCCCGGAGGTGGACTGGGCGCTGCTGGAGGCGTCTCCGGAGGACGGGGAACGCCGGGAGGAACGGGACCGGTATCGCCGGAAGCTGGGGATGACGCACTACGGCTTCCTCTCCGTTGAAAACCGGCTCTGCGTCGCCCTGAGCCGCCAGATCCGGCTGCTGATTCTGGTGGGGGACAGCGGGGCCTTCGACGGCGGCGAGTGGGGCCGCCTGGCCCAGAGCTGCATTCCGGCCATGGGGAATATGGTACAGCTATGCAAACGAGAGGAGGTCCTTGTGGATGGCCAAGCCGAAAGTCGTCAGCCTGTTTGAAAAGACCCGCTTCACCACCCGCTTTCCCGAGGCCCGGGTCCTGGGCAATCCGGGCCACCTGTTTCTGGAGTGCCGGACCTTTGACTTGCAGATTCCGGTGAGTGCGGCTCCGGATTCCCCGCTGGACGTTTTTCAGGAAACCGTTCTGCGCATGCTGAACCTGCGCCTGAGCACGGCGGAGGAGCTGGCGGAGCGGCTGTGCCTTCCGGCGGACCTGATCAACCGGATTCTCCTCCAGCTTCAGGGCGGAGGATTTTTGGCGGACGCCTGTACCCTCAGCGAACGGGGGAAGGCCCTGCTGAATTTCCGGGAGAATCAGGAGATCGCCTATCAGACGGCCAAGCTGTTCTGCCTGCCTGGGACGGGGCGGCCCCTGCCCTACCTGCACCTGGGGGAGCTCTCCTATGCGGACGTGGTGGACTACAGGAGCGGCATCAAGCTGGAATTCGGGTCCCCCAGCGATCCCTACCGCATCAGCGGCAAATACCTTCCGGCCCGGCGCGGCGCTTTGGGGGCCCGTCTGTCCATGAAGGACTGCCGTCAGGCCATCCGGGTCTACAACCAGCTGGCGGAGGCCCGGGGAAAGTCCCCCGTCAGCGCCGCCAGGGGCTGTGCTATAGAGATCAGCTCCGGCGAACCGGTCTATTTCCATCTTCAGGCCGCCGTGCAGCAGGGGAATGTGGATAACATGCTGGTCTCCGACGGCTTTGTGTCCAACGTAGACGGGCTGGAGGACTACATAAACGAGGAAAATCCCCAGCTGCTGGCGGACATTCGGGAAGCCGGCGCGGCGTACCGGCTGGAGCACGGCGTGCCCCGGCGCTACCGCAAGCTGGAGCAGCGCTTTGAGGAACTCCGGAGAACGTTCCCCGCCGCCCTGGCGGAGCGGGAGGAGGCGCTGTGCCGGGACGCCGCGCACCAGAACACCCGGGAGTGGAAGCAGGGCCTTCAAAAATGCGGCCAGTTTCTGGAATGGACCTTTTACTATTACACCCTGGAGCATCCCGTGTCCTCCCAGACCCGCATGCAGCTGGAGGGCAGCGGCGCCCGGGACAACCGGGAGCTTTTGATGGAGCTTCTGCGGAAGACCGGCCTGCCGCCCAGCCAGGACTGCGAGAAGCTCTTTGCCGGGGTGGACCGGAGCCGCATCCGGAGCGTCTACGAGGAGAGGGTGCCCACGCTTCCGGTGTGCCTGTCCCTGGCGGTGGCGGAGGCGGCGGAGCACGGCGGCGGCGCGCTGGCCCAACTGGGCAGCGAGGACTCGGAGGTGCTGACCTTCCTGAGCCGGTTCTCCCGTAAATACGCGGAGCTGCGCCACAGCCCACAGGCGGACTGCCTTGGCTGGGACCTGAAGGAGACGGCGGAGCGCTGCGGCCGGATTGCCGCCGTGCTTCTGCCGGAGCTCACGCTGGAGGGGGTGGAGCGCCGCCCTGCCGCCGGGAACTTCTCCGAGGAGCGGCTGGCCGCCCGGGTGGCCCTGGAGCGGCAGATGGGAAGCGTTTTCTTCGCCGCCCTGGACGAGGCGTGCCAGGACGAGTGGATTTCCATTTCTCCGGGCAGGCGGCGGGAGCTCCTGCCGGAGCCCTGCCATTACGTCAACACCCTTTACCGGCTTCTCCAGCAGGCGGCGTACGACGCCCTGGCGTCCTGCCGCCGTCCGGCCGTCCCTCCTCCAAAGGCGGAGATTCTCCGGAAGGCCCGGGAGAATTTGGGCGGCCCCCTTCCCGAGGGCCTGAACCGCGTGTCGGAGAAATACCTGCATCAGGCGATGCGGGGGGAGAGCCCTACCCTGGGTGCGGTTTCCGTGGCGCTGCTGGCGTCGGCGGAGCCGGACCTGCTGGCCCGGCTGAAAGAGGAGGATTTTGCCGGTTTGTCTGGACATCTGGCGGGACTCCGGGGACATGGCAACAACGTGGCGCTGTGGGTGGAGGAAACCGAGCTGGACCGTCTGCGGGAGAGAACGATGGTGATTTCGAAAATATTGGGAGGTTTTTGACAGTGGAAGAAAATCAGTCAAAGGAGCTTCAGGAGGAGCTGGCCCCGCAGGAGGACCAACAGCAGGAGCTTGCCGGAAAGGAACGGGCTCTTACGGAAAGGGAACAGGCTCTTACCGAAAAGGAGCGGGAGCTTACCGAAAGGGAGAGCGCCCTCACCCCAAAGGAGCAGGCCCTTGCCAAGTGGGAGGCGGCCCTGACCAAGAGGGAGCGGCTAACAGCGGAGGAGGAGGCAAACATCACCCGGAGGCGGGAACAGGACGAGGCGGCGTGGCAGAAGGAGCTACTGCAAAAAAGAAAAGAAGCGTATCAGGTTCTGTCTGCGGAGTGCCGGAAGGAACGGGCCCGGCAGGGCAACGAATTTGCGGAAGAACTGAAAAAGGCGCAGACGGAGATTGACCAGCTTTACCAGAATGCGCAGGCAAAACATGCCGCCATGTTGGCGGAGGGCCTTAAAAAGCTGGAGCAGGCCCGGCAGACGCAGGATGCGGCCCTGAAGGCCCGGGAGGACGAGCTGAAAGCCCGGGAGGAGAATCTCCAGAAGCAGCAGGAGGAGCTTGAGAAGGAGCAGGCCCGGGTAAAGCTGGACCAGCGCCAGAACAAGCGCGGCGCCGAGAGACTGAAGTTCCAGCAGGACGAGGAGGAAGCGCGGATTGAGAGCGAGGTCCAGAAGCGGACGGAAGCCGCGTTTCAGGAAAAGGATGCCGTGCTGGAGGATCTGCGGCGGCAGATTCGGGACCTGACCAGCCGGGAGGAGGCCGTCCGCAACTTCGAAAGCGCCTACGGCAGTCCCCAAAAGCTGGAGGAGGAAAAGCGGCGGCTGGTGAAGGAGCGGGACGAAGCGCGGACCGAGCGCGACCAGCGCCCGACCCGGGATGTACAGGAGAAATACGAGAGCGTTAAACAGGAGAAGGCGGAGCTTGAGGCGCAGGTCAAGGGACTGGAGACCGAGAACGCCCGCCTGAACACCAGCCAGCGGGACATGAATGTGCTCCGGGAGGAGAACCTGACCCTGAAAAGCGATGTGGACGCCAAGGCCACCCGGATTGCCTCCCTGGAGGCCGGCATGGAACATTTGAAGCAGGAAATCGCCCGCCTTCAGGGCCCCAGCGAAAAGGCGGCCAGCCGGGACGAGCGGGTCGCGGCGATTTTGAATCCCAGCGGCTTCCTGCCCCTGGAGGGGGAGGACCTTCCCGGCGGGCGGGAGGACAAAGCGTGGGAGACGCGCTGGCTGGAGGAAATCCGCGGGAATTGCAGGAGCTACGGCATCGCGTTTCCCCGGCGCATCCTCTATGCCTTCCACACCGCCCTGAAGATTTCGGACTGGTCGATCATCACGGTGCTCTCCGGCGTCAGCGGAACCGGCAAATCGGAGCTGCCGAAGCTCTACGCCAAGTTCGGCGGGATGAATTTCTTCTCCGTGCCCGTGCAGCCCAACTGGGACAGCCAGGA
Source organism: Oscillospiraceae bacterium 38-13 (assembly GCA_041223955.1). Lineage (GTDB taxonomy): Bacteria > Bacillota > Clostridia > Oscillospirales > Oscillospiraceae > Oscillibacter. The sequence continues at coordinate 144,001 of JBCLRG010000005.1, read as the reverse complement.
GTCCATGCTGGGGTTCTTCAACTCCATTGACAACTGCTTTGAGCCCGAGGAGCTGCTGCGGTTCCTGGCCCTGTGCACGAAGGACCCCCAGCACCCGGAGAACGACTGCTTCAGCGATTACATGAGCATCGTTCTGCTGGACGAGATGAACCTGGCCCACGTGGAGCACTATTTCGCCAGATTCCTCAGCGAGCTGGAGCGGCGGCGGGGTATGAGCAAGGACGCCTTGCCCAGCATCGAGGTGAAGCTGGGGGCCGGAGTGGAGCCCTACCGCCTCCCCCTGACCCGGTCCATCCTGTGGACGGGCACCATGAATCAGGACGAGACCACCAAGTCCCTCTCCGACAAAGTGCTGGACCGGGGACAGGTCATCCATTTCCCCCGGCCCACCACGCTGGCCGGGCGGCTTGAGATGTCCGACCTGAACGAGACCATCCGGCGGTCCGGACGGAAGCGGATGACCCGTGAGAAATGGGCGGAGATGGTAGTTTGGGAGATATGCGGCCCGAAGGGGGAGCAGGGGGAGCAAATCCGGCGCTATAAGAAGATTATCGAGGACATCAACCAGCTCCTGGAGCCGGTCGGCCGGGCCCTGGGCCACCGGGTCTGGCAGTCAATCGAGTTCTATATTTTCAACTATCCCACCGTCCGCCTGCACCAGCAGGAAAACGGGGACATGACCGAGGATTTGCGGCGGGCCATGAACGATGCCTTTGAAGACCAGCTGGTCCAGAAGGTCATGCCCAAGCTCCGGGGAATCGAGACCCGGGGCCAGGGAGGGAAGCAGCTGGAGGCCATCTGCGCACTGCTGGAGAGCTCCGGCTTCTCCCTGCTGACGGAGGACTTCCAGCTGGCCTGCCGGCTGGGTTACGGCCAGTTTATGTGGAACAGCGCGAAATACATTCAGGAGGAAGAGCCCTCTGAGCCGGGCGGCGGCGCGTGATTTCCGGCGGAGGAGCCCAGGTGGAATCCATGGACAGTTACGAAAGATTTTGCGAGGCCTTTCAGTCCGAAGGCGAACCGGCGGGCCGGGCGGAGCTGGTCCTGCTGCTCCGGGACTGGATGAACCGCGTCTGCGGCGAACCGGAGGAGGGGACCGGCCTGGACCAGCTGCTGGAGGGGCGGACGGACTTCGACAAGCCGGGGGGCCTCCGGAAGGACGCCCTCTCCCGGGTGGCGGAGGCGTCCCTTCCGCCGTTCCGGTTGATTGCCCAGCACATGCGGGAAAAAATCCAGCGGGAGAACGTGAAGCTCCCGGTGCACAAGGTGCGGGAGGTCAGCGGCAGCGGCATGGTCTGGCTCAGCCGGTATCCCGGAGACACGGTCCGGCAGAAGCTGAACAGCGCGAAGGGCATGCTGGCGGTCCAGCGCCGGATGAGCCTGGATACCGGGGAAAACCGGCTGTTTCTGGCGTTCCTCCGGGAGCTGGCGGACCTGCTGGCCCTGAAGCTGGAGGCCCGCCCTGACCCGGAGGAGGAGGATTACCTGGGGCAGATTCTGGCCTTCCTCCGCCGGGAGGACCTGGGGGAAATCCGGCGGTGGGAGAATCTTCCTCCCAACAACACCCTCCTGTCGGACCCCCAGTACCGGAAAATCTGGAGCGGTTGGAACGCGCTGAAGCAGCTGGACGAGTGCGTGCGGCAGGACTATGAACACCTGCCGGAACGCATGTGCACCCTCTTTTTCGTGGAATTTCTCCGGCAGCTCCGGGGCTTTGCCACACTGCCCCAGCTGCCGGTCCGCCTGGACTACGAACAATATCAGATCGACCCGCAGATCAAGCATCTGTTTGCCTTGGACGGGGAAGGGCAGCGTCTGGAGCTGCGCCGGGAGAGGAGCTGCCTGGAGATTCACCGGCCCTCCGGGTCCCATACGGTGCGCTTCACGCAGGAGCGAATAGACTCCTCCGTGGACGGCGCGTCCTACACCCTGAGCCGTCAGGGCTTGGTGATGTGCCTGGAGGACCTGCTTTTCGCGCTTCACGGCGAGGGACTGGTCCACAGCCTTCCGGCGGCTCCGGCCGTCTGCCCAAAGGCGGCGGTGGACCCCTTCGCCCTCTACCCGGCCTGCCTTGCCCTTGACCAGGAGGGGGAGGCGTCTGTGCTGCCGGAGCGAATCATGATGCAGGAGTACCGGACGGAGGGGGCGGTATACCAGCTTCCCTGCGGCGGCTCCAAAGGCATCATCCTGAGCGAAAACACGGAGTGCTGTACCATTCACTCCGCCATGGAAGCGGAGGAGCGGGCCGGACGGCAGCTGAACCGGCTGGCGGGGTTGCTGGCCTCCCGCCTTGCCGCGGGGCGTCTGACCTTTTTGTTTCCGGATATCTACACGGACTTCCAGCTAAGTCTGCTCCAGCAGGGACTGCGGGTTGCGTACCCGAATGTGCGCTCCCTGCCCAGAAGCATCGGCGCGGCCTTTTTCTGCCAGTCCCAGCCCGGTTTCTCCGGCTTCTTTCAGGACAACGGCTTTCTGCTGCTGCTGGACCTGGTGGGCGGGGAGCTGACTATGACGCTGGTTCAGGGGAAGCGGCTGGAAAACCCCGGCGCGCGCAGCCTGGTCTGGGAGCGCTATCCCACGATGTCCGTTCCCCTGCCGGAGCTGGGGGACCTGACGGACCGCCTGTATCGGGACGGCTGTCAGGAGGCGGAGACGGTGTTCCGCCTCCTGGGCCTTCAGGGGCTCCGGGAGGAGGCGGAGAAGGGGCTGACCTTTTTCTTCCCGGAGGGCGGGCACTATACGCTCAAAAACACGGTCATGCCGAAGGCCCCTCTCCTGGACGTGTCGAACCATGTAGACCGGTTCCTGAACCAGTGCCGAAACATTGTGGGCGGCGCGCCGGTGTATCTCTATTCCTTCTCCCGGTCGTTCCGCTGCGGAAAGTCCGCCCGGAGAGATCTGCGCCTCCGCTATCTGGACAGCCGCCGCGCCCTGGAGGGCTGCCGCACCCTGGCCAGGATCCAGAACCGGACGGACGTGCCCCTCTGGCAGGACCATCTGCCGGAGCTGTCAATCAAGCTGCTTCACGGCGCGTTCCCGCTGATCCGGCAGAAATCCGTCATGCCCAAGTTCGGCCGGCGGGAACGGCTTGAGGTTCCGGGGAGCTTTATCCTGCCCAGGAGCAGCGGCAGTGTGTATCAGTTCGATTTGATTCAGAGCAACATGAACCGGCGCAGTCAGTTTGTGGCGGTGGTAAACAGCCCGGCGTTTCCGCTTCGGGAGGATGTGGAGTGCCGCCTGGAGCTGTGGTATCAGTACGGGGAGGAAAATCCCTTCCGGCTGCTGTTCTGCCCCCTGGATCCGGCCCGGGCGGGGTTTGTTCAGGCGAACGTCACATGGAAGCCCCGGAGCGAGGTACCCTATCCTTCGAAGAACCTCCCGGCTCCCAAGGCGCCTCCCGCCGCCAGCTGGCAGGCGATGGAGCAGTATCAGGGCAAACAGGAAACCGTGAACATTCCGGAAGAGCTGACCCGATATTTTAAGAATGTTCAGGAGGGGTACAAGTACCTGGACCTGAGCGGTTATCCTGTAGAGCTGACAGGCGAGCCGGGGAAGCGGACATTCACCTATAAAGGCGATCTGGACGGGGAAGCCGTTTCGCTGTACTTCTCGGAAGAGGATTTGGACAAATACGCAAGGGACCCGGTGAACATGGCAAAGCTGAGCGGGGTTTCCTTCCAGCTGCGGAAACGGTATCGGTGCCGCCTGACGCCGAACGGCCGTACAGGCAAGCTCTGGTCACTCAACTCGAAAATGGTGATGTTCCATACGGAGCAAAATGTGGAAATCGACGGTGAGCGGTGTCAGGTGCTTTTGTTTGAGGACCGGTTTGATGGGGAATTTCGCAGTACGATTGACGTTGTGACCTTTGAGGCGGGGAGGCCCAAGCGCTTCCCGGACGGCACGCTGAGTTATCTGGCGTTCCACATCCGGGACGCCGGGGAGGAAACATATCCGTCTTTCCGGGCCGTTTCGCTCCGGACGCATAACCGCCCCGCCTCCTGGATTTACAGCGGCAAAGCCAGCTTTTTGATGCTGTCCGCCTTTCCGCTGCGCCTGCCGGATGGCCCTCCGGAGCTCTGGAAGGCGTTTTGCCGGGCCCGGGAGACGTGGATGGATATGTATGAGGACTGCGGCCATCCCCACGTAAAAAACAGCCTGTTTGGGCTGATGTCCCTGACGGCCTGTGACCTGGGAGACCGGTATTACGAGTTTGCGGAGCAGCGGGTGCGGGATTTCGAGGAACTGAACAGGAACCGCTGCTGGTCGGACCGCATCGGGTATGCCCTGTATGCCTGTAAGCTGGAACGGGAGCAGAAGCTGCTGAAACAGCTGTGCGGCATACGGGATAAGGACAGCGTGGTGCGGGTTTTGTCAAAGGCTGTCTGGGGGCATCCGGATTTCATCTTGAATGTCCCGCCGGCGCTTCTGCTGGAGTATTTTTATACCGCAGTGGAATACGTCCGGAAGCTCCATCGTGAGTGGGACGGCAAGCGCGGCAGCAATCAGAACTATATTCTCACCGGCATTCAGAGCAGCTTTGAATACTGCTTGGGCGTGTTCCGCCTCCGGAGCCTGGGAGACGCAGAGCTGAATGAGCGTCTTTCCATGAACAGTCCGAAAGTGTTTAGCCTGTATAAATATACAGAGCTGATTATCGACGGCATCGACCGCAAGGAGCCTCTTCATACGTTTTTAAAGCTGACGATACCGGATAAGAAGCAGTATGCGGGAATTTCGGACCTCGCGTACGCGATGCTGGTTTATATCACCGGAAGAGAAGAGGGAGACGCGATTCAAATCTCCGGCATCTCAAACCAGGATGGGGAAAATGCCTGGTGATTTTCAGCTGGGATTTGAGCCATTTGAAGGGTCGAGTTTGTTTTGCGCATAAGACGGTTTTGTGCAGAATACCCAAAACCAAAGTGAACAGTCAAGAGTATCGTTTTCCGGTTTAGACTATTTGCCGGTTTTTCCAACCTGCAAACGCAGAACCCCTCCATTTTGTATGGAATCCGTCCCACCGCAAAAACTACCTTCCAGCAGGCCCAACACCGGGCCGAACACCTCGGGGCGTTCCCGCCCCGTCTGGGGGGATGGGATGGACGCCGCGATTTACGAGTGCCCCAAGGAGTGGGAGTACCTTTTGCCGTCCGGGACCCGGCAGGTCCGGCGGAGGGAGGAGCTGGCCGAGCACATCTGGCCCCTGCTGGCCCTGACGCCGGAGGGCTGCCGGAGGCTGGCGGAAGGCGGGGAGGACGGAATCATCTGCCGCCTCCTGCTGGTTCCGGGGGACCTGCCGTCCATCCCGGCACAAATCCGCGCGGAGACCATCGTCTCCTACGGCCTTTCCCCCCGGGACAGCCTGACCCTCTCCAGCCTGACGGAACCGGTGCTCTGCGTCCAGCGGGCCCTGCCGCGGGCGGATGGCGCAGTCATTGAGCCCCAGGAGTTTCCCCTTCCGGCGCTTCCTGGCCCGGCGGAGGCCCTGCTGCCCCTGCTGGGATTGCGCTTGTTGCGGATGCCACTGACAGATGGGCGATTCCCATGATATGCTGAAGAAAATTCTGCCGGAAAGGGGAGGAGCTGCTATGACGGGTTTGGGGTGGTTTCTTTTAATCGCGGCGGTCGGCGGAGCGGCCTGGCTGCAATATACAATTCATAAGCACATTCAGGGTCCCTCTCACTGCATGGGCTGTGGGAAATGCGATCAGACCGGCATCTGCGTCCTCACCGGAAAGCCGGTAGGCCCCCGCCGGAAGTAGGGAAGATGCTTTCGACCGCGCACTTCAGATAGTCCGCCCCCTCGTCCTTCAGGGAAAAGCTCCCGTTGGAGAAACACCAGGTGGCCATAACGCCCCGGACCACGCTTTCCAGATAGGTAAAGATGCCGTCTGCGGAGAGTCTGGTCCGGGTTTCGTCTATGTGGTCCGAAATTTCCTGATGAAGGGTTTGACTGAAGGCCCGTTTCTGTAAATGCTCGGAAGGCCCTGGCACACAAGCTCCCAGGTTCAGGAAATAGGCTAGGCAGGTCAGTTCATAGCCCGCATATTCCGCGAATTCCAGCTCCAGGAGCAGAAAGCGGAGGACCCGCTCCTGCGCCGGACGGCCCGGAAAGCGCTCTAGGAATTCGTTCCATCCCTGCCGCACAAACCGCCCCATGTCTCCATAATAGCTCTCCCGGACAATGTCTTCCTTGGAGGCGTAATGCACATAAAAGGTTCCCTTGGCGATGCCCGCCGTCCGGCAGATTTCGCTGACGGTGACATGGGCGTATCCCTTTTCCTTGATCAGCCCCACCGCCGTGGAGAAAATCTTCTCCTTGGTGGCGGCGGCTTTTTCCATGCGGGAATATTTCTCCATAAAAAAGCTCCTTCCGGACTTCATGCTTGACAGTTCCAATACTTCGCATTATAATGATGACCGTGGTCACTGACTGCGGTCATCATTACTTTACCAGAAACGGAAGGAGTACGCAAGATGTTTTTCTTCAATCTGACCTATGAAAAACCCATAGAGGAAATCGAGGACCTTCTGCCGGATCATGTCCGCTATTTGGATGAATGGTATGCCCGGGGAAAATTCCTCTGCTCCGGGCGGAAGGTCCCCCGCACCGGCGGAGTGATTCTCTGTGACTGCGGGAGCCTGGAGGAAGCGGAGGGCATCCGGGATCAGGACCCTTTTTATCAGAAGGGCGCGGCGCGGTATGAGATCATCGAGTTTGAGGCAAGTAAAACCGCGTTCGCCGGTTTTCAGAGATGATAAGTGAAGGAAAGCCGTCAGGCTCGGCAGACTGCCACAGTCCTGGGGGCCGCAGGAGGCGGTTTGCTGAATAAATATCGGATAGAGGCGAAGGACTATGAAGAAATCAAATCCGCTGCAAGAATATTATGATAAACAATGCGGGCAAATCCGGCGGCTTATCATGGAGGAATGCAAAACGGCTGAACAGTGTACGGCCGTCTGTACAATGGCGCTGGAACGTTGTAATGTGCAGTTTTCTGTGTTGGAAAGGCACTTTCCAGCTCTAAGTGGGCTTTCCATGTACCGAAAAATTTTGGAGGACATGGAGGGGTTTGCTTGCGGCGATATTCTTATCACCGTAGAAATGCAGCGTGAATATGAGAATTGGTGTGTACAAATTCAGGAGGTTCTGGAGCACCAAAATATCAGGAATCAGGGGGCTTCGTCGCATTGGCAGCTCCCGCTTTTGACGGGTATGATTGAGAAACTTGGAACATTCTTTGCGAGCGGCACGCCTCCATATTGGGATGATGCTGAGATTTCCCTGATTGGCGTTTGGCTGCTGTTTGTCTATGAAACAGGCCGCAAGTGCCAAAATCCCAGGAATTTTAACTTCTACGAGTTCATCCGTTCCAGACATCCGGATATAGATGCAATCGGAAAAGAGCGCGATGCGTTGAGAATTAAGCTTTCAAAAAGTGTAACATACCGCACGGCATACAACGCTATATCAGATATCTACAAGAATGAATGCAAAAAATATTGGGAAGAAGCCGCAACGGAGAAAAAACGACTGGTAGAGAATGAACAGCCGATGACCGTCGAGAAACTGGTTTTGACATCTATGGAATTGGAGCGCATCCGCAGAGATATTCAATATGTCACCACGGAAAACCCGGCAAAAGAGGACATCCGCCAGCGGCTCCACGATTACCGCGCCTTCGATATCACAAACGGGGAAACAGAGCATTACCCGGTCTGCTCCAGTTAAAGATCTACCTGGAGGGAAAATCTCAAATCTCCCCATTGACAAACGCCGCGAATACGATATAATATCTACGGTTCAAACTGCGAAACGCCGTGAAAAAGCCAGCCCTGCGAAACGGTTCCTCAGCGAGAGGGGGAGAGTGCAAGCCCCTCGTCCACGCCGCATGGCCGCCACTTTGGAGCGGTCCGCGAGGAGCGGAACGGCTCATCCCCGTTACCGGATGGCTTAAAGATGTCCCCTGTTTATACCGGGGATAATTAGGGTGGTACCGCGGAGAAACCTTCGCCCCTGACTGCGTCAGGGGCGTTTTTTGTTCAAAGGGAGGAGCGAAATGAAGAATTTCCAGAACTATACCCCGGAAAAGTACAGCGGACCCGATTATGAAAAGGTAGAAGATGGAATCTACCGGGGAAAAAACCCCTACTGGAGGCCCGGAATGGGCCATGAGAACCTTTTCCTGACTTCCATGACCTTCGAAATGGAGCCGGAGTGCTTTGGCGAGGAGGGCGGCTGTCCCCAGGATATTACGCAAATTCCCTTTGAGAGTATCCTGGACGATTATTTCGTATTCGTCACCGATTTCTACGACGCCCTGAACCAGGCCAGCGACCGCACCTGCTATCAGGAATTCGGCGCCTTTGAGATCGAGAATATCCGGAACCTCCGGGGCCTGACCGGCAAGCGGTTTTACGCCGTGCCCTGCGAGGAGGACGACCCGGAGGGCGATGGTTCCGACTATAAAATTGTGATCGAATAACCCAAAAAGTTTATTTTCAGGAGGTAAAGTCCCATGTCCCATCCCTATCACGGCCTGAACGAGCTGCGGGAAATGTTCCTCAGCTACTTTGAGAGCAAAGGCCATCTCCGCCTGCCCAGTTTTTCCCTGATTCCCCCCGCCAACGACGCCAGCCTGCTCCTCATCAACAGCGGCATGGCCCCCATGAAAACCTGGTTCACCCGGGAGGAGGAGCCCCCCCGCAACCGGGTCTGCACCTGCCAGAAGTGCATCCGTACCGGCGACATTGAGAACATCGGCAAAACCGACCGCCATGGCACCTATTTCGAGATGCTGGGCAACTTCTCCTTCGGTGATTATTTCAAAAAGGACGCCATTCCCTATTGCTGGGAATTCCTGACCAAGGTAGTGGGCCTGGAGGAGGACCGCCTCTATCCCTCCATCTATCTGGACGACGATGAGGCCTTTGAAATCTGGAACAAGGACATCGGCATCCCCGCCGGGCGGATTTTCCGCTTCGGCAAGGCGGACAACTTCTGGGAGCACGGCGCGGGCCCCTGCGGCCCCTGCTCCGAGGTCTACTACGACCGGGGCGCGGAGCACGGCTGCGGCAAGCCCGGATGCACCGTGGGCTGTGAGTGCGACCGGTATATCGAGGTGTGGAACAACGTCTTCTCCCAGTTCGTCAACGACGGCGAGGGCCACTACGAGGAGATGAAAAACAAGAACATCGACACCGGCATGGGCCTGGAACGGCTGGCCTGCGTGTGCCAGAACGTGGGGTCCCTCTTCGATGTGGATACCGTGATGAATATCACGAATAAAGTTTCCGAAATCACCCACGCCCACTACGGCGAGAGCCACAAAACTGACGTCAGCCTCCGGGTCATCACGGACCATATCCGCTCCTCCGTCATGATGATCTGCGACGGCGTGCTTCCCTCTAACGAGGGCCGGGGCTATGTCCTCCGCCGCCTCCTCCGCCGCGCGGCCCGCCACGGGCGGCTTTTGGGGGTGGAAAAGCCCTTCCTCTTCGAGGTGGTGGACACGGTGGTCCACGAAAACGAATCCGCCTATCCCGACCTCCGGGAGAAGCAGGGCTATATCACCAAGGTCATCCGCACCGAGGAGGAGAACTTCGCCAAAACCATCGACGGCGGCATGCGCATCTACAACGACCTGCTCTCCGCCCACAAGCAGCGGGGGGAGACCGTTTTCTCCGGCGCGGACGCCTTCAAGCTTTATGACACCTTCGGCTTCCCCATTGACCTCACCGTGGAAATGGTGGAGGAAGAGGGCATGACCGTAGACCGGGAGGGCTTCAACCAGCTGATGGAGGAGCAGCGGGTCCGAGCCCGGAAGGCCCGGGAGGCCCTGGGCGACCTGGGCTGGGCCGGTATCGAGTTCGGCAGCGACGTGCCCGCCACGGAGTTCGTGGGCTATGAAAACGACCGCATTCCAGACGCCAAGGTGGCAGCCATCGTGGCGGAGGGCCAGCTGGTAGACGAGATCGTCTCCGGCGTAGAGGCCGCTGTGGTTCTGGACAAATCCCCCTTCTACGCCGAAATGGGCGGCCAGACGGCGGACCACGGCATGCTCCGCAGCAATAAAGCGAGCTTCGAAGTCACCGACGTGCAGAAAAACAAGGGCGGCAAGTTCCTCCACTCCGGCCGCATGACGGAGGGCGTGCTGAAGGTAGGCGATACCATCTCCGCGGAGATCGACCCGGCCCGCCGGAAGGCCATCCGCCGGGCCCACAGCGCCACCCACCTGCTGGACGCGGCCCTGAAAAAGGTGCTGGGCGACCACGTCCATCAAGCGGGCTCCCTGGTGGAGCCGGACCGCATCCGCTTCGACTTCACCCACTTCGAGGCCATCACTCCGGAGCAGCTCAGCGAAATCGACCGGCTGGTCAACGACGCCATTCTGGAGGGCCTTCCAGTCGTAACAGAGGTCCTGCCCATTGAGGAGGCCAAGCGCAAGGGCGCGGTGGCCATGTTCGGCGAAAAGTACGGCGATGTGGTCCGCGTAGTGGAAATGGGCGACTTTTCCATGGAGTTCTGCGGCGGCACCCACCTGGATAACACCGCCAAGGCCGGCCCCTTCCGCATCCGGTCCGAGGGCTCGGTGGCCTCCGGCGTCCGGCGTATCGAGGCCACCGTAGGCAAACTAACCCTGGAAACCGTCAACCGCAACCAACAGATGCTGCTCCACGCCGCCCAGATGCTTAAAACCACCCCCGGCGATCTGGAGAACCGCATCAGCCAGCAGATGGATCTGGTAAAGGACCTCCAGAAATCCCTCGAAAAGTTCAAAACCGAGGCATCCCTGGGAGAGGCCCGAAACTTCCTCATGAGCGCCAAGGACGTAAAAGGACTGCAAGTCCTGACAGCCCAGAAAAACGACATGGATGCCGCCGCCATGCGGAAGATGGGCGACTTCCTCCGGGATAAGGAGCCCGGCGTCGTGGCCGTCCTCTCCTCCGTCAACGACGGCAAAATCACCTTCCTCGCGGTCTGCGGCAAGGACGCCGTGGCCCGGGGCGTCAAGGCCGGGGATATCATCAAAGCCATCGCCCCGGTCTGCGGCGGAAAGGGCGGCGGTAAACCGGACAGCGCTATGGGCGGCGGTACGGACGTGCTGAAGCTGGACGACGCCCTGGCTATGGTAGACGATTTCGTCGCAGGAAAAATCAGTTAAAAGTTTCGCCCGCCTTTTCAAAGGCGGCGGGGGTCCAGGGGGCGGCGCCCCCTGGGACAGCCAATCGAAAAAAAGGAGACGCATATGCTGATCGAATTTGACAAAATGGAACCCAACGTAATCCCCCATATGCGGGGCGGCGAGAAGGAAGTGCGCACCAAACTGTATTCCGACTCGCTAAACAAAATCATGCGGGGCCGCCTCATTCCCGGCGCGACCATCGGCATGCATACCCACGAGACCGGAAGCGAAATCATTTACATCCTCTCCGGCAAGGGAAAAATCCTCTACGACGACGGCAGCGAGCCCCTGGAGGCCGGGAGCTGCCACTACTGCCCCAAGGGCCACGCCCACAGCCTCATGAACGACAGCCCCGAGGGCGGGGAGGACCTGCGGTTCTTCGCCGTGGTGGCGGAGCAGTGAGGAGGAAACCGCCTTGCTTCCCAAAGACCCCGTCATTCTCCTGAGCTTCATCAACACCAAGCTCCGGGACGAATACCCCACCCTCATAGAACTCTGCGCCGCCTTAGACACCAACCAAACAGCCCTGGAGGCCGCGCTGGCAGAGCTGGACTACCACTATAACCCGGAGCAAAACCAGTTCGTCTAAACCCGCCTTACCATAAAACAACCAAGGAGGTTTTTCCATGTCCGATTGCTTATTCTGCAAAATCGCCGCCAAAGAAATCCCCAGCAATACAGTCTATGAGGACGAGGTGTGCTATGCCTTTCATGACATCGTGCCTCAGGCCCCGGCCCATTTCCTGGTAATCCCCAAGGCTCACATCGGCTCCGTCTCCGAAATCACAGGGGAGAACAGCGGCGTCGTGGCCCACATATTTGAGGTCATCGCCAAGCTGACCCGGGAGCAGGGGATGGACAGCTACCGCGTGGTCTCCAACATCGGGGAACAGGCGGGGCAGAGCGTCTTCCACCTGCACTTCCATGTTCTCTCAGGCCGGGACATGACCTGGCCTCCGGGCTGATTCCCCAAATCCCAAAACCGACCGGAGGGCAAATCTGCCCCCCGGCCGGTTTTTCATAATCCCTGCTGATTCTTTTTAAAGACAAGATAGCCCTCCAGAATCAGGGAGGCCGCTACGGCGTCCACGGTTTTCTTCCTCTCCCGGGCGTTTTTCCCGGCGCGAAAGAGAATCTGATGAGCGTCAATAGTAGTCCTCCGTTCATCCCAGAGAACCACCGGCAGACCGGTGGCGGCCTGGAGCAGCTCCGCCAGAGCCTCCGCCTTCTCGGCCCGGGGGCCCCGGGTGCCGTCCATGTTCCGGGGATGGCCCAGAACCAGCTCCTCCGCGCCGTGCTCTCGAGCCAGGGCGGCAATCTGTTCCGCCACAGCTTCGGGGCGGTAGGCATGGATAGTAGTGGTAAAGCCCGTCAAAAAACCGGTGGGGTCGGAGACGGCAATCCCCGTGTGGGCGTCTCCGTAGTCGATGGCCATAATGCGCATAAGGGCCCGCTTTCCGCGGCCTGGGCCGCTGTTGATCTTGAGGTGGGAAAAGAGGCCATGGCGCTGTGCCATGGCCTCTTTTAGTGTGCGGATAAGCAGAATTACTTCAGCTCGACCTTGCCGCCGACTTCCTCGATCTGCTTCTTCAGAGCCTCGGCGTCGTCCTTGGAGATGCCCTCCTTCAGAGTGGCGGGAGCGCCCTCGACGGTAGCCTTGGCCTCGGCCAGACCCTGGCCGGTGATCTCGCGGACAACCTTGATGACCTTGATCTTGGAAGCGGCGTCGAAGCCGGTCAGGACCACGTCAAAGTCGGTCTTCTCCGCAGCGGCGGGAGCGGCGGCACTGGCGGCGGGAGCAGCCATGGCGGCGGCGGAAACGCCGAACTCCTCCTCCAGGGCGTGAACGAGCTCGCTGAGCTCCAGAACGGTCAGAGCCTTGATCTCTTCGATCATGGCGGTCACTTTCTCAGACATTGTATGGAACCTCCTGATAGTAAATTTTTAAAAGTACGGTAGGGGAGCCGCTTACTCGGCGGCGGGGGCTTCCTCGGCGGCCTCGGCGGGCGCGCCCTGCTTCTCGGCAATCTGCTTCAGGACCACAGCCAGGCCGGTAATGGGAGCCAGCATGGTGCCCAGAACCTGCGCCTGGAGGACGGGCAGAGCGGGGATAGAAGCCAGGGACTTGATGGTCTCCAGGTCCACGGGCTTGCCGTCCATGAAGCCGCCCTTAATCTCAAACTTGTCGTTGAGCTTCTTGGCGTAGTCGTTCATGATCCGGGCGGGAGCCACGGGATCGTCGCACAGAGCCAGGGAAGTAGTGCCGTTCAGCAGACCGTCCAGATCGCTCAGGCCGGTGTTGTTGAAGGCGAAGCGGAGCAGCGTGTTCTTGATGACGGCGTAATCCACCGCATTTTCACGGCACTCCCGGCGCAGAGCGGTATCCTCCTCGACGGTGATGCCCTTGTAGTCGACGATGACGCCCGCGGTGGCCTTCTGAATCTTCTCAGTGAGCTCAGCGACAATCGCCTGCTTTTCGGATAAGACTTTCGCGTTAGGCATGGTAGTTTTCACCTCCATAGGAATGGGAATGCGCGTTCTAAAAAAGGAACGTCCCGGTGTCCGGACAGACACAAGGACGCATAGCAAATCAAACCATTTGCCGCCCTCGGCAGGACTTACGGGCGGAGCCCACCTGCTGTCTTTGGAACGCAAGTAGTATTATATACAGGACCTTCCAAAAAGTCAAGCCCTGATTTTGATTTTCCTGCGGATTTCGGGGAATATTTCATAGATCATCCAGAAAAACACTGGGGATATTCTGTTTCCTGAATTTATACCGGGCCACTCGATTGAGAGGAATTTGAAAATGTACGCCGGTGTTCGAATAGTTCCCATGGAGAATTCTCTCATAAAGAGAAAGAATAAACTCCTTCCACTCTGTCAAACCGCTTTCATTTACCCGGCCAGTCAGGCATGCATAACCATCCCCGAGATAAAAAATCTCCAGAGCCAAGGCAAGGTCACAGTTCGGATCATCAAGAATTTCCCGAGGCGTATCAAAACCGTCATCCCAGTCATAGCCTCTCAATTTCTCCTGCAACTCCCGATAAAGCATCGAAACCCTCCCAATCCCCCCACAAAAGCAACCTGCAAACTGACTGCGTTCCGCGCAGTCCGTTTGCAGGAAGGGAGGGGCACCGGGAACCGCAGGTTCCCGTTTTTTCCGCCGCCGGCGGAAAAAGAATTGAAATCATTTTCGTGACGACATGCGCGTCACGAAAATTCCGCTGCCCCAGCCGCCTTGGGCGGCGTCACCAGTGACCGATGTCACTGGTGAGGGGGAATCTAAAGGGGGGACGCAAGGCCCCCCTTTAACCCCCGGTCTTAGACCAGCTTCGCGGTATTCATCCGTACGCCGGGGCCCATGGTGGCGGCGGCGACGCAGCTGCGGATATACTGGCCCTTGGCCGCGGCGGGCTTGGCCTTCACAATCGCGCCCATCAGGGTGTTGTAGTTCTCCGTCAGCTTCTCGGGGCCAAAGGAGACCTTGCCGATGGGGCAGTGGATGATGTTGGTCTTGTCCAGACGGTACTCGATCTTACCGGCCTTGACCTCGGTGACGGCCTTCGCCACGTCGGGGGTCACGGTGCCCGCCTTGGGGGAGGGCATCAGGCCCTTGGGGCCCAGCACCTTACCGAGACGGCCCACCACGCCCATCATGTCGGGGCTGGCGACCACCACGTCAAAGTCAAACCAATTCTCCTTCTGGATCTTCTCCACCAGGTCCATCTCGCCCACATAGTCCGCGCCGGCGGCCTTGGCGGCCTCGGCCTTGTCGCCCTTGGCGAACACCAGCACCCGGACGGTCTTGCCGGTGCCGTGGGGCAGGACGATGGCGCCGCGGACCTGCTGGTCGGCGTGGCGGGAGTCCACACCCAGCTTCACGTGCAGCTCCACGGTCTCGTCAAACTTGGCGCTGGCGGTCTTGCAGACCAGGGCCAGGCCCTCGGCGGGCTCATACTGGGTGTTCCTGTCAATCTGCTTGGCGCTGTCCTTATATTTCTTGCCTCTAAACACTGTTACTTCCTCCTCATAGTGGTTCTTCGGAACGGAATCCTCCCACTGTATGGAGCGGCGGTCCGGCCGCTCTGCGGTATATTCAATCAGTCGCCGACAATGACGCCCATGGAACGGCAGGTTCCGGCGATCATGCTCATGGCGGACTCCAGATTGGCGGCGTTCAGGTCCCGCATCTTGATCTCGGCGATCTTCTGGATGCTGGCCTTGGAGATGGTGGCCACCTTGGTCTTGTTGGGAACGCCGGAGCCGGACTCGATGCCGCACTCCTTCTTAATCAGCACCGCCGCCGGAGGCGTCTTGGTGATGAAGGAGAAGGAACGGTCCGCGTACACGGTGATGACGACGGGGATAATCATGCCCACGTCGTTCTTGGTGCGCTCGTTGAACTCCTTGGTAAAGGCGGCAATGTTCACGCCGTGCTGGCCCAGAGCGGGGCCGACAGGGGGGGCGGGCGTCGCCTTGCCCGCGGGGATCTGCAGTTTTACATAACCGGTAATCTTCTGTGCCATGAAGCGGCACCTCCTACGATTTAAAATGTGGTGCGGCGGCAAAGCCGCCCTGGCGGGACCGTTTTCGTCCCTCCCACCTGCGCCTCAGGGGGCGCTCAGTTCAGAACCTCGACCTGATCCAGCTCCAGGTCCACCGGCGTCTCCCGGCCGAACATGGAGACCATGACGCTGACCCGGTTCTTCTCCGGCTCGATTTCCTCCACCACGCCGGTGAAGCTGGCCAGAGGACCGTCCATAATCCGCACATGATCGCCCAGGCCGTACTTGACGACGATCTCGTGTTTCTCCATGCCCATGGCGAGGACTTCTTCCTCCGTCAGGGGAATGGCCTTGTTGGCGGTGCCCACAAAGCCGGTGACGCCCCGGACGTTACGCACCAGGTGCCAGGTCTCGTCCGTCATGATCATCTTGATAAGCACGTAGCCGGGGAAGACCTTCCGGGCCACTTCCTTGGAAGCGCCGCTCTCGGTGATCTCCGTCACGTTTTCCATGGGGATTTCGATTCGGAGAATCATGTCCTGCATGTTCCGCCCGGTCACGAATTTCTCGATGCTGGTCTTGACGGCGTTCTCATAGCCGGAGTAGGTATGCACGACATACCATTTCGCGCTGTCTGCCATCGTCCGTTCCTCAGGCGCCGAAGACGCTCAGGATCATCTGGACCAGGGAGAGGGCCGCGAAGTCGAACACCCAGATAAACGCGCCGATGATGGCGGAGCACAGCAGCACCGTGCCGGTGTTCTTGATGACGGTCTGCCGGTTGGGCCAAACGACCTTTTTCAGTTCGCTTTTCATTTCGCGGAACCAGAGTCCGCGGTCCTTCTTTTTCGCTTCTGCCATTGTTTAAATACGCCCTTTCCTCAATTATTTGGTTTCCGTGTGGAGCGTGTGCTTCCGGCAGAAACGGCAATACTTGTTCAGCTCCAGCTTGTCCGGAGTGTTCTTCTTGTTCTTCATGGTATTGTAGTTTCTCTGCTTGCACTCGTTGCATCTCAGGGTCACTTTGACTCGCATTGTTCGGCACCTCCTTATATTAGCCTTCCTCCGGGGAAGGCCGACTGCCTCCCTGCCGGGACCTGTCCGCCGTGGCTTGAAAAGCGAAAAAGCGCACAACAAAAAAGCCCCGCTCACAGGTAAGATCGAGTATAGCACACGTTTCTGTAAGGGTCAACACTTTTTTGCGAAATTATTCCTGTATTCTGGAAAATTCTCTCCGCGCCGTTGGAGGAGGAGAAAAAAACGGGCAAAAGGGTATTGAAATTTTTGGCGCACGCCGGTATAATAAAAATGTACACAGAGTTTTAGAGTGAGTACATGACCGGGGGAGGACCCTGTCATGTGCTCTTATTTTTTAAAGAAATGAGGGTATCAAAATGAAAAAGACACTGTTGTTCGCACACCGCGGGTTTTCCGGCAAGTACCCGGAGAACAGCCCCCTGGCGTTCCGGAAGGCGGTGGAGGAAACGGACGCCGACGGCATTGAAAGCGACGTCCACATTACCAGGGATGGCAAGCTGGTGATTTTCCACGACGCCACGGTGGAGCGGACCTCCAACGGCAGGGGATATATCAAGGATATGACCTATGAGGAGCTGCTGTCCCTGGACATCGGGTCCTGGATGTCCCCGGAGTTTGCCGGGGAGCACATCTGGACCTTTTCCCAGCTGCTGGACTTCTGCAAGGAGGCCGGGATACTATTGAATATGGAGCTGAAGAACTACGAGGTGTTCTATCCGGAGCTGGAGGAGCGGGTGATCGCCGAGATTCAGGCTGCGAAGATGGAAGAGCAGGTGTTTGTCTCCTCCTTCAACCATATTTCCATGCAGCGCTTCAAGACGCTCTGCCCGGATATCGCGACGGGGCTGCTGTATGACAAGCCCATGCTGGATATCGGGGAATACATCCAGCGGAGCAACGCGGATAACATGCATCCCCGGTATATGCTGCTGCAATACCAGCCGGAGCTGGTGGAGCTGTATCATGGCCGGGGGATGAAGGTGAACACCTGGACCGTCAATGATGAGGAGAATATGAGGGATATGCTGTCCAGAGGGGTGGACTGCATTATCAGCAATTATCCCGACCTGCTCTGCCGGGTGGCGAAGGATATGGGGAACTGAGCGCCGGATAAGCTGGGAGTGAAGACGAGGGGGCCTGTTAGGGGACCCTCCCGTCTTCACTCCCGGTCCTTTCCGGCAGGTTTAAATAAGAAAAACCACACGCCCCGAAGCCACGGAGCGTATGGCGCATCGTGCGTATGGCGGCGTCAGGGAATCTGACGGAACAGCATCGCCTGCTGCATCATGCGGAACCAACGCTCCTCGGAGCGCTCCCGATGCAGCTTGATTTTATGAAACATGGACATGACACTCATCTCCTTCTTTCCGTGCGGCCGGTTGATGGTCCTTATTCTAGCACGAAATCCGGAAAACACAAGCGCTGTTTTATACCAAATAAACAAAAATACGGATTTATATTTGTACACTCTGCTGATTATCTCTTCGAAATCTCCGTCCGCCTCTCCGCACTCCGGTACCCCTGCAAAGGCGCCCTAAATGGACCACAGAGTTTCCCGGGTGGTGGACACCGCCACGGCTCCGGCGGAAAGCGCCGCCACCACATCGGATTTCTCCAGCAGAAGCCCGCTGGCTATCAGCGGCTGGCGGACCTCCTGCACCAGATGGCTGATGACGCTGGGAATCGCTCCTGGGAGCACGTCCACCGCGTCGGCGTTGGAGCTTTGCCGGAGGACGTTGGAGAAGGAGAGGGAGTCCAGCATGAAAAAGCGCTGGATGGTCAGAAGCCCTAACTCCCTGGCCCGGCGGATCAGATTGGGGTGGGTGGAGATGACGCCGTCGGCCTCCGTGCGGTTGGCGATGAAGTCGGCGGAGATGTCCCGGGCGGACATGCCCTCAATGAGGTCGATGTGTACAAAGGCCATCTTTCCCGCCGCTTTGGTCTTTCGGATGAGATCGGAGATGTTCAGAATCGTTCCATAGAGCAGGAAAATCACCGTGTTGTCGGAGGCCAGGGCCCGCTCCAGCCCTTCGTTGTCCTTGACGGCGGCGATGACCGGCGCGTCATGCATGGCGTCCAGAAAAAGCTCCATCTTTGTCATGTCGACCATTCTCCTCTGTCAGTTTTTTTGGAATTCCCTTTGCGGAGACCGCAGAAGGCAGTGGGATTTTCCGGGGATTATGCGGCTTTCATGGCCTCTATAGCATTCAAACCGCAAAATGGAGGAAAAAGCAATATGCAAAATGCACAATCTTTTTGCAGTTTGCCTATTGAATATGGCGGAATTGCGTTTGTGAACAAATTTTGACTTGCCGGATGCGCAAATCTGTGGTAATGTGTAATAAATCAATAGTGTGTGCTTGAGAGAATGAGAGTCAAAGCATGCAAATGCCTTCTCCGCAGTTCCGGCGGCGAGGGTTGTTTGTGTGATATTTGGCTTTTATTTTTTGGCCTTTCTCCGGCCCGGGCGGGGAAGGGCGGCGCACAAACTCTGTCCAAGGCGAAGATGGGAGATGATGCCTGAGCCTGCGCGGGCCCGAAAGGGGCCGGCCCCTTTCTCCGTTTCCCGGAGTGGGAAACGAAATGGATTTCTGATGGACAAGGAAGATGAGGTGACTCCGTAAATGTTCAAGATGCTGAATCCCCGGCGCTTTTACCATGCGGTAGGGCGGAAAAAATTCCTGGAATTTCTGCTGCTGGCCGCCTTCATTCTGTTCTTCTACGGGCCGATGCTCAACATGCTGATGCTGGCGTTTGCCAACGAGTATACCGCTCCGGCGGTCTTCCCCCAGGAGTGGGGCCTGAAGTGGTGGAAGTATGTCTTCTCCCAGAACAGTCTGGTGTCCTCCATTGTGCAGTCCTTCGTTGTGGCAATCATCACGACGGCGGTCTCCATGGTGCTGTGCATCCCCGCCGCTTACTCCATCGCCCGGTTCAAATACCGGGGCAGGAAGCTCTTTATGCTCTCCTTCCTGCTGACCAACGCGTTCCCCAAGCTGGGTATTTATACTTCCATCGCCGTGCTCTTCTACCGCTATAACCTGATGGGCACCTACGCCGGTGTGGTCATCATCCACATGATCAACTCAATGATGTTCATGGTCTGGCTCCCCGCCAGCGCCTTCCGCTCGGTTCACCGCCAGCAGGAGGAGGCCGCCCGGGACGTGGGCGCGGGCCCCATCCGCACCTTCTTCAAGATCACGCTGCCCATGGCCATGCCCGGCATCGCCGTGGCGACGCTGTACACCTTCCTCGGCTCCATGGAGGAGGCCCAGGGCACCCTCCTGGTGGGCCTGGCCAAGGTGCAGACCATGCCGGTGGCCATGTACGGCATCGTGCTGGACTCCTCGGCGGTGCAGATCGGCGCGGTGTTCGCGATTCTGCTGATTATCCCCTCGGCGCTCATGATCTTCCTCATGCGGAAGTACATCGGGCCCGACGCCATTTCCGGCGGCTTCAAGATGAAATAAAACAGGAGGGAAACTCATGAGTGAGCGCAAGATCAAACTGCAAATCAAGGATATGACCAAGAAATATGACAACGGCGACGGCGTTGAGCATATCAATCTGGACATTTACGAGGGCGAGATCGTCACCTTCCTGGGCCCGTCCGGCTGCGGCAAGACCACCATCCTCCGGACCATCGGCGGGTTCCTGGACGTGACCTCCGGCGACATCACCGTGGACGGGCAGTCCATCGTCAACATGCCCCCGGAGAAGCGGCCCACCGCCATGGTGTTCCAGAGCTACAACCTCTGGCCCCACATGACCATTTATGAGAACCTGGCCTTCGGGCTGAAGCTCCGCAAGGTCCCCAAGGCGGAGATCGACGCGGACGTGAAGAAGTACTTGCAGCTGGTGTCCATGCCCGGCTGCGAGAAGAAGTACCCCGGCCAGCTCTCCGGCGGCCAGCAGCAGCGGATTGCCATCGCCCGGTCCCTGCTCCTCAAGCCCTCCCTGCTGCTCCTGGACGAACCCTTCTCTGCCCTGGATGCCAAGATCCGCCAGCAGATGCGGGAGGAGCTGAAGAAGATTCAGCAGGACCTGGGCATCACCGTGATTTTCGTCACCCACGACCAGGAGGAGGCCATGTCCCTCTCCCACCGCATTGTGGTCATGAACAAGGGCAAGTTCGAGCAGACTGGCACCCCGGCGGAAATCTACGACCATCCCGCGACCCTGCACGTGGCCTCCTTCATCGGGGAGATGAACTTCCTGAAGAAGGACGGCAAGACCATCGCCGTCCGCCCGGAGGACCTGACGGTTACCGAAGGCTCCGGCGGCCAGTTCGACGCCACAGTCCGCACCATCATGCTGCTGGGCCACTATGTGGTGATGACCGCCCAGCACGGGGACGACGTTATCAAGTGCTACATCAACCGGGAGCTCAGCGAACGCCTGAAAGAGGGCGACCAGGTCAGCCTCACTGTGGGCAAGCACTCGGTGTTCTGAGCCCCCAAGTTTATTGTGACTCAGGGAACCCCCTTCCATAAAGACCCACCCGCGTATTTTGAAAGGAGATTAACCATGAAAAGAAGAATCTGCGCACTGCTTCTGACGGCCGTCATGACGATGGCTCTGCTCACCGGCTGCGGCGGGAAAACCGGCTCCTCCGACGGCGGTTCTACCGGCGGAGACAAGAAGGCCGTCAGCCTCTGGGCCACGGGCTCCGACAACGTCCGCGAGATTTTCGAGGCGCTTGTCAATGACTTCAACACCAATTCCGAGTACGCCGGACAGTATGAGGTGACCCTCCAGTTCATGCTCTCCGGCACCGGCGCCCAGACCCTGGCCGACATGCTGTCCGCCGCCTCCAAGGCCGGGCAGACCAACACGGACTATGACATCGTGGACCTCAGCGGCGACGACCTGTCCAAGCTGGTCTCCCTCATCGGCCAGGAGCAGTTCGTGAAGCTGGACAGCGCCAAGATTCCCAACGCCGCCACGGTGGAGGCCAAGAGCTCCATCGCCACGGATTACTGCCAGCCCTACCGCGGCACCACCGTCATCCTGGCCTATGACTCCGCCAAGGTTGCCACGCCTCCCGCCACCATGGACGAGCTGGTGGCCTGGATGCAGGCCAACCCCGGCCGGTTCGCCTACAACACCCCCGGCACCGGCGGCGCGGGCGACTCCTTTGCCCGGTCCTCCGTGTACAACTTCCTGCCCGAGGAGGCCTTCACCTCCGACGATGAAAAGTGGATTAACGAGTGGGACGCCGGTTTTGACTTCCTGAAGGAAATCCATCCCTACATGTATTCCTCCGGCGGCTCCATCGTGTACCCCAACAAGAACCAGGGCACGCTGGACCTGCTGAACCAGGGCGAGATCGACATGTGCCCCAACTGGGCGGACATGGTGCTGTCTCAGCGGGCCTCCGGCGAGATCAAGGACACCATCAAGATCACCCAGATTGAGCCCGCCCTCACCGGCTCCCTCCAGTCTCTGGTCATTCCCACCTTCGGCTCCAACACAGAGGGCGCGTATGCCTTCATGAATTACATGCTCTCTCCCGCCGCTCAGGAGCTGATGGTCCGCCAGATGGCCGCCATCCCCCTGATCGACGCCTCCAGCATGGATATGACCGGCTATGAGGACCTCCAGGGCCTGGACGTGTCCAACTTCCGCCTCCAGTCCATCGGCGGCCTGTCCACCTCCTTCAACGAGCGCTGGGACAGCGAGATCGCCACCATCGGCTAACAAATTAACCGCGAACGAAGGGGATAACTATGAGTAAAAGCCTGAAGCAGAATCTGGTCGCCTATGGTCTGGTGCTGCCGGCGTTTCTCGTCGTCATGCTGACCGTGGCCTACCCGATTGTCCTGGCGGTAATCCAGAGCTTCCAGGACTCGAAAACCGGCGAATTCACCCTGGAAAACTACACGTACTTCTTCACGGAGCCCGCGCAGCTGCGGAATATCCTGTACACCCTCTATGTGTGCCTGATGACCGTGGCCATCGCCATCGTGGTGGCCTACCTGCTGGCGCTGTACCTGCGCTTTGTCCGGTCCAAGGTCGCCAAAACCATCGGCACGCTGTACCTGGTGCCCCGGTTTGTTCCCGCCATGTGCGCCGTTTACGCCATGATCACCATTATCCGGGACTCCGGCCTGATCAACCGCATCGGCCTGACCTTCGGAAATGACATCAAGCTGGGCCTGATGTATCATGCCAACGGCATGATTATGATGAACCTCTGGTTCAACATTCCCTTTGCGGCCCTGATGATTACGGCGGGCCTGGGAGCCATTCCGGACTCCATCATCGAGGGCGCCCGGGACGTGGGCGCGTCCAAGTTCAAGGTGTTCACTTCCATGATTCTGCCGCTGTCCATCAAGGACGTGGTGGTTGCGGGCACCTTTGTGTTCATGTCCAACGTGGGCTCCTTCACCACCCCCTACCTGATGGGCGGCAGCGCGCCGAAGATGCTGGGCATCGCGCTGTTCGATCAGTTCAACAAGTATCTGGCCTACAACCGCTCTGCGGCGCTGTCGGTCATCATGTTCCTGATCTGCTCGGTCTCGGCGGGCGTGTATATCTACACCAACCTGAAGGAAAACGAGTGGGAGAAGTAAATCTGAAACGGCGGGGAGGGGGGACCCTCTCCGCCGTTTTCCTGCCTGAAAGGAGCATTGTATGGAAACACTCATCACCGCCCATACCGGGGCGGACGGCAAACCGGACAACAGTCTGGAATTCGTGGCCTACGCCCTGGAAAGTGGCGCGGACGCGCTGGAAGTGGACGTGCGGCGGCGGGGAGAGCGCCTCGCCATCGGACACGATGCGGCCGGAGCGGACGCGCCGCTTCTGGAGGAGGTCTTCCGCATGACGGCGGCCTGTCCCGGCGTCCGTATCAACTGCGACCTCAAGGAGCCGGGGCTGGAGGAGGACACGGCCCTTCTGGCGGCGCGGGAGGGTCTGGCGGAGCGGCTGATCTTCTCCGGGACGGTGGACGCCTTCCGCCGGATTCCCTGCGGGGAAATCTTCCTGAATCTGGAGGAGTACGTCCCGGACCTGTACCTGAACTACCGGGAGATTCCGAATTTCGAGCTCCAGGCGGCGGAGACGGTCTGCGGCGTGTGCGGCCGGACGGGAATCCGCACCGTCAACATGTACCAGGGCATTGTGACCCGGCGGTTCGCGGAGCTGCTGAAGAAGGAGGGAATCGGCATCTCCGCCTGGACGGTGAACGACGCCTGGGAGCTGGAGTGGTTCCTGAAGCTGGGGGTGCGGAACATCACCACCCGGAGGGCCAGGCTGGCACTGGAGCTGCGGAGCGCCCGGGCGGGGAGATGACATTTCCCCGCCGGAGCATAAAAAGGAGCCGCACGATTCATCACGTGCGGCCCAAGCGGGTGGGATATTGGAAAGCTTCCTATATCAACATAACATGTTTTCCTGATTTTGTAAATAGAAAGTTTTGCCGCTTTCCGTCTTTTTTTGCCGAATCGCCCCGGCGGAGACGGGGGAGGAGAGGCGGAGGGAAACTCTTTTGTGAAATTTTTGAAAAATCACCGCTTTTCTCTTTCCATTTCAAGACAAATATGTTATATTAGATAAAAGAGGTTCCCCGGTCCTCTTTCACACGAAAGGAGCGATCTCGATGAAGTACACCTATGCTTGTAAGAAGGTCTCCCTCAACGATTCCATTAAGGCCTATACGGAAAAGAAAATTTCCAAGCTGGAGAAGTATTTCCGGGAGGATACCACCGCATTTGTGACATTCTCAGTGGAAAAGGACCACCGCTGCACGGTGGAAATCACGGTCCGGAGCGGAAGCGCGCTGCTCCGCGCCCAGACGGAGGCGCCGGACGGCGATATGCGGGGCGCGGTGGACGCCGCCGTGGGTTATATTGAGCGGCAGATTCTGAAGAATAAGACCCGGCTGTCCAAGCGGCTCCGCAGCGAGGGCTTCCCGCCTCCCGCGCCGGCGGGCGACTTTGAGGTGACGGAGGAGAAGGAGTTCGCCGTGGTCCGCACAAAGCGCTTCGCCGTGAAGCCCATGAGCACGGAGGAGGCCATTTTGCAGATGAACCTGCTGGACCACAGCTTCTTTGTGTTCCGCAGCAGCGAGGACGACAGCCTGTGCATCGTCTACCGCCGGAAGAGCGGGGGCTACGGCCTGATTGTCACCGACGAGGAGGACTGAGTCCATAATAATGGGAAGGGCTGAAAAGCCCTTCCCATTTTTTCTCCGGGGTCACTCCTGCTGGGTGTCCATCATGGCCCGGACGGTCTGCTCCAGCACCGCCATGTCGATGGGCTTCGCCACGTGGGCGCTCATACCGGCCTCCAGGGCGTCCCGGACGTCCTCGGCGAAGGCGTTGGCCGTCATGGCGATGATGGGAATCGTCAGCGCCAGGGGATGGACCAGGGTCCGGATGGCCTTTGTGGCCTCGTAACCGTTCATCACCGGCATCTGCACATCCATCAGAATCAGATCGTACTGCCCGGGGTTGGATTTGGCGAAGGCGTCCAGCACCAGCCGGCCGTTCTCATAGATGTCGCAGGTGGCTCCCGCCATGTCCAGCAGCTCGCTGAGGATTTCCGCGTTGATCTCGTTGTCCTCCGCCACCAGGATGTGCATCCCCCGGAGGACGCCTGTTCCGTCTCCCTGGGCCACAGGGGCCTCCGGCGTGCCGCCGCCCAGGACGGCGTCCAGCTTCTGGCGGAAGCTGGAGAGGAAGAAGGGCTTGGGAAGGAAGGCGTCCACTCCGGCGTCCCGGGCCTCCTCCTCGATTTCCGGCCAGTCGTAGCTGGAGAGCACCAGAATGGGGGCGCCTTGGGGAATCGCCCTGTGGATGCGCCGGGCGGTTTCCAGGCCGTCGATGCCCGGCATCTTCCAGTCCAGCACGACCACGCTGTAGAGGCGGCCCTCCTGCTCCGACCGCTTCACCATTTCCACGGCGGTCTCGCCGTCCAGGGCGTAATCCACCTCGACGCAGGCGTCCTCCATGACCAGCCGGATGTTCCGGCAGACCATCTCCTCGTCGTCCACGGACAGAATCCGGGAAATGTTGTGGTTCCGCCAGAAGTCCTCTCCGGCAATCTGATCGCTGATGGGCAGCTCCAGCTCCACCGTGAAGGTGGAGCCCTTGCCCTTCTCGCTTTCCACGGTGATTTTGCCGCCCATGAGGTCCAGGAGGTTCTTCGTGATGGCCATGCCCAGCCCGGTGCCCTGGATTTTGTTGGTGACACTGTCCTCCTCCCGGGTGAAGGTCTGGAAGATTTTCTTCACGTACTCCGGGCTCATGCCGTAGCCGTTGTCCACCACGGTGAAGCGGAAGTGGGCCAGCTGCTTGGTCAGCTGGGGCAGCTCCTGGACGGTCAGCGTGACCTGGCCGCCGTCCGGCGTGTATTTCACGGCGTTGGACAGCAGGTTCAGCAGAATCTGGTTCAGGCGGAGCTTATCCATCACCACCTGTTCATGCTTCAGGTCCCGGCTGTAGACCTCGAAGCTGTGGCCCCGGGCCTTCATCTGGGGGCGGATGATGGAGTCGATGCCCTCAATCAGATCCACGATGTTCTCGGTGGAGAGGTTCAGGGTGGTCTTGCCCGCCTCGATTTTGCTGATGTCCAGAACGTCGTTGATCAGCCCCAGCAGATGCTGGCTGGAGGCGGTAATCTTCCGTGTGTACTCCCGGACCTTTTCCGGGTTGCCCGCGTCCCGGGCCAGAAGGGTGGCGAAGCCCACAATGGCGTTCATGGGAGTGCGTATGTCGTGGCTCATGTTGGAGAGGAAGGAGCTCTTTGCCCGGTTCGCCTCCTCAGCGATGCGGAAGGCCTGCTCCGCCGTCTCCTTGGAGCGGGCCAGCATGGCGTTGCTCTCCTCCAGCTGCTGGTTCAGCTCCTCCTGGCGGCGGAGATTCTCCTGCTCCTGCCGGAAGAGGCGGACGCTGGTCTGCTGGCGGGTGATGGTGATGGATACCAGAATCAGCATGACCAGCAGGGCCACCGCCAGAATCAGCAGCATCCGGATGACCGCCGCCACCATTTCCACGGTGCTGGAGGCCACGAACTCCGCCGGAATCAGGAACAGCAGGAGGGTGTCATAGTCCTCCAGAGAGGTGAGGCAGTAGTAGTACTCCATGCCGTTGAAGCGGAAGTTGGTGCTGATGGTGTCCTGTCCAGCGATGGCGGCCCGGATGTCGGGAATGGACTGGCCCTCCATTTCCTCCAGCACCTTCAGGACGTTATAGGCCTGGATGGTGGTGCCCCGGGAAACGTCGTCGTGCATGCGGGTGCCGTTGCTTTTGAGGATGTAGGTCTCGCTCCGGCTGCCGTAGGCGCCGCTGTCGTAGTACTCCGCCAGGGTATAGACGTCCTTTAGAAGAATGGCGTGGGTGAATTCGGTCCCGCCCGGAGGAGAACCGGCAGCTTCTGGACAAAGGTCCAGTGGCTGGAGCGGCTGACCGGGCTGTCGGAAATGAAGGTATAGCGCTCCCCGCCGCCGGCAATCTGGTCCAGGTCGGGCCAGACGCCGTGGGACCCGTTGGCGCCATAGCAGTTCCCCTGGCTGTCCAGCAGCATGAGGGAGGAGTTGTAGCCCCGGGTTTCCAGCAGCAGCTCCAGCCGCCCGAGGGCGGTGGAGGCCTCCTCCTTCGTGCTGATGGACTGGGTTTCCAGCAGGTTCACCGCGGCGGTCAGGTAGTTCCAGTGAGCGTCCAGGGCGTTGTTCAGGTTCACCCGGACCTGGGCGGTGATTTCGTTCAGCTGCGTGGTGCGCTCCACAAAAATCCGGCTGCGCAGATAGTTGGCAAAGTAAGCGCCTCCGGCCAGCAGAAACAGGAGCAGGAAGCCGGTAAACGCCGACAAAAGGATTACGGAACCTTTTTGGGGCTTCATGCCGCCTACCTTCTTCCTCATCCGGCAGAGCCGGTTAATCGTTTGAACAGTATTCCGGAGAGGCCGCCTCTCCTGTGTCAGGGATTTCCGCCCGGGGAAACGGAGCCCTGCTCCTCCAGCCAGGTCCGCAGAATAGCCCGCAGGGAGCCCTTGCACTCCTGGGCGGAATAGGCTGTTCCAGTCTCCTCGGTGTAGCCCCGCATCAGAAAGGCCACCTGATAGGCCGCGCTGTCCTCCAGCTCCCCGTCCCGCGTCACCAGGACGTAGGGGAAGGGATTGCCGCTGCCTTCGGCGTCAAAGCCCGCCTGAGCCAGTTCCTTGGCCTGGGCCCCGGTCATGGTCAGCAGGGCGTACTCCCCGTCGTAAGCGGGGGTGATGGAGGAAACGGTCTCCGTGTTGATTTTTCCGGCGTAGAGCTTGCCGGTAATCCCGGCGGGCAGCTCGGTTCCGTCGTGGAAGCCCCCCAGGGGAATCATGGCGGCGTCCGCGCCGGTGGCGCTGCTCAGGGCTGTTCCGATCAGCCGGGCGGTTTCTTCCAGAGTGAAGTCGGCGGTGCTTTCGCAGAAATAAAGGGCCTCCGTCTGCTTGAGGTGGCTCTGCTGGAGCGCATCCATTCGGGCGATGCATTGGGGGCCGTCCATACCGTTCTCCCCCCGGAACCACTCTTTAAAGGCCTGCCCCATGTCGGCCAGCACGCTGTCCCACCCGTTGTAGGTCATGGGGAAGGCGCGGCCCTGCCACATGGCCTGCTGGGCATCGTACACCATGGAATCCGGGGGCACGGCGGCGCTGTCCAGCACACTCAGGACGCAGGGGGTTAGCTCGGTGATGAAGGTGTTCTGTCCCTCGGGGGAGAAGATGAGGGAGAGAATCCTGAGGGCGTTCTCCAGCTTCTTCTCGTTGCCCGGCTCGGTGAGGCGTTTGCTGATGCCGAAATAGAAGAAGGGGCTGTAAATATAGATGTTCTTGCTGCCGTCCTCTCCGATGTAGGGCATCATGCCCAGCTTGTCGCCGGTCTCCGGGAACTCTGTTATGCTGACGGGCTGAATCACTGTGCAGAACACCGCCTTCCGGTTGCCCAGATAGTCCGAAATCAGGTCTACGCTGATGCGGTCCTCGGGGTCCGGGGTGAACATGCCAATGTCAATATACCGCTGGACCAAGTCCATGGTATCCTCCCACCGGCCCTCCGCCGTGGCGGTTCCGTTCAGGAAGTCCTGCTCCCACTGGAGACCCTCCGGAGTGGTGAACCAGCTGGTCTTGGCCAGACTGAGTACGTTGGAGAAGGGACCGCCGGTGAGCATGGTGCCGATGACGCCGGGAATCAGGCCTTCGGCCCGGATTTCGGCGCACAGCGCTTCCAGCTCCGCGAAGTTGGAGGGAATTTCCCAGCCCTTTTCCTCCATCAAAGTCTGGTTATAATAAATGCCGTACATGACGTTGTTGACCGGCAGGAGATAGATGCCGCCGTCAATGGCCTCCTGGTCTAGAATGCCGGTGGAGAAGGCGTTGACAAAATCATAGCCGGACAGGTCCACCAGCCGCTCCTTGGCCAGTTCCCCGTCCAGAATACGGGAGGTGATGAAGATGTCCGGGATATCGTCGGCCCGCATCTGCGCCCAACTGTAGCTGGTGGCGCTGCCGCCGGTGTAGGAGATGAAGTCCAGGTTGATCTCCGGGTATGTCTGATTCAAAAGTTCCAGAAAAGCTGTATATCTGCCGTAATTGCCCCAGGTACCCCAGGTGAGGGCCTCCGCTTCCGGCGGGGGAACGTCCTCGGCGGGGGCACAGGCGGACAGGGTTACCATCACCGCCAGCATGAGAATCAACAGGCGGCGGAACAGCTTCGCGGTCATAGGGGATGCTCTCCTCTCTTGAACAGATTGTTTCGGGACCGCCTCTCCGGACGGAAGCGGCTCTTTTGACGATTGTACATGGAAAAGCAGGAAAAGTCAAGGGACCCGGCGGGGCGGGAAAGGGGAAAATCCGGGCCCGGCAGCCGGGGACGGAACGGGCGGAAAGGAGGGCCCGGAGCCTCCGGAGGCCCCCCGGAAGGAGGGGAAACGCCGCCGCCGTCCGGTCTTCCAAGGGCGGGAGGGCGTCCGCCGCTGCAGATTTTAAAGGGGATTGCCGGTTTCACGGCTTGACAAGCCGGACGGATGCCTTTATTATAGTGGAATCAACGGATGCGGCGGAGGGGCGTTTTCCGCCGTCCCGGAAGGAAGAGGGAGGACCTGCCATGGAAACCATTACCAGCCGGAGCAACCCCCTCTGCGCACACTTCCGGAAGCTGGCCTCCTCCCGTTCCTACCGAGAGGAAACGGGAGAATTTTTGTGCGACAGCCCCAAGCTCCTTCAGGAGGCGGCGCTTTGGAACGCCTCGGTTTCCGCGCTGCTGTACACCGAGGGGACCCGGCTTCCGGAGCTCCCCGCCGGAGTCCGGACGGCGCGGGTCAGCGAGAGTGTCATGCGCTCTGTCAGCCCTATGGAGACCCCCCAGGGCGTGGTGTTCTCCTGCGCCGCGTCCCGCCTCCGTCCGCCGGAGCGGCTGGAGACGGAGGGGCGGCTCCTGGTGCTGGACGGCGTCCAGGACCCCGGCAACGTGGGGACCATCCTTCGGGCGGCGGACGCCTTCGGGGGGACGGTGTTCCTCCTGCCCGGCTGTGCCGACGTGTATAACCCCAAGACCGTCCGGGCGGGGATGGGGGTGCATTTCCGCTCGGCGATCTACCGGGGAACCCTGCCGGAGCTGACGGCGCTGCTGAAGGCGGCGGCGCTTCCCCTCTACGGGGCCGCCCTGCGGGAGGACACGGCGGACGTGCGGCAGGTGGACCTCCGCCGCTGCGCCATGGCCGTGGGCAGCGAGGGCCGGGGCCTGTCGGTGGAGGTGCTGGCGGCCTGCGACCGGACGGTGCGGATTCCCATGGACCCCCGGTGCGAGTCCCTGAACGCTGCCTCGGCGGCGGCTGTGCTGCTGTGGGAGGCGGCAAGGGGGGAGCCCCTGTCCGGAGGAGGTTCGGGTTAAAAAAATGTTCTTGCATTTCCGCTGCATTTATAATAGTATAAAGGACCTTGGGAAAAGGAGGGTCGTTCTATGCTGAAATACTGGCTGTGGCTGGCGGAGCTGCCGGGTTTGAAGAACACGTCCCGGCTGGCGCTGCTCCGGCACTTCGGTTCCCCGGAGGACATCTTTTACGCTGACCGGGAGGAGCTGCTCCTGGCCGAGGATGTTCTCCAGGCCCAGGCGGAGCTGGCGCTGAAGCGGAACCTGGACCGGGCGGAGCGGATTCTGGCGGACTGCCAGCGGCTGGGCCTCCGGATTCTGACCTGTCAGGACGCGGAATACCCCCGGCGGCTGAAGAGCATTTACGACCCGCCGTTTTTATTGTATGCAAAGGGACGCATCCCTGCCTTTGACGAGGAGGCGGCGGTGGCCGTGGTGGGCACCCGGAGCTGTACGCCCTACGGCATCTCCTGCGCCATGCGGCTGGGCCGCGAGCTGGCGGCCGGAGGCGCGGTGGTGGTGACGGGCCTGGCCAAGGGCGTGGACGCCGCCGCCGCGCAGGGCGCCCTGCGGGCGGGAGGTACGGTGGTGGGCGTGACGGGCAACGGCCTGGACGTCTACTACCCCTACGAGAGCCGGTCGCTCTATGACGATGTGGCCGCCGCCGGGGTGCTGCTGTCGGAATATCCCCCGGGAACGGAGCCCGACGGGCGGCACTTCCCGGTCCGGAACCGGATTATGGCGGGGCTCAGCGTGGCCGCGCTGGTGGTGGAGGCTCCGGAGCGCAGCGGCGCGCTGATCACCGCCCATCAGGCGCTGGAGCAGGGCCGGGACGTCTATGCCGTCCCCGGTCCCATCAACGCGCCGTCCAGCCAGGGCTGCAACCGCTTAATCCGGGACGGCGCGGGGCTGGCGGCCTGCGGCTGGGATGTGCTGCGGGGCTTCCGGGAGCAGTTCCCGGACAAACTGCATCCGCCGGGAGAGCTACCCGCCTGGGCGCCCCTGACTCCCCGGCGGCAGGATCCGCCGAAGGCCCCGGAACCTCCGGAGCCTCCCGGGGCGCCGGAGCCGCCGGTGCTGTCCGCCGTGGCCCGGGAGGGGCTTACCGACGACCAGATCGCCCTGCTGGGGGTGCTGGAGGCGGAAAAGCCCATGCAGGTGGATGATCTGATTCAGGCGGCGGATATTCCGGCGCGGCGGGTCCTGTCGGCCCTGACGGTGCTGGAGATTGACGGCTGTGTCCGCCAGCACAGCGGAAAGCGCTATACCCGGACGGTAACGCTGGAGAACACGGAGCCCGCCGCCGGGCGGAGGAACTGAACCGGCGGTTTTCCGGAGCGGGCCATTCCGGCGCGCCGGGCGTTTCCTCATAAATCTGGAGGTAATCGAGAGTATGTCAAAGCAGTATCTGGTCATCGTGGAATCCCCGGCGAAGGCCAAGACCATTGGAAAATATCTGGGGAAGGAATATACGGTCAAGGCCTGTATGGGCCATCTGCGGGACCTGCCCAAGAGCACGCTGGGCGTGGACCCGGAGCAGGATTTTGAGCCGGTTTACCAGCCCATCAAGGGCAAGGAAGAGATCATCAAGGACCTGAAGAAGTCCGCCAAGGCGGCGGATACCGTCTACCTTGCCACCGACCCGGACCGGGAGGGCGAGGCCATTTCCTGGCACCTGAAGCATCTGCTGGACCTGCCGGATGAGAAGACCCGGCGGGTGACGTTCAACGAGATCACCAAGAAGGTGGTGCAGGAGAGCATCCAGTCTCCCCGGTCCATCGACCAGAATCTGGTGGACGCCCAGCAGGCCCGGCGCATTCTGGACCGGCTGGTGGGCTATGAGCTGAGCCCGCTCCTCTGGAAGAAAATCCGCCGGGGCCTCTCCGCCGGACGGGTGCAGTCCGTGGCGACCCGGATGGTGGACGACCGGGAGCGGGAGATCGAGGCCTTTCAGCCGGAGGAGTACTGGACGCTGGACGCCAACCTTCTGGGCCGGAACCGGCCCTTTACCGCCCGGTATCACGGGAAAAACGGCAAGAAGGCGGAGCTGAAAAGCCAGGCCGAGGTGGACACCGTAGTTCGGGAGACGGAAAACGCCGCCTTCGCGGTGAAGACCGTGAAGCGGACCGACAAGCAGCGGAGTCCGTCTCCGCCCTTCACCACCTCCACCATGCAACAGGAGGCGTCCCGGAAGCTGAGCATGACCCCCCGGCGGACCATGGCCATCGCCCAGCAGCTTTACGAGGGCGTGGACATCGCCGGGGAGGGGGCCGTGGGCCTCATCACCTATATGCGTACTGACTCCCTTCGCCTCTCCGAAGAGGCGCTGGCGGAGGCCAAGAGCTTCATCCTGGACCGCTACGGCAGCGCCTACGCGAAGACGAACCGCTATAAGGCCAAGGCCAACGCCCAGGACGCCCACGAGGCCATCCGCCCCAGCAACGTTCGCTGGACGCCGGAGGACCTGAAGGGGGACCTTACTGGGGAGCAGTACCGGCTCTATAAGCTGATCTGGAGCCGCTTTGTGTCCTGCCAGATGTCCAACGCGGTGTATGACAGCGTGTCTGTGGAGATCGGGGCGGGGGAGCACGACTTCCGGGCCAGCTCCTCCAGCCTGAAATTCGCGGGCTATACCGCCGTCTACGAAGAGGGCAAGGACGAGGAGAAGGAGGAAAAGGAATCGCCCCTTCCGGAGCTTCAGGAGGGGGACGCGCTGGCGCTGAGGGACTTTGCGCCCAGCCAGCATTTCACCCAGCCTCCCGCCCGGTATACGGATGCGTCCCTCATCCGGGCCATGGAGGAGCAGGGCATCGGACGGCCCTCCACCTACGCCCCCACGGTGTCCACCATTTTGGACCGGCTGTATGTGGAAAAAGAGGGCAAATATTTAAAAATCACCAACCTGGGACGGGTGGTGACGGATCTGATGAAGGATAAATTCACCGATATCGCGGATCTCCAGTTCACCGCCCACATGGAGGAAAAGCTGGACTCCGTGGAAGGGGGAACGACGCCGTGGAAGGGCGTTCTCCGGGATTTCTACGGTGATTTTGACAAGAGCCTCAAGCAGGCGGAGCAGGACCTGGAGGGCGTGCGCATCAAGGTGCCCGACGAGGTTTCCAGTGAAATCTGCCCGGAGTGCGGGCGGAATCTGGTTGTAAAAACGGGCCGGTTCGGCCGGTTCCTGGCCTGTCCGGGGTTCCCGGATTGCAGCTTTACGATGCCGCTGGTAGTGGAGATGCCGGGGCGCTGTCCCAAGTGCGGCGGGCGTCTGATGAAGCGGACGGGGAAGAGCAAGAAGAACGGGAAGCAGTACACCTATTATTGCTGTGAGCGGCTGACCAGCAAAAACGAGGCGGAGAAGTGCGACTTCATGACTTGGGATGTGCCGGTGAAGGACGACTGCCCGGCCTGTGGACAGACCATGTTCAAAAAGGCGGGCAAGGGAGCCCGGAAGCCCTTCTGCATCAACCCGGCGTGCTCCAATTTCCTGCCGGAGGATAAGCGAGGCTATCCCCGCTTCGCCGTCAGGAAGGAAGGGGAGGAGCCCCCGGCGGCAGAGGAAACGTCTGCGGAGAAGGCCCCGGCTAAGAAAACGGCGGCCGCAAAGAAAACCACGGCGAAGACTACAAAGGCGGCTTCCACGAAGAAGACCACGGCAAAGACTACAAAAGCGGCTTCCGCTAAGAAGACCACGGCGAAGGCTACAAAGACAGCTGCGACAAAGAAGACGGCGAAGAAGGCGGAGGGTTAAGCAGTTCTTTCGCGGCGGCGAAGGCGGCTTGGAACATGGCTTCGGTCTCCTGGCTTAATTGATAGAGGCAGAGGGCTTCGTACCGGTCGAGGAGTTCATAACAGGAGTCCGGCAGGGCGGCAGCAAGAGACTGATGGAGCTGTTCCCGTTCCATGGCATTGGCGTTCCGCTGGGAGGCGTCTATGTAGTGGTCTATGCAGTAATCGGAGAGATGGTCGCAGATGGCTTGCATTAAGGGCGACATGAGTCTGCCTCCTATAATTGAATTTCAAATTCAATTATAGTGAATTTGAAATTCAATGTCAAGAGGGTATTATGGAAATTTTTGCAGAGCGTCTAAAGAACCTCCGGAAGGAAAGACATTTTACGTCGAAAGAAGTGGCAGAGTATGTTGGAGTGGGGCAAAGGGCTTACCTCTACTATGAGTCAGCGGTCCATTACCCCGATGTCCCTGGATTGATAAAGCTGGCCGATTTGTTTGACGTGTCTACCGATTACTTGTTGGGAAGGTCTGAGGAAAGATAGGTGGAAACCCTGAAAAAATGGCCCGGTCAGGGGACCGGGCCCCACAAAGATGGTGCAGGGTTCTACCAGAAGACACAGCATCAATGAGAGCCGCCTACCGGCAGACCGGTGGAAACCTGGGGGAGGGCGGACACATAGGTCCGCCCCTACAGGTCCGTTTACCGGAGCATCAGCGGCAGCGAAAAGAGGCGCTTGTCGATTCGATGACCTCCAAACCCCCGCTTGCACTGCGCCGCGGGCAGGGACATGCCTGTCTTATACCAAGCCTCCCACCGCGCCCCCGTAACCGCATTCCCTTGTTTTTCTCTTTTGGACCGTGCACGGCCCGTTTTCTCTTTTTATTCTGGGAATAAAAAGAGAAAATGGGGGGTGCAAAGCACCAGCCATCTTCATGGCTGAAATCCCCCCCGCCCGAAGGGCGAGTACAACCCCCCACCTAGGAGGTGCCCCCATGCCCGTAACGGTAATTGGCGCCGGCCTAGCCGGCAGCGAAGCCGCCTGGCAGCTTGCCAGGAGCGGCATCCAAGTGACTCTTCGGGAGATGAAGCCCGAAAAAAAGACCCCCGCCCATGAGACGGCGTACTTCGCCGAGCTCTGCTGCTCTAACTCCCTGCGGAGCGACCAGCTGGAAAACGCCGTAGGCCTTCTCAAGGAGGAGCTCCGCCGCTTGGACTCCCTGATTTTGTCCTGCGCCGACGCCACCCGGGTGGAAGCCGGCGGCGCCCTGGCCGTGGACCGACACGGTTTCGCCCGCTTGGTGACGGAACGCATCCGCAGCCACCCCAACATCACCATTGTCCCCGGCGAGGTAACGGACCTCCCGGAGGGCGAGGTCATCGTCGCCTCCGGCCCCCTGACCTCCGACGCTCTGGCGGAATGCCTGCAAGCCCTTCTCGGAGAGGACACCGCCCTCCACTTCTACGACGCGGCGGCCCCTCTGGTCTCCGCCGAGAGCATCGACATGGAGTTGGCCTGGATGGGCTCCCGCTATAACCGGGGCACGGCGGACTATATAAACTGCCCCATGGACGAGGCGGAGTACGCCGCCTTCTGGCAGGCCCTTACCACCGCTCAGGAGGCGGAGGTCCACGGCTTTGAGGACCAAAAAGTCTTCGAGGGCTGCATGCCCGTGGAGGTCATGGCCCGGCGGGGCCGGGAAACCCTCTGCTACGGTCCCCTGAAGCCCCGAGGCCTGACCGATCCCCGCACCGGTAAGGAACCCTACGCCGTGGTCCAGCTCCGGCGGGACAACCAGGAGGGCAGCGTCTACAATCTGGTGGGCTTCCAGACCCACCTCCGCTTCCCGGAGCAGCGGCGGGTGTTTTCCATGATTCCCGCCCTCCATGACGCGGAGTTCCTGCGCTACGGCGTCATGCACCGCAATACCTTCCTGAACTCCCCCCGGCTGCTGGACCGCTACTACCGCCTGAAGGCGGAGCCCCGCATTTCCTTTGCCGGACAGATGACCGGAGTGGAGGGCTATGTGGAGTCCGCCGCCAGCGGCTTCCTTGCGGGAGTGGAAACCGCCCGGAGACTCCGGGGCCTGCCTCCGGTGGACTTCCCCCGGGAGACCGCCGTGGGCGCGCTGGGACTGTACGTCTCCAACCAGTCGGTGACGGCCTTCCAGCCTATGAACATCAATTTCGGCATCCTGCCGCCGCTGGACCACCGGGTCCGGGGAAAGCGGAATAAAAACGCGGAGCTGTCCCGGAGAGCCCTGTCCATCATCGACGGGCTGAGAGAAACTGTGCTGGAATAAAAAACCCCCGGCGGCTCCGGAGAGGCCGGGAGAGAAATACAGAAAACAAGGGAGGGTCTGGCATGAAGATCATCGTAGACGCCATGGGTGGAGACAACGCCCCCCAGGCGGTGGTACAGGGGGCTCTGGAGGCCCATAAAAAGTACGGCAGCGAAGTGATCCTGGTGGGCCGGATGGCGGAGATTTTAAAGGCCGTGGAGGCCAGCGGGGAGCGGAACCTGCCTGCCGGAGTGGAAATCCGGGACGCGTCGGAGGTGGTGGAAATCTCCGACGATCCCGCCACTGCCTTCAAGCGGAAAAAGGACTCCTCCCTGACGGTGGGACTCCACCTGCTCCGGGACGGCGAGGGGGACGCCTTTGTCTCCGCCGGGTCCACCGGAGCCTTGCTGGCGGGGGCCACCCTGGTGGTGAAGCGCATCCGGGGAATCCGCCGGGCGGCCATGGGGCCCGTGCTTCCCACGGCGGAGGGCCGGGTGCTCCTCTGCGACTGTGGGGCCAATGCGGAGTGCACGCCGGAATACCTGCTCCAGTTCGCGTATCTGGGGAACTATTACGCCCGGCGGGTCCTGGGCGTGGAGCGGCCCCGGGTGGCGCTTCTCAACATCGGCGCGGAAGCGGAGAAGGGGGACCCCCTCCGCCAGGAGACCCACGCCCTCCTGACGGCGGCGGCTGAGGCCGGGCGCATCCACTTCGTGGGCAATCTGGAGGCCGGGGACGCCATGCTGGGCGGGGCGGACGTGCTGGTGGCCGACGGTTTCACCGGCAACGTGATGCTCAAATCCCTGGAGGGCACCAGCAAGTTTCTGCTGAAGGAGCTGAAGAAGATGTTCCTCTCCAGCCTCAAGACGAAGATCGCCGCCTTCCTGGTCAAGGGGAACCTGTCGGACATGAAGAAGCTGCTGGACCCCAGCGAGGTGGGGGGCACGCCCTTCCTGGGCATCTCGAAGCCTGTGATCAAGGCCCACGGCTCCTCCGATGCCCGGGCCATCCGCAACGCCATCCTCCGGGCGGAGGAATATGCCGCCAGCGGCTTCATCGCGGATGTGCAGGAAAACATCGAATTGATGAAAGTGGGCGGAGACAGGCAAAATTTGCCGGATGCCCCTTGACAGCACGGCGGCACTTGCAGTATGATGGTTCTCATAAAATACCAAAGGGCAGCCAAGTTTGTTAAGGAGTGAAAAGGACCATGTCAAACGAAGAAATTCTCAAAACACTGCGGGAGCTTCTAGCGGAGCAATTCGCCAAGGACCCGGAGGATATCACCATGGATACCGCCTTTGAGGGGGACCTGGGGGCGGACTCTGTGGATTTGGTGGAGCTGGTTATGGCGATGGAAGAGGAATTTGAGATTGGCGAGATCCAGGAGGATGAGCTGAGCGGCCTGAAAACTGTGGGCGACGCAGTGAACTACCTGGCCGGCAAGCTGAATAAATAAGCCGGAAGCGGCGGACGCCCCGTATTCGTACGGGGCGTTCTCCTGGAGGAACCGTTATGAGGGAACTGGAGAAAAAACTGAATTACACCTTCCGGGACCGGTCTCTGCTGGAGGAGGCCCTGCGCCACAGCTCCTATGCCAACGAGCACCGGGCGGACCGCCTGTCCAGCAACGAGCGGCTGGAGTTCCTGGGGGATTCCGTGCTCGGCTTCGTGACGGCGGAGTTCCTGTTCGTGCAGCACCCCGATCTGCCGGAGGGGGACCTGACCCGGATACGGGCGGCCCTGGTCTGTGAGCAGAGCCTCTATGAGGTGGCCCGGAAGCTGAATCTGGGGGCCTTCCTGAAGCTGGGCCGGGGGGAGGACTCCGGCGGAGGCCGGATGCGGACCTCCATTCTGGCCGACGCCACGGAGGCCGTGTTCGCCGCAGTGTATCTGGACGGCGGGATTACCGCCGCCTCGGCGTTGATTCACCGCTGCCTGCTGGACGCGGAGAGGGAAGAGGTGGTGGAGGAGCGCCGCCGGGACTATAAGACGGCCCTTCAGGAGCTGGTTCAGCGGCAGGCGGATCAGGTCCTGACCTACCGCATGGCGGGGGAGTGCGGGCCGGACCACGCCAAGACCTTCACGGCGGAGGTGCTTCTGAACGGGGTTCCCATCGGCTCCGGCTCCGGCCACAGCAAGAAGGAGGCGGAACAGGCCGCCGCCCGAAGCGCCCTGGAGAACCGTCCGGAATAAGCGAAACGCGGCAGGACGCACCTGCCGCGTTTTTTTGCGGTCAATTCAGAAAATCCTTCAGCTTCTTGCTTCTGGAGGGGTGGCGGAGCTTCCGCAGCGCCTTTGCCTCGATCTGGCGGATGCGCTCCCGGGTGACGTTGAACTCCTTGCCCACCTCTTCCAAAGTCCGGGTCCGGCCGTCCTCGATGCCGAAGCGGAGCTTTAAGACCTTTTCCTCCCGGGGGGTCAGGGTGGACAGCACGTCCATCAGCTGCTCCTTCAGCAGGGTGAAGGACGCCGCCTCCGAGGGCTCCGAGGCCCCCTCGTCGGGGATGAAGTCCCCCAGGTGGGAGTCTTCCTCCTCGCCGATGGGGGTTTCCAGGGAGACGGGCTCCTGGGCGATTTTCATGATCTCCCGGACCTTGTCCACCGGCATGTTCATCTCCGCCGCGATCTCGTTGGGGGAGGGGTCGTGGCCCAGCTCCTGAAGAAGCTGTCGGCTGACTCGGATGACCTTGTTGATGGTCTCCACCATGTGAACAGGAATGCGGATAGTCCGGGCCTGGTCGGCGATGGCCCGGGTGATGGCCTGGCGAATCCACCAGGTGGCATAGGTGGAGAACTTGTAGCCCTTGGTGTAGTCGAACTTCTCCACGGCCTTGATGAGGCCTAGGTTGCCCTCCTGAATCAGGTCCAGGAACAGCATCCCCCGGCCCACGTAGCGCTTGGCGATGGAGACCACCAGACGGAGGTTGGCCTCCGCCAGCTTCTGCTTGGCGGTTTCTCCGGCCCGGTACTGCTTTTTCAGGGCGGCTTCCTCGGCGCTGTCCACCGCCTCGCCCTCCTCCTGGCGGCGGCGGAGCTCCGTCAGCTTTTCCGACGCCTCGTTTCCGGCGGACATGGCCTGGGCCAGGGCAACCTCCTCCTCCGGCGTCAGCAGGGCCACCTTGCCGATCTCCTTCAGGTACATGCGGACGGGGTCGTCGATGGAGAAGCTGTTGACCAGGGTGTTGGGGTCGACCAGCTCCTCCTCCTCCATCCCGGCGATTTCCTCGGCGGCGGGACCCTCCTCCGGCAGCTCCGGCAGCAGGTCCTCCTCGGCGCTGATGTCGATGTTCAGGGCCTCAAGGGAGTCGTAGAGCTGGTCCATCTGCTCGCTCTCAAGGTTCAGGTCGTCCACGGCCTCCATCAGCTCGGCGGATTCCAGCTTGCCCTTCTTCTTGCTCCTGGCCAGCAGTTCCCGGAGCTTTTCATTATTGATGAGCCAGGAGGCGGCGGGAAGCGCGGCGACCTGTTTGTCGTCCAGCCGGATGATGCCGGCCTTTCTGGCCTCCTCATCGGTCATAATCCGGGGGGCGCCCTCGGCGGCCTCCGCGTCGGCGGCGGCTAAAATCGCGTCTGCCTGACGCTCCAGCTCCTTGGCATCCTGTTTGTTAGACATTCCGTTTTTCTCCCTTTTTTTCTTTGTATTTTTGTGCCGCCGCCAATAGAGGATCACCCGCGTCTCCGGAGCGCTTCTGCGACTCGGTCCGTATGACGCGTATGTAGTCCGCCAGCGCCTGCCGCCGGTTCGAAAGGGATTCCGGCTTCTGGCAGACGGCGGTGACGTGGTTCATTTCCTCGGGGGTCAGTTCTCCGGCCAGGGCCGGAAGGGCGGCCCTCCGGCCCTCGCTCCGGGCCTGCCAGAGGAGGGTGAAGACCTTGCGCAGCAGGGGGGAGGAGAAATCCGCCTCCTCCAGGGGCGCTTGGGGGGGGAAGAGGCTGTCGTCCAGCAGCAGCAGGCGGAGCACGCCTTCCTCCGCCAGGGCGGAGCGCAAATTCTGATAGCGCAGGGAGTGCTCCTGGGGCTGCCGCTGGGAGACGGGATTCAGGCTCTTCTGAAGCTCCGCCCGGTTCTCCTTCCGGACCCGCCGCTTCCTGGCCCGCTCCACGTCTATTTTCATGGCGTCGGGGGTGATGCGGGCGGTTTCAGCGGCCCGGACGGCGTAAATTTCCCGCTCCACCTCGTTGGGCAGGGAGGCCAGAAGCCCGCTGATCTCCTCGCTGTAGGCCACCCGCTGCTCGTCGTTGTCCAAGTTGTATTTCCCGGCGATCTGGGCCATGCGGAACTCCACGCCGTTCTCGCTGCCGCTGAGGAGCCGCTCAAAGGCGGCGGGGCCCTGGTTTTTGATGAAGTCGTCGGCGTCCTGCTTCACCAGCTCGCCCTCCTTGGTCCGCAGACGGGGGAGCTGGAGGACCTTCACGGAGAACTCGGAGCCGTTCAGCAGCTGAAGGGCCCGCTCCGTGGCGGCCTTTCCGGCGTTGTCGTTGTCATAGCAGAGGACCAGCTCCTTGGTGAACCGGGAGAGGAGGCGAATCTGCTCCTGCGTCAGGGCGGTGCCCATGGAGGCCACCGCGTTGTCAAAGCCCGCCTGATGAAGGGTGACGATGTCCAGATTCCCCTCGCAGAGGATGATGTTGGGCCGCTTGGACTTCTTGGCCAGATTCAGCCCGTAGAGCACCCGCCGCTTGCTGTACACCGGCGTTTCCGACGAGTTCATATACTTGGGCTCGGACTTGTCCAGCACCCGGCTGCCGAAGGCCACCACGTCCCCCCGGGTGTCGATGACCGGGAGCATGAGGCGGTTCCGGAACTTGTCGTAGAACCCGCCCTTCCGGTTGTCCACAATCAGGCCCGCCGCCAGCATCTCCGACTTCTGATAGCCCTTGGCGGTCATCTCGTTGAGGAGGGCGTCCCAGGCGTCGGGGGAGGCCCCCATGCCGAAATTCACGGCGGTGGCCTTTCGAATCTGCCGCCGGGCCAGGTATTCCCGGACGGCCTGCCCCTCGGGCTGCTGGAGCAGCCGGTAGTAGAACCGGGCGGCGTCCCGGTTCAGGTTCAGGAGGCGCTGGCGGCGCTGCCCGGCCTCCCGGTCGCCCTCCTCCTCCGGAACCTCCATTCCCGCCCGCTTGGCCAGGAAGCGCACCGCGTCGGGGAAGGGAAGGTTTTCCTCCTCCATGATAAAGTCAATGACGGTGCCGCCCCGCTTGCAGCCGAAACAGTAGTATATCTGCTTGTTCACAGAGACGGAAAACGAACCGGTCTTTTCACTGTGAAAGGGACACAGCCCAAAGAGGTTGGAGCCCTTCCGGGTCAGATGAACATAGCTGCCCACCACGTCCACAATGTCGCATCGGGCCGTCAGCTCATCGATGAAGCTCCGTGGAATCGCCATATTCCGTCTCCTCCTTTCGGTCAGTTTAGCCAAAATCTGCTCCCGTCATACCGAAAAAGAGGGAATGCGGAACAGGTTGACCCATGGACTTGTCTTTATATACGCCGTCATTTTCAGATTTCCTCTTTTTTTCCGGATATTTTTTGAAAACTTTCCGGAGAGGGCTTTACAGACCGGAGGGAAGCGCTTACAATAATAGAAAAGAAGGAAGGAGAGACCGCCATGCCGATTGAACTGTGGGCGGCCCGGATGGAGCGTCCCCTGTCGGAACAGGAGCGGGAGGCCATTCTGCCCCTGCTGCCCCCGGCCCGCCGGGAGCGCCTTTTT
This sequence comes from Oscillospiraceae bacterium 38-13, assembly GCA_041223955.1. Lineage (GTDB taxonomy): Bacteria > Bacillota > Clostridia > Oscillospirales > Oscillospiraceae > Oscillibacter. The sequence continues at coordinate 101,680 of JBCLRG010000005.1, read as the reverse complement.
CGAATCCGGGAGGTGGAAAAGCAGCGGGAACCCCTTTGCGCCTATTTGATTCTCTGCCTGGCCCTGCGGCAGAAGTACGGCTGGAAGAGCCTGCCGGAGGTGGCGCTGAGCCATATGGGCAAGCCCTATTTCCCGGAGCACGCCGGGGTGCACTTCAACATCAGCCACTCCAGCGGCGCGGTGCTGGTGGGCCTGTCGGACCAGGAGATCGGGGTGGACATTGAGCGCGTCCGCCCGGTGGGACAGCGGATGATGGTCCGCCTGGCCCACGTGAGCACGGAGGAGGCCTTTTTTCAGAGCTGGGTCCGCCGGGAGGCCCGGGCCAAGCGCAGCGGAAACGGCGTGGGCACCATCATGCGCTCCGAGTCCCCCCTTCAGCCGGGAGAGTATTATTATGAGCTGGATACCTTCCCCGGTTACGCCGCGGGCCTCGCCACCCGGAGCCGGGAGCTGCCGGGGAAGCTCCACCGTTATTCCCTGGACGATATGCTCTGAAGGGGACCACGGAAAATTTCAGCAAAACGGGCAGGGAGATGGTTCCCTGCCTGCATTTTTTCGCCCCGCCCGCGCAACCTGCGCCCGCCCGTTTCCGACTATATAAGTGAAAGCGGCTTTCGGAAGGAGGAACCCACGTTATGGAGGATCAACGCATCATTGCCCTGTACTGGGAACGGTCCGAGGAGGCCATCCAGCGGACGGCGGAGAAATACGGCGCCTACTGTGGGCAGATCATCCGCCGGGTACTGGGGGACGGCCGGGACGCGGAAGAATGCCTCAGCGACACCTGGCTGGGGGCCTGGAACGCCATGCCGCCCCAAAGACCCCGCCGCCTGCCGCCCTTCCTGGGCCGCATTGCCCGGAACACGGCTTTGGACCGCTGGGACTACAACGCCGCCCAGTGCCGGAACAGCGGCTTTGAGGCGGTACTGGAGGAGCTGGCGGACTGCGTGGGAGGCACGCCTCTGGAGGAGGATTTCGACCTCCGCCGCCTGGGGGAATCCATCTCCGTCTTCCTGGACGGCGTGTCCCCGGCGGCCCGTCTGGTGTTTCTGCGGCGATACTGGTACTGTGACCGGGTGGCGGAAATCGCCGCCGGGACGGGGTTCGGTCAGGCCAAGGTGAAATCCCTGCTCCACCGGACCCGGCAGGGTCTGCGGGAGCATCTGAGAAAGGAGGGCTACGACCTGTGACAAGAGAAGAATTATTCCGCGCCGTGGGAGAGGTCCGGGAAGACCAAATCGAAGCGGCGGAGACCATGAAAAAGCAGACCCGCCCCTGGCGGCGGCTGGGGGCACTGGCGGCGTGCCTGGCGCTGGTGGCGACGGCGGGGGCGCTTTCCCTGCCCCGGGGGCAGCCTGAGTGGCGTTCCATCATATACAGCTTTAACCCCGGTGTGATTCACGGCGCGGCGGACGCGGGGAGCGGCGGAGAAAGTGAAGAGAATCTGGACGGTTCCGGCTATTGGACGGAAAGCCCGAACCGGCCCGTCCATCCCGATTCTTCCACTAATGTGGAGATCGGAGAGCTGCCCGGTCCGGGGAACAACCCCGGAAGTATGGGCCTCTCCGCCTGTATGGCCTGGCTGGCCCCGGAAGATATTTTTGCCCAGGAAACCGCCGTCTTCCGGGGGACCATTCAGGAGGTACAATATTACTCCGTGAAGCTGGACAGGGTTGGGATGGAAGCCTATTACACCCGGGCGCTTGTGGAGGTCACGGACTCCATCCGGGGAAACCTCACGGAAGGAGAGACGTACAGCCTCCTCTGGCTGGGGGCCAAGGGCTACATGACGACTTCCCTGATCGGACCGCTGGAAAATCTGGATGTAGGCGGCGAGGCGATTTTCATGCCCATTCTCACAGGCCGGGACAGCGGCTGGCGGGAAGGGGACAGCTATTTCTGCTACGCGGACCTCGCGGAACTCTACCTTGGAGAGGGAACGCGGTATGTTTTCGCGGACACGGCGGAGGGCCTGGCCTTTGACCGGGGCACCTACCAGGAGATTGCGGAGGCGGAGACGCTGGACGAGATCGCGGCGTATATCCGGACGCACACCGGGCAGGAAGAGCCGGACCCGCTGACAAGCCCCAACGGCGGAGGCACCCAAGAGGAATAAACAGGGAAAACCGGGCAGGGAAGACCCCGCCCGGTTTTCTGATTGCTCCGTTGCCGTCGCTCCGGCCTGAAAAAACACCAGGCCACCAGAGCGGGCGAAAGCTCTTTTGGTTGCTTTTCTCTCGAGAAAAGTAACTTAGAAGATGCCTTGGGCCATCATGGCGTCGGCTACGCGCTGGAAGCCCGCGATGTTGGCTCCGGCCACCAGATTGTAACCAAGACCGTACATCTCAGCGGCCTCTACGCTCATCTTGTAAATGGTCTCCATGATCTGGTGGAGCTGTTTGTCCACCTCTTCCTCCGTCCACACCAGGCGCTCGCTGTTCTGCGCCATCTCCAGAGCGGAAGTGGCCACGCCGCCGGCGTTGACCGCCTTGGAGGGAGCCACGATGACGCACTCCTGCTCCATCAGGAACTTCAGCGCGTCGTTGGTGGTGGGCATGTTGGCGACCTCAATGTAATACTTCACGCCGTTGGCGGCAATCTGCTTGGCATGCTCCATGTGAACGTCGTTCTGCATGGCGGAGGGCATCACCACATCCACCTTCACACCCCAGGGCTTCTCGCCCGCGTGGAACTCCACGCCGAACTTGTCCGCGTAGTCCTTCACCACGTTCCGGCCGCTGTTCCGCATCTCCACCAGATAGGCGATCTTCTCCGGGGTGGCGACGCCGTCGGGATCGTAGATATAGCCGTCGGGACCGGAGAGAGTCACGACCTTTGCGCCCAGCTCGGTGGCCTTCTTGCAGATGCCCCAGGTCACGTTGCCGAAGCCCGCACAAGCGATAGTCTTGCCTGCCAGAGTCTCGCCCTCGTGCTTCAGGACGTTCTCCAGATAGTACACTGAGCCAAAGCCGGTGGCCTCGGGACGGATGAGGGAGCCGCCGTAGCTGAAGCCCTTGCCGGTGAGGACGCCGTTCTCAAAAGCGCCCTTCAGGCGGCGGTACTCGCCGTACAGATAGCCGATTTCCCGGGCGCCCACGCCCATGTCTCCGGCGGGGACGTCCACGTCGGGTCCGATGTAGCGGTACAGGGCCTGCATGAAGCTCTGGCAGAAGCGCATGATCTCCGCCTCGGACTTTCCGGTGGGGTCGAAGTCGCTGCCGCCCTTGCCGCCGCCGATGGGCAGGCCGGTGAGGCTGTTCTTGAACACCTGCTCAAAGCCCAGGAAATTGATGATGCCGGGATACACGTCCTTCTGGAACCGCAGGCCGCCCTTGTAGGGGCCGATGGCTCCGTTGAACTGGCAGCGGTAGCCGGTGTTGGTGTGCCAGGTGCCGTCGTCGGCCATCCAGCAGACCCGGAAGGTGAAGGTCCGCTCCGGCTCCACCATACGGGTGAGGAGGTCGGCCTTCTCATACTCGGGGTGCTTTTCAATGACGGGCTCCAGCGAGGAGAAGACCTCCTCGACCGTCTGGACGAACTCCGGCTCGTTGGGGTGCCGGGTCTTCACATGTTCGATGACACGGGAAAGATAGGCGTTCATAAAACATCCTCCTTAAAACATAGGTTTCGCGAATCCCCTCCAGGGGTGTTGTCTTTAGTGTAACATTTAGCGCGTAAATAAACAAGGGCGGAATTCAGAATCGGCGCAAAAATTTTTTTCTGATTTTATAAAAAATGACGGATAACCTTTGTGCACAATGCCCACAACCCGAATCGCAAAAAGGGGAGGGCCCCAAAGCCCGGAGGAGTCTCCCGAAAACCCCGCCCCAGAGAAGGAGAGCCGAAATCCCTTGCGCCCCAAGGGCTGCAACCGGCGGTTGACAAAATTCCACCCGCCGCGTTCTTGCTTTTTCCGCCGGGAAGAGCTAGTATGAGAGCAATTCAAGAGAAAGCGAGCGATCAACTATGAAGGTGTTTTCAGAAAAACTTCTGGAGCTCCGCCGCCGGGAGGGCCTGTCCCAGGAGCAGCTGGCGGACCGGCTGGGCGTGACCCGGCAGTCCGTCAGCAAATGGGAGAGCGGCGCGGCAATCCCGGAGCTGGGGAAGCTCATCGCCTTGTCGGATATGTTTTCCGTCAGCGTGGATTATCTGGTAAAAGACCGTCTGGAGGACCCGGAAAGCCTCGGAGAAGCCCCGCCCTCCACCGCGCGGCTGGAGGAGCAGGTGGAGGAAATTTCCCGGATTTTCCGGGCCTGGGAGTGGAACAGCAAGACCAAGATTTTCGGAGTGCCGCTGGTGTCCGTCTGCTTCTGCTTTTACCCCCATATGCTGCGCTGCCGGAGGACGGCCAGAGGCATCATCGCCATCGGGAATATTGCGGTGGGCGTGGTGGCGTTGGGGATGCTCAGCGTGGGCGTGGTCAGCGTCGGCGCGTTCAGCGTGGGCCTCCTGGCCCTGGGGGCGCTGGCCGCCGGAGCGGCGGCGCTGGGACCGGTGGCCTTCGGGCTTCTGGCCTTTGGCCCCGTGGCTCTCGGGCTGTGGTACGCCGGAGGCGTGGCGGCTTTGGGCGGGAAAATTGCCGTGGGCGTGGCCGCGCTGGGGGAGACCGCCGTGGGCTATGACGCGGAGGGCCTGCATGTGCTCCTCTGGGGAGACGGGCTGACACTAGCGGAGGTGGAGGCCTTCCTTTTGGAGCACCATCCGAACCTCTGGAAGCCGCTGCTGAAGCTGCTGGCCCTTTTTGGCGCGAACATCAAGTGAGACCGCCTCCGGCCGCAGGGCCTGAAGTACGGAAAAAGATCCCGGCAGGAGCAGAAAACTCCCGCCGGGATCTTTTCGCCGGTCAGCCGCCGAGGCATTCGGTCAGACGCTCCAGAAGGCACGCGGCCAAATCCTTCCGGTTGGCGGGGCGGTCCGTCATCTCGGCCTGAAGGGCGGCGTAAGCCCGCGCGGCCTTCTCAATGCTGGCGTCCTCCTCCCGAATGGATTCAATCCAGGCGTCCAGGTACTTCATGAGCTTTTCCCAGGACTCTTCCTCCTCCTTCTTGTCTTTCGCCAGCTTCATCCGGTCCAGCATGGCGCTCTGGAAATCGCCCAGCGCGTAAAGAAGATCGTTCTTCATCAGGGATTCCCGGCTGAGGGAAGCGGCATTTCTGGAAGAGACTCCGGAGGCGCAGCTCTGGTACAGGGAAAGCAGCTCCTCCGCGCCGGTGACGGCGGCGGGGAGGTGGGGACCTTCCAGACTCTGGCGGATGCCGCTGAGAAAATCCTGCTTCCTGGTAATATCGCCGGAGAATTCCATGGTGTCCGGAAGCACGCCGGGGCGGTGCGGCCCGTCCAGCACGCTCTGATACGCGCCGGACTTCACCAGGTGGCCGTACAGCGCGGCCATCTCCGCGTAGGAGGCGCTGGAGGGGTCGATATCGTTGACATGGCAGGTAAAGTCATAGGGGCCGCTGTCGGAGGTGCCCGTGACCCGGACAATGGGGTCCTCCGGGGTGGAGTCCGCCGTGTATCCGGCATAAATTTCCTGCCAAACTCCATTCTGCCCCCAGATGCTGCCGGAGTAAAGGGCGCTTTCTCCCGGCATCCGAAGATGAATGGGAGGCCCCTCTATAACAGCGGAGGCCAGCTGCGCCTGGAAGGAGGTCCCCGCCGCGCCGGTCCGCCTGGGGGAGGTCCGGCGGGGTTCCATACGGCACTGGGTATTGAGGAGATTCTGCACACTCATGGGAATCGACATCCTTTCTTTCCTAAAAAGACAGAAAGCGGCTGTGAGCATATCACGACCGCTTTCTGTTCCCTGCGTTTTTTTGCCTCCGCAATCCGTTGCGGGGGAGTTATTTCGCGTATTCGACCACCTTGGTCTCCCGGAGGACGTGGACCTTGATCTGACCGGGGTACTCCATTTCCTCCTCGATTTTCCGGGCCAGGTCCCGGGCCAGAATGACCATCTGGTCCTCGCTGACCTGCTCGGGCCGCACCATGACCCGGACCTCCCGGCCCGCCTGAATGGCGAAGGCCTTGTCCACACCGGGATAGGAGCCGGTGATGGACTCCAGCTGCTCCAGACGCTTGATGTAGTTTTCCAGATTCTCGCGGCGTGCGCCGGGCCGGGCGGCGGAAATGGCGTCCGCAGCCTGAACCAGACAGGCGACGATGGTCCGGGGCTCCACATCGTTGTGGTGGGCCTCAATGGCGTGAATGATGTCCTCCCGCTCCTTGTACTTCCGGGCGAACTCCACGCCGAGGGCCACATGAGTGCCCTCCATCTCGTGGTCCACGGACTTGCCCAGGTCGTGGAGGAGGCCCGCCCGCTTGGCGGCCTGAACGTCCACGCCCAGCTCCGCCGCCATCATGCCGGCGATGTGGCTGACCTCCACGGAGTGCTGGAGGACATTCTGCCCGTAGCTGGTGCGGTAGTGGAGGCGGCCCAGCATCTTCACCAGCTCCGGGTGAAGGCCGCGGATGCTGCACTCGAAGGTGACGCGCTCACCCTCGGCCTTGATGGTGGCGTCCACCTCCCGGCGGGCCTTTTCCACCATCTCCTCAATATGGGTGGGGTGGATGCGTCCGTCGGCGATGAGCTTTTCCAGGGCCAGCCGGGCGACCTCCCGGCGGACCGGCTCGAAGCAGGAGACGGTGATGGCCTCCGGCGTGTCGTCGATAATCAGGTCCACACCGGTCAGGGTCTCGATGGTGCGGATATTCCGGCCTTCCCGGCCGATGATGCGGCCCTTCATCTCGTCATTGGGCAGGGGAACCACACTGACGGTCATGTCGGCCACCTGGTCGGCGGCACAGCGCTGGATGGCCTGGGCCACGACTTCCCGGGCGCGGGCCTCGCACTCCTCCTTCATCCGGGACTCCACCTCTTTGATCTTGAGGGCGGTCTCATGGACGACTTCAGACTCCACCTGGTCGATGAGGTACTGCTTGGCCTCCTCGGTGGTGAAGCCGGAGATGCGCTCCAGCATTTCGGTCTGGCCGCGCTTGACAAGCTTGATCTCCTCGGTTTCCTTGTCAATGGCGGCGTGCTTCTGAGTCAGGGATTCTTCTTTCTTCTCGACGGCCTCGATCTTCCGGTCGAGGTTTTCCTCCTTCTGCTGCAGGCGGTTCTCCTGCCGCTGAAGGTCGGCCCGGCGTTCCTTGACTTCCTTTTCGTACTCGCTGCGGTTTTTCAAAATCTCTTCCTTGGCTTCCAACAGGGCCTCGCGCTTCTTGGATTCGGCGCTTTTGATGGCCTCGTTGACGATGCGCGTTCCCTCTTCCTCTGCGCTGGAGATTTCTTTTTCAGAGACGTTTTTCCGGTAGCGAATACCAAGCGGGAAGCAAATCACGCCGCCAGCCACCAACCCGAACAGGAAGGTAATGATAGCTTGAATCACGGCTGCTGATTCCTCCATTTCTTTTTGGTACCGTCCGAAGCCCGTATCAAAAACCGTCAACACGCCCGTACGGCGGAGGGGGGATGTCCGCAGGCGGTATGGCCGCTGCGGCGATCTGACATGGGGGGTCTTGTACTCCGCCCGTGCCCCAAATGGGGGGCGTTTGTCTCCGCGAGGCGGAGCGGCTTGCGCCGTTGGGCATATTGCCAGTTCTCAAAACGGGCCGGACAGGGCCGGTTTAGAAAACAACCGAAGGGCACCCCTTTGCCCTCCGACGGCAATCTGCCTTTAGTTTAAACTTTTACTGGACGGCTGTCAAGCAAAATCCTCAAAACGGAGACGAATTTGCATGAAAATTTTGGCAGGACCGGGAATGTCCGGCCAGAATCGGAGACAAATGCAACAACCTATTTATTTGCTATGCTGATTCAAAAGAAATCATCCCATATCTGCCAATATCGCGATAAGTACCCCTACATAAGGCGGCCCACCGTCCCGCAAGCCCCCCAAAACCATCTGAGCGCAAAGAAAACCGGAGCACCACCATGTCCCGCTCCGCCGGAGTGCTCAGAGACCCTGAAAACTCCCAGCCGCGTCGCCGTCGCTTCGGCCTGGAGCAGCACCGGACAACCAGAGCGTGCTAAAGTTCTTTTTGCCTACTTTTTCTTTCAAGAAAAAGTAGGTCAGGGGCTGGTGCCGAGGGTGGTGAGGCGCCAGAGGTTTTCGGTTTTGGTGAGGGAGCCGATCAGCCAGCGGACGTAGGCGCCGCCGGGGGCCTCGCCGTGCTCACCGCCGTATTCCACCGCGTTCCCCGACAGATTCCCGCTGAGGCTGTAGGTGCTGTCGTTCTCCAGAACAAAAATCTCATCATAGGAGAAGTAAAACCGCTCTTCGCCTTCCTCCCAGCCGGAAACAGTGTCCGGCGTAAGATGTTCCTCCAAGCTCACCACCGTCCGGTCATAGGCGTACGCCCAGCGGCTGCCGGGGGTGCAGAGCAGGTGGGGGCGGCTGTAGGCCTCCACCCACTCCCGGGCAATCTCCAGAGGGCCCTGGCCCCGGTCGGGTATCGCGATGTCCCCACGGAGGGCCTGGAGCTCTGCATCATCATACTGGAGGCGCATGTAACCGAAAATGTCAATGTCAAAGGGGTCCGGCCGGGGCCAGTTGGAGACCGCGCGAAGCCAGAGTTCTTCCTGCCCCTGACGGAAGAGTACCAAATCCAGACCCTGCCAGAGGCGGATGGAGGCCTTCCCGTCCGTCGAGGCCACCAGCAAAGTGACATCTGGCAGATTTTCGGGGGCTTCCGCAAGACTCCACTCGTACTCCCTGGCGAAATATTCCGGCAGACGGTACAGGTCTTCCGGGTTAGCCTCGCAGCGCCCGCCCCGCTCCGGCACCGTCAGGTCCAGAATCACCCGGTCTCCCTCCAGGACGCGGCTCAGCATGGCTCCGGCGGCGGCAGAGAGGTCCGAGCTGCCGGAGTCCTGAAGTACGGCGGTTCCCAGATGAATCCGGCGGCTCATCAGCTCCTGTAAACGCTCCCAAACCTCCGGGCCGTTCCGGGTAAGGACGACGCCCTCCATGAAGGCGCAAACGTTCTGCCAGTCATCCTCATGGACCGCCAGGGACCATGCCAGCTGGTCCAGTACTGGCTCCCGCCGGTCCTCCGGCAGGAGGCCCAGATACTCCAGAATCTGGTCCGGACGGTCCCGAAACAGGAAATACAGATCGCCGGGGTCCATCGTGTCCAGATGTTCGATATCCATGTCCTGCCGGAGAATGTCACGCCGGAGCTGTTCCGTGGAAGGGGCCTCCTCCTGCTTGCGGTAGAAGAGGAAGACAGGGTCCGGCCCTTCGCTCCCCACTGCGTAGTCCTCCCGGAAGCACAGCCAGACGCGCTGGGGGTAGTCGGGATTTACCCAGCAGTCCCGCGCACCGCTGCCCAGCTCCGGGGCGTCCATAGGGGTGGGGGAGTGGAATTCGTAGCGGACTTCCCGGAGGGAGTACGTCCGTGCGTCCAGCTCGAAGACCCTGGGGGCTCCCAGATGGGTGACGCGGCAGCCGTCAAAGGACCCTCCCCGGGCATTGGCGGCGCTGTATTCGCTTTGCACCGCCTCCAGAGCAGCGCTGGTCACGCGGCTGTCCACGCTGTACGGCTCCATCATGTGCCCGCCGGGCTGGCGCTGGTCGTTGTAGAGCAGAAGATTTTCCCCGTCAAAGTACAGCGTCCGGCTGGCCGCCCCGTCCTCCTCCGCCGTACCGGAGAAAGAGAGGGTGGTGATTTTCAGGTTCACGCAGCGCTGAACGCTGTCCAGAGAGGTGAAGGAAAAGAAGGTGTTTTCGGGCCAATAGCCACTCAAAGCCTCCTTCAGGTCCACCCGGAAAACCGCCCCGTCCCGGTGAAAATAAAAGCTGTCCGGGGAGGTTCTGGAAATCAGCTCCCGCTCCCCGCCGCCGTCCAGGTCCATCCGCTCCGGATAGCCCGCAATCCGGGCCAGGCGGACCGGCCGCCCCTCTTCATTTAAGTAGAAATAATCGTTAATCCGGGGTATATCCGGCTCACCGCTGTCGTGGTGGATGCAGAAGCCGTCGTGCCCCAGAAGGTTCCGGAAGAAGGAGACGTTCCAGCTTCCGCCCTCCGTCAGGCGGAAGGAGAAGAAGGGGGCCGGAATGGAGCTCATGGCCTTGTGCTGAATCCCCGCAAAAATCTCCTGCCCGCCCTGATAGAAAAACAGGCAGTAGTCTCCCAAAATGCCGGTGGAGTCCTCCGGACCGCCGCCCAGCATCTGCGGGTAATCGTAGGGGAAGGGGACCGGCTCCATAACCTCCGGCACACAGGGCTCCAGCCTGTCCAGGGGAATGGCGAGAATGGGGGCCCAGTCCGGACGGTCCGCGGTTGCCGCCTGTTTCAGGCTCCCGCAGGAGAGGACGGCTTCCCGGATGCGGTCTGCTGCCTGATTCATCAGGGCCATGCCGGTGGTCTCGCCCCGCTTTACCTCCGGGGCCTGGTCTGGGAGAATCAGGCCGTAGCGGTAATGGCCGTCGCCGCCCAGAATCTCCATGCCTTGCTCCAGGGGGCTCGGCTCCAAATCCAGCCGGTAGAGGGAGCAGAGCCAGCCCATGGGGTCCGAGCGGCTGGCGGACAGGGAGTAGGACATCCCCCAGTAGACCCGGAGCAGCTCGCCGTCCTCCAGAGCGAAGTGCTCCGGCGGGTTCTCCGGAGTGTAAACAATCAGTTTGGACAGGATATCGGCCTCCGGACCGCCGTAGTTTCCCAGTTCCTCCGCCAGGGCGGACACGGCCTCGTCCACATCGCGGAAGCGGGCCTCCGTCTTCCTGGCCCCCGTAAAGGTAACGGCGCAGGCCAGGGCCGCCAGGGCGATAACGGCGAACAGGACTGTGCCAAGGCTCTTCCGGTTCTCCGCGATGCGGGTGATCCGGTCTGTGAGCTGGCGCTTGCCCGCCGTCATGGTGGTGGCAGAGAGCAGGGGATTCACCGGCTGCCTCCGGACCGGAACCAGGGACAGCAGGGTCTGGCCGTAGGGAATGCGGTCCTCCTCCCACAGGCGGGAGAGGGCCCCCTCGTCACAGGCCAGCTCGCAGTCCGTCCGGGAGGCCAGCGCCGCCCACCAGACCAGAGGGTCGAACCAGTAAACCGCCAGACACACCCCCCGGAGCAGGGACCAGAAGGGGTCGCGGTGCCGGGCGTGGGTCTCCTCATGGGTCAGAACGTGGCGGAGGCTGTCCCGAGAGGCCAGGGCGGCGGGGGTCAAATAGACAGCGGGCCGGAAGAGGCCGAAGAGGCAGGGGGAGGGAAGGCCCTCCTCCACCAGATAGACCCGGCGGGCATAGCCTGGTACGGAATAGGGTATCCTTGCGCTCCGGAGCCGCCGCCAGAACCGCAGGTTGGAGAGGACCAGCCAGAGGGCCATCACCGCCATTCCGCCGTGCCAGATGGGGGGCAGCAGGTCCGCCGGAACGATCTGCCGGTCGTATTCCACCTCATGAACCACCTGATGCTTGCCGGTGAAGCGGTAAACGTTGTTCTCCGAGGGCGGGCCCAGCACGATTTTGGGGTCCTCCCCGGAATGGTATGAGGGAAGGGGCTGCCCTTCCGGGGCGGTCAGCGTGACCCGGGAAGGGGACATGTAGAGGGCCCGTCCCTCCAGACCGGACACCACCGGCTCCGCCGCCGTCAGCAGGCTGAAATCCGCCGCCGGAAGGCTGACCGGAACGAGAAGCCGCACCAGCACCAGCCCCCAGAGGGCGTACTGCACCCGGCGGGACAGGGTCCTCCGGAACAGCCGCCGGAGGGCCAGCAGGACCAGAATCAGGGCGGAGGAGGTGATCAGAATGTCCTTCATTTATCCCCGCCTCCCGCCTGTTCCAGAATGGCGGACAGCTCGGCGATGTCCGCTTCGGACAGCCGGCGGCTCTCCACCATGGCGCTCATCATCAGGCCTAGGCTGCCGCCGTAGACTCTGGAGAGAAAGCTCTCCGTCTCGTCCCGGGCGGCGTCCTCCCGACGGAGGACGGGGAAATACCGCTTGGCCCGGAGGCCTTCCTCATGGCGGACGGCCCCCTTGGCCTCCAGCCGGGAAAGCATGGTAATGACGGTGTTCTTGCTCCAGCCGGTCTCCTCCCGGAGGGCCGCCGTCAGCTCTGTGATGGTCCGGGGCGCGTGGTCCCAGAGACGGCGCATTAATTTCCACTCGCTGTTGGACAGATCGATTTTCATGAAAACACCTCCCAGTTCAGGTATACGGATGTCTACCTAAAGCATAACAGAAAGGTAGACGTTTGTCAACTTGAATTTGGTTATAAAACGGGAGAAACCCGTGAAGGGTGTGCCTGATAAAGAATGACGCAGAGAACCTAAAAATATCAGCCTGATCCATCCATCTCTCCCCGAAAGCCCCCGGCGGCGTGTTTGGAGATGGATCGATACGAGCGGAGAAAAGAACTGAAAGCGAATATTGATTACGAGCGTTTGCGAAGGGAGCATCCCTACGATGACATAGACGACCTGCTGGAGCTGATGCTGGACGTGGTATGCAGCACTGCCCCTACCATACGGATCAGCGGTAGCGACATTCCCGCGGAGGCGGTCAGGGACCGTTTTCTCCGACTTGACAGCGAGCATATCCAGTATGTGATCGATGCGTTGAAACAGACCACCACAAAAATCAATAACATCCGGGCCTATCTGTTGACGGCGCTCTACAACGCGCCGGTGACGATAGGCCCTTACTATTCCGCCGCTGTGCGGCATGACTTCGGCTGAAATAAATCCCACCATGGGACGCAATTCCAAGAGAAATAAATCCCACGGTGAGACACAAATCCGGCCGAAATCCTCAACCTTCTGTTAAGAATCAAATCTCACCGTGAGACGCGATTTTTAGCAAATATATTTCAAAACTGGAGGTATTTATGGCAAACGAAAACAGCAGAGACCCCACGATCCCCAAGCCCCAGAGCATCCCCCTGGCGAAGATCCACGATCTGCCCGGCATCCCCATTTCCAGGCAGCCGGACAAGACCTACGGCGGCCTTGTCACCAGTATCCAGTCCGGCGGCGTGAAGGAGACGGTGATCCTCCGGCTCCGGGAGGACGGCGAGTACCAGCTTGTCACCGGCTACCGGCGCATGAGGGCCTGTGAGCTCACGAAGAAGCAGGAGATTCCCGCCCTGGTCTACAACATGAGCTTGCAGGAGGCCATCCGGTATCACGGGCTGGCGAACGGGAAACCTGCTCCCCCTATCCCCGGCAAGCTGGTGGAGCCTGGGGCCAAGAATGAAAAGCAGGAAAAATCCGACATCGGCCAGCTTGTCCGTTCACCTCCTGAAGCTGGCGTCTTGGCGGCGCATCTTTTACCGCTGTTCACATGGGTTTTGTGCCTGCAATACCGTGTATTCAATTTTGAAGGTTCGTGAAGGTGATAGGGGAAAACGCACCTTTCACCTATCACAAAAAAGAGGGGTGTTTGTTACCTATTTTCGCCCCCTTCTGGAAAAAAAGCAGAAATATTTTTCAGCGCGGCGCTGATGGACCTGGACGCACTTGCTTTTGAGATGCCCTCCGCCTTGGCAATCGCGGTTACGTTCATTTTCCGGGCATAAAGCATCCAGAGACGGCGGTACTGCGTTCCGGTCAGGCAGCTCTTGATCTGCTCAATCAAGGAGGCGGTCCTCCGGGCCTGTTCCGCGCTGGCCTCGGCAGCATCCAGTGCGACCAGAATATCTTCCTCAATGGATGGGACCGTCCCCAGCTTGTCCACATGGGGGTCCAGAGGGATGCCGTTGTCATAGAACCCGCGCCCGTCCTTTTCGGTATCATAGTAGTCACCGTCAGACCAGACCTTCCAGCGAAGAAATTCCTCCTCGCAGGCAAAGTCCTCGCGGGTCAGCCGGATATGTATGCCGGTGACACTCCTACATACAATGGCCTTCTGGTCAAATTTATTCAAAGCAAAGTCGCTCTTGGTATCAAACATAATTTCCTCCATTTCGTTTGTAGGGACTTGCGGACCGGGAATCGAGATGGAGGTCAGGCGGGCCACGACACCCGCAGGGATTTGTTTTTTTCCTGAAGATTCGACACAGCAGAAGGCCGGGCACTTCCATTGAGTACCCGGCCTTCTGCTGTGTTTCTGGATGATAGTTCTTGCTTATATACCTATACAGTTCCGGTTGGTGGGTAGAATAGGTTGTACCCACGGCAAGGATTTTTTTGACAATTCACCTACCTGGAGCAGCCGAAACAGCCCCATCATATAAAACAAAAGCACCATAGCCATCTCCTTAAACGGCGACTATGGTGTTTGAGCGCACAAAAGCGTCCCGCAAAGCTGCCGTTTTTTTTGACAGCCTCCCGGATGGGCAACATTGATAAGGAACTAAATACTTTGCTTGTATGCCAAGGTTTCCTTCAAGACTTCTTCTGTCGATCTTTTCCTGGTTATTGCTTTATTGATTGATATATCAATCTGCCCAACAAAATTATAGAAGATATCCACCTGTTGAACACGGCGGCGCTCCTCCTTGGTCGGTTCGTGAATGACAATTCTCTCAACAAACATACGCAGGATTTCTGGAGTAAGCCGGTCCGGCTCCGTGTAGCTTCTAACCAGTTTTAAAAAACTATTGATGTTAAGTTTTTGCTGTTCGTATGCGTCGACCGTCTCCCGAAGTTCTACCACGCTGGCTTCAAGTTTTTGCTGTTCAGCTTCATAGGTTACAGTCATTTTAGAAAAGCGGTCATTCAATTCGTTCATAACTTACAAAGAAATGCGTCTCAATTTGAGACGCATTTCTTTGCAGGACCAACGGAGGCCATTTTTTCTTATGGATTTAAAAAACGAAAAAATCTACTCCTGCTTCTGGTGTAATTTTAATCATACTGTCTTCTGAACTTCTTAGTTTAACTGTTGGATCAAATAGGCGCATAACCATGCCGAGTTGGTCATTTTCCCCCCGTTGCTCCCGCAAGTTATAATGGAGAGCATAATCAGGATGATGAAGGTAGATTACATTCATGAGTGCTGGAATGTCAATTAGCTCCTTTTTTACATTTTCCTCGCAATTTAATAACTCAAAGACGATCAGGCATATGTCATTCTCGGTAAAGAAAAAATATCCCATTGTTTTATCTAATCCATTCTCTTTGTCAAAATGGGTTAGTTTTGCTAGATTAAAGACTTCATCTGAAAAATCGTCACGCATAACGTAGGAAACTGCTACGGTTGTTTTACATTGTGAAGTTTCAATCCAAAATGCGCCCGGATGCAAAGCCTTGTAACATGTAGTGTATCCCCAAGGGGTTAGTATTGGAACGGGGAACGTTCCAAAATAATCTGGACAAACTTCCATTCCATAAAGCGCAAATGCGTGAATATCACCATATTCTCTAAACGGGAGATCGTGCTTGACATAAAATTTGAGAATTTCATATTCAATCACTTTATAGCCGTAGTCTTTACCCTCATATTGGAAAAATAGCAAATCAGGATGTGTAGGAAATGTTTGCCCATAAGAGCGTGCCTCAGAGGGAATGTCCGCATCTTGTGTTACAATATAAAAACTCAAACCTGTAAAATTCTTCGCTGTAGCATACATACACAAAAAGTAAATGCCAGGGCATTTCATAACGGCGCTTTTTACTAATCCTATTTCTTCTCTGCAATCTCTCAAATCGAATGGCAGTTTTTTAAGTTCAATTTTCTGATTAAAAAAGTTCATGATTCTCCTTTGTTGTCATCTATCTTCGTATATCTTGTGTCAGAATAATTCCATATCTTCGGGATATGTTCTGCTGGTATCCAAAATCACGGTTCCTTTTCCTCTGGACGCACATTTTTTTATTTCATCCGAAAGAGTTGTAGTAGATAAATCGCAAATACAAAAGTCAGATTGTTCAATCATATCCGCAATGATGCCCAAAGAGTGGTTACTCCTGTGTTCAACGCCGCCAGCACATTCTATGGCGTTAAAGGGAGGGCAAAAATCGGCGGAAATATCCTGGTTTTCTGAACATACAGAATCATTTGTCACCGCTGTTATGTGAAGCGGAGGATGCAAATTCGTTAGAACATAGACAAAGGCCGAGTTTATCAAAGTGTGATGGATATAAAACTTTTTAACGTCATATCTCTTTATCAGATAATATGCAATGTTTTCAAAGCGCTTTAGAGTTTCATATGTAACTTTACCTGCGATGAAAACGCCGCAAGTATATTCCTTCCGAGGTCGAAGTTTCTTTAGTACCCTGTAATATCTGCTTGACATTTGATTATGAAGAGTCCTCCGGCCATCAGTCTGAATTTGACTGATCCGGCTTTTGAAAACGTTAAGAGTAGCGGCAACATCTGAATGTAGTTGCCTTGAAGCTAAGCCTTGGAATACAATTTGCTGCTTTTCAGTAAGCAAAGAGTAATTATCTATAATCGTCTGCTCCGTTTTAGGGTCGGTCATATCCATAATTTTCAGCGAAGGCAGTTCCTCGGCAAAGTCAAGAAATTTCCTATTACTCTCCAAAAAGGGTTTGTACATATAGCTGATAAGGTGAGTTGACTTTTGCAAAACCCACTGCAATTGTTTCGTTCTTGAGATGATATGGCTGTCTCTTTGAGCATCTGTAGGGATTATTACTTTATCAATCATACAAGAGGGAATGCCATCGTCCTGATGTTGCATGTACGATGTGTAGGGCTTGTTAAGAACGAGTGTAATGGTGACTTTTTGTGGCTGGCGGGCCTTAGCCCGCAGAGCCGCCAATATACATTTGCTGTAGAATCCCCCGTGACAGTCCAGCAGAAAAACAATCGTTTCATTGTCTTCTACAATTTGATTAACCGCCATCTCTATTTTTGCATCCAGGCCCGTGTCGAAAATCTCTCCGCCTAAAAAAGAACATATAGCCATGTTAAACCTCCCACTCCGAGTCCCAAAAATCAAAGGATTCTTTTTCCATCTCAGCCTCCGTCCAGCTCACAATCGCGTCC
Source organism: Oscillospiraceae bacterium 38-13 (assembly GCA_041223955.1). GTDB lineage: Bacteria > Bacillota > Clostridia > Oscillospirales > Oscillospiraceae > Oscillibacter. The sequence continues at coordinate 84,789 of JBCLRG010000005.1, read as the reverse complement.
ACCTCTTTGGCATGCCACATGGACTTGAAATCTGGCCGGGACAAAGCGTCAAGAAAGGTTTTTTAACACCGTCCCATAGAAGTGAGGTATGAACTTCTTTAAACTGCGGAATAATGGGCTGATATGTATAGAAATTCGCTAAAAGGACACGCTCAATACTGTCCATAAGTTCTCCCTTTCTTTAGGCGTATTTTTAATGGCATATTAGTGTTTTTTATGCGTATTAAGAATGTCCTCATTTCGTATAAAATTAGCCCCATAGAGGGGGTGCCTGAATGGAAGTATATGATTTCGGACTGCGGTTAAAGAAACTCCGTGAAGCCAGGCAACTCTCCCAAAAAGAAGCTGCTGCCCGTCTGGACGTTGGACGTTCAACAATCAGCGGATATGAGCGGAATATAATTACTCCAAGTGTTGACCAGCTTGTTAGAATGGCTGTATTGTATAATACCTCTTTAGACTATATGATGGGCTTAGAAAACCGTTCGTCTTTCTTTGTGGATGACTTGGAAGAAAGCCAACAGCAAACCGTCTTGGATGTTGTTAAACGATTAAAGCAAGAGTTTCTCAAAGGTTAATGAGGTGTATATCGGGTTTTAGTATATAGCATAAAGTCCAAAATTACAATACTTGTATTTTTATAATCGGCCTTTTAGGCCCATAATCCTAAGATGAAAGGGGGATGGGCCGACGATGTTTGCAATCCGTCTTAAAAATCTTCGTCAATCAAAAAAATTAAATCAGGTTCAGCTTGCGCAAAGACCAGGGGTAAAAAAGCAGAGCGTCAGCAATTGGGAAAATAGCAATATTATGCCGTCAATAGATATGCTGATAAAGATTGCTGATTTTTTCAGTGTTAGTACGGACTATCTGCTTGGTCGCAATATACAGCAAGAAAGCGCTCCGAATACGCTTGACATAACCGGATTAACACCAGAACAGATAGCACACATTCAATTGATTGTAGACGACTTGCGAAAAAATGAAATCTAAAAGGCCCTCCCATGCTGATTGGCACGGGAGGACTTTTTCTAGTAAGTGTTCCACCAAAGCCAAGGTTAAATTTTCCATATCAAATCCTATCATATGCCGAAGGCAATTGTCAACCAAATTCGACTTAAAAACAAACAAAAATCCATCGCTTGTGTAGACGTTTTGACGTTACAATAAATGGAAGACAAGCGAGGTGTGAGAATGGCTGATGAAATTATTTATGATTTTGGTGTAAGGCTCCGACAACTCCGAAAGGACCGGGGGCTATCCCAGGGTGCGCTGGCAAAGAGATTAGGCGTCAGTCCACAAACCATATATCGTTATGAAAATAATGTTCAAAGCCCATCGTTGGAAAGCGCCAAACAACTTGCAATCATTTTGCGAACGTCTCTTGATTATCTCGTTGGCCTGGACAATAACTACACAATCATGCTTCCTTCCTTGACGGATGAAGAACGGCATGTTTTAAATACATTCCTTCGGGTCTTTGTTGACCATTCCGGGCGTGGCAGATAATTTTTCTTTGAAACGCGTCTCAATTTGAGACGCGTTTTGACATTTTTCCTAAATGTGTCAAAAACCGTTCCAAATCTGTCTATTTTGATATGAAAAGGCTTCTATATCCTGGCAGTCCTCCGCTGACAGGTCCCGGAGGCGTTTTAGGGACTTAGATATGAACAACTGGCCTCTAATTGGAGGTCGGGCCTGATATGTTTCTATCAGTGTATCTACCTGGAGGGCACAGGCATAACAGTGCGGCTCATGCTCCTGGATATACTGATAAAAATAATTGGTGTGGAACGGACAGAATAGGCAACAGCTTGCCCTTGTCTCTAGGTTCCAAACCTCCTTGTTATATTTATAGCACCTGGCTCTTGTCCATCCCATTTCAACCAAAGGATACCGATTGACAAACAGTGTTTGCTTGCTCTCTTTGGCCCTTTGCCGCTCCTCCCACATAATCCCCATATGGAGGGAGTGGGCATGAATATCAAGCGGGATCGTTCGTTGCCTGGGACGATAGCGCAACAATTCGTAGCGCACAAATTTTTCAATTACTTTGATTTTATAGTCGTAAGTACATTGCCGGGGCATTCTGCCCTTCTTTCCCTCCTTGCTCAATGTCCAGAACGGAAGGCTGGCGGTTCTGGCTCTCCCGAAGTTACGGGTAAAGTCTCCATATAGATCAGCGTCCAGCCAGTAGAACGGGATGCCCACCCGTTGACAAATGGTGGCTGTAAATTCCGCCTGTGCATATACCCAGCTCGGCTCACTATGTAAATCACAAAAAATAACTGCATCATAGACCGGAACATCTGGATATGGATAACATGGGCCACACTGGTCATCATAGGCTGGCGCTTGTGGGAGTGACCTATGGTATGCGTTTTCGCAGGACATGAGGGCCAGCGTCGTGCTGGGTGTCCCGGCCCCGTAGCTTAAAATATTGAGGTAATTCCAAGTTAGCATTTCTCGTTCCTCCTGACAGGAAAATGCTAACATTTCTTGCAGAAAAATGCAAAAAAACGCGTCTCAATTTGAGACGCGTTTTTTGTCGTATAGCGGTTCGCTTATGAACGGCGGTTAAAATGAAATTTTACCCTCTACGCTCCCGTTGATAACATAATAGGCTGTGTGTTCTTCCGGCTTGATGTACAGCTTTAGATCCGTGACACGCGTGCGCTTTTTCTGACTGTGAAAATCGGCTTTTGCGGCTTCTGCCAATGCTGCCATATTTACGTCCGCCCCCTGATACTGAAGGATCAATTCCGGTTTTAAATTATCAGCCTTTTCTTTTTCGACGGCCCGGAGCTTCGCCGCTGCTTCTTTTTCCTCTGCTGACATGGGCTTTCTGCCCGGACGCCTTTTTTCGGTCGGTTTATTAGTTGTTTCGATGTTGGCTTTTCTTCTCATAACTCCGCCTCCATATTATTGAAATAACTGTCTATATTATATATACCAATTAAAAGAAAGGCAATCATTAGTTTGAGAAATTTACACTTTTTTGTCAATGCCCGATATATTCGAGTCAATTCCGCGACATACTTGTGCGTTTCCGCAGTCATCCGGCATCTCCCGTTTAAAGAAAAAGGCTATATTTTTCCAAGAAAAAAGCGGCCCTACACTAGAAAAATGCTTCTCCAGTGTAGGGCTTCTAAAACGCATCTCAATTTGAGACTCGTTTCAACAATAGAAGGTCTTGGGTACAGTGTCCAGGATATAGCCGTCTGCGCACTCCAATTCCCGGGCGGTGTACTTGCCGTCCGGCAGCTCCCGCTCAATGTAGACATAGCCCTCATTGTCGCTTTCATAGGTGCCGACAGGGTGGCCGGAGGCGTCGGAAATCAAGAATTTAACGCCATAGATACCCTCCCCGGTGAGGCTGTCCACCTTGCGGATAATTGCGCTTCCGATCTGGCGGTTGGTGATTTCCAGGGTGGCCGTGCCGCCGTCCTTCACTTCAATCTGGTAGGGCTGGCTGTCCAGGCGGTAGCCCTTGGCGGCCTCCAGCTCCGTCACCTGATACCAGCCCTTCTCCGCCTGGGGCAGCGTGATCACGCCGGTGCGGTCGGTGGTGTAGGTGCCGATGACCTCGCCGTTGAGTTTGCGGATTTCAAACTGCACGCCGCTGATCCGCTCCCCGGATTCCTCGTCCTTCTTGATGATGGTGAGGCCGCCCATGGGCGTATTTTCAAAGGTGATGGTCTGGGTGTCGTTGGGATTCACCTGGACCGTCTGGCTCTTGGCATTGGGGTCCAGGACATAGCCGGGCAGGGCCTCCAGCTCCGTGACGACGACGGTCCCGGTGATGCCGGAAATGACGATCTGTCCCTCGGTGTTGGTGGTGTAAAGACCGTTGGAGGAAATTTTGCCGCCGTCCAGGTCCACGTTGGAGCCGTTGGCGTAGGTGATCTTGAATTTCACTCCGGCCAGGGGCTTCTTCGTCAGAGCGTCGATTTTGTTGATAATCAGCCCTCCGGCCTTTTTGTTCCAGAAGGTCATGCTCTGGACTTCTCCGGTTTTGATGGTAATGCTCTGCGGGGTCCCGTCCAGGAGATAGCCCTCCTGGGTTCTGGTTTCCCTGGCGGTAATGACGGCGCCGGGTTCCAGGTTAGAGATGGTAATGCGCCCGTCTTTGTCGGTGATGTAGTAGCCGTTATCAGGCCCGACAACGGCCCCTTTCTCGTCCGTCACCAAAAATTCCACGCCGGAAAGGGGGGTGTTGTCGGTGCCGTCAATGAATTTCTGGATAACCAGCGTTGTCGTGGGGTCGTTCTCGATTGTCAAATCGTTTCCTCCGCCGGAGCTTCCGCCGGGATTCCCGCCATTACTCCCTCCGGTAGTTACACCGTTGCCGGAGCCGTTTTTGACAATGATGGTCCGCGGGGTGCTGTCCAGGACGTAGCCCGTGGGCACCTTGGTTTCTACCACTACAACGGTAGTACCAGGAACGAGGCCCGTTACCAGGGCGGTTCCATCCTCCCCGGTGACATAACGGCCCAGGATATTGCCGTTTCCGTCCTTCACTGTAAATTCCGTTCCGGGAACAGGCTTTCCGCTGACAGAATCCAGCTTCTTTAACGTGAGGGAACACAGGGGTTCATTGAGGAAGGTAAGGGTCTGCGTGTCCATGGGATTGACGGTGACGGTCTGCGTCTGCGTGGTCTGGTCAATCACATAGGGCATCGTGGGACCCACGATGCAAAATTGGACCTCCCGCCGTGAGCGGGAGGTCCAATCTGCTTGTTGGTGGCAGCGCCCCCAAACCCCTTTGAACGCACAATAAATTGTGCGGCTGCGCGTTCCTGCGGAACGCTTTTTTGTCGGGCCTGCGGCCCTCTGGAACAGTGGAAAAATTAGCGTTCCTCCTCCCGGCGTTCCGCTTCCTTTTCCTGCGCCTGGGCCTCATAGCCCATGAGCTTCTGCACGTTGGCCCGGACAGTCAGCAGCTCCTTCATATCCTCCCGCGCCTTGCGGAAATCAGCGTACTGTCAAGTTCGCTCATAGCTTCGGAAAACTTCTTTGAGTTCATACGAATACCTCTCTTTCAATTCTTTGCCGTAAATCAGGATATTGTTTTCAGCAAAGTACCGGGCAATATCCCCGAACGACGTGGACGGCTCGGCGTACATTTCAAACATCAGGCGGGCAATATTCGCCGTGGCGGGGTCCGGGATCATCATTTTCGTGCGGATACCTTGGAGGGTGGTAGGCTCCAGCTTGAAGCCATAGGGGGCGGCACCGCTCATGTGGAAACCCCGCTGACACCGGGAATAGTAAGCGTCGGTCACGCGCTTCTGGATCGTCTCGCGCTCTAACTGGGCGAACACGATACAGATATTCAGCATGGCCCGGCCCATAGGCGTGGAGGTGTCAAACTTTTCCGTAGAGGAAACAAACTCCACGTTGTACTCCTGGAACAGCTCCATCATGGTTGCGAAGTCCAGAATGGAACGGCTGATCCTGTCCAGTTTATAAACCACCACCCGGCGAATTAAGCCCTGTCGGATGTCGGCTAAAAGCTCCTGGAATTTTGGCCTGTCCGTATTCTTCCCGGAGTAGCCCTTATCTTGATAATCCTTGTGGTTCCCACCTCTTAACTCGTACTTGCAGAACTCGATTTGACTTTCAATGCTGATACTGTCCTTGCGGTCCACGGACTGTCTGGCGTAGATAGCGTCGATACGGTTTTCCATGATAGCTCCTTTCCTGTCGGGAAATGGAGCTGTCAACCTTTACAAGTATATTATACCAAAGACAGCCCCACGGCACAAGGATGTGGGGAAACGCAGAAAGGCGGCGCAGAAGTGCCGCCCTTCAACGGTTGCCGTATCTTTCAAATGGAAAGAGCCGATAACCGCATTTTAGTCTGCGTGTTATCGGCCCTGCGTCTATGCGTCTGGCTCTTTGATAACGGTTATTTGTAGATTTTTTGCACTAACTAAAGTTTCTTTTTTGCACTTTGGGCAGTAAAGGGGATAGTTTTTTAAGACGGTATCCGTTCTTATTCTGTCACGAGTCTTACTTCCACAGATTGGGCAATGTAACCACTCAAATTTTGACTTTTCCATTTAAGCGTTAGCTCCTGCTTTTTGAATGATAGCCCTTGCTTCGTCCTTTCTAAGCACCTTGCCATAGGACACGACTTTCCCATCCACAACCAAGGCCGGGGTAGTCATTACTCCGTAGGAGGCAATCTGCGTGAAGTCCGTTACATGGTCAATCGTGGTGTCCATCCCCAGTTCTGCCAGTGCCTCACGAACTGCCGACTCCAAAGCGTTGCACTTGGCGCACCCGGAACCAAGCACTTTAACCCCGGAAGCTCCCTTTGCCGCTTCTGCCTGTTTCATCGCCTCCGGGGTGCAGCTGCCGCCACAACAGCAGGATTTTGTTTCTTCCTTTTTCTTGCTGAATAGTCCCATAAAACATTCCTCCTGAAATTTATATCAATAAAAATTGGAACACATTGAACAGGTAGCCGACTATGATTATGCCGATGGTGCAAATGCCGATGAACAGGGCGAGCAACTTTTCTTGAATGTAGAAACGACTTGTTCTTTGGCAAACTGAATCCGTTCCCGTTTCGTCAGCGTGGGGGACTCAATATCCACACCGCCAGCGTTGCGGATAAATTCCTCCACATATGGCTCCATATGCAGTTTCTCAATCAGAGTACCGCCTGCTATGGCGATCACCAGCCCCACCACAACATAGACGATTGCTACCTTTGCACCGAAAATGCTCATTAAGAGGAGAAGGCTGCCCAGGTCTACCATTGGGGAAGAAATCAGAAAAGAAAATGTTACCCCCAGTGGCAGCCCGGCACTGGTAAAGCCGATAAACAGAGGGATAGACGAACAGGAACAGAAAGGTGTCACTGTACCCAACAAAGCGGATATAATATTTGCGCCGACACCGTGAAAACGGCCTAATATCCGCTTGCTTCGTTCTGGTGGGAAGTAACTTTGAATGTAGGAAATAACGAAAATCAAAAAGCAGAGCAGTACCGTGATTTTCAACACGTCATAGAGGAAAAACTGAACGCTCCCTCCCACTCGCTCTCCCACATCCAACCCCAGCATGGAAAGGCCATTTCCAATCAGTTCATTCAGCCACTTCATGCCTAAAACCTGGTCTTGGACAAACTGCCATGCACCCATAGAAAAACCTCACTTTCAGATTGTTGGACAACATATCAAAAATTTTTGATGTTTTGAGTTTAAGATAAACGCCACCCATATATGATGGCGTTTATCTGTCACACGAAAGGCCTCCGCCCTCCTGGTCTGCATCTGGTGTCGTAATGGCCAGTAACAGCTTCACAGCTTTATCCCTTCCAGCCTCACTCAAACGGTAATGCGTCCATTTGCCCTCCTGACGACTTACAACAAGCCCAGAATCACATAAAATTTTCATGTGGTAGGACAAGCCGGATTGAGTCAAGTCCATTGGTTCTTGCAGAACACAAGCGCATTTTTCACCGCTTCGTAGCTGTTCCAGAATGGCAAGACGTTTGGGATCACACAGGGCTTTGAATACTTTTGCGTTTTCCTGGTGTGTTCCCATGCGATCACCTCAAATCAAAAATTTTTGATATATTTAGTATATGCGATAATAACTTGTTTGTCAATAGTGCTTTGCAAAGTTTCTTGAGAGCATTTCAAGGAGCGCACAAACGGCAAGCAGGGCAAGTGTATAACACTTGCAATTTTTGCTTCGCAAAAATGCTTGTTGGGGTGCCCCCAAACCCGCCGGAAGCCTCTGGACACCGTGTCCAGAGGCTTCCCTGTCGGCGGCCCCGTCGCTAACGCTCCTGGGCCTTATGTGCTTACAGCGCCACAACCTCCGAATGTTTCTCCAGCAGTTCAGAGAGGGGCTCCCACAAATTCGCATAGTCCTTTTGCAGGGTCTTGATTTCGTCGGGGTAAATTCCACCGTAGGTATTCGCCCTGACGGCGATTTGATTGAGATTATTTGCACACCGCCTTTGCAGGGAAACAATTTCTTTGACTGGCGCAAGGTCAACATGGAGCACATAGCCTTTGAGAGCCATTTTTCTCATATATGCTGAAAGATTGCGAATACCCACGTCTGCCATGCGCTCTCGGATTTTTGCCTGTTCATCCGGGGATAGCCAGACACAGACGGACGTACTCCGAATACGCTTTTTCCCAGCGACCAGTGTTGACTGGTTTTCAGGGTTGCAAGGCATTGAATTTTGACTGCTCATAGATACCTCCCATAAATTCAAATGTTGACAGTATTTCGATGAATCGGGGGTGGGGAATGATACTATACCAGCCCACACAAAACCGGAGCTGGAAACCCTTGCGGGGCAAGGCTTTGAGATTGCTAATTTTCAACACATCGGCCGTGGAAAGAAAGCGATTTGAGAGAAAGCGGTTCGACCCTATCCCCCCGCCCTTTCCCTATCCAGGGAAAGGGGGCGGCTCTGGAGGATATATCCCCCGTCGCGCCTTGGGAGGTAGCACAGCCGGGACAGCCTGTCAAGGGTGCGGAGCACCGCCGCGCAGCGGCGGCTTTGCCCTTGACAGGCTGCCCCAGCTGTGCTATGGGTGGCGTGGCGACGGGGGATACATCCAGCAGAGCCTCCGTGGACGAAGCGGGGAAAATGGGCGGGTCCCTTCTGGTCACGGTGTCCAGAAGATATACAAAAACACCGCTCCGATTTTTACCGGAAACGGTGTTTGGTGTAAGGTTGACAGCCCATTAAATTGTTGTGCTTTTGTATGCTCTTGTTAAGGGAAGATAACTTGTGGCAAACTTTACCGTATTTTATATCCAACTCGCGTATACCTTGCTCTGAACGCTCAAAAAACATTTCAATGATTTTTTCATCGTTTATCATCACACCACCCCCTTTCTGGCTTCACCTATATACTACGGTTTCAGCGGCAAATACTACATCAAATCCAAAAAATTTTCAAAAACATTATAGCACATTTGGGGCGACATAGCTTGATACAATGAAAGTCAAATAAAAAGTAGTGGACGCTCCGGCAAACCTGTGGTAGAATGAAGTGAAAGAAGGTGAGGACGGTGGACGGGGAAACGACAATCGCCCAGGGGTTGCACATCACAGATGACAGCGCGGGCTATGATGCGGCCTGTAAACGTGTCCTGTCTGAAAAGGCAATCCTGGCGCGGATTATGAAGTCCTGCCTGGAAGAATACAAAGACTGCGATGTTAACGACATTGCCGAGAAGTACATAGAGGGCCAACCCCAGGTGTCCGCTGTCCCGGTGCTGCCGGACGAGGGCGGCACAGTTATCAGCGGCATGGACACCGAGGACAAATCGGTGCGAGAGGGAACGGTCACCTATGACATTCGCTTCCGGGCCATCGTCCCCGGCTCCGACGAACGGATCGCCCTCATTATCAACGTAGAGGCCCAGAACGATTTTTACCCCGGCTATCCGCTGATAAAGCGGGGCATATACTACTGTTGCCGGATGATTTCTTCCCAGTATGGCCGGGAGTTCACCGGCCCCCACTATGAGAAAATCAAGAAGGTCTACTCCATCTGGATTTGCATGAAACCGCCGCAGTATCGGGAGAACACCATCACCCGGTATCGTCTGGTGGAGGAACACCTGGTGGGCGAGGGCAAAGAACCTGTCAGGAATTATGATTTGCTGTCCATCATCATGCTGTGCCTTGGCGGGCCGGACGGGGCAAACTATGACGGTATACTTCGCATGCTGGATGTGCTTCTCTCCAACGAAACCAGCGAGGCGGAAAAACGGAAAATTTTGCAGGACGATTACGACATTCAAATGACGCAGACAATGGAAAGGGAGGTGTCGGTCATGTGCAATCTGAGCAAGGGCGTTAGGGAAAAGGGCGTTGCTGAAGGGCTGGCAAAAGGTCACGCAGAACGGGCGTTGTCCGATCTCCGCAACCTTATGGAAACATTGGGCCTGACGATTGAGCAGGCTATGGCGGCGCTGAAAATCCCTGATACTGAAAAGCAGAAATATATGGATTTACTGGAACGGCAGTAACGATGAAAACGCCACGGACTATCACTGTCCCTGGCGTTTTCTGTATCCGCTTTAGCTGGCTTGGACAGCTTCGGCCTCGGCCTGTTTCTTCCTGTGGTAGTTCTCCCGCCTTGCGGCAAGGAAACGCTCATACCGGGCCTGGGCTTCGGGATTTCCGGCGGCGGCATCTTCGTATATCTTTTGGCGGGACTTCTTTACCGCTTCCGATTGATGTGCCCTTTGTCGGGCCAACTCCGCCGCTGCTGCCGGGTCGGTTTCGGCGCGGGCTTTCAAATCCTGCAAGGCTGCCTTTTTCCGATTGCGATGGACTTCCAGTCGTTCCGCTTCTTCCGGGGTGAGGGGCAAGCCCGCCTCGGCACACTTGGCAAGTTCTTTCAGTGTCCGCTGCTGGGGCTTCGGGGGCTGTGCGGCTTTCTGCTTTTCCCTGCACCGCTTCACCGCCTCCGCCTTTCTCTGCTTGTAGCCGGCAAGCCGTTCCACTTCCTCCGGGGTGAGATCGGCTCCGGCCCTGTCCAGCTTGGCAAGTTCCTCCAATGACCGCTTGCGGGGCTTCTCCGGCTGGCTGGCCTTTTTCTTATCACGCTGTTTCTTTTGATAGGCTCGATTGCGCTCTAACCGCCGTTCTTCCTCCGCCTGTTCCTCCGGGGTCAACAGGCCCGCACGCTTCCTGGCGGTAAACTCCCGGCGCTCCTGCTTGTACTTCTCGTACCGGGCCTGGGCAAGCGCTTTGGAGCGTTCCTCTTTTTCGGCCTGTTCCTCCTGCTGACGGCGTTCTTTCTCCTGCTCCATCGGGGTCACAACATCAGCGGGAACCTCAAACGCGCCGATAAAATTGAAGTAAAAATCCAACCGCTGGCGGCGCTGTTTGCCCCGGCCCTCACCCTCGTGGACAACGATTTTCTCGATAAATTCATTGAGCATGGGCGTAGTCAGTTCCGAAAAATCCGTGTACCGTTTGGCAAGGTCGATAAACTCCGCCATTCTCACCTGGTCGGCGTTCCAGTTGTCAATCATCTTCTTCCACTCCGTCATGGAGGCTTCCAGCGCGGCCTGTTCCTCGTCATACTCAGCAAGAAGGCGGCTGAAGTGCTTGTCCGGCAGCTTGCCTGTGGCATTTGCCTCGTATAGCTTCTTCACCAGTCCGTCCAGTTCGGCGTGACGCTTCTTCGCCTGGGCAATCTGCTTCCGGCAGTCCTTGACCGCTTCCTCCTGGCGCAGACTGGACGCCTCCCGAACACGCTGAACAAACTCCTGCTCGTTATTGCGGACATACCAGCTTATCCGCTGAATGGCGGAGATGATCGCCGCCTCCAGCTTTTGCGTGGCAGCATAGTGAATGGTACAGTCCTCCATAGGTGTGCGGTATCTGGAACAGGTAAAAGCATCGTCAATGTACTTGCCTTGGACAAGGCTGTTGTGGTGGGTCAGTTTTGCGCCGCAGTCGGCGCAGTAGAGCAACCCGGTCAGACGGTTGGGGCCGCTGCTTCGCTTGGGTGTCCGGCGCATGGTTTCCCGCAAACGCTGGACATTGTGCCACGTTTCCTCGTCAATGATGGCGGGGACGGCTCCCTCAAATACAAATTGTTCCTCTGGCGCTGTCCTGCGGGTGCTTTTGGTCTTGTAGTTCTCGCAGACGGTCTTTCCTAACACCTTACGCCCCAGGTACTCCGGCCTTTTGAGAATATAACCCAGGGTGGTAGCAGACCAGGCGTAGGGGTCACGGTAACTGCTGGCGCGGACAGGACAGCCGATGCGCTTCCAGTGTTCGGAGGGGATAGGGATTTGCTCGGCCCGCAACGTCCGGGCGATACCGTTGACGCTCTGACCGTCCATAACCATCTGAAAAATACGGCGCACAACGGCGGCGGCTTCCTCGTCAATCACCCACTCGCCCTTATCCTCTTTGGAGGCGAGATAGCCATAGGGGACGGCCCCCGAACAGCGCAGACCCTTTTCCATCCTGGACTTGAAAACGCTCTTGATTTTGCGGCTGGTGTCGGCAACGTACCACTCATTTATCACGTCCCGGAAGATGGACATAATATCAAATCCATTGGCGGTGTCCAGGTTGTCATTGGCGGCAATGAAGCGGACATTGTACTCGTCAAAGGTGCGTTTGAGCAAGCCGACCTCCACCACGTCACGGCCTATTCTGCTCTGGTCTTTGACAATGACGGTAGCTACATTCCCGGCCCGTATCTCGTCCACCATAGCGTCCAGTCCGGGCCGCTTGAAGGTCGTTCCCCGCACTCCGTCATCGGTGAAGTGGCGGACATTAGTGAAGCCATTTTTCCGGGCGTAGTCCTCCAGGATGCGCTTTTGATTTTCAACGGACACGCTCTCGTCAGACCGCCCATCATCGTGAGATAACCTCTCGTACAATGCTGTGATTTTGCCCTTTTGCTCCTGTTTCCTCATGTGTGTAACCTCCTGTTTTGTATTTTCACGACCTTTCTATCCTTATTATAGTGACCCTTTCGGGTCAGTCACCACGAACGAAACTGGATAAGATTTTGAGGTACATTGCATGAGATTTGGCTTCAAAAAAAAGCGAGTTTTGCCGCTGCCGGAGCCGCCAATCACCAGCACATTCTTGTTCCGGGCGGTCTTGGGGTCCTTGGGGCGGCTGTTCATGGTGAGCCGTTCCGTCTGCGTCAGGATGATGTTGTCCTCGAACTTGGGCGCGACGTAAGGGGCAATATCTTGGGAGCTGCCCCAACGGGCGGTCCCGTACTCGGCCCCGTGGCGGTATTTCTTGGCGTGTGGTCCCGGAACCGCTCCACCGCCAACAGGTCATGCCCAGTGATGGGCAGATGGAGGGGCTTCACCTCCGGCTCCTTTCCTTAATTTCCAGCACGGCGGGGCCGTACCGGGCCACCAGAAGGGCATTGACAATCAGGCTGAACGCCAGCGTGTCCACCACTTCGTTGTTGGCGAAGTCGGCCAGGGCCACGCCGGACCCCTCCGCGTAGATGTCCCGCGCCGCAGAGAACAGAGTGTAACAATGGCCCGCCACGATCTCATAGCCGCCCTTCTCGCGGGGCCGGACAATAGCCGGGGTCAGCACACCATACTCTTTCACGCTCTCCGTGGTCTCCTTCATGGCTTCATCATCCCTCACTTTGAACGGGTGGTTAGGAAATGGGTGCAGCTCCATCAGGGGGATGGGAACAACCATCTCGCCCTGGGGCGGGGGTGTGGGGGCGGGGGCCTCCTTCACCTTGGGCGGTCTGCCCCGCCGTTTGGGGGTCTCCGCTGTGGACATATTGGTTTCCTCCATTTCCGACCGGCAGGAAACAGAAAAAGGGAGAATGTGGCCGCGACCTACATTCTCCCTCTGAAAGCAATATGCAATTTGTCGGCTTCTGTCGTTTTTCGATTCCGGGGGCCGCTTGCGCTAGGAGCCATCCCGCCGCAAACCCGCATGATTACTGGCTTTTTTGCCTTCTTCAAAAACTTTCCCGAACAACATCGGTTCAATGAATGGTACGCGAAAGATACGAGTAAGAAGATTCGGGCGGTATTCCGCAACAAGGGAATGTCTGGTCAACGGCTATCTACAAATGCCCCCTATGGCTACATAAAGGGCGAGGACGGTCATCTTTTGATTGACGAGGAAACCGCGCCAGTGGTGGAATTGATTTTCCAGCTATGCGTAGAAGGAAACGGCCCCGGCAAGATTGCCCGAATGCTGAAAGAGAGGGGAATCCCTACGCCGGGGACTATCGAGTTTCAACGCACAGGCCGAACTCGGCGCTATCACCCGGACGACCCTTGCCATTGGACCTCCGACACGATTGCGGATATTCTGGAACAGGACGCCTACCTGGGCCGCACGACCAATTTCAAGACTGCCAAGCTCTCCTATAAGTGCAAGAAGAAAATTGCCAATCCCCCGGAGAAATGGGTGGTTATTGAAAATACCCATAAGGCCATCATTGACCCGGAAACCTGGGAAATCGTGCAGAAGGTCAGGGAGCAGCGCCGCCGTCCCACAAAAATGGGAGAAATGGGTATGTTCTCTGGGCTGGCCTACTGCGCCGACTGCGGCGCAAAGCTATATCTTCACCGGGCTTCTTCTTGGACAAAAGATCAGGAGTGCTACACCTGTGCCAATTACCGCACCAGAAAACAATGCTCTGCGCATTATATCCGAGCCGTGGTTCTGGAACGTCTGGTCCTCCAAAACCTGCAAAGAGTAGTAGCCTATGCCCAGGAGGACGAGGACGAGTTTGTACGGCGCGTTATAGAGAACAAAACCGCTGTACAGCGGGCGGAGCAGGAGCAAGCCAAGCGCACCCTGGAAAAGCAGGAGCGGCGGATCAACGAGCTGGACGCCATTATCCAAAGGATCTATGAAGATCATGTGATGGGCAAGCTGAGCGCCGAACGGTTCACAAAGCTGTCCGAGGGCTACGAGAAAGAACAGGCGGATTTGAAACAGTCTGTTGAAAATCTTCGGACGATTGTAAACGCCGCTGAAACCCTGACTGTCAATGTTCAGAGCTTTTTGAAAATTGTGAAGAAGTACACCGAGCCCACCGAACTGACCCCGGCGCTTCTACGGGAGTTTGTGGAGAAGGTGGTCGTTCACGCCCCGGACAAGTCCAGTGGGCACCGGGTACAGCGAATCGATGTACACTACACCTTCATTGGGGCGATTGATTTGTCCCCGGAGTACAGCAAGTACGAGAAAGAGACAACCGCATGACGCTCTCGCATCATGCGGCTGTCTCCCGTCAGGAAAACTTCTTTATCAGGGTTCCCCCGATGGGTTTCTCCCGCAGTTTTGCTGTGTTCCGTTTGGACCGTTACGCCAAAAAGCCCTTCAGGATGCACTCCTCGGCCTCCTCGCCGGTGAGGCCCAGGGTCTCCAGCTTGAGAAGCTGGTCTCCGGCGATTTTGCCGATGGCCGCCTCATGGACCAGCTGCGCCTCCGTGCAGTTGGCGGTGATGGCGGGGATGGACTTGATTTTGGCCTCTCCCATGATGATGGAGTCGCACTGAACATGGCCGAAGCATTGGGCGTTGCCCACCATCCGGGGGTAAAACACCTGCTCGGACCGGTCCTGCGCCACGGAGCGGGAGATCACCCGGCCCTTGGAGTCTTCCCCGTCCAGGATGATTTCCATATCGCTCTCCGCCGTCTGCTCCCCGTGGGTCAGGAGGCGCTCCGTCACCACCGCCTCGGCCCCTCTGCCGCAGACGATTTTCGTCGTGCGCCGGGTGGAGTCGATGCCGCGAATCTGGACGGTCTCCATCTGGATGGAAGCGCCCTCCTCCAAATAGACCACGGTCTCCGGGTTCATCACCCGGCCGCCGGCGCCGTCACCCTCGCCGTAGTGCTTCTCTGTGTAACGGACCTTGGCGCCCCGGCCCACGTAAAAGGTGTGAACGCCGTCGTGGCGGGACTCCTGAGCGCCGCAGTTATGGATGCCGCAGCCCGCGACAATGTCCACATCGCAGCCCTCCCCGATGAAGAAGTCGTTGTAGACCATCTCCCGGAGGCCGGACTGTGTGATGATGACGGGGATATAGCAGGTCTCTCCCACGGTGCCGGGCTGGACGCGGATGTCGATGCCGGGCTTGTCCTCCTTGGAGGTGATGGAGATGTGCTCCGTGGACTGGCGGCCGTCACAGCCGGAGTCCTTGCGGATGTTGAAGGCCCCCACGGGCTTTCCAACAAGGTCCGCGATCTTCTCCAGAAGGCCCCGGTCAATCTCGGTATCCATCATTACGCCATCGCCTCCTTTCTCAGAACCGGGCAGGTTCCCAGAGTATCCGACAGAATCTGGGGCAGGATTTCCGTCGGGGTCCCCCGGTGGCGGAGCCGCCCGTCCCCCACCACGATGACCTCATCCGCCAGGGAGATGATGCGCTCCTGGTGGGAGATGATGATCATGGTGGCTCCCCCGGCGGCGTGAAGCTGCTCAAAGGTCTCCGTCAGCCGGGCGAAGGACCACAGGTCGATGCCCGCCTCCGGCTCATCGAAAATCATCAGCGCGGCGTTCCGGGCCAGAATGGAGGCGATTTCAATCCGCTTCACCTCGCCGCCGGAGAGGGAGGCGTCCACCTCCCGGTCCAAGTAGTCGTTGGCGCAGAGGCCTACCCGGGTGAGGTACTGGCAGCAGCGGTCCTTGGAGAGGGTCCCGTCTCCGCTGGCCAGGGTCAGCAGGTCCCGGACCGTCAGGCCCTTGAACCGGGGGGGCTGCTGGAAGCCGTAGCTGATGCCCAGCCGCGCCCGCTCGGTGATGCCCATGTCCGTGATGTCCCGGCCATTCCAGAAAATCTGTCCGCCGGTGGGCTTTACCAGGCCCATGATGCTTTTCGCCAGTGTGGTTTTCCCGCCGCCGTTGGGGCCGGTGAAGACCACCAGGCGTCCGTCGCCCACGGTGAGGGAGATATCATTCAGGATGCCCAGCTCTCCGCCGTCCTCGTGAACGGCGTAGCTGAGGTGTTTCAATTCCAGCATAAGGCTCCTCCTTTGCTTGCTGTGTCCGACAGCATTCTACCAGATATGACAGGAGAATGCAACAAATCCCCTTGGGATTTCCTCTCTATTTTACCCAAAAGTCCCCGTTCTATCTGTTGCAGGCGCAACAGGAACAGTTTTTTTCCAGGCCGCATAGACTGGGAAGAAAAGGAGGGACCCTCATGGAACATACGACCCAAACCCCGGAAGTGTACGATTTTCGCCAGTATGACCGCATCTGGCAGCGGGTTGCCCCGAATCTGGAACCCTACCCCGATATGGCGGCGCGGCAGGAGGCCCCCGTTCCCGCCGCGCCCCCCGCCGCGCCGGAGGCCCCCGCCGCGCCGGAGGCCCCCGCCGTCCCCGTCCCGGCGGAGTCCGGGCTGACGCTCCGGCCGGAGAACCAGCTTCCCGGCGCGGAGCAGAATCCCTGCTGCATGGGCACGGAGGCGGAGGAGATGCTGGCGGTCATCGCCGGTTATATGGAGGCGGCGCTGTCGGACCGCCGGTTCCTTCAGGCCATGTCCCGGCAGGCCCCCTCCTGGGCCCGGAAGACTCTGCGGGAGATCGCGGAGGACCTGCGGGACCAGGCCCAGCGGCTGGCGGCGGCCTGTTACCTCATCACCGGACAGCGGTGCCGCCCCAGCGTCAGCGGGTCCCGGATCTACGTGGGCCGCTGGTGCCCCGCCCTCCGGGAGCGCTATCACGCAGCGGCGTGCAGCGGCTTCAACTATGCCCGCTCCGCCGAGGATACCCTGGATCCCTGTCTTGCCAAGCTCTTTACGGACATGAGCAAGGAGGCCTACGGCCATGCGGAGGCCCTGATGGGCCTGCTGCAAAGAAGCCTGCAAAATCCCGGATGCCGTTGACAGCACCCCATCCGCCGGGCGGAAACGAAGGCCCGGCGGATGGGGCGGCCGCGTTTAAAAGAGGGGTATCACACCGTCCGCGTCACCACGCCCGCGAAGCTGAACCAGCCCCTGGGGTCCCGGAAGGCCCCGGAAAGGGTCTCCCGCAGTTCCCAGGCGGTGCCCTTGGTGTACAGCGGAGCCAGGGCGTGGTTCATCAGCAGCAGGGCCTCCGCGTCGTGGAGGCAGCCCATCCGGGCGGTGCCGTCGGCGGCGGCGGCGATGATCATCATCAGCGTGTCATAGGCGCTGCTCTCATAGGCCAGCAGGTTGTTCCGGTTTCCGGAGGTCCAGGACATCAGGAAGCACTCCGCGTCGTTGGCGGAGGCGGTGAGCTTCAGCCCTGCCAGCGTGTACTCCCCGGCCCGGAGGGCGGACATCAGCCCCCGCTCCGTCAGGCCCTTGGGGACCACCTGAACGCCAAGAACTTCCTGCCACTGCTGGCAGAGGGCCTGGGCCACGGCGTCGTTCCCGCCGCTCTTCAGGTAGAGGTATTCCAGCTCTCCCAGGTCCGCGCCGCTGTTATAGCCCGCCTCCTCCAGCAGGGTCCTGGCCTTCAGGCAGCGCTCCTCATAGAGCTCCGGGTCGTTGTCCAGCAGGGGGGCGCTGAGGTCCCGGAAGCCGCCCTCCTCATTTTCCGGCACGCCGGGGGGAACCACGCCCTCCGCGGGCAGGGCCGCCGCCCCCGCCGCCTGCGCCAGGGCGTTCCGGTCGATGGCGAGGCTCAGGGCCTCCCGGAGGGAGGCGTCGGAAAAGGGCTCCGCGCCGCAGTTGAAGATGGCGGCATGGGTTTCCAGCTGGGGCAGGGGGGACCACTCCGGGTTTTCCGCCAGCTCCGTCAGGCGGCTGTCCGGCAGGGGCCACACGGCGTCCACGGTTTTCGCCTCATAGAGGGACCAGGCCTCCTCCGCCGAACCGGCGAAGTGGAAGCAGACGCTCTGAGGGCCGGGCTGGGCGGCGTAGTACCGGCTGTTGGCCTCCAGCCGGAGAAGGCCCTCCTCCTGCGCGGCGACGGTATAGGGCCCGTTGGTCACAAGCAGGGTGGGGTCCGCCTCCCACCAGGACTGATTGCCGGAGGAGGACTTCAGCTTCTGCACAATGTCCTGCCGGAGGGGCATGGTGGCGGGGGAGGTGCAGACCTCCCGGAGGAACCAGTCATAGCGCCCGTCCAGCACCACCACAAGGGTGCTGTCGTTTTTGGCCGTCACCTGAAGGAGGCTCATGTCCCCGGCGGTCCGGGCCTCCTGAAAGCCGCTGACCACGGACAGCAGGTCCGCGTACCGGGAGCCGGTGGCGGGGTCCGCCAGCCGCCTCCAGGCGTAGACAAAGTCGGAGGCGGTGACGCTCTGTCCGTCGGACCAGCGGGCGCTGCGGAGGCGGAAGGTGTACGTGACGGAAAGCGCGCCCTCCCGGGTTTCCTCCTCCTGGTCCACGCTCTTGGCCATACCGTTGACGACGCTGGTTTTGCCGGAGCTGTCCGCCGTCACCCGCATAAGGTTCTCATAGATGTGGGCCAGGATGGTCTGGCTTCCGGCCTCCTCGGCGTAAATGGGGTCCAGGGAGTCCGGCGCGGAGCCCACACAGGCGTTGAGGGTCATGCCCTCGCCGTCCCTGGCGCAGCCGGACAGCAGGGAAGCGCACAGCGCCGAGGAGAGCAGCAAACTCCCCAGGCGCTTGATGAACTGTTTCATAATAAAACCTCCAGAGCGCCCCGGGAAGGGGGACGCCTTCTGACGAATGGTCGAAAATGGGCGGCTCCGCCTCTTGAGCGCAGCCGGCGGTCTTCTATTATAAAGAATTTCCCCCGCCTTGTAAAGGCAGGGGAGACAAAAAAGTAACAAAAATGACAAAAGTTAAGGAACCGTTCAAATTTTGGAAAAAGCCTCCGGCCTCTCCAGAATGTCGGGAATCCGTGCGGAAGTGAATGGAAACGCTGCTGGAAATTCCGCCGGAAAGCCTCTATAATGAGATTAAATCAAACAAAGGAGGCCAAATCATGAGTCTTGGAAGCCATCTCTTTCAGGCCCGGAGGAAGAAGGGGCTGTCCCAGGAGGCCGTAGCGGAGAAGCTGGGGGTGAGCCGCCAGACCATCTCGAAATGGGAGACGGACGAGACCCTGCCGGACATCCGGCAGTCCAAGCGGCTTGCGGTGCTTTACGGCCTGACGCTGGACGAGCTGATTTCCTTCGACCTGGACGTTCAGGAAATTCAGGAGGTCATAGACCGCACCAAAGACGAGGTGACGGAGAAAATCGACTGGACCAAGGTGTGGAGCAAAAAGTATCCGATCCTGGCGCGGTACCAGTCGGAGGTGGAGACCTCCGCTTACGCGGCGGAGCTGGAGCGCCTCCTGGACGGCCTGAAGACCGCTTATAACTACAGCGAGCTGGATGCCTTCCTGGTGCTGAAGGACATCCTGGCGCAGGTCTGGAAGGCGCGGAAGACTCGGTGATGCGCAAAGCAGGGGGCTATCCAAATGGATAGCCCCCTGTCCTGTGCCGGGGAAACGCTCAATCCCGCAGCTCCG
Organism: Oscillospiraceae bacterium 38-13; assembly: GCA_041223955.1. Taxonomy (GTDB): domain Bacteria; phylum Bacillota; class Clostridia; order Oscillospirales; family Oscillospiraceae; genus Oscillibacter. Next base: position 64,862 of record JBCLRG010000005.1, on the reverse strand, counting down.
TCCGATGGTCCGCCGCCCGGGCGTCCCACGCGCTGTGGTCCGTGTGGAGCAGGTGGTGGGACCGTTCGCCCAGAGGCTTCTTAAGATAGGTCCGGTAGAGGGCCTGTACGTCCGGGTTCTCATGGGAGAACCGGACCCCGGAGGCCGCGTCCAGCTTCCAGAGCAGGCTGCCCCGCTGGCCCGCGTACTCCTGCCCGCCGTGGATGGGCTGGCCGCCGCCTCCGGCGCAGCCGCCGGGACAGGCCATGACCTCCACGAAGTCGTAGTCCGCCGTGCCCTCGTCGATGGCCTCCATCAGCCTGCGGGTGCTGGCGAGACCGCTGACCACCGCCACTCGGATGTCTCCCGCGCCGGGGATGCTGAAGGTGGCCTCCTTCCAGGGCTTCTCACCCCGGACGGCCCGGAAGGCGTCGGCGTCCGGGTTCTTCCCGGTGACGAGGTAGTACGCGCTCCGGAGGGCCGCGTCCATCACGCCGCCGGTGGCTCCGAAGATCACCGCCGCGCCGGTGCCGGTGCCCAGGGGACTGTCGAACTCCGCCTCCTCCAGGTCGGCGGGGACAATGCAGTCGCTGCGGAACAGGCGGCACATCTCCCGGGTGGTCAGCACCACATCCACGTCCGGGTCCCCGCAGGCGTCCTTCATGGTGGGCAGCTCGCTCTCCGCCTTTTTGGCGGAGCAGGGCATGATGGAGGCCACAAAAATCTTATGGGGGTCCAAGCCCATTTTCTCCGCGAAATAGCTCTTGGCGACGGCCCCGAACATCTGCTGGGGGGATTTCGCCGTGGACAGGTGGTCCGTGTAGGCGGGATATTGCGTCTTCAGGAACCGCACCCAGCCGGGACAGCAGGAGGTGAACATGGGCCAGCGGTATTTCCCCCGGTGGGTGAAGCGGTCGATGAATTCGCTGCCCTCCTCCATAATGGTCAGATCGGCGGCGAAGTTGGTGTCAAACACGTAATCGAAGCCGATGCGCTTCAGCGCCGCCACCATGCGCCCGGTGGTGGCCTGCCGGGCGGGGAGGTTGAAGACCTCCGCCCAGGCCGCCCGCACCGCCGGAGCCACCTGAATCACCGTGGTGATTTCGGGGTCCGCCAGCGCCCGGAGGACCTTGGTGGTGTCGTCCCGGACGGTCAGGGCCCCGGTGGGGCAGTGGGTGACGCACTGGCCGCAGAAGACGCAGTCCGTATTCTTCAGGTAGCGGTTGTAGCTCACGTCCACGGTGGTCCGGGAGCCGGTGCCCGCCACGTCCCAGATGTTCATGCCCTGGATTTTGTCGCAGACCTGCACACAGCGCATGCACTTGATGCACTTGCTGGCCTCCCGGACGATGGGGACGCTGAGGTCGATCTGGGCCCGCTCCGGCTGGACCGGGTAGGGCTGATAGTGGATGTTCAGGTCGTGGGACAGCTTTTGCAGCTCGCAGTACCCGCTCCGGACGCAGACGGTGCAGTTGGAGTTGTGCTGGGAGAGAATCAGCCGGAGGTTCGTCTTCCGGGCGTCCCGGACCCGGGGGGAGTTGGTGTGAATGACCATACCCTCCAGAAGCTCCGTGTTGCACGCCGGGACCAGCCGCTCCGTGCCCTCGATTTCCACCATGCACATGCGGCACGCGGCAATTTCGTTCAGGTCCTTCAGATAGCACAGGTGGGGAATGGGGATGCCCGCCTTCCCGGCGGCGCTTAGAATGGTGGTTCCCTTGGGGGCGCTGAGCTCCCGGCCGTTGATCGTAAAGTTTACCATTTCTCCACACGTCCTCCCTTGAAGATTCCATAGCCGAAGTGGTCGCACCGGAGGCACCGGGAGGACTCCTGCCCGGCCTCCTGGTCCGTCATGCCGCACTCGATGCACTGGAAGTCCGCCTTCCGCTCACAGGCGTCCCGCTCGGTGGCGTTGACCCGTCCCCGGGGCCGCAGGTCCGAGCAGCGGGGGGTGGGGACCTTGACCTCGGACTCAATCTCGTGATTGAAGCCCAGATACTCGTCGATGTTGGCGGCGGCGGCCTTTCCGGCGGCGATGGCCCGGATGACCGTAGCGGGCCCCGTCACGCAGTCGCCTCCGGCGAAGACGCCCACCATGTCCGGCAGCTGGGTGCTGGAGTCCGCCAGCAGGGCCCCGCCCCGCTGAATCTTGATGCCCGTCTGCTCCAGCCCCCGGGTCTCGATGCCCTGGCCGATGGCGACGATAATCGTGTCCGCCGGAATCCGCAGCGGCTCCACAGCGGCGGTATTGGGCCGGGGACGGCCCGCCTTGTCCATCTCCCCGATGATCTGGGGCTGGGTCCACAGGGCGGAAACATGGCCGTTTTCGTCGGCCTCAATGCGGAGAGGCGCTTGCAGGGTCAGCACCTCCGCGCCCTCGGCAATCGCGCCCTCCACCTCTTCGGCCTGGGCGGTCATGTCCTCCTGGCGGCGGCGGTAGACGCAGGTGACTTTCTCCGCCCCCAGGCGGATGGCGGAGCGGGTCACGTCCATGGCCACGTTGCCCCCGCCGATCACCACCACGTTTTGTCCCGTGAAGTCCGGCATCTCATTGTCCCCGATGTGGCGCAGCAGCTCCACGGCGGAGACCACGCCCAGGCTGTCCTCCCCTTCGATGCCCGTCTTCTTGTCGGTGTGTGCGCCGATGGAGAGGTACAGGCAGTCATATTGCTGCTTGAGCTCGTCGAAGGACACGTCGGTGCCCACGTTGACCTCCGTATGTACCTCAATTCCAAGAGAGAGGATGGAGGCGATTTCCCCGTCCAGCTTCTCCCGGGGGAGGCGGTAGCTGGGGATGCCGTAGCGCATCATGCCGCCCAGGGCCTTCTGCTTCTCATAGACCGTGACCTTGTGGCCCATGAGGGCCAGGTAGTAGGCAGCGGAGAGGCCGCCGGGGCCGCCGCCGATAATCGCCACGGACTTGCCGGTAGCCTTGGCGGGCTTGGGCTGGGGGACGTCCCCGGCCTGGTCCACGGCATAGCGCTTGAGGCCCCGGATGTTCAGGGCGTCGTCCACCATGTTCCTCCGGCAGCGGGCCTCGCAGGGGTGCTCGCAGATGTAGGCGCAGGCGGTGGGGAAGGGGTTGTCCTTGCGGATGAGGCGCACCGCGTCCTCGCAGCGGCCCTCGCTGATGAGGGCGATGTAGCCCGGAATATCCACCCCTGCGGGGCACAGGGCCACGCAGGGCACGGGGTTCTTCAGGGACCCCAGGCAGCGGTGGTGGAGGATGTGCTCCTCATAGTCGTCCCGGAAGCCCCGGAGCCCCATGAGGACCAGCTGGGCGGCGTCGGTGCCGATGGCGCAGTCGGCGGTGTCCACGATGACCTGGGCGGTCTTCTCAATCCGCAGGAGGATGCTCAGGTCCGGCTCGCCGTCCAGCACCTCCCGGATCATGTTGGAAAGCTGGGTCAGTCCGATGCGGCAGGGCACGCACTTGCCGCAGGTCTGAGCCCGGCAGAGGTCCAGAAAATTCAGGGCCATGTCCACAGGGCACAGGCCCGGAGGGCTGGCGGCGATGCGCCGTTCCATGTTGCGGTAGAGCTGCTCCACCACCGCCTGGGCCTCACCGGGGGTCTTCACTTCCAGTCTGCTCATGACGTCACTTCTTTCCTGAAAATTTTTTTGGCTTCCTGAATAATATTATGGATGGCGGAACTGGAAAAGTCAAGAAAAGTTATAATTTAGACAATCTTTTTTTGAATGGCCGGGAAAATATTGTGAAATATTTCTCGGACCCGGTGGGGAGACCGCCCCCAAACGACCGAAAAAGCCCCTCCGGACCGGTGTCTCACCGGCCCCGGAGGGGAATCGTTTTACGGAATGCCCAGGGCGGACAGGGCGTCCCGGGTGGCCCGCCAGATTTCCAGCAGGGCGGAGAGGCGGGCCTGACCGGAGGCGGTGAGGCGGTAGTACTTCCGGGCGGGGCCGCCGGAGGTCTCTCCCTGATAGCGCTCCGTGGCCCCCTCCCGGCAGAGCTGGCGGAGGATGGCGTAGATGGCACTCTCTTGAGTGTCCGGAAACACCCCGTGGAGCTGGCGCAAAAGCTCGTAGCCGTACTGGTCCCCTCCGGCCATCAGGTGGAGCAAGCACAGCTCCAAAAGGTCCTTTTTCAGCATAAAGCTCCCCCCGTTCCCAGGAGGCCCACAAGGATAATGACCATGTATCGTATCACATAGGGCGTCTGCCAGCCAGGCCGAAACTCCCAGAACATCCCCGTGTACATCTTCCACATAAACAAACACGCCACAGCCCCCGTTAAGCCCAGGACGTATACCGCCCTCCAACGCCGGTCCGCCAGGCGGGCCTTGACCAGGCCAATCATCCCAACCGTTCCGGCGGCAAGGGCATTCAGGCCAAGCGTCAGGCGGTGAAGCCAGACACGCTCTTCAGGAAACAGGGCGTTGAGCAAATCCCACCGCTCCGCAAAAAGCGTCCAGGCCAGAAACGACACCCAGGCTATCCCCAGCAGCAAAAGAATCAGCAATGGTGCCACCCACTTAGGGAGTGTCTGCTCCCTTCTTCCATTGCGCCGAAACCAAACCAGCGCCAGCACCGTTCCCAAGGGAAGCATCAGCTCCGCATACCGTGGTGTCTGCATGATGTCATTCAAGAACAGCCCAAACAGCCAGGACAGCTCACCCCGAACCACGCCGGCCGCCGGCAAAAGCACACAAGCCGACAACCCAAGAAACACCGCCAGCCACTGCCGGTACGCCTTCGGCTGAGCCAGCTGCCTCACCGCCGCCCGGGGGGTTCCCAGGTCCTGCCGGAGCTCTTCTTCCGACCGGCCCGCCGTGATTTCCCGGTAGTCCTCCAGCACCTCCGCCGCCTCCGCCGGAGGCAAATACCACCTCGCCGCCCGGCTAAGCCGGGAGAAATAATCCCGCATCATAAACCGCTCCTTTTCAAGTTGTGTAAAAAACCGCCTTCAGCGCAGGGACAGTCCCGTCCCGATAAGGCCCGCAAGGGTGATGAACGTGAGCCGTATCCAATAGGGACCCTGCCAGCCGTGACTGCCGTCAAGGTTCATACTGGTGAAAACCTGCCATAAAAAGGTGTTCAGCACAACTTCCGTCAGACCCCATATATACATGGCCCGCCAGCGGCGGTCCTCCATACGGGACCTGATCAGCCCGGTCATACCCGCTGCTCCCGCGATGAGAATGTTTAAGCAGGTAATCAGGCGCACGGTCCAGATCATATCTGGAAGCAGAAAATCGATCACGTCAAAGGAACCCGCAAGAATGGCCCGGAATAAAAACCACACCCATGCGATTCCAAAGAGAACGAGGGCGAAAATCGGAAGGGTCCTTTTGGACAGGGGCCGTCCTTTTCCTCCGTTCCGCCGGAACCAGGCCAGCGGCAGGACAATCCCCAGAGGGTACAGCGGCATAGAGAGCCGGGCGATGTTCCCGTTGCTGTTCCAGAACATGGAAGAGCACATGCCAGACTGCCAGAACGCCAGCGATAATCCCTCCAAAATCGGGTCAACCGACGGCAGAAGCAGACAGGCCGACAAAGCAAAAAATACCGCCAGCCACCGCCGGTAGGCCTTGGGCTGAGCCAGCTGCCTCACCGCCGCCCGGGGCGTTCCCAGGTCCTGCCGGAGCTCTTCTTCCGACCGGCCCGCCGTGATTTCCCGGTAGTCCTCCAGCACTTCCGCCGCCTCCGCCGGGGGGAGATACCACCGGACCGCCCGGGACAGGCGGGAGAAATAATCCCGACCCATAAAACCGCTCCTCTCTCACTACTGTAAATTTATCAGTAGCTGTTTTCCTCAGTATACAGCCGCCGGGGAAAAAAGTCAAGAGACTACTGTAAAAAAATCAATAGTTGCCGTCCAACAATTCCCTTGACATTTCAGGGCGGTTCCGTTATCATGCAGGTATCGCTGAATTTCGACGGAAATTCAAATCTCAAGCGGTGGAAAGAAAAGGGATAAAGAGCGTGCAGGCTGTGTTGCCGCCGCTGCGGCTGGGATATCCACCGGGCGGACAGAGCGTGCGAAAGTTCTTTTGTTTCTTTGCCACAAAGTGGCTCTGAGGCTCATGCTGCGCATTCGCTAAGAGCCTCACATCTTTCAAGAAAAGAAACGGGGGAGGATACATGTCCAAAGAGTTGATTCGCCTGCGGGATCTCTGCATGGCGTACGACGACGAGCTGGTTCTCGATCACTTAAACCTGTATATCAATGACAAGGAGTTCCTCACACTGTTAGGGCCCAGCGGGTGCGGCAAAACCACCACGCTGCGGATTATCGGCGGCTTCACGACCCCAGGGTCGGGAGACGTCCTCTTCGACGGTGTGAGGATCAATGATGTCCCGCCTTACAAGCGGCAGATCAACACGGTGTTCCAGAAATACGCCCTGTTCCCGCATCTGAACGTCTTTGAAAACGTGGCGTTCGGCCTGCGCATGCAGCGGAGACCGGACCCGTCGGACCCCAAGCGGAAGAGCAAGCTCCCGGAGGAGGAAATCCGGCAGCGGGTCCTGGAAATGCTGGAGGCCGTGAGCCTGAAGGGCTTTGAAAACCGGCGGACCGACGCCCTCTCCGGCGGCCAGCAGCAGCGGGTTGCCATCGCCCGGGCACTGGTGAACCGGCCCAAGGTGCTGCTTCTGGACGAACCTCTGGGCGCGCTGGATTTGAAGCTCCGAAAGGACATGCAGATCGAGCTCAAGCGCATCCAGCAGCAGGTGGGCATCACCTTTATATATGTTACCCACGATCAGGAGGAGGCCCTGACCATGTCGGACACCATCGTCGTCATGGACAAGGGCTCCATCCAGCAGATTGGCAGCCCCGAGGATATCTACAACGAGCCGAAAAACGCCTTCGTGGCGGACTTCATCGGGGAATCCAACATCATCGACGGCGTCATGCTTCAGGACCGGCTGGTCCAGATGTACGGCCGCCAGTTCCCGTGCCTGGACGGAGGCTTTGAGGAGAACGAGCCCGTGGACGTGGTCATCCGGCCCGAGGACATCGACATCGTCCCCGTGGAACAGGGCCAGCTGACGGGCACCGTCACCAACGTCACGTTCAAGGGAATGCAGTACGACATCATCGTGGACTTCCGGGGCTTCAAGTGGCTGATTCAAACCACGGACCACTCCCCGGTGGGGGCCCGCATCGGCATCAAAATCGACCCCGACGGCATCCACGTCATGAAAAAAAGCCGTTACTCCGGCATGTACGGCGACTACTCCTCCTTCTCCGACGAGTACGACGAGCTGGACGCAGCGGAGGTGGACGGCGATGAAACCTAAGCTCTCCCGCTTCGCCATCCCCTATGTGGTCTGGATGGCCCTGTTTGTGGTGGCCCCCATCGTGCTGGTGGTGGTCTACGCCTTCTCCTCCGCCGCCGGAGGGTTCACGCTGGAGAACTTCTCCCGCATGGGGACCTACGCCGTGGTCTTTGGCCGGTCCTTCAAGCTGGCGCTGGTGGCCACGTTCATCTGCCTCCTCATCGGCTACCCGGTGAGCTGCCTGATGAGCCGGGAGGGGGAGCGGTTCCAGCGGGCGGCCATGGTCTTGATCATGCTGCCCATGTGGATCAACTTCCTGCTCCGCACCTACTCCTGGATGTCCATCCTGGAGAACAACGGCCTCCTGAACCAGATCTTCCAGAGGCTGGGGCTCCTCCAGCTGTACAACAGCCTCACCGGCGCGGAGCTGGAGTATTTCCCCATGATGAATACCCAGGGAGCGGTGGTGCTGGGCATGGTGTACAACTACCTGCCCTTCATGATTCTCCCGATTTACTCCGTCATCGTCAAGCTGGACGGCTCCCTGGTGGAGGCCGCCCGGGACCTGGGGGCGGACGGGTTCAACGTCTTCCGCCGGGTCATTCTGCCCCTGAGCCTTCCGGGGGTGCTCTCCGGCATCACCATGGTCTTTGTCCCCTCGGTCTCCACCTTCGCCATCAGCAAGATGCTGGGCGGCGGCACGGAGCTGCTGCTGGGGGACCTGATTGAGCAGCAGTTCCTGGGCGGGGCCTACAATCCCCAGCTGGGGGCCGCCATCTCCCTGGTGATGATGGTTATCGTCGTCGCGTGCATGGTGGTCATGAACCGCTTCGGCGAGGGCGAGGAACAGGCGGTGATGCTGTGAAGCGCCGGAACCACCTCGGAAGCCGGGCCCTCATGGCCCTGGTTTTCCTGTTTCTCTACGCGCCCATCCTGCTGCTGATTGTCTTCTCCTTCAACCGGGGCAACAGCAACATCGTCTGGACGGGCTTCTCCCTGGACTGGTACAAATCCCTCTTCCAGAACCGCCTGATCATGCGCAGCGTCTACACCACGCTGCTGGTTTCCCTGCTGGCGACGGCCATCGCCACCGTGGCGGGAACCTTCGCCGCCATCGGCTTCTACAGCCTCCGCCGCCGGTCCCGGACGGTGCTGAACACGGTGAACAGCATCCCCATGATGAACGCCGACATCGTCACCGGCGTGGCTATGTGCCTGTTCTTCGTGGCCTTCTTCTCCTTCTGGAGCGGCTTCGCCGGGTGGTTCAACGGCGTTCAGAGCGTGCTGGTCCTGCCGGAGCGGCTGACCCTGGGCTTCGGCACCCTGCTCATCGCCCACGTCACCTTCAACATCCCCTACGTCATCCTCTCCGTGGGCCCCAAGCTCCGGCAGATGGACCGGAACCTGGTGGACGCGGCCCAGGACCTGGGCTGCACCTGGATGCAGGCCTTCTGGAAGGTCATCCTGCCGGAGATCCGGCCCGGCATCGCCTCCGGAGCCCTGACGGCCTTCACCATGAGCGTGGACGATTTCATTATCAGCTACTTCACCGCCGGTTCCTCCAGCTCCACCCTGGCTATGACCATCTACGGCATGACGAAAAAGCGGGTGACGCCGGAGATCAACGCCGTGTCCACCCTGCTGTTCGTGACGGTGCTGGCGCTGCTGGTGGCCGTGAACCTCCGGGAGGCCCGGGCGGAGCGGAACGGGGAGAAACCCGGAAAGATCACCCGCCTGCTGGACAGCCCCCGGGGCCGGGTCCTCCGGCGGAGTGCCGCCGGGGTTCTGGCCGCCGCGTTTCTGGCGGCGGTGGTGCTCCTCACCGGGGCCACCAACGCCCAGCCGGTGGTGAATGTGTGCAGCTGGGGAGAGTATATCGACGAGGACCTGATCACCCGGTTTGAGGAGGAGACGGGCATCATCGTCAACTACCAGACCGCCGACAGCAACGAAGTCCTGTACTCCCTGCTGAGCAGCGGCGCGGGGGATTACGACGTCATTGTCCCCTCCGACTACATGATCTCCCAGCTCATAGAGGAAGACATGCTGGCGGAGCTGGACTACAGCCGGATTCCCAACTACGAAAAAATCTCCAGCCGCTTCAAGGGCCTGACCTACGACCCGGAGGAGCGCTACAGCGTCCCCTACGCCTGGGGCACCGTGGGCATCATCTACAACACCGCCATGGTGGATGAACCCATCACCAGCTGGTCCGCCATGTTCGACAGCCGGTACGCCGGGAACGTGGTCATGTTCCGCAACTCCCGGGACGCCATGGGCATCGCCCTGTCCTATCTGGGCTATTCCCTGAACACCACCGACGAGGGGGAGCTCCGGGAGGCCTTTCAGCTCCTCCGGGACGCCAAGAACCGGGGGGTCTACCAGTCCTTTGTCATGGACGAGATTTTCCAGAAGCTGGAGGGAGGAAACGCCGCCATCGGCGCGTACTACGCCGGGGACTACCTCACGATGCTGGAGAACAATGAGGACCTGGCCTTCGTGGTGCCGGAGGAGGGCTCCAACTGGTTCATGGACGCCATGTGCGTGCTGAAGGACGCCCCCCACTATGACGAGGCCCTGGCCTGGATCAACTTCATCGCCTCCACCGAGGCGAATCTCGCCAACATGGACTATCTCTGGTACGCCTCCCCCAACCAGGAGGCGCTGGAGCAGTATCCCGCCTATTACGAAGAGCTCTATGAGGAGGAGCTGGGCCAGGAGGCCTATGACATCATCGCCGCGCCCCAGGAGGTGCTGGACCGCTGCGAGGCCTATCTGGTCCTGCCTATGGAGACCCGGAAGCTGTACAACGACCTCTGGACGGAGCTCGGGATATGAGAGGAGAGCCTGTATGATTCTGATTGGAACGAAATGCCGGGTGGAGCAGACGGTGACGGAGGCCCTTACCGCGGAGACCGCCGGTTCCGGAGCCCTGCCGGTGTTCGCCACGCCCTTCATGGCCGCCATGATGGAAAACGCCGCCATGACGGCCCTCCAGACCTTCCTGGAGGAGGGACAAGGCAGTGTGGGCGTCCGCCTGAACATCTCCCACGACGCCCCCACTCCCGTGGGCATGACGGTGTCCGCCGAGGCGGAGATCACCGCCGTGTCGGAGAACGGGAGGATGGTGGACTTTCAGGTCTCCGCCTGGGACGAAAAGGGTCCCATCGGCAAGGGGACCCACACCCGGGCCATCATCCGGAACGAGAAATTCCTGTCGAAGTGCCGCGCCAAGCTGGCGGAGTGACGCAAAAAGTGGAGCGCCCGGAAGGGGCGCTCCACTTGCGTTTGCCGAAGGGCTCAGGCGGAAGGCTTCCTCCTCCCGGCGCAGCAGAGGCTGCCGGTGAAGTTCCGGCCCTGAAAGACGTACCGCACCCGCCGGGCGCCCTGAAGGTCCACGGTGAATTTCGGGGTCTCCCAGCTCTCCCATCTCCTGAGAAGGCCCTGGTCCCCGTAGATTTCCAGAACCGCGCTGCCCTGAGAGACCACGGCCTCCACGGAGATCACCCCGCATTTTTTGGGCAGCACGAACCACGCCCGGGACCAGTGAAGGCGGGAGTCCCGGGAGCCGCTGAAGCCGCCGAAGCGGGGGCGCTCCTGTACGCCGGTGAAATGTTCGTGATAGATTTTCCAATAGGGCCCCTCCAGAGGCTGGAAGCCCGCCTTTTTCATGATCCAGAGGCCAAAAACCATACTCAGCAGCGCAAGGCCCAGGATAAAGGCCGCGAACAGCAGAAACTCCGCGATGTCCATACTTACCGGGGCCGCGCGGCGAAGACCTTCACGCTCCGGGGACCGATGGAGAACTGGCCGTCGGGCACCGGCAGGGACTGCTGCTCCGGCGTCCAGGTGTCCGCCAGCTGCTCCCAGCACAGGTGGGAGGGCAGGTCCGGCAGCTCTACCTGCAAGGGCTTCCAGTAGGCGTTGGAGGCGGCGTAGACGATCTGGGGCTCCTCGCCCGGCTCCTGCCCGGCGAAGAGGACGCCCACGTAGCGCTCATGGTCCTGGAACTGGCTGTGCCAGGGGGCGACGCCGTGGAAGCTCACGTCGGGGAAGCCGTAGTACCCGTCGGAGAGGTTGGCCCGGAGAACCCGGAAGCGCTTCCGCAGGGCGATCATGAACTGGAAGAAGCGGAACATGTCCCGGTTTTTCTCCAGCATCCGCCAGTCCAGCCAGCTGGTGAGGTTGTCCTGGCAGTAGGCGTTGTTGTTGCCGAACTGGGTGTTGCAGAACTCATCCCCCGCCAGGAACATGGGGATGCCCCGGCTGCACATCAGCAGGGCGAAGGCGTTGCGGACCATCCGCCGCCGGAGGGCCGTGATCTCCGGGTCGCTGGTCTCGCCCTCAATGCCGCAGTTCCAGCTGTTGTTGTCGTTGGCCCCGTCGGTGCCGCCCCAGCCGTTTTTCTCGTTGTGCTTGACGTTGTAGCTGAAGAGGTCCCAGAGGGTGAAGCCGTCGTGGCAGGTGATGAAGTTCACCGACGCGTTCTTCCGCTCGCCGGACTGATAGATGTCCCGGGAGCCCACCATCCGGAGGGCGGCGGCCTGGGCGCAGCCCGCGTCCCCCTTGAGGTAGCGGCGCATATCGTCCCGGTAGCGGCCGTTCCACTCCGCCCAGCGGTTCCAGGCGGGGAAGGACCCCACCTGATACAGCCCTCCGGCGTCCCAGGCCTCGGCGATGAGTTTCACGTCCCCCAGGATGGGGTCAAAGGCCATGGCCTGAAGCAGGGGGGGCTTGTTCATGGGGCTGCCGTCCTCGTTCCGGCCCAGGATGGAGGCCAGGTCGAAGCGGAAGCCGCTGATGTGATAGGTGGTCACCCAGTAGCGGAGGCAGTCGATGATCATCTGGTGGACGATGGGGTGGTTGCAGTTCAGGGTGTTGCCGCAGCCGCTGAAGTTGTAGTAGCGGCCCTCGGGGGTCAGTAAGTAGTAGATGTTGTTGTCGAAGCCCTTGAAGGAGAAGAAGGGCCCGTCCTCGTTGCCCTCCGCCGTGTGGTTGAAAACCACGTCCAGATAGACCTCGATGCCGTTTTCGTTGCAGTCCTGAATGAGGCGCTTGAGCTCGTTGCCCTCCCGGTTGTACTCCAGGCCCGAGGCGTAGCTGGTGTTGGGGGCAAAGAAGCTGACGGTGTTGTACCCCCAGTAGTTGTACAGCTGTTCGCCGTCCACCATCCGGGCGTCCTGCATCTCGTCGAACTCGAAGATGGGCATCAGCTCCACGGCGTTGACCCCCAGCTCCTTTAAATATGGGATTTTCTCCCGCAGGCCCTCAAAGGTCCCCGGGGCGGCCACGGCGGAGGAGCCGTGGATGGTGAAGCCCCGGACGTGGAGCTCGTAGATCACCAGGTCCTCCATGGGAATCAGGGGGCGGGCCAGGTTGCCCCAGTCGAAATCGTCCTTCACCACCCGGGCCTTGTAGTGCTGTTCCATAACGGGCTTCACGCCCCACCGGCTCTGGCCCGTCACCGCCCGGGCGTAGGGGTCCAGAAGATACCGGGTCTTGTCGAAGAGGATGCCCCGGGCGGGGTCTCTGGGCCCGTCCACCCGGAAGGCGTACTCAAACTCCTCGATGTTCAGCCGGAAGACGATCATAGAGTACACGTTTCCGATGCGGTAGCGCTCCGGGAAGGGGAGGACGGCGTAGGGCTCCTCCTCCTCCCGCCGGAAGAGCAGCAGCTCAATGGCGGTGGCGCCGTGGGAGTGGACCGTGAAGTTCACGCCGCCGGGAATGGCGGTGGCGCCGTTGATTTCGTAAAAGCCCGGCCGCACGTCAAAGCCGTTGATGTGGTCCATGGGGACCAGATGGATGGTGCGGGGCAGGGCCACCAGAGGGGCGTCGTTGTGCGGGACGGCCGCGTTGTCTAGTCTTTCCACCGGGAACTCCTTCCTCGCCGGTTCGGCGACTGTAGAATACGGACCCATTATACAACGCGGCTACAGATTTGTCATAGCTTTTTTCCGTTTTTGTGAGATCATACAAAAGAACAGGCCGTCCTTGCGGGACTATGGACAATCGGGGGCCCGTCCCGAAAAAAATCTGGGCCGGGATGAAAAAATTCCCGCCCCCCGGACGTGTTAAGGGTGAAGGGAGTGAGGAACGTGGTTCCATTTGGTACCGATGAAACCATCCGCCGGATTGTGACGGAGTACAGCGGCATGCTGCTGCGGCTGGCCTGTACCCGCCTCCGCTCCACCGCCGACGCGGAGGACGCCGTGCAGGAGGCCTTCCTGCGCCTGCTCACCGCGCGGCCCGTCTTCCGGGACGGGGAGCACGAAAAAGCCTGGCTGATCCGCACCACCCTTCAGCGCGCCGGCGACATCCGCCGGAGAGCGGAGCAGCGGAACATCCCTCTGGAGGACATGGCGGAAGCCGCCGCCCCGGAATCCGGCGAACTCCGGGAGGCGGTCCGGGCACTGCCGGAGATGTACGGGGCCGTCATTCACCTCCATTATTACGAGGGCTATACCATTCGGGAAATTGCCAAATTGCTGGGCCTGCCCGCCGCCACGGTGGGCACCCGGCTGGCCCGTGGCCGGGAGCGGCTGCGGCAGATGCTGAAGGAGGATGCTGTATGAACCGGGACGAATACCGGAAGGCTTTTGACGAACTCTCCTTTTCCGCGGACTTTGAGAAGCGGACGGCGGACCTGCTGCAAACCCGCGCCCGCGAACTGGAAAAGGAGTGTACCGACATGACAATCAGCAAGACCAAGAAAATCGCGGCGCTGGCCGCCGCCTGCATCGCCCTTCTGGCGGTGTCCGTTTCCGCCGCCATGCTGTGGCTGACCCCCGCCCAGGTGGCGCAGGAGCACAACCAGCCCCTGCTGGCGGAGGCCTTCGAGGGCCCCGACGCCATCACCATCAACGAGACCGTGGAGAGCGGGGAGTTCTCCATCACCCTGCTGGGCCTGGTGTCCGGGCGGAATCTGGACGTGCTGAATCAGGACCTGGAGGCGGACCACACCTATTCCGTCCTGGCCCTCCGCCGTCTGGACGGAGCGGAGCTGACCAACGAGGACTTTGATTTCTCCCGCTATACCATGACGCCGCTGGTGGCGGGCTGCTCTCCGTCGGCGGTGAACAACTGGACCCTGAACGCCGGGGCCAGCGGCTTTGCCAAGGACGGCGTGTATTATTACCTGCTGGACACCCAGAGCCTGGAAATGTTTGCGGACCGCACGGTTTATATGGCCTACTACGAGGGCTCCGTCCCCAACAACACCATCTTCACCGTGGCGGAGGACGGAACCATCGCCTTCGCGGACGATTTCACTGGGGTCCACGCTCTGTTTACCCTGCCCCTGGACCCGGCCAAGGCGGACCCGGCGGCAGTGGACGCCTTCCTGAGAGAGTATGATATGGGCTGGACCAACGAGCGTACCCCCGTGGAGGAGGACCCCGGCGTCCGTTCGGAGATAAAATCCATCGCGCCGCCTTCGAAGGGCAGCAGCTCCGAGGACGTCGTGTGGATTGACGCAGGTGAATAAAACCGACATGCCCGGCGTGGATTCCACACCGGGCATTTTCTCCGCGCCCTCAGACCGGAAGCCCGTACTTCGCCAGCACGGCCCGGATGCGGGCCAGGTTTTCCGGGCTGGGGGGGCACATGGGGGACCGCAGCTCTCCCACCTTCCACCCCAGAAGGGACAGGGCGGTTTTCGCGGGAATGGGGTTCACCTCGCAGAACATGGCGTCGCAGAAGTCCTTCAGATGGACCTGCAATTTTCCGGCGGCGGCGAAATCGTTTTCCAGGCAGAGCCGGGTCAGCCGGTGCATCTCCGCCGGGAGGACGTTGGCCGCCACGGAGATCACGCCCCGGCCCCCCAGGGCGCAGATGGGGACGGTTTCGTCGTCGTTGCCGGACCAGACGGAGAAGTCCCCAGGGCAGAGGGCCAGGGTCCGCTGGATATTCCCCAGGTTTCCCGACGCCTCTTTGACGCCCACGATGTTGGGGTGCTCCGCAAGGACGGCGTAAGTCTCCGGGGCCACGGAGACCCCGGTGCGGGAGGGGACATTGTAGAGGATGACCGGGAGGGAGACGGCGTCCGCGATGGTCCGGTAGTGACGGAGGAGCCCGGCCTGGGTGGCCTTGTTGTAGTAGGGCGTCACCACCAGCAGGCCGTCGGCCCCCTGGCGCTCCGCCTCCCGGGAGAGGGTGACGGCGGCGGCGGTGGCGTTGGACCCGGACCCGGCGATTACCGGAACCCGGCCCCCCACGCGGCGGACGCAGAAGGCGATGGTCTCCGCCCGCTCCTGATAGGACATGGTGCTGGCCTCGCCGGTGGTGCCGCAGACGACGATGGCGTCGGTCCCGTTCTCCAGCTGGAAATCCAGCAGGGCCCCCAGGGCGTCCAGGTCCACGCCGCCCTCCTTGAACGGCGTGACGATCGCCACGGCAGAGCCTGTAAAGATTGGATGCTTCACACTTGAGCGCTCCTTTCCACGGTCAGAAACCGATAAAAAAGAGGCGGCCCGCCTGGTTGCGGACGCCTCTTTCGTAAGATATGAAGGGAATCAGATGTACCCTCTGGCGCAGAGCAGCTCCGCCAGCAGGACCGCGCCGCCCGCCGCGCCCCGGAGGGTGTTGTGGCTGAGGCCCACGAACTTATAGTCGTACTGGCTGTCCTCCCGGAGGCGGCCCAGCGAGACGGCCATGCCGTTTTCCAGGTTCCGGTCCAGACGGGTCTGGGGCCGGTCCGGCTCCTCGAAATAGTGGAGGAACTGCCGGGGAGCGGAGGGAAGCGCCAGCTCCTGGGCGGGCCCCCGGAAACCGGCCCAGTCCGCCTTGATCTGCTCCATGGAGGGCTTTTTCCCCTCCTGGAACTTCACGAACACCGCCGCCATGTGCCCGTCTTGACAGGCCACCCGGAAGCACTGGGCGGTGATGGCGGGTCCGGCGGCCTTGACGATCCGGCCTCCCTCCAGAGAGCCCCAGAGCTTCAGGGGCTCCTGCTCGGACTTCTCCTCCTCGCCGCCGATGTAGGGGATGCAGTTGTCCACCATCTCCGGCCAGCGCGCAAAGGTCTTCCCCGCGCCGGAGATAGCCTGATAGGTACAAACCAGCGCCTTTTCCACGCCGTATTTCAGCAGGGGGTGCAGGGCGGGGACATAGCTCTGGAGGGAGCAGTTGCTCTTCACGGCGATGAAGCCCCGCTTCGTGCCCAGGCGCTTCCGCTGGGCCTCGATGATCTCGATGTGCTCCGCGTTCAGCTCCGGCACCACCATGGGCACGTCGTCCGTCCAGCGGTGGGCGGAGTTGTTGGAGACGATGGGGCACTCCAGCTTGGCGTATTTCTCCTCCAGGGCCCGGATTTCCTCCTTTTTCATGTCCACGGCGCAGAAGCAGAAGTCCACCTGCCCGGCCAGCTTCTCCGCCTCGGCCTCTGCGTCCAGAATCACCAGCGCCTTGGCCTCCTCCGGCATGGGGGAGGTCATGGCCCAGCGGGGGGCGGCAGCTTCCTCATAGGTTTTCCCGGCGCTGCGGGCGCTGGCGGCCACCGCCGTCAAGCGGAACCAGGGGTGGTTCTCCAAAAGGGTGACGAAACGCTGGCCCACCATGCCGGTGCAGCCGATGACGCCGACTTTGTACTGCTTCATGATATGCTCCTCCCGCCGCGCCGGTGCCTTCCCGGATTTCCTGGTTGAATTCAACGCGGTCTTGTATTATAATATTCGCATGCGGCAACGAATGTGCCTGTGGGGCGGACAAATGTCTGCTGTAGGTATGGTATCATGATTTTCCCGGCGCGTCAAGCCGGGGAACGTTGGGAGGTTCCATGAAAAATAAGCTGCTGACCCTGTTTTTCGTTGTGACTTTTTTTATCCTCAGCGCCCCGGAGGCGGAGGCCGTGACCAACGGCGTCGTGAAGGTAGGCCTGCGCTACGGCTCCTCCGCCCTGTACTCCGCCAATCTGGAAAACGCAGTGGGCTCCGGCTATGAGTTCGGCTATTTTGAGGAGGACCGCTCCTTCACCTCCCTGGGCTGGACGGAGGAGACCGCCATCTCCATGACCGCCGCCGGAACCATTTATATGGACGGCAGCGGCGTTTATTCCCCCAGCGTCCCCGCCGGGGGCTTCCGGGCCATGGGGGAGTGGCATGTCCAGCTTGACGGCTTCCGCTCCTTTGAGGAGGCGTCGGCCCGGGCCCGGTCCGAGGGGGGCTGGCCCGCGTGGACGGATTGGGAGCACGTGGTCCGGGTGGGCTGTTACGAGTCCCAGCGGGAGGCGGAGGACGCCGCCGGACGCCTGGGCGGCCGGGCCGTCCGGTCCACCTCCACCGGCGTGACCGTCACCCGGACCCGGACCACGGAGATTCTGTTCGAGTTCGACTGCAGCGGCGTCCACGCCCTGGGGGTCCGGCCCTCGGGGCGGGAGACCTCCACCTGGTTCAAGGGCTATAAATACGGCGGTGGGTTCGAGTACCCCCGGGTCACCGGCGGGAACCTGAACGTGGTCAACGTCATCGGCCTGGAGGAGTATGTGAAGGGCGTCATCCCCTATGAGATGGGCGGCGCGTGGCCCCTGGAGGCCCTGGAGGCCCAGGCCGTCTGCGCCAGGACCTTTGTCCAGGGGCACAACAAGCACCTGCGGGACAACGGCTTCGACGTGTGCGGCGGCGTGGACTGTCAGGTCTACAACGGCCACGGCAGCGGCGGCGCGGGCCCCTCGGAGACCAGCGACCGGGCGGTGGAGAATACCGCCGGGCTCTGCATCTACTACAACGGAACGCTGGTGCAGGACGCGGTCTATCACTCCTCCGACGGCGGGGCCACCGAGGACGGGGCCAACGTCTGGGGCACGGAAACCGGGTACTTGAAGGGGAAAACCGACCCCTACGAGGCCCAGACCGCCGTTCCCAACAACAGCTATTCCGTCACCTACACGGCGGCGGAGCTCAGCTGGATTCTGGACCAGAAGGGCCACTCGGTGGGCACGGTGCGGGACGTGTATGTCTCGGAATACACCCCCCTGGGGAACGTGAAGCAGGTGACGTTCGTGGGAAGCGGCGGAACGAAGACCTTCACCGGCGACGACTGCCGGATGATATTCTACAGCAGCACCTATCAGAAATCCGTCAGCAGCCTGCGCTTCGACATCAACGGGCGGCGGGGCGGAACCGGGGGCATCTCCGTCAACGGCACCAGCCAGCTGGCCTCGCTGGACGGCGCGTATGCCATCACCGGCGGCGGCGAGATATCCGCGCTGAGGGGAAACACCGCCGTCACCGCCTCCGGCCCCGCGGCCATAACCGCCGGAGCCCAGCCGCCCTCGGGGGGAGGGAGCGGGAATTTCGTCATCACCGGCACCGGGAACGGCCACAACGTGGGCATGAGCCAGTACGGGGCCAAGGCCATGGCGGAGCTGGGCTACAGCTCGCAGGAGATTCTGAATTTCTATTACACGGACATCACGGTCAGATAAGGATGAACGATGAAGACAAGGGATTTTTACTATGACCTCCCGCCGGAGCTTATTGCCCAGACTCCCGTGGAGAAGCGGGACAGCTCCCGGCTGATGACCCTGGACCGCCGGACGGGGGAGACGGGACACCGGCGGTTCCATGAGCTGCCGAAGCTCCTCCGCCCCGGCGACTGCCTCATCATGAACGACTCCCGGGTCCTGCCCGCCCGCCTTCTGGGCCGGAGGCTTCCCGGCGGCGGGGCTTGTGAGGTGCTGCTGCTGACGGACCGGGGGGACAACGTCTGGGAGTGCCTGGTCCGTCCGGGGCGGAAGCTCCGGCCCGGAGCCCGGATGACCTTTGGCGAGGGGGCCCTGACCGCCGAGGTGGCGGAGGAGGCGGCGGACGGGAACCGGCTGGTCCGCTTCACCTACCAGGGCATTTTTCTGGAGGTGCTGGAACAGCTGGGGAAGATGCCCCTGCCGCCGTACATCAAGGAAGAGCTTCAGGACCGGGAGCGGTATCAGACGGTGTACTCCCGGGTTCCGGGCAGCGCCGCCGCCCCCACGGCGGGGCTCCACTTCACGCCGGAGCTGCTGAAGGAAATCGAGGCCCGGGGGGTCCGGCTGGGTTATGTGACCCTCCATGTGGGCCTGGGGACCTTCCGCCCGGTGAAGGAGGAGGCCATTGAGGACCACCCCATGCACAGCGAATACTGCACTATCCCCCCGGAGACGGCGGAGCTCATCAACCGCACTAAGGCGGAGGGGGGGCGGGTGATCTGCGTTGGGACCACCTCTTGCCGGACGCTGGAGAGCTGGGCGGGGGAGGACGGGCACATGGAGCCCCGGTGCGGCTGGACGGATATTTTTCTCTACCCCGGCTGCCGGTTCAAGGTGATGGACGGCCTGGTGACGAACTTCCACCTGCCGGAGAGCACGCTGATCATGCTGGTGTCGGCCTTCGCGGGGCGGGAGGCGGTGCTGAACGCCTACCGGGAGGCCGTGGCGGAGCGCTACCGCTTTTTCTCCTTCGGGGACGCCATGCTGATCTTGTAAAGGAGGGCTGTTCATGCTCCTGACGGATTTGCCCAACGTCGGCCCCAAGCTGGCGGAAAACCTCCGCCGGGCGGGCCTGGAAACCCCTGCGCGCTTTCCCCGGAGGAAAAGGCGGAGCTGAGGGCCTTTTTCGACAGTTTATAAAAGTTTATAAAATAGGAGAAACCAATGTTCAACTTACTGAAAACCGAGGGCCGTGCCCGGCGCGGCCAGTTTTCCTGCGCCCACGGCGGCGTGGTCCAGACCCCGGTGTTCATGAACGTGGGCACCCAGGCCGCCATCAAGGGGGGCGTGGACGCCTTCGACCTCCGGGAGGTCCGCTGCCAGATCGAATTGAGCAACACCTACCACCTCCACCTCCGTCCCGGGGACGGGCTGATTCGGGAGATGGGGGGGATTCACCGGTTCATGAACTGGGATGGGCCGGTTCTCACAGACTCCGGCGGCTTTCAGGTTTTCTCCCTGGCCTCCCTCCGGCGGATTAAGGAGGAGGGGGTCTATTTCTCCTCCCACATCGACGGGCGGAAGATCTTCATGGGCCCCGAGGAGTCCATGCGCATCCAGTCCAACCTGGGCAGCGACGTGGCCATGGCCTTTGACGAGTGCGTGGAGAATCCGGCCACATATGAGTACGCCAAAGCCTCCTGTGAGCGGACCTTCCGCTGGCTGGAGCGCTGCAAGCGGGAGCACGACCGGCTCAACGCCCTGCCGGATACCGTCAACCCCGGCCAGCTCCTCTTTGGCATCAACCAGGGCGCCACCTTCCCGGACCTCCGGGTCTGGCACATGGAGGAGATCGCCAAGCTGGACTGCGACGGCTATGCCATCGGCGGGCTGGCGGTGGGGGAGCCCACCCAGGTCATGTATGAGATCATCGACGCTGTGGAGCCCCACATGCCCAAGGACAAGCCCCGGTATCTCATGGGCGTGGGCACGCCCAGCAACATCATCGAGGGCGTGGCCCGGGGGGTGGATTTCTTCGACTGCGTCATGCCCTCCCGGAACGGGCGGCACGGGAAGCTCTTCACCTGGGAGGGGACGGTGAACATCCTGAACGCCAAATACGCGCGGGATGAACGGCCCATCAGCGAGAGCTGCGGCTGTCCGGTGTGCAAGCGGTTTTCCCGGGCCTATCTCCGGCACCTGTTCAAAGCGGAGGAGACCCTGGCCCTTCGGCTGGCGGTGCTCCACAATCTCTATTTTTACAATGAGCTCACCGGAAAAATCCGGGAGGCGCTGGACGGGGGACGCTTCGCCGCTTTCCGGGCGGAGTACAGCGAAAAGCTGGCGGAGCGGGTGTGAACGGGGCCATGAAAAATCCCTGGGAAGAAATCTCCCTGGGTGATTACGAAAATCACATGAAGCTGGAGTCCGTCCGGCAGCTCCAGGGCCTGAACGGGATGATGCGGGACCAGCTTCGGTCTTATCCGGCCCGGCGGGTCATGATTCTGGGCGTCGCGGGGGGCAACGGCCTGGAGCATATCCCGAAGGGCTGGTTTGAGAAGGTGTATGGCGTCGACGTCAACGCGGCCTACCTGCAAGCCGCCGCCGCCCGCCATCCGGATTTGGCCGGGGTACTGGAGTGCATCCGGGCCGATCTGACGGAGGAGCCCTGCCGTCTGCCGGAGGCGGAGCTGCTGATTGCGGACCTGCTGGTGGAGTACATCGGCTGCGCCTGCTTTCAGAGGGTTGTCCGGCAGGTAAAGCCGGAGGCCGTTTCCTGTGTGCTCCAGGTCAACGGGGAGGGTCACTGGGTGTCGGATTCGCCGTATCTCCACGTCTTCGACGTGCTGGAGCCGGTGCACCGCCCGGTGGAGGCGGCGGAGCTGGAGCGGGCGATGGGGGAGACCGGCTTCCGGACCGTGGGGACGGAGAAGCGGGGTCTTCCCAACGGGAAAGCCCTGCTGCGGATGGATTTCAGGCCCTGAAAAGGACAAAAAAACTCCCGGACGGCTGTCCGGGAGCTCTTTTCTCATTCGCATCAGACCGCTCTGGTAACCTTGCCGGAGCGCATGCACCGTGTGCAGACATACACGTGGCGGGGGGAACCATCCACGATCGCCTTGACACGTTTCACGTTGGGCTTCCAGGGACGGTTGGAACGCCGGTGAGAGTGAGAGACCTGAATGCCAAAGGTAACACCTTTGCCGCAATACTCGCACTTAGCCATCCATTAGCACCTCCCCGCTGTCGCATAGTACGTGCGTATTTTCATAAGCACGAGTGTTATAATAACAGAATCCATCGAAAAATGCAAGAAGAATTTTCAAAAAACCCAGAAGTTTTTTTCGGTCCCCCGAAGGACCGGCGTTTCCAAAAATCAGGACAGCGCCCGCCGGGCCTCCATTAAAATGCGTGGGCCCTCTTTTCCGGGAAGGTGTTGCGGAATTGGAAGACATCATATATAATGGAAGCACGCCCTGCGCGAATACGCCGCCCCCACCGGGCGGGACAGGCGGGAGACCGCCGGAAAGAGGAGAAACGCCATGCGTGAAAACGGGTTGAAGGTGAAAGAATTTGTCTCTCTCTTTCACCTGGAAGTTTTGAACCGGGGCAGTGATTTCGACTCCGCCCTGCTGACCGTGCCGGACCTGAACCGGCCCGGCCTCCAGTTCCACAGCTTTTATGATTATTTTGACCCCTGCCGCCTTCAGGTCATTGGCAAGGCGGAGGTCACATACCTCCGGGGCCTCAGCGAGGCCCACCGCCGCAAGTGCTTTGACGATCTGTTCCTTTACGACATTCCCGCCCTGGTCATCGCCCGGAGTCTGGACTGCTTCCCGGAGTGCATCGAGAGCGCCATAGAGCACCAGAAAACCCTCCTCCGGACGGACGAGGTGACGGTGTCCTTTACCAGCCGCACCATCGAGTACCTGAACCGGGTGCTGGCTCCCTGCATCACCCGCCACGGCGTCCTGCTGGACATCTACGGCGAGGGCGTCATGATCACCGGCGACTCCGGCGTGGGCAAGAGCGAGGCCGCCATTGAGCTCATCATGCGGGGCCACCGCCTGGTGGCGGACGACGCGGTGGAGCTCCGCCGGGTCTCCGGGCGGCTGATGGGCTCCGCGCCGGAGGTCATCCGCAATTACATCGAGCTGCGGGGCATCGGCGTCATCAACGTTCAGCAGCTCTTCGGCGTCCGGGCCATCAAGAACGAGGCCCAGCTGGACATGGTGGTGAATTTCGAGCCCTGGGACAGCGGAAAGTTCTATGACCGCCTGGGCATCGAGGACCACTACGTGGACATCCTGGACATCCAGGTTCCCACCGTCACCATCCCCGTCCGTCCGGGGCGGAATCTGGCCAGCATTGTGGAAGTGGCGGCCATGAACAACCGGCACAGGAAGCTCGGCTATAACGCCGCCCAGGAGCTGGCCCAGAAGGTGGACGCCCGGGCGGACGGAAAAATGTGAGAGGAGAATTCCGGCATGTACATCGGCATTGACGTAGGCGGCACCAATCTGAAGGCCGGTCTTGTGGACGAGGCGGGCAGAATCGTGAAGGCGGAGCGGATTCCCCTGAACTTCCAGGGCCCCGAGGCCTTTGCCGGAACCCTGGCGGAGCTGGCGAAGCGGGTCTGGCAGGAGGGCGTTCAGTGGGTGGGCGTGGGCCTGCCCGGGGCGGTGGACGGGGGCGACGTGCTCTTCACCACCAACATCCCCATGGAGAACGTCCCCCTGTCCGCCCTGTTCCGGGAGCACCTGGACGTGCCCCTGCTGCTGGGCAACGACGCGGACTGCGCCGCCGCGGGGGAGTTCTTCTGCGGCGCGGGCCGGGGGACCTCCGACTTCGCCGTGGTGACCCTGGGCACCGGCGTGGGCGCGGGTTTGATTCTGAACGGGAAGCTCCGGGGGGGCCTGTCCTCCAGCGAGGCGGGGCACATGGTGATCCGCCGGGAGGGCGAGGCGTGCAACTGCGGCCGCCTGGGCTGCTGGGAGCGGTACGCCTCCGCCACCGGCCTGATTCAGCAGACGAAGCGGGCCATGGAGGCCCACCCGGAGAGCGCCCTCCACGCCCTGGCCGGGGCCTCGGGGGGCGTGGAGGGCCGGACGGCCTTCCAGGCGGCGGAGGCCGGGGACGAGACCGCGCTGGAGGTCTGCCGCCGGTATGTGGACGATCTGGCCAGCGGCCTCGCCAGCCTGGTGAACATCCTGCGGCCGGAGGCCGTGGCCATCGGCGGCGGCGTGGCGGCGGCGCCGGAGCGGCTGCTGATGGAGCCCCTCCGGGCGGCGGTGGAGCGGGAGAGCTTTTCCCGCCACGGGGGCCGGGTGACCCGGATTCTCCCGGCGGAGCTGGGCAACGACGCGGGCATCATCGGCGCGGCCATGCTGGGCCGGGTGCTGTGAGCGATTTTGAGAACAGGGGGGCCCTTCCATGGACTGGGTAACGCGGCTTGACAACGAGATGGAGGCGTATCTGCCGGACGTGGAGCTCCGGAGGGAGGAGCCCATGTCCCGGCACACCTCCTTCCGCATCGGGGGCCCCGCCCGGCGGATGGCCCTGCCGGACCGGGGGGAGCAGCTGGTGCTGCTGTACGCCCTGGCCCGGGACTGCGGAGCCCGGCCGCTGGTGCTGGGCAACGGCACGAACCTCCTGGTCCCGGACCGGGGGCTGGACCGGCTGGTCATCGGGACGGGCCGCCTTGGCTCTTTGGAGGAGGCCGGGGTTCTCCGGGCGGGCTGCGGCGTTTCGCTGGCCCGGCTGGCGGACTTCGCCTGCCGCCGGGGCCTGACGGGGCTGGAGTTCGCCCACGGCATCCCCGGCACCGTGGGGGGCGGCGTGTGCATGAACGCCGGGGCCTACGGCGGGGAGATGAAGCAGGTGGTGACGGAGGTCTCGGTACTGTTCCCCGAGGAGGGGGTCCGGGTCCTCACCGGGGAGGAACTGGCCTTTGGCTACCGCCGGAGCTTTCTGACGGAGAACCCGGAGGCGGTGGTGCTGTCGGCCTCCTTCCGTCTGCGCCCCGGGGACCCGGAGGCCATCCGGGCGGCCATGGGGGAGCTTATGGCCCGCCGGAGGGCCAGCCAGCCGCTGGACCTGCCCAGCGCGGGGAGCACCTTCAAGCGGCCGGAGGGCTTCTATGCCGGGACCCTCATCGACCAGTGCGGCCTGAAGGGCCTGACGGTGGGCGGGGCCCAGGTCAGCGAGAAGCACGCGGGCTTCGTGGTCAACCGGGGCGGGGCCACCTGCGCCGACGTCCGGGAGCTGATCCGCCAGGTCCAGGAGGCCGTCCGGGAGCAGACCGGCGTCCGGCTGGAGCCGGAGGTCCGGTTCGTGGAGTGACGGGAGAGAAGGAGGGTTTTATGGAGATTCTGATTATTTCCGGCCTGTCCGGCGCGGGGAAGAGCAAGGCGGCCTCCTTTCTGGAGGACAGCGGCTTTTACATTGTGGACAACATGCCGGCGGCCATGATTCTGAAATTCGCGGAGTTCTGCGTGGGCGGCGGCGGGCGGTACGCCCGGGTGGCGCTGGTGTACGATGTGCGGACCTCCGAGTCCTTTACAGAGCTCTTCGACGTGCTGGAGAAGCTGAAGGGCATGGGCGGCCTGTGCCGGATGCTCTTCCTGGAGGCCGCGCCGGAGACCATCATCAAGCGCTATAAGGAGTCCCGCCGCCGCCACCCCCTCCAGCGGGACTCCCTGGAGGAGGCCGTGGACCGGGAGCGGGAGCTGATGGAGCCGGTGAAGCGGCAGGCGGATTTCGTCATCGACACCACCCGCCTCTCCACGGCCCGCCTCCGGGGGGAGCTGCTGCGGCTCTTCTCCGGGGAGGGGGAGCAGGGGGCCATGGCGGTGAGTGTGTCCTCCTTCGGCTTCAAGTACGGCCTGCCGCTGGAGGCGGACCTGGTCCTGGACGTGCGCTTCATGCCCAACCCCTTTTATATTGAGGAGCTGCGGCACCGGACCGGGCTGGACGCCCCGGTGGCGGACTACGTGTTCGGTTTTCCTCAGACCCGGGACTTCCTCCGCCGCCTGGAGGAGCTGCTGTCCTTCACCCTGCCCCTCTACGCCGAGGAGGGGAAGACCAGCCTCTTCATCGCCGTGGGCTGCACCGGGGGGCACCACCGCTCCGTGGCCATTGCCCACGCGCTGGCGGAGTTCATCCGCCGCCAGGGCTATCCGGCGGCGGAGCACCACCGGGACATCACCCGGGCGGTCTGAGCGGCGGGTTATGCAGGCGGGCCCGGCGTCCACCGGGGACCGGGCGGAAAGGAGCCCTTTTATGGAACATCTGAGCTTTCAGTCTTCCCGGAAGCACGGGCCGCGGATTACCGCCATCGGCGGGGGCCACGGCCTGTCCAACATGCTCCGGGGTCTGAAGGAGTACACGGAAAACCTCTCCGCCATCGTCACCGTGGCGGACGACGGCGGCGGCTCCGGCACTCTGCGGCAGGACCTGGGCATGCCCCCGCCGGGGGACATCCGGAACTGCCTCGCGGCCCTGGCCAACACGGAGCCCCTGATGCGGCAGCTGATGGACTACCGGTTTCAGGACGGGTCCCTGGCGGGGCAGAGCTTCGGCAACCTGTTCCTGGCGGCGCTGAACGGCATTTCCCCCAGCTTCGACTCGGCGGTCCGCCGGATGAGCGAGGTGCTGGCCATTACCGGGCGGGTCCTTCCCGTGACCACCGCCGACGTGCGGCTGGAGGCGGAGTTCGAGAATGGGGCCTCCGTCACCGGGGAGTCCAAGATTTTCTACTGCAAGAAGAAGGAGGACTGCCGGATTACCAAGGTCCGCCTGCTTCCGGAGCACCCCCGGGCCCTGCCGGAGGCCCTGGCCGCCATCGGGGAGGCGGACATGATCGTCCTGGGCCCCGGGAGCCTGTACACCAGCATCATCCCCAATCTGCTGGTGGACGGCATCGTGGAGGCGATTCAGCGCTCCTCCGCCCAGAAGATTTACGTATGCAACGTCATGACCCAGGAGGGGGAGACGGAGGGCTATACCGCCGCGGACCACATCGCGGCGATCTTCCAGCACTCGGCGGACCGGCTGTTCCACCTCTGCCTGGTGAACTCCGCCTCCATCCCTGAGGACGCCGCCGCCCGCTATGCCCAGGAGGGAGCGGAGCTGCTGCGGTGCGACGGGGAGCGGTGCGCCGCCCTGGGGGTGGAACTGGTCAGCCGCCCCATCGCCAGCGTGCAGGACGGCTACGTCCGCCACCACCCCGACCGGCTGGCCCAGGAGCTGATTCTGCTCCACTCGGAGCGGAGCGTCCGGATTGCCGGGGGGCGCTACCGGACGGAGTGACCCTGACCAAAACTGTAAACAGGAGGCTGTGCCGGTGTCCTTTTCCTTTGAGACCAAAAACGAGCTGTGCCGCGTGCCGGTGCAGCGGCGGTGCTGCGCCCAGGCGGAGGCCTACGGCGTGCTGCTCTACTGCCACACCTTCAACGCCACGGAGGTCCGGATTATCACGGAGAATCCCAATCTGGCGGCCCGGCTGCCCCGGCTGTTTCAGCGGGCCTTTGACCTGGGGTTCGACCGGAGGCCGGAGCCCCGGGGGACGGGAAAGATGATCTTCCAGATCACCCGGCGGGAGAAGCTGGACCACATCATCAACCTCTTGGGCTACGCCCCCCGGCAGAGCCTGGCCCTCCACGTCAACTTCGCCATGGTGGAGGAGGAGTGCTGCCGGGCGGCGTTTTTCCGGGGGTGCTTCTTCGCCGGGGGCAGCGTCACGGACCCCGCCAAGCGCTATCATCTGGAGCTGACCGGCTCCCACCTTCAGGCCAGCCGGGAATTGGAGGTCCTGCTCCGGGAGAGCGGCTATCCCCCCAAGAGCGTGGCCCGGAACGGCAGCGCCGTCACGTATTTCAAGCAGAGCGACCAGATTGAGGACTTTCTCACCCTCATCGGCGCGCCCTCGGCGGCTATGCGCCTGATGTCCACCAAGGTGGAGAAGGGCATCCGCAACAGCGTGAACCGCCGCCTGAACTGCGACAGCGCCAACCTGGACAAGGCGGTGGAGGCCGCCCAGAGCCAGGGGGAGGCCATCCGGAAGCTGGAGGCGGCGGGGCGGCTCCGGGAGCTGCCGGAGAAGCTCCGGGACACGGCGGCCCGGCGGCTGGAGTACCCGGAGCTGAGCCTGTCGGAGCTGGCGGAGACCTTTGACCCGCCGGTGACGAAATCCTGCCTGAACCACCGGCTGCGCAAGCTGGTGGAGCTGGCGGAGGGACTTTGAGAAAGCGTTTTTTGAGAGGGGACAGCCATGAAAAGGCCGAAGTTCGTTCTGGCCCATAGAATCGCGCGGCTGCTGCTGAATGCCGGGGTGATTCTGGCGCTGCTGTGCACGTATTTCCGCATCCGGGACCCGGGGGCGCTGTGGACGAGGGCGGCCGCTCTGCTGATTCTTCCGGCGCTGGATGGGGCGCTGATTGCCCGAAGGAGCATCGTCTGCCCCCACTGCGGAAAGCAGCTGTTCCAGGGCCGCTATGTGCGCTTCCTTCTCCCCGAGAACTGTCCTCACTGCAAAAAAGAACTCTCGAAAGAACAGACTGAACGATAAGATACGAAGAAAGGTAATTTATGTCTGATATCCTGACTTGGGCCCAGCGGTTCCCCATGAACCGGCGGCCCGGAATGGAGGACGTGGACCGCTTCGCGGACAACCTCCTCTGGCCGGAGCTCCGGCAGTACCTGAAGGACGCCTACGGCGCGGAGCCCCGGATGGAATTCAGCCGGTGCGGCCTGGAGCCGGGGTGGAACCTGAAATTCAAAAAGGGCAGCAGGGCCCTGACCACCGTGTATATCCGCCCGGGCTTCGTGACGGCCATGATCGCCATCAGCCCCCGGGAGGAGACGGCGGCGGAAGGGGTGCTCCTGACCTGCACGGAGGAGACCCGGACCCGCTACCGGACCACGGAGACCTCGAAAATGGGGCGCTGGCTGATGATCGACCTCACCTCGCCGGAGGCGCTGGAGGACATCCGGGCCCTGCTGGCCGTCCGGGTGAAGCCGGCGGGGAAGTGAGAAAGGGGGAGGCGCATGTCCTTCGTTCACCTGCATGTCCACACCGAGTACAGCCTGCTGGACGGCGCGTGCCGCATCCGGGACCTGCCCAAGGCCGTGAAGGAGCTGGGCCAGACCGCCTGCGCCATCACGGACCACGGGGTCATGTACGGCGCGGTGGATTTCTACCGGGCCTGCAAGGCGGAGGGCATCCGGCCCATCATCGGCTGTGAGGTCTACGTCACGGCGGAGGGCCGCCGCCTCACGGAGAAGGTCCACGAGTTCGACGCCGAGAGCCGCCACCTGGTCCTCCTCTGCGAGAATGAGGAGGGCTACCGGAACCTCTCGTACATGGTCTCCATGGCCTGGACCGAGGGGTTTTACATCAAGCCCCGGGTGGACCTGGAGCTCCTGCGGGAGCACAGCCGGGGACTGATCGCCCTGTCGGCCTGTCTGGCGGGGGAGATTCCCCGGCGCCTTCGGAACGGGGAGTATGAGAACGCGAAGCGCTACGCGCTGGAGCTGTCCCGGATTTTCGGCCCGGACCATTTCTACCTGGAGCTCCAGGACCACGGCATCCGGGACCAGGCGGTGGTGAACCAGGGGGTCCTCCGCCTCCACCGGGAGACGGGGCTGCCCATGGTCTGCACCAACGACGCCCACTACCTCCGGAAGGAGGACGCGGAGGCCCATGACGTCCTCCTGTGCATCCAGACGGGGAAGACCCTGGACGACGAGAACCGGATGCGCTATGAGCCCCGGAACTTCTATCTCCGCAGCGAGGCGGAGATGGCGGAGCTCTTCTCCGGGTACGAGGGGGCGCTGGAGAACACGGAGAAAATCGCCGGGATGTGCCGCATGGACTTCACCTTCGGCAAGTACCACCTGCCCCAGTTCCCCCTGCCGCCGGGGTATGACAGCTTCACCTATTTAAAGGAGCTCTGCGACCAGGGCTACCGGGCCCGGTACGGAGAGGACGAGAGCCGCCGGGAGCAGCTGCGGTACGAGGAGGACATGATCGAGAAAATGGGCTTCACGGACTATTTCCTCATCGTCTCCGACTTCGTCCGCTATGCCCGGAGCGTGGGCATCCCCGTGGGGCCGGGCCGGGGCAGCGCGGCGGGGTCCATGGTCAGCTACTGCCTCCGGATTACCGACGTGGACCCGGTGAAATACGACCTGTACTTCGAGCGCTTCCTGAACCCGGAGCGGGTGAGCATGCCGGATATCGACATGGACTTCGGCGACACCCGGCGGGGGGAGGTCATTGAGTACGTCCGGCGGAAGTACGGCGGGGACCACGTGGCCCAGATCGTCACCTTCGGCACCATGGCCGCCCGGGCGGTGGTCCGGGACGTGGGGCGGGTGATGAACCTGCCCTATGCCGAGGTGGACCAGATCGCCAAGCAGATTCCCAATCCCCCCGGGTCCCACATCACCCTGGCGGATGCCCTGCGGCTGACCAAATCCCTCAGCGGCCAGTACCAGAACGACAGCACCGTCCGCCGCCTCATCGACACCGCCCGGATGCTGGAGGGCATGCCTCGGAACGCCTCCACCCACGCCGCCGGGGTGGTGATCACCAAGCGGCCTGTGTATGAGTATGTGCCCTTGGCGAAAAACGACGACATTGTGGTCTGCCAGTACGGTATGGTAACCCTGGAGGAGCTGGGGCTTTTAAAGATGGACTTCCTGGCCCTGCGGAACCTGACGGTGCTGGAGGACGCGGTCCAGCTCCTCCGGGAGCACCGGCCGGACTTCCGGCTGGAGGACATCCCCGAGGGGGACCGGGAGACCTATGATATGCTGGCGGCGGGGAAGACCTCCGGCGTCTTCCAGATGGAGTCCACGGGGATGACCGGGGTGTGCATCGGCCTCCGGCCCCAGAATCTGGAGGACATCACCGCCATCATCGCCCTGTACCGCCCGGGGCCCATGGATTCCATCCCCCGGTTCATCGCCTGCAAGCAGGACCCCTCCCTCATCCGCTACCGCCACCCCTCGCTGAAGCCCATCCTGTCCGTCACCTACGGGTGCATCGTCTATCAGGAGCAGGTTATCCGGATTTTCCAGGACCTGGCGGGGTACTCCCTGGGGCAGGCGGATATGGTCCGCCGGGCTATGAGCAAGAAAAAGGCCAAGGACATCGAGAAGGAGCGGGAGTCCTTCCTCCGGGGGGACCCGGGGCGGAACATCCGGGGCTGTCAGGCCAACGGCATCCCCGTGGACACGGCGGAGGCCATCTATCAGGAAATCTACGACTTCGCCAACTACGCCTTCAACAAGGCTCACGCGGTCAGCTATGCCGTGGTGGCCTATCAGACCGCCTATTTCAAGTGCCACTTCACCCGGGAGTACATGGCGGCCCTGCTGACCAGCGTGCTGGAAAACTCGGACAAGGTGGCGGGGTACATCAACGAGTGCCGGGACTGCGGCATCGCCCTGCTGCCCCCGGACATCAACCGCTCCATGGACTGCTTCACCGTGGAGGAGGGGGGCATCCGCTTCGGGCTGGTGGCTATCAAGAACATCGGCCGGAGCTTCATCCAGGCCGTCATGCGGGAGCGGAAGAACGGCCCCTTCCGGACCCTCCATGACTTCTGCCGCCGGATGGCGGGGGGAGAGATGAACAAGCGGGCGCTGGAGAACCTGATCCGGGCCGGGGCCTTCGACGGGACGGGAGCCCGGCGGTCCCAGCTGCTGCGGGTCTATGAGCGGGTGCTGGACGGCGCCCTGGAGCAGCGGAGGCAGAACCTGGAGGGGCAGCTGGACTTCTTCGGCATGGCGCGGGAACCGGAGGAGGTCCCCCTGCCGGACATCCCGGAGTACACGGCCCAGGAGCGGATGAACATGGAGAAGGAGACCACCGGCCTCTACCTCTCCGGCCACCCCATGGACCACTACCGGGAGCTGGTGCGCCGCCTGAACCTGCCCAAGATCGGCGTGGTGCTGGCGGACTTCACCGACGGCCCCGTCCGCTTTGCCGACGGGCAGTACCTGTCCCTGGCGGGGGTGGTGACGTCCAAAAAGACCAAGACCACCCGAAACAACAGCCTCATGGCCTATGTGATGCTGGAGGACGAAACCGGGGCCATGGAGCTGCTGTGCTTCAGCCGGACGCTGGAGCAGTATGGGGAGTGCCTGAAAGAGAACCAGGCGGTGGTGGTCCGGGGGAAATTGTCCGTCCGGGACGAAAAGTCCCCCCAGCTGCTGTGCGACACGGCCTTTCCGGCGGACGGGCCCGCCCCTCCGCCCCCGGCGTCGGGGAAGGTGGTAAAGGGCGGGACGCTGTACCTGAAGTTCCCCTCGGAGGAGGACCCGAATTTCCGCCGGATGAAGCTGGTGTTCACCATGTTCCCCGGCACGGCGCAGGTCCGGATGGTGATGGCGGACACCCGGAAGGTCTACGCCACCCAGGTCCTTCTTCACAAGGCCCTGATTCGAGAGGCGAAAAGCCTTCTGGGGGAGGAGAACGTGGTGGTCAAATAAGGAAACCGGCGGGTATGGAAGTACCCGCCGGTTTTGCATTCAGGAGTCTCCGGTGAGGAGCAGCTGAATGATCTGATTGTAGAGCTTTTCCGGGGTTTTCCGGAACCGCCTGGACACGGTCCGGGCCTGTTCCCGGTCCACCACCATCAGGCGGAGATCCATGACGCTGCCCTTGTCGTCATTCAGGGACAGCTTGACCGTATAGGTGCCGTTGGCCCGCTGCTCGGCGGAGGCCCGGACCTGCCGCTGGCGGCGGAGCTTCCGGTTCCATTCCTCCAGGTTTCGGTCGCAGCGGAGGCGGACGGAGTAGGGGAGGCTGGATTCGCAGATGGCGCTGTTGCGCCGCCCCTTTTCGGTGATGGCGTAGAGGCCGTCCCTGGAGAGGGAGAGGTGTTCCGTCCGGACCAGATCGTTGAGACAGCTGGAGAAGTCGAAATAGTCGATGGCGTCGTCGCAGAGGGTGAGGTCCAGGATGGCGTCAAAGGGCACGGGCTCAATCACGCGGGCGGCGATGTAGAGGATGAGAAATTTGATTTCCAGACTGTCTTGGATGAAACCCGGCATGGGGGCGGCCTCCTTGAATCGAAATTCTTCGGGGGGCGGTTCCGCCCCTTTCCCATTTTCTATGATACCACAGTCCCGGCGGATTTGTATAGGGGAAAATCGAATTTTGCGGGATTTTGCCTTGACGGCTCCGCCGGAGGTTGGTATCATAGGAACAGTGCAACGAAAGAAAGGCGGCGGCGTGATGAAAAAGAGAGCGCTTGCGTTCCTGCTGGCAGTGATGCTGCTGGCGCTGGCGGGCTGTGGAAACAAACCGGAACCGGCCCCCGAGCCGGAGCCCGAACCGGAGGATACCTACCCGGTGCTCCCCCCGGAGCCGGTCCCTGAGCCGGAGCCCGAGGTCCCGGCGGGAACCAATCCGCTTACGGGGCTTCCCATGGAGCCGGAGTATGAGAAGAACCGCCCGGTGGCGGTGATGCTGAACAACCTGCGGGCGGCGCAGCCCCAGCTGGGGGTTTCTCAGGCGGATATTCTCTATGAGGTGCCGGTGGAGGGGGGCATCACCCGGATGCTCGGGGTCTACCAGCAGGTGGAGGACGTGGAGCTGCTGGGCAGCGTCCGCTCGGCCCGGCCTTACTTTGTGGAGCTGGCCCTGGGCCATGACGCGATTTACGTCCACGCCGGAGGCAGTCAGGAGGCCTATTCCAACCTCCGCAGCTGGAAAGTGAACCGCATGGACGGCGTCCGGGGCGGGGAAGACGCGAAAATCTTCTGGCGGGACCCGGACCGGCGGCGGAACAACGGCTATGAGCACAGCCTGGTCACCTCCGGGGAGAACATCCTGGCCTATCTTGCCACGAATCCCTTCCCCACGGAGCACGCGTGGACGAATCCCCAACCCTTTGCGGAGGACGGGACTCCGGCGGGAGGCGAGGCGGCGGAGCATGTGGAGGTCCGGTTCTCCAATTATAAGACCGCCGTCTTCGACTATGACCCGGAGACCGCCCAGTATTTTGTGAGCCAGTACGGCAAGGAGCACATCGACGGCAGCAGCGGCGAACAGGTCCGGGCGGTGAATGTTCTGGTGCTGGAGACCTCCACGGCGGTGCTGGACAACGAGGGCCGCCTCCGGGTGAAGACCACGGGAGAGGGGAAGGGGACCTTTTTCTGCGGAGGAAAAACGGTGCCCATCCAGTGGAGCCGGGAGGACCGGAACAGTCCGCTTGCGTACACGCTGGAGAGCGGAGCGCCGCTGACGCTGGGGCAGGGCAAGAGCTATGTGTGCATCCTGAACCCCAAGACCAGCAAGGTGACATACGGTCCCTTTGAGACCGAAGAAACCCTGGAAACTCCTTGAATAGGGGAGAATTCGGTATTTTTGAAAGAGGATTCTTGCCGCGGGCGGTCCCCATTGCAGGGGCTGCCCGCCTGTTTTTTCCGCCGCCTCCCGATAGAACGTTCTGATTTATGCTGTTTCCTGGAGAGGAGCCTGCACCATCTCTGCGGGGCCTGATCCCCTGATCAGGCCATTTCTCCAGGGTCTCCATCTCTCTATCATCAGG
Organism: Oscillospiraceae bacterium 38-13; assembly: GCA_041223955.1. Taxonomy (GTDB): domain Bacteria; phylum Bacillota; class Clostridia; order Oscillospirales; family Oscillospiraceae; genus Oscillibacter. The sequence continues at coordinate 30,671 of JBCLRG010000005.1, read as the reverse complement.
ACACCCTTTCAGGGGTCTCCATCTTTTCCTCGGTAATGCCGCTCCCTGCACCACCGCCGCCTGAGAAAATGCGTGGGCGGATAAGCCCCAAAACAGCTCTTGTCATATGTTTCCATTCGTGTTATAATCTCATAGAAAGAAACCAGCCTCCACACATAAAAAAGCCGCGTCCCAGCGCCCGCGGCGGAAAGGCATACCATGAAAAAAGCCATCAATCAGTCCACCCTGACAACCATCCTGAACGTGGGCTCCATCTGTGCCCTGGCGTTCATGCTCCTGCTCCTCATCGCTTACGGCGGCGTGAGCCGCCGCCTGGACCGGGCCAACGAGGACCGCTTCGAGCTGACCTACAACGCCAACCGCTTCATGAACGGTTCCGCCTACCTGACCAACGAGGTCCGGGCCTACGCCGCCACCGGCAGTCAGGAGCACTACGACAACTACTGGAACGAAATCAACAACCTGAAAAACCGGGACATCGGCGTGGCCGCCATGCAGGAAATCGGCATCACCACCGGCGAACAGTCCATGATCGACAGCATGTCCGGCCTTTCCAACCAGCTGGTCCCTCTGGAAGAGGAGGCCATGAAACAGGTCCAGTCCGGACGGCAGAGCGCCGCCATTGAGTACGTCTATGGCCGGGACTACAGCGATTCTATCGCGAAAATCAACGCCCTCAAGGAACAGTTCCTGGAAACCCTGAACGCCAGAACCCTCCGGGAGGTGGAAACCCTTAACCTCGCCAGCACCGTCATTCAGGTCCTGATGGTCCTTGCGCTGGTGATCGTGGTGACGCTTCAGGCCGTCAGCATGCGGATTATCCGCCGCCGCATCCTGCGTCCGGTTATCGCCGTCCGGGACCAGATGGGGGAGATCGCTCAGGGCAACCTCTCCGCCCCCTTCCAGTGGGAGCCGGATACCTCGGAAATCGGCATGCTGGTGGCCTCCATCCACGAGACCCGGGGTGAACTGAAAACGTACATCAGCGACATTGACAGCAAGCTCTCCGAAATGGCCCGGGGCAATATGAACCAGACCATCAGCGACGGCTACCGGGGGGAGTTCCTGCCCATCCAAAACGCCCTCCGCCAGATTCTGGACGCCCTGAACGATGCCCTCCGCCGCATTCACCAGACCGCGCAGGAGGTCTCCGACGAGTCCCAGCGGATGGCCTCCGGGGCGCAGATTCTCTCCGAGGGCGCGGTCCAGCAGGCCTCGGCGGTGGAGGAGCTTTCCGCCGGGATTCAGGACATCTCCGGACAGGTGGAACGGACCTCTGGAGACGCGGACAAGGCCCGGAGCTTTGCCGAGGACTCCGAGACGCAGCTGAAGGTGTGCAGCCAGAAGATGGAGGCCCTGTCGGCGGCAATCGCGGACATCTCCGAGTCCTCCCGCCAGATCAACGGCATCATCCGCACTATTGAGGACATTTCCTTCCAGACGAACATACTGGCCCTGAACGCCTCGGTGGAAGCCGCCCGGGCCGGAGCCGCCGGGAAGGGCTTCGCCGTGGTGGCCAACGAGGTCCAGCAGCTGGCGGCCAAGAGCGCGGAATCCGCCAAAAACATCACGGATTTGATCAAGAACTCGGTTCAGCTGGTCCAGTACGGCACCTCCTTGTCCGAGGAGACCACGGAGGCTCTGCTGAGCGTGGTGTCCAGCGCCCGGCAGTCGGCGGAGCTGGTGGACCAGATCGCGGAGTCCGCCCAGCAGCAGGCGGTGATGCTGCGGCAGCTGACGGAGGGGATGGAGAACATTTCCGCCGTGGTCCAGACCAACGCGGCCACAGCGGAGGAATCGGCCTCCTCGGCCCAGGAGCTCCACCAGCAGGCGGAGAAGCTGCAGGCCGCCGTCCGGCACTTCCAGCTCCGGCGCTGAGAATGGAATATTGCGGAACCGAAAAGGACCGCCCCGTTTTTGGGGCGGTCCTTGTTTTCTGCGGAGAATCAGGAGAAGGTGCGGCAGCACTCCTCATAGTTCTCCGGCGACCGGACGGTGTTGGGCGGGAAGAACTCCCCCACGGGGAAGGAGATGTTCCGGAAAACGCCGCAGGGGTCCTCGGTCCCGCTGCCGCAGGAGCACTCCTTATCGGGCATGCAGTAATCATACACGGGGACCAGGAGCTGGGAATCCCGCTCCAGGCGGACGATGGAGAACTGGCCCAGGGTGACGTAGACCCGGCGGCTGTCGTCGCCGCTGGAGAGCTCGCCGTCAAAGCAGCTGTTGACAAAGGCGGGGACCTCGCAGAGCTCGCAGTCGCAGTCCCGCTTGCCGCAGCAGTCCATGAGGCGGGCGTCCAGCACAATGGGGTCCACGGCCTCCACCACGGCGATGGGGAGATTGGAGCGGCTGGTGAGCTGAAGGTCGGGCTCGCCGGTGCGGAGCTCGGAGGAGAAGATTTTGGCGTTGCCCTCGCTGCCGAAGAGGATGGCCCGCTTGTCGAAGACGCAGAGGCCCTCCACCGTGACGGGGGCGGGGCAGCTCAGGTAGGCCTGAAGGGTGACGGAGTAGAAGAAACGCATGTCGACGGTGTAGAAGCCCCGGTTGAAGCTGACGGGCTCCACGTCCACGTAGACGTAGAGGAGCCGGGCGCTGCCGCCCTTGACGGACAGGGCGCGGTTGATAACGTCCACATATTGGAGCTTGGGGTAGAAACGCAGGTCTTCGATGCAGTCTTTATCGGAGGATATAGCGCTTTATATATTTTGGCGCAAAAAGAGATCAAATCCCTTTTGCAACAAATTCCAAGGTAAATTCCGACGGTTTGCTTTTCTTTTCTTTAAAATAAGTTACATTTTCCAGGACGGAATGAAGCAGGGCGTTTCGGTGGGCCGCGTCGCTGGACTGATAGGACGCCAGCACGCTCCGCAGCCGGTCTCTCTGAACCTCCGGGTCATAGGCCTGGGCGGCTTCCAGCCGGAGGCGGGCGTCTTCCTCGCTGTGCTCCAGGCGCGACAGCTTTTCCATCACCGCCGCCATCCGCTCCCGGTAGGTGGGAAGGTCGTATTCCCCCAGCTCCAGCAGCTCGTGAAGGCGTGTCTTTTGCTTTCGGACAGAGCTGATTTCCTTGGCGATTCCGGCACAGGCGTCCTCCAGAGGAGCCAGGTCCTGCCTCTGGTCCGGCGAAGAAACTTCGATGTTTGATAAAAGCTTCTCCAAATGAGAGAGTACATCTTGCTCCACCAGCTCAAACTTGGTGGCGGCACAGCAGCCCTTTTTCGGGCAGAGCAGGTAAGGCGTGCCCTTCATGGTCATTCGCTGCATGTTTCCCCCGCAGCGGCCGCATTTAACCAGCCCGGCCAGAGGGCTTTTTATGGTGCCGTCGTGGGCGGCGGGACGGTAGCGTTTTTCAAAAATATCCTGCACTTTCTGGTACAGCTCCTTGTCTACGATGGCCGGGTGGAGGCCGTCGGTGATAGTCCATGACTCTCTGGGGTTGTAGATGGTGATGTGTTTCAGGTTTCCCTGGACGTTCTTCTTGATGTGGGTTTTCTGGTTCCAGACGATTTTCCCGATGTAAGCGGGATTGCGGAGAATCTTTGCCACGCTGTTCCGGGAGAAGGCGGCGGAGCGGTGGGGGCGGGCTCCCATGGCGTTGATCTGGTTGGCGATAGACACGCAGCCATAGCCTTCAGCATACAGGTTGAACATCATGCGGACAAACTGGGCCTCCGGCTCGAAGATTTTCAGGGTGGGACGGCGGTCGAGGGTGACGCTCCGGTAGCCGTAAGGGGCGTTTGCCACATAGCAACCCTCCTGAATGCTCCGCTGAAGCCCCCGGCGGAGGCGTTTGTTGATGAGCTTGTATTCCCGGCGGGAGAGAAAGGTTTTGAATTCCGCCAGCTCATCGTCCATCTCGTCGGAGAGGTCATAGACCTTATCCGGGGTGATGATGAGGGTGCCGCTCTCCCGGAAGGCGTCCAGGATCACGCCCTGGTCTTTCATCCGGCCCCGGGACAGACGGTCCAGGTCCATGCAGAGGACGGCGTCAAAGCGTCCGGCCTCCACGGCCTCCAGGAGGCGGAGCATCTGCGGGCGGGCGTATAGGCTTTCGCCGCTGACAACCTCAGAAAAGTATTCCAGGATGTCCAGCCCATGGAGGCGGGCGCATTCGTCCAGGGCCTGATGATGCCGCCGGAGAACTTCCTCGGTCTCCAGTCCCTCCTCCATCCGGGATTTGCGGAGGTAAACGGCGGCGGTCCGGCCGGAAAGGGGAGTAAGCATAAGGAGCCTCCTTTCCCAGACAGCCCTCGGTATATCCGAGGGCTGTTGTATTTTTAAACTTTTTTGCGCATTGATTTTTCAAAGAATCTTACCAACAATCTTTGCAGTAATCATAACCATTTGCGTCTGCTTCCGCTAAGGTCATTGTCCGATAGTTTTTCATTCCAGAGCAATCAGAAACAGAATGAACGGTGTTACTCCGATTGCTTACATATACTTCTGTATTTGACGGCCTGCCTCGAATTTCCGAAATCACAGGAACGGTTTCCTGAGGAATGTTAGGTACTGAAGATGTAAGAACCACCGTGGACGTAGCGCCGTCCCACGCGACAGTGAGGCCCAGAGCCTCGGCCAGGGCGCGGGCGGGGACGTAGTTGGTGCCGCCGAACTTGAAGGGCTCCACAGGGTTCCCCTGTGCGTCCCGGAGGTCCAGGACCACGCCGTCCAGGGAAATCTTGATGTCCTGGTATTCAATTTCCTTCTGTACTACGCCGCGGGTGGCGGAAGCGGAACCGAATAGGCAGGTGATGAGGAGCATGGTCAGCATTCCAGCGAGAAAACTTTTGTGATTTTTCATTGTTTGCTTCTCCTTTTTTTTGTTGTGTAATATGTTCATGTCAGGCGTTGATCAGTGGCAAACGCCGCAATAGGAATAGCCCTGACCAAACAGTGTCTCAATGTCCGCGTTGGATGTCAGATAGTTCTGGGGGGCGATTTTAGGAACTTCACGGCAGGAGGGCTCATGAACTTTCAGGCTTTTTGTGTTCAGGACATACCGATCGGTGGTGTTCTGCTGTTCAGGCAGGTTCCAGGTGTTGAAGTTATTTTCATCACCGGTCCAACCAGGAGTTCCAGGGCCGTATTCACTCCCAGACCCTCCGCCGGAGGTGGAGGGAAGGCCAGTATCAACGGGCTCATTCACAATGGGCTGAGGATGCGCCAGGACCACCGTAGACGTGGCGCCGTCCCAAGCGACGGTAAGGCCCAGAGCCTCGGCCAGGGCGCGGGCGGGGACGTAGTTGGTGCCGCCGAACTTGAAGGGCTCCACAGGGTTCCCCTGTGCGTCCCGGAGGTCCAGGACCACGCCGTCCAGGGAAATCTTGATGTCCTGGTATTCAATTTCCTTCTGTACTACGCCGCGGGTGGCGGAAGCGGAACCGAATAGGCAGGTGATGAGGAGCATGGTCAGCATCCCGGCGAGAAAGCTTTTGTGATTTTTCATTGGTATAATCTCCTTTTAAAAAATTTAATATTTAAGCTAATACGTCGTAAATAATGACACTGTCAAGCATGGAAAGTAATGTATTATCAAGATTTTGATCATTCAGCAAATTGAGAGAAAAGTAAACATCTTCTCTTCCGCCAGCATCAATTACCTCACAAATAGAATCTGACATTGCCCCAATTCCTTCTTTTAAAGCCATCCAACTTTCATTGCTGGCATCTCCTCCGTTTTCTTGAATAGCTGCGAGTTCAATGGCAATACCATCCATCCATATATTTACGGTGATAGTGTTATCTTCGCTGGATATGTTATAGTTTGGAAATCGCTGATCGAGGACGATTTCAATTAGATCAGACAAATCGTCTAAAGAATAATTTACATTGCTCGAAGGTTCTGATGAAGAATTTTCTTCTGCATTTGAATCAGAATTTTGCTTTGGAGCTGTATCGACCGGTTCCGGATCTTCTTTCGGTGCTTCTGAAGGAAGAGTCTTTTCGGTCGGAGTGGCTGCTTCAGCTGATTGGGAATCTTCTTCAGGAGCGGCATCATCATCTTTGCCCCCTCCGCAGGAAGAGACAATAAAGATTAACACCAGAATGGCAAGTATTATTTTAAAAATTCCTTTTTTCTTCATGTTTTCTCATCTCCCAAATATTTTACTTTTTTAGACAAAATTCGACGCGTTTCTTCAAAATTTGTGATATAATGTCTTTGCCGTCGGCGGTAATATTTTGAAGGGAGCTGTAGATCATGGATGAGAAGAGACGCAAGCCCCTATCGGATAATGCCGCTCAGATTCTGGCCTTATATCGTCAGCTTTCCCCAGAACGCAAGCGTGAGTTCATGGCTCTTGTGAAAGAGCTGTCTTCAGCCACGCAACAAGAAACCTCTGCTGGTCAGGCGTCAACTGCTCAACAAGATTCATAAGCGGTTCTTCATCTGGTTCGGGCCCATCCTCGGTAACGGGGATGGGCTTTTTTTCTTCGCCAAGTAATTCGCTGACGGTAACGTCTAAATACTGTGCTAGCAACTGAAATCTTTCGATTGATGGCATCGTTCCTTTCCTCTTCATATTGGTAACCATTTCCTTTCCTGCACCACTCCTTTCACCTGCTGTAGTTGGATTTGTCCCCCTCTCTTTACATATTCTTTGGATATTTTCAACAATTTTTTGTTTATCCAATGCTACTCACTCCTTTCTAAATAAGAATTCGTCAGCTTGGACAAAAAATGAATAGTTTCATTTTATACATTGACAGTCGAAAAGATTCAGTTTATGATTAACCTATCGGTTGAGCACAAATCCATCCGAGGGGAGGGAGAAAAATGACAAACAGGGAAATGCTTGACGATTTGCTCCGGCGGTTGTATGACGAGACCCTGGCAATTCTGGAGGATGAAACACCCAGTCATATTGACGCGAGGAGAATACTGCAATTTTCCGTAGACGGATTCAGTCACGCGATGGAAAGCCGGTATGCCGCCGTTTATCCCATTACTGGCGGAACGGGAGTATGTCCGGGCTCCAAGTGTCTGGTGACGGAAGAAATGCAGTCTTTGATGGAAGACATTTTTAAGAGACTGTATGATGAAACGCTTGGCATTGTAAATTCCCCCGGCATAAGCCGCCGGGGGGTGAGAGACGCCCTGAAAGCGGCGTTGGAAACGATGGCCTACGCGGCAAGGAATTGATTATCCTGCTGGGCAAGCAAAAATCCATCCGAGGGGAGTGGATTACAAGTAAGGATTCTAATTCAACTTATCTTACCATGCGGTTGAGTGAAAATCAACCAGAAAAGCGAAAGGAGGCGATCACATGAAAATTCAGGAGCTCCGCGAAAATGCGGGACTTTCGAGGGTCGAAGTGGCTGCCCGTCTTGGGCTGGACAAGTCCTCCATCAGCCACTGGGAGCACGGCAAGACAACTCCCACATCGGACAAGCTGCCGTTGCTGGCGGATTTGTTTGGCTGTTCGATTGATGCGCTTTATGGACGCCAGACCACGGCGCCTAACCGGCAGGACAGCGCGTAGTAGAGGGGCTTCCGGTTCTCCCAACCCCCTTTCGCGCATAGGAGTTTTCTGGAGGTGAAAAAGATGAGGGAAACAGTAGAGCATACGACCAAAGTTATCGGCGGGAAAGAATATGCCTTCGTGATCACCCGGCAGGAGGGCCTTCAGGAAATCGAAACCCCCAAAGGGCGAAAACTGGTGGAGTCCGTTACCATTCTGGAAAGTTCTTTGGGCCGGAGCTTATGCTATACGGTTGCGAGACCCGCGCCTTCCCCGGAGGAGGTGGAGCGGAACCGGCGGAACCTTCAGGAGGTGTGCGCCAAGGCCTTGTATGAGCAGGGGCTGTGGTAGCAAAAAGAAGGGCCCCGGAAGCGTCGAAACACTTCCGGGGCTTTCCCTTCCTGCACCACAATTCATGATACTTTTTCCCACACCTTAAGTATATCAAAAGGAATTCAAAAAAGCAAGCCCTTTCTTGCACATCTCCGTGCAAAGGCAACCACTTTCGCGCCCTTCTATAAGACCAAAAAGGAGGCCGCTTTTATGCTGCAATTCTTATGCTTTCGCACAGACCTTGCCGTGAAATACGGCGTCAATGAGGCCATTTTCCTCCACCAGATTGTCTACTGGACTCAACGCAATCAGGCTGAAAACCGCCACTGTCATCAGGGCCGGTACTGGACCTACCATACCCGTCGGGGGCTGGCGCAGCTGTACCCCATCTGGTCCGACGCACAGATTAAACGGATTGTTTCCAAACTCCGGAAGGCCGGGGCACTGCTTGTAGGCAATTTTAACGAGGATCCCATGCTCCGGACAAACTGGTATGCCCCCAGTGATGACGTACTCGCGTTCTATGAGGCGGATGCGGCTCCCATTGGTCAAAATCGCCCAATGCATTGTCCGGATTCTCAACAGACATTGGGCGAAAACGGACAATGTATGTATAAGGATAACAAAGAAGCTACACCAAAGAATACCCCTGTAGTCCCCAAAGCGATGTATTCCCTCTGTGCCGATTACGCCGGGGAAGACGCTCCGCTGCTGGACGCTATCCTGGGCCTCTTGGAAAACCGCGCGGCTATGCGGAAGTCTGTCAAAACCGCCCGGGCTATGAACGGTATTTTGAATAAACTGGACAAGCTCTCCGGCGGGGACCGGGACCTAAAGCTGGCTCTGCTGGATAAGGCTACCGTTGCAAACTGGCTGACGGTCTTTCCTCTGAGGGCGGATGAAATGCCCGCTTCCGCTGTCTACAACGAGGAGGGCGAGGATGGAATTTGAAAAAGCCGTCGAGCTAGCCAGCCAATCCCTGGTTTTTTGCAGAGGCGATCTTTCTCCCGACGCACCCCAGGGTATCTGGTTCTGCGACAACGTTCTTGAGGTCTCCGCTATTCGGGAGAATGCCGTGTGCCTCGGGTCCGGCGTGGAATGGGACGCCGTGGCCGCATGCCGTCCCTTCTTTGAGCGGTTTCCCTATGTCGTGATCGTCACCCCCAACGCCATCGCCCGGGAGCGGATGGTACAGGAGATTTATCCCCGCCTCTCCTCCTGCTGCGTGTATGTGGTTCAGGACGCGGGATTCCGGGGATGTAAAACCATTACGGATTACATAAACGCCTATGGGGACAAGCAGATGCTGGACATCCTCTCCGGCGCGGTGGAGCTGCCCGCGTATGGGCTTCTGGACCTCTCCAAGGTGGAGGCCCGGGATTTGACCAAAGTCCCCAGGACCCTCTCCGGCTTTGACCGGCTGGACCGGAGCATCGGCGGTTTTTTTTCCGGGGAGCTCTCGGTATGGACCGGCAAGCGGGGAATTGGGAAGAGTACAATTCTGGGCCAGCTTCTCCTGTGCGCCGTTGATCAGGGGCACAAGGTTTGCGCGTATTCCGGGGAACTGGACAAGGCTCAGTTCCGGGAATGGACCTATCTTCAGGCGGCGGGGCCGGAGCATATCGGCTTTCGGGAGGACCCGCTGACCGGGAAAAAGCTGCCCACCGTAAATCCGCACGCGGCGGAGATGATTTCCGAATGGCTGGCGGAACGGTTCTGGCTGTTTGACCTGGAGCGGAATACCCGGCATAACCCGGAGGCGGTTTTGAGTCAGTTCCGGTACGCGAAGATGCGCTACGGGGCGGATGTGTTCCTGGTGGACAACATCATGGCGGTGGATTTCGACGACAGGGGCGATCAGGATTTTTACCGGGAGCAGTCGAGGTTTACACAGGCCCTGGCGTCCTTTGCCAAGCGCCAGCATGTCCATGTGCATCTGGTGGTCCATCCCCGGAAGAACGCCAGCGGGAAGGCCGGGGAGATTACGGCGGACGATGTTCACGGCAGCGGGGACATTACCAACCGGGCGGACAATGTGTTTTTTCTGACGTCCCATAAGGTGGGAGATGCACAGAAGCCCATACTTATGACGCTGAAAAATCGGGATTTCGGGTCCAAGATCAATCAATGGCTGGATTTTGATAAGAAGTCCCGGCGGTTCTTTGCCGAAGGCGGCGACGCAAAACAGCTGATGGGCTGGGAGCTGGCGGCCCGGCAGACACAAATCTGGGAAGTAAGCGGCGGGGAGGAAGATTCGCCGTTTTGAGAGGAAAGACGATATGAAGACAATTGCGATTTTGAATTTGAAGGGCGGGACGGCTAAGACCGTCACTGCCGCTACCATGGCCCGGTGCCTTTCGGCGGAGCACGGCAAGCAGGTGGTGCTCATTGACGCCGACCAGCAGGGGAATCTGTCCCAGTATTTCGGCGTCACGGATACCAGTGGCTGTGGAAATACGTGGGCGCTTCTCACGGAGGGAGCCGGATACTGGCCTGAGTTCGTGACAGAAATCTCTCCCACGCTGAACCTCATTCCCTCCGGCATGGAACTGGCCCGGGCGGACCTCCCCGGCAGCGGAGCTCGGGTGACGGAGATCGACGCCCTGCGGATGTCCCTTGCAGAGGATGGGGTGGAGTACCTGATAGTTGACCTGCCGCCGTCTTTGGGAGTGCCTACGCAGGCGGCGCTGCTGGCGGCGGATGAGGTGATTGTCCCCATCCGGCTGGATGTGTTTTCCACGGCGGGCATGGCGGAGCTGGCGCGGCAGGTGGATTCTATGCGCAGCGTCAATCCCCGTCTGAGAGTGGCGGGGATTTTGGGAACGCAGTACCAGAGGACCGCCGGGGAGCGGGAAATCCACCAGCTGCTGGCGGAGGAGTCGGGACTGCCGGTGTTCCGGACGCTGATCCGGATGAGCCCGCCGGTCCCGAAGAGCATTGCCGCGCGGGAGAGTCTGCTGACGTTCAGTCCGTATTGCGGAGCCGCGAAGGATTACCGGGCCTTTGTGCTGGAGTACTTGGAGGGACATCATGGGTGATTATAATTTGGCGGAGGTTCTGCGGGGGCAGCTCCAAGGACAGGCTGACCCGGCGGAGACTGCAAGAGACATTGAGGCTGTGACCTGTGAGATTCTGCATTTGAAGCAGGAGCTGGCCCGGAATATTGTGGGCATCGGTCTGCGGCTGATTGAGGCGAAAGCCATGTTGTCCCATGGGGAATGGCTTCCGTGGCTGAAGGATAATGTCTGTTTTTCAGAAACTACCGCACAGAGCTACATGAAGGTTGCGAAGGAGTTCCCAAATCCCCAACTGGTTGGGGATTTGGGAGTCCGGAAAGCCTTGACACTCCTTGCTTTGCCGTCCGATGAGCGGGAGGCTTTTGTGGAGCAGCACAACGTCATTGACATGACTTCCCGGGAGCTGGAAAAGGCCATCCGGGAGCGGGATGAGGCACTGATTGCGGCGGAAGCCGCCAAGGCAGACGCTCAGTCCGCCGAGGAGAGCCGGGCCAAAATGGAGGCGGACATGAAGGCCCTGGCGGAAATCCACCGCTCCGCCCAGGAGGGCGAGGCCCTGGCTCGTGATGCCCTGGAAAGAGCTCAGGCGGAGCTGAAGGAACTGCGGGAGCGTCCGGTGGATGTGGCGGTGGAGGTGGACCAGAAAGCCGTGGACGCGGCCCGGGCGGAAGCCATAGCCGAAATGCGGGCTAAGGTCGGCCAAGCCGAGGCTGCCCGGAAGGAGGCCGAGAAAAAACGCAAAGAGGCGGAGAAGGCGCTGGGTGAGGCGAGAAAACAGGCTGGGGCCAACGCCGCCATTCTCTCCCGGGCGGAAAAGGCGGAGGCGGAGCTGGCTGAGGCCCGGCGGCAGCTGGAGATTGCCGCCCAGTCCGGCGCTCAGTCCGCCATTAGCTCCGACGGAGACTTGGCGTCGTTTAAGCTGCTGTTGGACCAATCTGTGGCGATTTTAAATCAGATGCTTGGCTTGCATATGAAAATTCAAGGACGGGATGCTGCGTCCGGCGAAAAATGCCGGCGGGCATTAATCGCTTATTTTGAAGAGGGGAGGAAACGCGTTTAATGAGTTGGAAAGAACAGGCCCTTAAAAAGCTGGCGGCGGAGAAGAAATCTGCAAAATATGACCGCTGTGCTCAGGTCATGAAGAACCGGGTGTGTGAAACCTTGGAGAATTTCTGCTGTCAGAACGAGGAGTTCGCGCAGGCCGTGGTCCAGGGCGGGAGCTTCGAGGAGTGCATGAAAGCCGTGGCGAAGAATTGCGGGAGCGGCATCTCCGATTTGGATGCGTTCCGCCGGGCGGCACGGTTCTACTTTCCCGGCTCAGAGGTTCGGTTTCAGATGTCCATTGACCTCTGCGGCCAAAGCCCGTCTGGCAGTGAGGGCTGTGATCAGGACAGCGGCCAGGAGGCCGTCGTCCTGAATCTGGAAGATTTTTGGTAAGGGGGCGGCATCGTGTCTGACAAGTACACCCCGGAGGATCGGGCGATTCTGGACGCGTGGCCGGTGGTCACCTCCGGGGATATCCAGCGGATGAACGCCATTTTCCCCCATTACCTTTTTTTCCGTCCGGAGAAAAGAGGAACCCGGTTTTGCGCAAGCTGCTGCGGGCACTCCGAGTTTCTGGCGAACCATCGGCGGACAGAGTATCCCTGGGAGCGGGAACTGCTGGGGATCTTGCAGCATAACGCGGCGTACTTCTGCCCCTGGTGCGGACGGGGCGTAACTGTGAAAGACCTGCGGAAGGCGGGGAAGCGGCATATGCTGAACGAATCGAAATGCGCTCTCCTTCTCCACGCCACGGAAGAGGCGCTTTATGCCGACGCCGTGGTTCTGAACAAATCCTATGAAACAGAGGCGGACCTGACCGCCCCGCCCCAATACTGGCTCTCCAGCGGATACCGCTTTGCCCCCGGGGACGTGATGCAGGCGGACTATCAGGTTTGGGGGGATGAGCCCTGGGTGTCCCATGAGCGGAACCGCCTCGGGCGGCGGAAGCTTATTAAGGAGCCGTTTAAAGATTTCATTTTTTGGATTCGCTATGAACCTTATTACATCTTGAACCGCTCTTCGGTGAAGGGGTGCCCTGTTACCCGTTATTCCTGCTATTTCTCTCACTGGGCACCGAATTGTCACTCCTTTTTTGATTTTGTATCTTTTATGACCGCGTACTGCATCTATCCCCGACAGGTTGAAATGTTGGTGAAGGCTGGTCTGCATGAACCAGTCAGGGCGATGATTTATCAGAGAAAAAAGTTCGCGGACGCCATTTGCTGGGAAGAACCGGATATTCTCAAAGCAATGAACCTCTCGGCCTCAGATTTGCGGGAGGTGCTGGAGCGGAAGCCGCCTATGCTGGTGTTGGAACTGCGGAATTTGGCGGCTCGCTGGTTTTCTCAGCGCTGGACGATCGGCGAAGCGGCGGATTTCCTCCAAACTTTTGGTGAGGAAACGTCACGTTATTTCCTGACTTTCTGCCGCCGTTACCATTTGGAGCCTCGCCGCCTTGCCCGATATTTAGAGGAGCATTGCGTGGTGGACCCGGACCTTGTTTGGCGAGATATCACGGACGTGTTCACCGAATATCGGGATTACCTGGAGGCGGCTTATCTTTTGGGCTGGTGCCTGGAACACAGCCGGGTTCTTTTTCCGAAGGACCTTCGGGAAGCCCATGACCAGGCGGCGGCACAGCTGCTGGAGCGTCAGTCTCCCGCAACGGCGGAAAAGGCCGCCACCAAGGGCGCGGTGCGAATGAAAAAGTACAGTTTTGAGCTGGACGGGCTGCGGATTGTGTTTCCCCTGACCGCCGCCTCTATCCGGCGGGAGGGCAAGGCCTTGCACCACTGCGTGGGCGGCTATGCGGAGCGGCATATCAAGGGGGTGATTACCATCCTGTTCCTGCGGAAGGCCTCCGCCCCTAACACGCCTTATGTGACCATCGAGATGGACGGGAATCAAATCCGGCAGATCCATGGGTATGACAATGATCGGAGCGGCGGGGAGAGTCCCCGGAAGGTTCACAAGGCGTTTTTGGATAGTTGGCTTGCGTGGCTGAAGGCCGGGAGCCGGAGGGACCAGGACGGAAAGCCTATTTTGCCGAAGAGAAGGGAGGAGGCGAGGAGCGCGTGAAGCTGAGTGATTGCACGAAGGAAGAACTTATTTTTGTCATTGAACGGCTCCAGCTTTACAATCTATCCGATAACTATTACATCCAACGCGTCCTCTGCGATGTGGAAGAGCGGCGGGAGTCTCGACGTCTGGAAGAGGCCCGGTGTTTGTCGGCTCTTTTTTCTCAAAAGTGGCAGGAATATATCGACATTTTAAGCCCCTATGACGGAAAGCTGCTGAAGGACATTCCCCCGGAGGTGCTGAATCGGGCTGACACCGCCATGAAGGAGGTACAGGCGGCGGACATGAAGTGGCGGAAGCTCATGGGCATTCACACCTCCAAGCCTTCCGCGAAAAAGAAGGAGAAAAGTACATGGAGCGAATGACTGAACACCATGTGAATAAATCACTTGGGGCTTATATAGCGTGTTCTATGGCGTGTATAAACGATAATTTTGACTGTAACAACTGCAAGAAATTGGCGGAGATGATTGACCGCCTTTCTGCATATGAGGACACAGGGCTGAAGCCGGAGGCGATAGAAGCATTAAAGGGCCATGCCTTAATGGGCGCGCTGGAAAGCCCGGAAATGGAAGAATACAGTGGTTCTGCGTTACAGCGGGCGGACCGGCTGATAGCGGAATATGAGTCTCTTGGTGGAATCAATCACCTGCGTGAGCTTGCTGAGACCGAGAAGGACGGACGGCTGGTGGTGATGCCGTGCAAGGTTGGGGATACGGTGTACGAGGTTAATAAACGTGGTTTTGTGTCAACCTACGAAGTAATATCTATTCATGTTTCATCCTGCTCTATCCTTGTTCGGTGGAATTTGGTAGATGGGATTTACTCAAACTTGAATGGGTTTGAAGTATCAGCACTTGGCAAAACCATCTTTCTAACCCGTGAAGAAGCCGAGGCGGCGCTGAAAAAGAGGGAGGTAGCCAATGGGGCCGATGCCTGAAAAAGAGCTTGATATTTTTGAACTGAAATTGGCCATAAAGTGGGCTCATGGAGCCTCCTTGATGGATGAGATTCCAGAAGTCTCATATTTATTCTCTCTTTGTGAAACGGCGCTTAAAGAAAAGTTGGAACGATTGAAAAGCGCTCAGACCAACGACCCGCTTACCCTGGAGGAGCTGCGGGAGATGGACGGGGAACCAGTGTGGGTATGCGAACCGAACGGAACAAATGGTGTGTGGGGACTCGTTGATCTGGAATATCAGATGGTTCGATTGCATGGCGGCGGGCTGGCTATCTGGGAGAACAATGATAAATCTTGGCTGGCCTACCGCCGCAAGTCGGAGGATCCAGCAAATGCGGAATAAGGCCTTACAGCTTTTATCGCTGGCTCTTTTTTTGAGCCTGAGTCTGCCCTCTCTGTTTGCCCCTATGGAGGATCCGCCTCCCGGTCCCGCCGTGCAAATCATCCCGTCTCCGGTGGAGCAGGCGGTACCGGAGCCGGAGAAGGAGGCCGGAGCTTCGGCGGAGGTCCACGTGATTGAGGACTGTACCGTCACCTGGTATACGGCGGACACATGCGGAAAGGCCCGGGATCATCCGGCTTATGGCATTACCGCCAGCGGGGAGCCGGTGGAGGAGGGCGTCACATGCGCCGTGGACCCGTCGGTGATTCCACTAGGTGCGGAGGTCCGCGTCCTGTATGCCGACGGGTCTGGGGAGACATTCCGGGCCACGGATACAGGGGTCAAGGGGGAATGGGTGGACATCTACACACCGGATTATGACTACGCCGTTCAATGCGGACTGCAAAAGCTGACAGTCTGCTGGACGCCGCCGGAGAGGTGAGATTATGGGAGCATTTGAGTATTATGGACTGCTGGACCGGACTGCTCTCAAAATCCAGGAGGAACAAGAACATCGAACAAAATATTATATTACTCTTTGGTGGGGCGGCGACGGCTTACGTGAAAATGGCGAGGGCGTTTGGTCTTGGATCAGCCGCAGAAAGTCAGAACCGTCTGTCCCGGTTCCCTTAGTTCCATGGCCTAATTTAGGAGGAAGTCCAAATTCTACTATTAGACAACTTGAAAGGGAACAGGCCAGAATAAGTTATCAGACTGCATTACATGAGATACACACAAATTTGGTGAACCAATTGACCCAATGTTGTGCGCGGAGGAATCTATGATTCAAAAAATCAAAGAGCTTTATAAAACTCTTTTGGCACAATTTCGGCTGTGGCGCATTTGCAAAAGGCTTGCAATCAATCCTTACCCATGGCAAAAAGAATTTATCTTGGGTCAGTCAAACAACCTTTGGACCTATGGCCGCCAGACCGGCAAAACGACAGCGGTTCTCCTCCGGCTTCTGGTTGAAAGACCGGTGTCTCCTTTACGGGTTTCTGGTATCCTTGCCTTTGACCCGGACTGGGACCCGAAATACATGGGGCGTATTCAGGGGTATAACTCCGAATACCGATCCATGTGCCTGAAATGCAGGATTTCTCCTGTTCACGATTTTACCAGTTTTCATTTTTGTGGGGAAAGAATAGCAATTATTGGAAACTTGACAAAGGTCTCAGCGTTAAAATACCGGTGTTCGGTGTGCGGGGAGACTACATGTATTCCATATGTCCGTTGTACAAGGTGCAAGGCTGCTTATATTTCCCTTCTCGATTAACCCACCAATTTTTGCCGATTAATCCCACTTACATTCAAAAGAGGTGAATTCTCCCCATGCCCACCCTAAAGCGCATCATCACCGCCGGGCCCTTGGTGCTGGAGGCCATATATCCCGCCTCCGCTCCCCGGGACGGCCCTTCCGTCCGGCAGGGAAAACGCGCCCTTTCCTCCCGCGCAAAGCAGCGCATGAACGATATCTACGCCTGGCAGCGCCTAAAACTCCTTATCGCCGCCAATTTCGGCCCCGGAGACCTCTTTGTCACCCTGACCTATTCCGACGCCTGTCTCCCGCCCGGGCGTCGGGAGGTCATGCGGGACATCAACGCCTTTACCCGCCGCCTCCGGAAAGAAGACGCGGGCCTCCGGTACATATACGTCATCGAACACCGCCACGAAGCCGGACGCTGGCACGTCCACATGCTCCTCAAGGCCTCCGGCCACGATTACCAGCGCATACGCCGGGCGTGGGGCCGGGGCGGCGTGGAATTCCGCAAAATCCGTGTGGACCGGGAACGGAATTATGAAACCCTGGCGAAATACCTCTGCAAGGAACGGCGAGACCGCCCCGGCCTCCGGCTCTGGTCCTGCTCCCAAAACCTTCTCAAGCCTCAGCGGGATTGCTTCCGGGTGGAGGACGGTACCCGGCTCCGGCCTCCGCCGAAGAAGCGGGCTATGCTTCTGGCCGAGGAAACCGTCACCACAGCCTACGGAACCTTCCGGTATCTGGAATACGTTTATCTCAAAGGCCTGCCCCGGCCTAAGCGCGGGCACAAAAAACGAAAAAGGACTTTTTATTAAATTTTTCAGCCTTGATAATCATACTATCTTAATGGAACAGAGGAGGAAAAGCCTTGCAATTTCAGGAAAAACCTGCTAAACTAATCGTAAAGGACGGATGGATTATTTGCCCGGTCTGCAATCAGAACCGAAAGACCATCCGAATCACAGCAGATACTGAGGCATATCACTTGCCGGTGTACTGCCGGAAGTGCGGCACAGAGCTTATCTTGAATATCCGCCGAGGCCTGAGCGTTGAACGCCTGAGCCCATGACCAACCCAGTAAGGTTGTTCGTGGACCCGGGCGCTTTTGTTTTGCCCGAAAGGAGGCCGCAGCGTGATTTCCGATGCCCGGCTTCTCCAGCTTCAGGCTCTGATTGCCGCCGGAACCTCCGACCGGTTTTACGACTGGCCGGAGTGGGAGGCTCTACGGGAAGACGTCCTTCGGACAGACTGCCGGGAGTGCCAGCTCTGCAAGGCCCGGGGGCGGTTCCGGCGGGCGGTGCTGGTTCATCACGTCAAGCACCTGCGGGACCGGCCTGATCTGGCCCTCTCCGTTTGCGACGAAGAGACCGGGGAACGTCAGCTGATCAGCCTCTGCCGTTCCTGCCACGAGGAGGTCCATCCGGAGCGCATGCGGCGGCGGGATTGTGTTCCGGTTCTGCCGGTGACGGTGGAGCGATGGGACTAGACTCCCCCCGTCGAAAAAAACGAAAAAGTACGCAGGCGGCCCAATCGGGCGGGTGCAGGACATTCCGGAAATTTTCGCGTCCACGCGCCGCCGCGCCCGCCCGTCTGCCGGTCTGCCCATGGGAAGGGGGTATGGATTGTGAGTGATGTTTCCAAAAAAACGGCCCTCCGGAAGGGAAAAACGTTCCGGGAGCTCCGGGCCCACATGCTGGAGTCCCTGGAACTCCGGGGCCTGGAAGGGAAAACGTATACCTCCAAGGTTGAGGAATACATGGACTTGTGGTGCGCCTTTCAGATGGCAAAAGCGGATGTGGAGGCGAACGGCGTGTATCTCTTTGACGAGCGGGGACGCCGGACGAAAAACGACAGCGCGGGCCTTATGAGTCAGCTTTCCCGGCAGATGCTGGCAATTTTCACGGCGCTGGGCTTTAAGGCGGAGGAGAGTTCCTTTGACAGTGACGAGCTGTAGCCTTCCGCCGGAAATTCTGGAGTACCTGGAGCTGGTGGAGTCCGGCCCCTGGCGGGTCTGCGAGGAGCAGAAGGCGCTGGCCCGGCATGTGCGGAGGGCCTTCGAGACGGAGGACATTTACGTCGATACGGTGCAGCTGTCCAATTATATGCGGCTGGAGAAGTATTTCCCTTTCCAGCTGTTTCCATGGCAGAAATTTTTGTCGGCGCTGTGGAACTGTACGTACTGGCGGGAAAACGGGCTTCCGCGCTGGCATACCGTCTTTGCCCTTTTGGGCCGGGGCGGCGGGAAAGACGGGTTGATCTCCTTTGACTCTCTCTGTTCCGTTTCCCCTTTCTGCGAGGTCCTGAACTACGACGTAGACATCTGTGCGAACCTGGAGGAGCAAGCCGTCCGGCCTGTGGCGGACGTGGTTTCCGTCATGAAGAAGCCGGGGCAGGACCGAAAGCTCAGAAAGCACTTTTACTTTACAAAGCAGATGGTGCAGGGGCGGAAGAACGGCGGGACCATTCGGGGCCGGACCAATAACCCAAAAAGCCGGGACGGAATGCGCACAGGGAAGGCCATATTCAACGAAATCCACCAGTATCAAGATTACGACAACATTACCGTCTTCCGGACGGGGCAGGGCAAGGTTCCCCACCCCCGCACGGGCTATTTCAGCTCCAACGGCAACACTTCGGATGGCCCCCTGGATGACCTCATCGCCAGAAGCCGCCGCATTCTCTTTGAGGGCGAGGCGGACCGGGGCTTTCTGCCCTTCATCTGCTGGCTGAACAAAAAGGAACAGGTGGCGGACCCTGCCAACTGGTACATGGCTAATCCGTCCCTGCAATATCTCCCCCATCTTCTGACGGAGATCGAAAATGAGTATCAGGACTGGCTGGAGAACCCGGAGCAGAACCCGGATTTCCTCACAAAGCGCATGGGCCTTCGGTCCCAGGCGGCGGAAATTGCCGTTACGGATTACGACAAAATTCTTGTTACCGTGCGGGAGCTGCCGGACCTCGTGGGCTGGAGCTGCACGGCTGGAGTTGACTACGCGGAGCTCAGCGACTGGGCAGCGGTAAATCTCCACTTCCGGCGGGGCTCGGAACGCTTTGACCTGAATCGCGCGTGGATCTGTGCACAATCCAAAACCCTCCACCGGGTTCGGGCCCCCTGGCGGGACTGGGCGGAAAAGGGATACGTGACCGTGGTGGACGATGTAAGCATCCACCCGGACCTGCTGGCGGAGTGGGTGGCGGAGAAGATGCGCCTGTATTACTTGGTGGGGCTGGCGATGGACAACTTCCGCTGGACATTGGTGTCGGAGAGCTTTAAAAAGATCGGCTTCGACCCCACGGAACGGAAGAATGTAAAGCTGGTCCGGCCCGGAGACATCATGACAGTGGAGCCGGTGATACAGGAGTGCTTTAACCGGGGGCTGTTTACATGGGGAAATGCCCCTCATCTCCGCTGGGCGGTGAATAACACGAAACGGGTCCGCGCCAGCCGCAGCATAGGGTCAGATACCGGGAACTTCTACTACGCGAAAATCGAGGCCAAGAGCCGGAAGACGGACCCCTTCATGGCGCTGGTGGCCAGTATGGTGATTGAGCCCCTGCTGGGGAGCATCATCGTTCTGCAGGAGCCCCCGGCGGCGATTACTCTATAAAGAAAGGAGGCGGTGCGATGGGATTTTTCTGGAAGCAGACAGGGCTGAAGACGGCGGAAGGAATTCTTGACCTGAACTGCCGGGAGCTGCGGGAAGCGGCGGAAAATTACTACGTCCGGCGGCTGGCCTTTTCCTCCTGCGTGAATCTGATTGCGGCGGCACTGGCGCTCAGCGAGTTCCGGACGTGGCGGAACGGGAAGGAAGTCCGGGACAAGCATTACTACTGCTGGAACGTCCAGCCGAATGTCAACCAGAATTCCACCCTGTTTCTGCACAAGCTGGTGTCCGTCCTCTATGAGAAGAACGAGGCGCTGATTGTCCGCCTTCCCGATGCCCCCGCCAGTCCCGCCCCGCAGAACCTCTTGCAGCTCTTCGCGGCGGATGACTGGAGCTTGGAGCCCCCCGACGGCTATCCGGGCCGCATGAATGCGTACACAAATGTACGGGTTGATGAGGTTACGTACCGGAAAACCCTTCTGGAGAGCGACGTACTCCACCTGAAGCTCTATCACTGCGACGTACAGCCGGTAATCCGGGGTATCTGTGACGCTTTCTCGGAGCTGCTTTCCGCCGCCGCCCAAAATTACAAGTGGACCAACGGGCAGCACTGGAAGGTTCACGTAAACCAGATGGCAAGCGGCCAGGAAGGGTGGGCAAAGGCGTTTCAGGAGATCATGGACCGGCAGATACGGCCCTTCCTGTCCAGCGGGCACTCTGTTTTGCCGGAGCTGGACGGATACGCATATGAAAACGTCTCCAAACCCACGGAGAACAGCTGGGATGCCGGGCATATCCGGAACCTGGTCAACGATGTGTTTGATTTTACGGCCCACGCCTTTCTGATTCCTCCGGTGCTTCTCCGGGGGCAGGTGGAGGGAACGGCAGACGCGGTCCGGCGGTTTCTCACCAGCTGCGTCGACCCGCTGGCGGACCAGATTGGAGAGGAGTTCACCAGGAAGTACTACGAATTTGAGGGCTGGAAGCGGGGGAACTTTCTTCGGGTGGACACCAGCGCGATTCAGCATTTCAACTTGTTTGAGAACGCAGCCAACGTGGAAAAGCTGATCGGTTCCGGCTACAGCTACAATGATGTGCAGCGGGCCACCGGCGGGCAGACGCTTTCGGAGCCCTGGGCCGACAAGCACTTCTTTACCAAAAATTTTGATCTGGCCGAAAACTTCCTGAAGCCGGCCGGGGAAGGAGGAACATCATGAGACCCACATATTTTGCCGTCCAGCAGGCGGACAGAGAAGCGGACGTCTACCTGTTCGGTGATATCGTCGCAGACCGGTGGTCTGAAGAAGATACATCCGCGTTTAGCCTGAAGGAAACCATTAAGTCGCTGGACGTCGACGTGATCAACGTCCACATTGACAGCCGGGGCGGCGTCGTTTCCGAGGGCTGGGCCATTTATAACGAGCTCCGCCGCCATCCCGCCCTCATCCGGACCTACGGCAAGGGTTTTGTGGCCTCCGCCGCCCTGTATCCCTTTATGGCTGGGGATGAGCGTTATGCCATGGATCCTTCGGCGTACTTTTTCCACCAGGCCCTCTCCAGGGCGGAGGGAAACGCGGATGATCTCCGAAAAGCGGCGGATGAGCTGGAAAAGCTGAATCTGATCGGTCTTTCCGCCTTTACCGAGAACACCCGGCTGACGGCGGAGGAAGTACTGGAGATGGAGCGGCGGGAAACTTGGCTCTCCCCGCAGGAGGCCCTTGAACTGGGCATCGCCACCGCGATTCTCAAGCCCGGCCCAGCCGCCGTTCCGGTTCAGAGCGTTACTGCAGCTGTTTTGCAGCGGCTGTTCCTTCCGCAGGAGGAACAGAAACCGGAACAAAAGGAGCCCAACATCATGAAACTGCTGGGCGCGGCGTTTTCTTCCCGCCCGGCTTCGGATACCAGAAGTAATTTTTAGAAAGTGAGGAATTCAACATGAGTCTTTCCACCGTCTACACAGCAACCGGCAGGTTGGAGGAAATCCGCCAGAAGCTTCAGGAGGCAATCCAGAAAAACGACGCGGAACAGACCTCCGCCGCCTTTGAGGAGCTGTTCCAGCACTACGCCGATGTCAACCGGCAGGAATATGAACTGCTGCGGGAAGAGACCGACGTCAAGGTCCTTGCCAGCCGGGGCGTCCGGCAGCTGACCACCCGGGAGCGGGAGTATTACCAGAAGCTTGGCGAGGCGATGAACGCAAAGGATCCCCGCCAGGCAGTCAATAATCTGGATGTCGTCATGCCGGAAACGGTGTTCAACTCCATCTTTGATGATCTGGAGACGGATCACCCTCTGCTGAAGGAACTGAACTTTACCAACACCGAGGGCGCAATCCGTATCCTTATGAATACCAACGGATTTCAAATGGCGGCGTGGGGCAAGCTCTGCGGCCAGATTCTTCAGGAACTTTCTTCCGGCTTCAAGGAGGTCAAAACGGACCTCAATAAGCTGTCCGGCTTCCTCCCTATCTGCAAGGCACAGCTGGATCTTGGTCCTGAGTGGCTGGACCGGTACATCCGGCGGGTTCTTCTGGAAGCCCTTGCCAACGGCATGGAAAACGGCGTCGTAAACGGCACCGGAAACGATGAGCCCATTGGCATGAACCGTCAGGTGGGGGAGAACGTCACCACCACCGGCGGCGTATACCCGGAAAAGGTGCCGGTGAAACTCACCAGATTTTCTCCGTCCACCATGGGAA
This sequence comes from Oscillospiraceae bacterium 38-13, assembly GCA_041223955.1. Taxonomy (GTDB): domain Bacteria; phylum Bacillota; class Clostridia; order Oscillospirales; family Oscillospiraceae; genus Oscillibacter. The sequence goes on along the minus strand of JBCLRG010000005.1, from coordinate 7,828 downwards.
ATCTGGTTTCCATCCTGGCGGCTAGCCCTACTGGAAAGGCCCGGCGTGTGACCGGTCTGATTCTGGTGGTAAATCCGCAGGACTATTTTAAGAAGGTCATGCCCGTTACCACAGTGCAGGCTCCGGACGGGACTTTCCGTAACGATGTGTTTCCTTATCCCGTCAAGGTCATTCAGTCCGCCGCCAAGAAAAAAGGCCGGGCAACGCTGGGAATCGGGCGGCTGTACTGGGCTTTCGTGGGCATGAGCAAGGACGGGCGGATTGAGTACAGCGACGAATACCATTTCCTTGAGGATGAGCGGGTTTACCTCATCAAGACTTACGCAAACGGCATGCCCGCCGACAACAACGCCTTTATTGAACTGGATATCACCGATCTGGAGCCCGCCAAGTGGGAGGTTGTCGCCACGGAAAAGCCCGCGCCCTCCAGTGACGCGGCGCTGGCGGACCTCCGAATGGGAAATCTTTCCCTAAGCCCCATTTTTGACGGCAAAGTGGCGTCCTATACCGCCAGCACCACCAACGCTACTAATACTATTACCGCAATCCCTGACAATGCGGCGGCCTCCGTAAAGGTAACGGTAAACGATGTGGAAATTGACAACGGGACGGCAGCGTCCTGGAACAACGGTGAGAATACGGTGAAGGCCATCGTTACCGCCGAGGACGGCAAGACCACAAAGACCTATGCCGTCACGGTGACAAAAACTAACCCGTGAGGCCTCGGTGGGAGCCCCTTCCCGAGGGTCTGCTGGAGGACGTCCGGGCGCAGCTGGACATTACATGGACGGATGAGGCCACAGACCGGAAAATAGCGGAGGCCATTTACGCCGGAATGGACTACCTGGACGGCAAAGCTGGCGAAAGAATGGACTACCTGTGGCCCGGCCCCGGCCGGACGCTGCTGATGGAGTTTGTCCGCTACTACCGGGACGGAGCGCTGGATGTCTTCGAAAACAACTACCGGCACCTTATTTTGTCCATGCAGAATGATCGGAAGGTATGGAATTATGCGGAAGAATCCCTTTCGGGCCGGGAATGAAATTTCCCAGACCTATAACAGCGGAGTCGTCACCATCTACCGGACGGAAGACGGGGGAGAGCCGGGGTACGCCCCGGTCCCCCGGCTGATATTCCGAACGCGGCTCCACTATGAGGAGCGAAAGCTGGGCCTTATCCGTTTTTACTCCGCCAAACAAGACCAGGTCCGGGTGGAGCGGGTGCTCCGGGTTCCCCGGAGGCCGGAAATTTCTCCGCAGGATGTGGCGGTGACGGAGGACGGGGGACAATTTCAGGTCGAGTTGATTCAGCTGGCGTCCGGCGTTTGGCCTCCGTCTCTGGATATCACGCTAAAGCGGGTTTCGCAGATTTATGAGATTCCGGAGGAGGCAGAACATGAGGTGGTTTGAGCGCGTGATCGCCGCTCATCGGGCTGTAACCCCGCAGGTGAGCCATGGAAAACGGCTGAAATCGGAGCGCTATTTTGTATGGCAGGAGGACGGGGCCCACGACCTGGAAGCCAATGACCGCCATGAGGAGCTGGTTATTACCGGAGTTACGGACCTCTTTACACGGCGGGATCTTGACCCCTGGGCCGATGCGCTGGGAGAGGCGCTGAGCGCACAGGGCATCGCGTGGCGGCTGGTTTCGGCGGACTACGAAGAGGAGACCGGCCTGTGGCATTATTCGTGGGACTGGGAGGTACTGGACGGTGGCAAGAATTCAGATTAAAACCGGAGACGAATATCTGGCAAAAATGCGGAACCTCTCCGCCTCGGCACAGGACCGGGTATGCGGCAGGGCCATTTATGCCGGGGCCTCTGTGGCGGCAGACGCAGTCCGGGAGGAGTTGAAGGCGCTTCCGGTGGCGGAGCATGAGGGGCGGAGCTGGTTCGGCACGGCGGAGCACCCGGCGGTAGGCCCGTCTCCGGAGCAGAAGCAGGGGCTGCTGGATTCCCTGGGCATTTCCCCCATGGCGGACGACGGGAAGAATTTCCTGAATGTCAAGATCGGTTTTGACGGCTACAACAGCCTGGAAAGCAAGCGCTGGCCCAAGGGTCAGCCAAACCAGATGATTGCCCGGACCGTAGAGCGGGGGACGTCTTTTATGACGGGAACGCCGTTTATGAAACGGGCCGCCTCCCGGGCGCGGAAGCGGGCCAAGGCCGCCATGATCACGACGGCGGAACGGGAAATCGAAAAAATTATGAAGTGAAAGGGTGACTACATATGGCCGGTATCGGCATGTATGGCGTTTACTATGCCAAGTGCGTGAAAAATGACGGTGTAACGACAGGGTACACCGGCGGCGTAAAGACGCTGGGAAAGGCGATTTCCGCCAACTTTACCCCCAGCAACCCGGAGGAAAATCCCCTCTACGCCAACAACGGCGTTGCGGAAAACGATTCCTCCAGCGCGTCCGGCGGCACGCTGGATATGACGCTGGACCGCCTGAAGCAGGACGCGGCGGCGGACCTTTACGGCCTGACCGTGGAGGACGTCACCGCTATGGTGGACGGCACGGAGGTGACGGGCCACGGCCTGCGGTACAGGGGCAACGAACAGTCCGCTCCTGTGGGAATTGCCTTTGTAAGGCTCCATCAGGAAGACGGAATGCGGAAGCATGAGGCGGTTTTGTACCGCTCCGCTACCTTTGGCATGCCGCCCCAGAACGCCCAGACCAAGGGGGAGTCCATCGAATGGCAGACGCCGGAGATTTCCGGCGTTGTGCAGGGTCTGGAGGGAGACGGGAGCGAACCGTGGTTTGAGTCCGTGGTGTTCCCCAGCCAGGAGGCGGCGCTGGCTTACATCCAGGACCGCTTCCGGGAAACGGCGGCGGAGACCAGGGCGGCCAGAAAGGCAGGTGTGTGACATGCGTGTGAGTTATCTGGAGCTTGACGGCGTGAAATATCCCATGTGCTGTCCCGCCTCCGTCTATGAGCGGCTGGAAGAGGAATTCGGCTCTCTGGATCTGATGGGGAAGGCGCTGACGGACACCAGCAATGGCGTTTCCTCCGTTGTGCAGGCCATGGAAACCACACTGCATATCTTCCTTGACGCTGGCCGGGCCTATGCTGCCCGCCGGGGGGAGAGCGTTCCGCCTCTGCCGGACTGCCGTCTGGCGGACCTGATTGATCTCAGCGAGTTCTCCGTCCTCGACGCCGTCAACGGCGTCGTGAATGACAGCGCAAAGCGGGAGGTGGAGGCCCTTCCCTCAAAAAACGAGGAGACCACGGAAGAGGACATTCCGGCGGCGGCTGGCCGTGGTTCTACTTCGCCGCTTCCCGGGCAGGACTGACGGATTCAGACGCCCGGATACTCCCTATCGGGGAGGTTTTGGACCGAATTGCCGTGTGGCAGATTGTTTGCTGCGGGGCAAAGGAGGTGCACCGTCCCACCGGCTCCCTCGCGGAGCAGATGGCGGCTCTCAGTTCGCGGCCTTGATAAAAACCGCGCTTGACTTTACTGTGAAGGGGGCTGGCGCATGGCTTATGATGTCGGGATGCGGCTGGGCATAGACGGGGAGAAGACTTTCCGGTCCAGTATTGACGCGATTAACGCAAATATCAAATCCATGGGGGCGGAGCTGAAGGCAGTTGCGGCCCAGTTTGACAAAAACGACGCCAGTGAGGAGGCGCTGGCAGCTAAAAACCAGGTGCTGGCAAAATCCATCGCCGCCACCAAGGACAAAATCGGCCTCCTGGACAGCCAGCTGGAGCGCCAGGCGGAAAAGCTCCGGGACCTCGGGAGAGCGCTGGACGAAGTTGTGGCGGCCCACGGGAAGGATTCGGATGAAGCCGCCAGGGCGCAAAACGCCTATAACAATCAGGCCAAGGCCGTGGCGAAGCTCCAGAGTCAGCTGAACGGCGCGAAAGCGGACCTCGCGGGGATGGAGAGCGCCGTCCGGGAGAATCAGGAGGCCATAGACGGCCTTGGCCGGGAGGTGGAGGACACCGGGGAGGCTATGGAGGAGGCGGGCCGCAGCGCCGTTTCTTTCGGGGACCTTCTGAAGGCAAATTTGATCTCTGATCTGGTGGTGGAAGGGCTCCGGAAGATCACCGACGGGATTAAAGACTTTGCCCGGTTTTCGCTGGACTCCGGCATGAACTTTGAGGCCCAGATGAGCCGGGTACAGGCCATTTCCGGCGCGACTGCCGAAGATGCGGGACGTCTGGCCGAGAAGGCCAAGGAGATGGGCGAAACCACAGTGTTTTCCGCCACGGAATCCGCTCAGGCGCTGGAATACATGGCCATGGCGGGCTGGAAAACAGATGATATGCTGAACGGTCTGGCGGGCGTCATGAATTTGGCGGCGGCTTCCGGGGAGGATTTGGCGTCTACGTCTGATATTGTAACGGACGCGCTGACGGCGTTCGGTCTGACGGCGGCGGATAGCTCCCATTTTGCGGACGTGCTGGCGGTGGCCTCCAGTAATGCCAATACAAATGTTGGTATGATGGGGGAGACGTTCAAGTATGTCGCCCCTGTGGCGGGGGCGCTGGGCTACAGCGCGGAAGACAGCGCAATTGCCATTGGGCTTATGGCAAACAGCGGAATCAAGGCCTCTCAGGCCGGTACCGCTCTTCGGTCCATACTGAGTCGTCTGGCAAAGCCCACAAAAGAATCCGAAGCCGCTATGAATGTTCTCGGAATCAGTCTGAAAGACAGCGAAGGAAACATGAAATCGCTGCTGACAATTATGAATGACCTCCGTTCCGGTTTCGGAAACTTGATGATACCGGAAGAAGAGTTCAAAGAAATTTTGCAAGATTTAAACCGTGCTTTTGAAGAGGGGGAAATTTCGGAGAAGAATTACAATTCAACTCTAGAAATGCTGATTAACCGGGCTTATGGTGCAGAAGAAGCAGAAAAAGCCCGCTGGGCGGCTAAGTTGGCTGGTCAGGAAGCGATGTCCGGTATGCTGGCAATCGTGTCTGCTTCAGAAGAAGACTACCAAGAGCTGACAAATGCCATTTACAATGCTGACGATGCGGCAGAAACTATGGCGAAAACCATGACGGACAATCTTTCCGGCTCCCTGACGCTGATGCAGTCGGCGGCGGAGGGTGTTGGAATTTCCCTCTATGAAAAGGTCAAAGAACCTCTCACGAATGTAATTAACGACATTACCAACAATGCCCTGCCTGCCATACAGCAGTTTATTGATTCCGTCGACACGGAAGATATTACCAATGGGATAAACGGATTCCTCGGCGCTATGGAACTTCTGACGCCTGTAATTGTCGGAGCAACCACGGCAATGGTGGCCTATAAAACGGCTTCCAATATTGTAGGGCTGATTGATAAGCTGAAAATCGCAACCAACAGCCAAACGGTTGCCCAAGCTGCTCTGAACGCCGTCCTGAACGCAAACCCATTTGTGCTGGTAGCTACGGCGATTGCCGGACTGGTAACAGGGCTTGTCACCTTGTATATGACAAACGAGACCTTCAGAACCAAGGTTAATGCGGCATGGACTTCCGTCACGTCCACAATTTCCGGAAGCATTTCGCGGATTCAGCGATTTTTCGCTTTTGATATTCCCAACGCCGGAAGAAAAGCGCTGGACTGGTTCAAAAGTATCCCGGACCAGATGAAACAGGTTGGAGAAGACCTGATTTTGTACCTTTGGAACGGCATCAATGACAAAGTACAGTGGCTTAAAAACAAAGTCGGCGGTGTCATTGACAGCATTAAGGGCGTATTCGGCGGCGATTCCGCACCCGCCAAAGCAGGCGGCACCGCCAGCCGACGCGCCGTCACGGTGTCTCTTCCCCCGGAGGACAACCCCATTCAGCCCTTCAATATGCCGGACCCACGCACCCCATTCCCCACCGGGTTTCCGCGCTCCATCGCCGATACCGGAGCGGGCACTGCCATGCTGGCCACTGTCCAGCGGGTCCGGCGGGATATCGACAACACCGTCAGCGGCGCCACCAGCTCCTACACCGAACGGCAGAGCCGGGCCAACGGCCAGCCCCTTCCCGGAGGCGGCGGGATGGACCGGAACGAAATGGTTTCCGCCTTCCGGGAGGCCATGGACGGCATGGGCGTTTTCCTGGATGGGCGGAAGACGGGCCGCCTGGTGGCCGTGGAACAGAGCAACATGGGCCGGGCGTTCGGCACGGCCTGAGAAAGGAGGCGCGCCATGGAGGCAAAGCTTATCATCAACGGCGTGGACTTTGCCCCGTGGTGCAAGTCCGGAGGCATTCAGCAGCAGTACGCCATCCGCCGGAGCCGTCAGGTGGTGGCTACCGACGGCACTCTCTATGCCAAGGAGATCAAAAAACGTCACATTTCCGTCTCCCTCATGAAGCTCCGGGATACCCCGCTGCTGAAGCTGTCCCAGGCCCTGAAGACCAGCCCTGCCACTGTCACCTACACCGACGCGGAGTACGGAACCCTGACACGGACTTTTCGGATTTCCAGCCCACAGGCCACGGCGAGCTCCGTGAACGGCGGAAATACCTATTGGCGCGGGGTCAGCTTTACACTGGAAGAAGTATAGGGAGGGGAGAGCTATGCTGACGGCGCCTGGAAACTGGGACCAGCTGTGGAGCCGCATACAGGACGATGCGGTACGGATGGAGGTCCGGGCAGTGATCGGCGGAACCATCTACGACCGCCTGATCAGCTGCAAGGCCTATCCGGCGGCCTTTGACCATCTGTCCACCGGGCAAGCGGCGTCGGCGGAGCTGTCCCTTTCCTTCGTCCCCCTGAAGCCGGTTCCCAGGGCGGCGGAGATCAAGCTGTCCGTCCGGCTGACGGATGGAACCGTCTCCACCGCCTGGGTCCCCCAGGGGACATTTTATAACGACACCCGGGAGCAGGACCGGGTGCTGGGCGTCATGTCCATCACGGCCTTTGACCGGATGATGTTTGCCGAGGAGCTTTATTTTTCCTCCGGCACTATCACCGGTGTGTGGCCCCGGTCCGCCCCCGGCGTGGTGAGGGATATCTGCACCCGGCTGGGCGTCTCCCTGGACAGCCGGTCCGTGATCGACGAGGCCTTGATGGTCTCTATCCCCATTAACCTCACCATGCGGGACGTCCTGCGGAACATCGCCGCCGCCCACGGAGGCAATTTCATCATCACGCCGGAAAACCGTCTGCGGCTTTTGCCGCTGGAGGACCTTCCGGACTTGACCCTGCTTGGCGATGAGTTTGGGAATTTTGTGGGGGATGAGTTCGGCAATCGGGTTCTGATTATCGAAGGCGATTTCGCTGACATGCCCTGCGAGGATGCCCGCTCCGCCGGGGAGCCGGTGGAGATTACCCGGGTCGTGCTGGCACTGGATGATGAGCACGGCTTTACCGCCGGAAATGAGACCGGCTATACCCTGACGTCCACGTGCCTGTACGCCGACCAGGCGGCGGCGGACCGGGCGCTGGCCCGCCTGAAAAACGTCCGCTATGACCCCGGCGAGGTCTCCGGCGCGGTGTTCAACCCCCTCCTGGAGCTGGGGGACGCCCTGTACAGCGGCGGAAGCCTTTTCCGGGTGTACCGGATGGAAATTGACTATGATGTGCTGTTTGTGGCGGACCTCTCCGCGCCCATTGAGGGAGAGGTGGAGCATGAGATACCCTATCAGACCTCCACAGAGCGGCTGGTAAACTGGAAAATCGCCCAGACCCGGGCGGCGATTACGCTGGATTTGGACAGCATCCGGCTGGAGGTCTCCAATGAGCTGGAGGGCCTGTCCTCCTCCATTGACATTGAACTGGGCAAGATTACCACCCGGGTTCAGGGAGCGGAGGGGAACATCTCCACGCTGACCCAGACGGCAACCAGTTTGCAGACCGAGATCACCAACGCCCGGGGGGATAT
>JBCLRG010000004.1:0-207515 GCA_041223955.1 Oscillospiraceae bacterium 38-13 | reverse complement strand
GAACACGGTAGTTAAGCTCGTTTCTGCCCACAATACTTGGCTGGCGACGGCCCGGGAAGATAGGTGGCGCCAACACAAAGCAGATTGCTTCGGCAGTCTGCTTTGTTTTTATGTCCGACGAACCTTACCAATGCAACTCACACCTGCCTGTAGCGCTTTTAAAAACCCAATAAAGATAATACCGGCTTTTCCCGTCTACTTCCAACGTGCCCGCAGGCTTGAGCCGGTTCATCCGCAGCAGCTCCTGCTTCCGGGCATCCAGCAAGAGAACTTCCGCCTCCCCATTGGACAGCTGGCTGTCAAAACGGAATTCGTATATCCCGCTTTCCCGAAACCGGCCGACATGCCGGACCCAGCCGGTACAGGCGTTCAAGACAGCGCGGTCCCCGTGCTTCCCCGTTCGGAAAACAAACATTACAGCGGAGATGCACTTTGTCGAGGCAAAACCCTGCCGTACAGCCAATAAAGAAGAGCGCCCGCAAGCGCCGCCAGCCCGAATACGATCATTAACCCTTCTCCTCCTTCCCTTCTCCTTCCCTTCCTTGCCGCCATTCTAACACCGCGCAGAGCAAAATACTCCCGAAAAAACGCGCCTCTGTCTTTCGACAAAGGCGCGTTTCCTTATGTATGCGTCCTTACATAAACAGGCAAAGCAGGATGGGCAGGAAAATGGCCGGAACATAGTTCATGATCTTCAGCTTGGCAACCCCCAGCAGATTCAGGCTGATTCCCACAATCAAGATCGACCCCACTACCGTCATCTCCGGAATCGTATTGGGATTCTGTTGAAGGATCGGCGCGATCAGACTGGCAAGACAGGCGATGCCGCCCTCAATAACAAGTATCGCCGAAGCCGACAGCATTACTCCCAATCCCAGGGAAGAGGCGAAAATAATGGAGGACACAAAGTCCAGCGTAGCCTTGGTAAACAGCATCTCATGATTACCTGTGAGGCCGTCGTTCAGCGCTCCCACAATGGTCATCGCACCCACGCAGAAGACCAGGGAGGCCGTCACAAAGCCCTCCGCCAGGGAGGGGCCTGTCCCTTCCCGACCCTTTTTAAAACGCTTCTCCAGTCCCTCTGCAAAGCGGTTCAGGTGGCCGTCCAGGTCGCAGAGCTCGCCGATAACCGCTCCTACCGCCACAGAGATAATGGCGATCAGGGCGTTGCTGCCTCCCAGCATTCCATCAATGCCCACAAACAGGGTGCAGAGCCCAAGGCCCTTCATCACCGTGTCCCGCAGACGCTCCGGGAGAATGTTGCCCAGCAGCATCCCGATCAGTGAGCCGAGCAGCACCGCACCAGTGTTAACCAGAGTGCCAACCAGCATAATCATTTCCTTCTTTCTTTACCATTCGGCAAAATCCAGATGGTTGTTCAGATACAGCGCAAATGTAAATTCAGAGGAAACGGGGCCAGCACATGCCGGCCCCTTGAAATCCATGCTTGAGTTTTTCGCGTCCGAATCAGCCGATGATCTTCAGGCCGGACTCGCTACGTTGAATGGCATCTCCGGCGGCAAAGGATTCTTCCCACTCGGCATAGGCCTCGTTCCGCAGGGCGGAAGCGGCCTGTGTCTGCCAGCGGTTCAGGTTCGTTCCGGAGAAATACATGACGTGGGAGCCGTACTGGGTATCCACCACGCCGGTGTCACCGGCCTGACGGGCGGCGTCAAAGCACCAGTCGTTGAATTCCGCGACCATCTGGCCCTGATAGACCTCGGTATAGAGGCCTCCGTCGTACTTGGAGCCGTCGGTGGATTCCTTCATAGCCAGAGCGGCGAAGGAGTCCTCGGTGGCCTCGCCGGACTGCCACTGCGCCAGCAGCTCCTCGGCTCTGGCATGGGCGTCGGCCTTCAGCTGGGCCTGCTCATCGGCGTAGCCCTCATCGTCCTCCGTGAGGGTGGCGGTTCCCAGGGGAACCAGGATGTGGCGAATGTCGATAGTGGGATTCTCATCCCGGAACCGGTCATGGAAAACCACCACGTACTGGACGGTGCCGTCCTCCAGGACAGCGGAATCTCCGGATTTCCGGGCGCTGTCGTACAGCCACTCGCTCATAACACTTCCGGCGCTGTAGGAGCCGCTTTCGTTGCTGTTATAGGTGCCGTTGTTCTCCTCGGCCAGAGTCTCCAGGTTTCCTCCATCCTGGAAGCCGTCAAGGATGGTCTGAGCGGACTGGCGGGCGGCCTCCAGAGCGGCGGCGGACTCCTCCTCGGTGGGGTCCTGAGTATTGCCCTCGGCATCAGTAGTACCCTCGGCGGCACCGGAGATGGAAACGCTCTCGTAGGACACGTGGTCATAGGCGTTCCGGTTGCTGTTATAGGCCTCCTCCAGCTCACTGTCGGAATAGGTCAAGCTGTTCTGATAGGCATCGGCGTAAGCGCCGAAACGGAGGGTCCGGAGAAGCTGCTCACTGTAAATCTTCTCATTGACGCCCGCGCCGAAATTGCCCTTCAGGTACTGGCTGACGGAAATGCCGCTGGCGGCGGCCACGGACTTCAGAGAGGCCATGTTGTCGTCATACTGGGCCTGAACCCCGGCGGGCCACGCGAAGCCCTCGGCCTCAGCGGCCTTGAGGCCGTTCTGGATGATGCCCATGTTGTCCAGGGCCTGGTCCAGGAAGTAGTCGTGCCAGGTCAGGACAGGAGCCTCCTCGCCCTCGGCGGCCTCCGGCAGGTCAATGCCCAGCATGGAGGCGGCGGTCTCCGTGACAATCTGATTGCGGAGGGACGTGCCGGTGTTCAGCCCCAGGTAGCTGGTAAAATAGGAGTACTGGCTGAGGAAACTGCGGTAGGCGCTCTGATAATAGTAGCTCACCTCGGAGGTGCTGTACTTCTGGCCGTCGATGGTAGCGGCTGTGGTCATTCTGGGGATCATCTCGCTGCGCCAGACGACGGAGGCGATGAGTACCACCACTAGTGCGGCGGCAATCGCGCCGTAGAGGAGGCTGCTCCGCTTCTGCTCCTTGCGCTGCTGGGCCTCCCGGGCGGTTTTGGGGTCGGTCTGGCCGGAGGCGGCCTGACGGTTTTGCTTTTCTCTTGATGCGCTCATTTGTGTTTCAGTCCTCTCAAGTTTTCAGTTACAATTTTTGGCCTCCCCGTGGGAAACCGGATTTTACGCACTTGCCTATTATAGCGGAAGACGGACGAGAGTGCAAGCCCAAAATCCATTTCCCAGGAAAGAAAACGCCAGAATTCACGGTTTTTTCATCAAATCCCGGGGGCACTCCGGGAAAATAGCATTCTCATCCGGGCACAAGGATAAACGGCGGGGCTGAAAATTTTCTGAAAAAACCCCGGCGGATATCCGGCTCAGGGCATAATAGTACCCCGCGAGAGCCGTGTAGACCTCGTTATAACCTGCACCTTTACGGACAGGTGGGTCGCCTCCAGCGCGCTTTACCGCTTCCAACTTCCAGCCGCGAACGGCAGCCGGGAGGCCTGCGAACCACGGGCTGATCCAGCGTCCCGTATAACGAAATGTGGGTTAAAAAAAGATCTATCACGCACCCCGCAGGGTACTGCGTTTCGATGTTCGATTTTGCGCGAAGGGGAGAAGGCTTATTCCTCTTCGTCAAACAGGGATTCCATAAAAAGCTCGTAGACCGTCTCCAGCTCCTCATCGGAGTCCAGGGTGGAGAGAATGTCCTCGCCGTCCTCATGGAGGACCTTTAAAATCACCAGTCCGGCGTCCGGGTCCTCCTCCCCCTCGGTCTCGGCGGGGAAAAAGGCCTGATACAGCTGGCCCTCATGCTCCAGCGCGTCCATGAATTCCAGGACCAGCTCGTTGCCCTCCTCGTCGGTGACGGTGAGGAAGGTGGGGCCGAAATCTTCACTCATGTCGTGGGCCTCCTTTTTGTGCTCAACTGTATTTTACACGGAATCGCCGGGAATTGCAAGAGTTTAAATGTTGAAAAAGGCGAAAAGTTGAAAGGGTTCTCGGAAGCTAGTTTGCCCAAAAGCCGAAAATCCATGCGAATCAGGAACTTTTTTTCGGGAAAATACGACATTTTCAATGTTGACAGGGGATGGTACAATGGAAAATAGAGATTTCCTGAATTTTTTTGGAAGCTCTTCCTGAATCTGCCGAAAGCCCCTCCGTCCCTGAAAAAGAGACGGAAAGGGCGAATTTTACCCCGGGTAAAGGAGGTATTTGCAACATTGGAGCAGCACGGAAAAAGAGAGCAGCCCTCCCCTCAGCCCCCCCGGCGCAGGCGGAAAAAGAAAACCGCCCTGGGGTATGTGCTGAGTACGGTGAAGATTTTTTTCTTCACCCTGTGGACCATCCTGCTCATCGGCGTGGGCACGGCGCTGATCGGCCTGCACTTTTTTAAGGAGTATATCGAGACGGTGGTCACTCCCTCCGTGGAGGTCCGGGCAGAGGACTACACCATGAAGCTCAGCTCCTTCGTCTACTATCAGGACAAGGAGAGCGGAGCGTGGAAGGAGTGGCAGAGCGTCCACGGCCCGGAGAACCGGGTGCTGGTGGACTTTAAGGACATGCCCGAGTACTTGTGGCAGGCCACCGTCGCCATTGAGGACGAGCGGTTCTTCCAGCACAAGGGCGTGGACTGGCTCCGCACCGGCAAGGCCGTCCTGAACATCTTTCAGGGCGACGCCAGCATGGGCGGCTCCACCCTCACCCAGCAGGTGCTGAAGAACATGACCAAGGACAACAAGCCCTATATCAACCGGAAGGTCCGGGAGATTTTTCGGGCGCTGGAGTTCGAGAAGAACTATGGAAAAGAGGACATCCTGGAGCTCTATCTCAACACCATCTATCTGGGGCAGGGCTGCTACGGCGTCCAGACAGCGGCGCAGTTCTACTTCGGCAAGGACGTGAGCGAGCTGAATCTGGCGGAGTGCGCCAGCCTCATCGCCATCACCAACAACCCCTCCATGTACGGCCCCATGTACAACATCACCATCACCCGGGAGGACGGCACCACCACCACCCCCCGGGAGGCCAACAAGAAGCGGCAGGGCTGGGTGCTGGACAAGATGTGCTCCGAGAAGGTCATCAACCCCAAGACCGGCCTGCCCTATATCACCAGGGCACAGGCCGACGCCGCCATGGCGGAGGTCCTCCAGTTCTCCGACGGGTCCACCTCCGCCGAGGAGATCGTGGAGAGAACGGCGGGCAAGATCGAGATCAACTCCTGGTTCGTGGACCAGGTGATCCGGGACGTGTCCGCTGATTTGAAGGACGCCCTCCACATCTCTCAGGACGAGGCCATGGAGCGCCTGTACAACAGCGGCTACCGCATTTATACCACCCTGGACCCGGAGATTCAGGCCCTGGCGGAGTCGGTCTATGAGGACCGGAGCAATCTGGACGTCACTTCCCGGAACGGCCAGCTCCTCCAGTCCGGCATCACCATCATGGACCCCTACACCGGCAACGTGGTGGCCATGGTGGGCAAGGTGGGGGAGAAGCAGGAGAACCTGGGCTGGAACTGCGCCACCGCCCGGCGGCAGGTGGGTTCCTCCATGAAGCCCCTGACGGCCTATGCCCCGGCCATTGACGCGGGGGTCATCACCCAAGGCAGCGTCTTTGACAACTACCCGGTTCAGGAGCTCAACGGGTCCCCCTGGCCCAAGAACTCCCCCAACACCTACACCGGCTTTACCACCGTGCGGACCGGCGTGCAGAGGTCCATCAACACCATCGCCGTTCAGGCCCTCCAGTCTGTGGGGGTGGAGGAGGCCTACCGCTTCGCCACGGAGAACCTGAAGCTGAACCTTGTGGCGGATGATATGAGCATCGGCGCCATCGGCATGGGCGGATTGACCTACGGCCTGAATACCGTGGAAATGGCGGCGGCCTACGCCTGCTTTGTCAACAAGGGCATCTACAATGAGCCCCGGACCTATCTCCGCGTCACCCGGCTGGACAACGCGGGCAACGAGGTGACGGTTCTGGAGAACGAGGGCGAGAGCCACGTGGCCATGAAGGAGACCACCGCCTATCTCATGACGGACATGCTGAAAAACGCCGTCAACGCCGGCACCGGCGGACAGGCGAAGTTCAGCGGCATGACCATAGCCGGAAAGACCGGCACCACCAACGACAACCGGGACCGCTATTTTGTGGGCTACACGCCCTATTACGTGGCGGCGGTCTGGACGGGCTATGAGACCCCGGAGCGCATCAGCTACAGCGGCAACCCGGCCATCACCATGTGGAAGAAGGTCATGGAGCCCCTCCACGCGGAGCTGGAGAACAAGGGCTTTGACAACAAGCCCTCCTCCGGCATGACCAGCGTCAGCGTCTGCCTGGACAGCGGCATGCGGCCCACGGACGCCTGCCGGGCGGACCCCCGGGGCGGACGGACCGCCTCCTTTGAGGCGGCGGCGGGCACCGGTCCCACCGAGGACTGCACAGTCCATCAGGTGGTCTCCTACTGCACCGAGGGCCACTGCCTGGCGGGGGAGAGCTGCCCCGAGGCGGTGGTGGAGCAGCGGGCCTACCTGAACCACGTCCGGGAGGACTACGGCCCCGGCATCAAGGCCGACGACGACGCCTATCTCATCAGCAATCTGGAGAAGCTCACCGAGCCCTCGGAGACGAATCCCCTGGGGGGCTGCCCGGCCCATAACGGCATGGCCCCGGTGAATCCGGAGGACCCCACCGGCGACCCCAACGGCGGGACGGGCTTGCCCCAGGACCCCTATGTTCCCAGCCCCGGCGAGAGCCACGAGGGCTACGGCCCCTCGCCCACGCCGGACCCCAAACCGGAACCAACGCCGGAACCCACGCCGGAGCCGCCTCCCGTCGTGGAGCCTCCGGCGGTGACGGAGCCGCAGGAGCCCAATACCGGCGGGCTCTTCGACGATCTGTGGGGCATCCAGACCTGACGGAACCGGCAATTAAAAAGGGACCCCTCCGGGGGTTCCTTTTTTCATCTTCGCTCCGCCTCAGAAAGCGACCTCTTTCCCGCTCCACCTGTCCTATAATATGGCCAGTGAGACCCCCGGCAGGAAGGAGAGGACTCTGTGACGGTTATTTACATCGACAGCGTGTTCGTGCTGAACGCCCTGATGGACTACCTGCTCCTCCTCTGCGCCGCCCGGCTGGCGGGTCTGCCGCTGAGGCGGGGGCGCTGCGCCCTGGCGGGGCTGCTGGGGGGCGTTTACGCGGCGGCGGTGTTCCTGCCGGGGCTGGGCTTCCTGGCGGAGACCCCGGTGAAGCTGGCGGCGGGGGTGCTGCTGGCGCTGGCGGCCTACGGCGGCGAGGAGAAGCTGCTGCGGCTGACTCTGCTGTTTTTCGCGGTCTCCTGCGCTATGGCGGGCTGTGTGCTGGGGCTGGGATTGCTGGCGGGGGGCGGCGTTCCGGCGGTGAACGGCGTGCTGTACACAAATGTGGACGCCCGGACTCTGGCGGTGGCGGGGACGGCGGCCTACGCGGTGCTCTCCGTGGTATTCCGGGGGATGGCGGGCCACGGCGTGAAGGGGGAGCTCTTGCCGGTGCGGGTTCGGATCGGAGACCGCACGGCGGAGCTGACGGCCCTGTGGGACAGCGGAAACGGCCTCTGTGCCCCGGACGGGCGGGCGGTGCTGGTGACGGCCCCCGGCGCCCTGAACCGGGCCCTGCCCCCGGAGGCGGTGCGGCTGCTGTCCCGGGGGAATCTGGGGACGCCGGAGGAGCTGCTGGAGCCCCTGCGGGCGGCGGCTCCGGGACTCCGGCCCCGGCTGACGCCCTACCGGGCGGTGGGGACGGCCGCGGGGCTTCTGCTGAGCATACGAACGGACTGGACGGAAATTAACGGGACCCGGTATCCGGGGCTGACGGCGGCTCTGTCCCCCTCGGCGCTGGGCGCGGGCTACGCGGCGCTGTGGGGCGGACCGGCGGGAAAGGGAGGAAGACATGGGCATCAGGAAAAGCGTCGGAGCGGAAGGCGTCCGCCGGGGACTCCGGAGGCTGAGGCAGTGGCTGGTCCGGCTGGGAATCCTGCCGGAGGGCGAGGTACATTACATCGGGGGCAGCGACACCCTGCCTCCGCCGCTGAGCCGGGAGCGGGAGGCGGAGCTGCTGGCCAACCTGGACGAGGCGGCGCGGCAGGAGCTGATTGAGCACAACCTGCGTCTGGTGGTGTACATAGCCCGGCGGTTTGAGAACACGGGGATTAACATCGAGGATTTGATTTCCATCGGCGCGATTGGGCTGATCAAGGCGGTGGGGACCTACCGGACGGATAAGAATATCAAGCTGGCGACCTACGCTTCCCGGTGCATTGAGAATGAGATTCTGATGTATCTGCGGAAGAACGCTTCCCGCAGGGGAGAGGTGTCCTTTGACGAGCCGCTGAATACGGATTGGGATGGAAACGAGCTGCTGCTCTCCGATGTGCTGGGGACGGATGAGGACGTGGTGATGCGGCCCATTGAGGAGGACGTGGACCGGTCGCTTCTGGCGGCGGCGATTAACACCCTCTCGCCTCGGGAACGGCAGATTATCACGCTGCGCTTTGGACTGGGCGGCGGGAAGGAGCAGACGCAGAAGGAGGTGGCGGACCAGCTGGGGATTTCGCAGTCGTATATTTCCCGGCTGGAAAAGCGGATTATCAGCCGCCTGAAGAAGGAGATTCTGAGGATGAGCTGATGGGAAGGGGGAGGATGGTCCGCTTTTTGCTCTTGACAATCCACTTCGATCATATTATAATCACCGCATATTGAGAACCGCGAAGAAGGGAAGCAGTACCCGGCGGGGGGAAGCGCAGAGAGGGAACGGTTGGTGCAAGTTCCCGGAACGCCCCCGGTGAAGTCGTCCCGGAGCGGCGCGGCTGAAGGAGCAGTAAGCCGCGACGGAGTCCCTCCGTTACCGGGGAAGGGCGTGAGCCCATAAGTGCGTGCCTCCCTGGGGAGGCGCGAAATCAGGTGGTACCGCGGACTTGTGTTCGCCCTGAGCCGGGAGGCTTGGGGCGGTTTTCTTTTTTCCCCCGGCGGGGGAACGGGGCTGGTGCTCGCCCTGGCGGGCGGGGAGGATTGCTGCCCTTTGGGGGTTGGTCCAATGCACCCCCCATTTTCTCTTTTTATTCCCGGAATAAAAAGAGAAAACGGGCCGTGCACGGTCCAAAAGAGAAAAACAAGGGGATGCGGTTTTACGGGGGCGCGCCTGGGGCCATGGAAGAAGACAGGCATGTCCCTGCCCGCGGCGTAGTGCGGGCGGGGGTTTTGGTGGTTGTCGAATTGACTAGCGTTGCTTTTCGCTGCCGCTGGTCTGGTGTTGAAAGGGGATGGAGATATGTTTGAGAACTTTACGCAATATGATAGGGATGCCGTGTGGGCCATGACGCTGGTGTTTACGAAGGAAATACAGAAGAAATCATATCTGGGCCGGAAGTGCTTTTATATGGGCGCGGGGCTGTGGGGGACTGTTTGCGGGTTGCTTTTGCTGGCGGTGTTTTCCAGACTGGAGACTGCGGAACGCGCCCTGTGTATAGCTGCGCTGGTCGTTTGTGTCCCGAGTCTTCTGAAGGGGCTGTTTCTGCGCCGCTTTATGGCATGGAGCAGCCGGAGGGTTCTGCGCCGGTCGGGGGAGGCCTTGGAACGGCATTTTACCTTTTCCGAGGAGTCCTGTTTGTGCAACCGGCCCGGGATGGAGACGGTGTATCAGTATGAGACCGTCAGGAACGTTTATGAGACCGAGACCCATTTTATGCTGCAATTGGACAAGCGGTCCGGTATTATTGTGGATAAGAACGGGTTCTCACATGGTACGCCGGAGGGCTTCCGGGACTTTCTGGAGCGGAAGCTGAAAAAGCCCGTGGTATTGGTGGATTGAACCATGGAATTTGAAATCAGACTGGATTACACCATAGAGGACTTTGCGGATTTCTGGTACGGCTTCGTCCGGAAGAAGCCGGGGAGGCCTTTGAGTGCTTCCGACGATCCACCGGCATGGGCACGGGCTCTGGGCTGTTTCTTCTGCTGGTTTTTTATCGTAATGGGCATCGTGAGCGTGGTGAACAGCCTTGTTCAGGGCCGGAGCATGTATGAGGAGAAGCTGGGGTTCCTGATGAATCTGTTTCTGACTACGCCGCTGGGCGGAGTGTTGGAGATTGCTTTTGGAGCCTTGGGCTTACGGGCCCTGCGGCAGGCCTCCGCCGGGTATCTTCTGCATCCGCCCTATGCCCGCTGGGTACGGCGGATGTGGAAAAAGTATCAGGAGACCGGGCCCCTTTACAGCTGCCGCTTTACCGGAGACGGCTGCTGGGTACACGATTCCAAAAGCGATCACCGCTTTGATTACGCGTGCCTGAACAGGCTCTGGGAGGACGGCGGACATTTTTATCTGGAGTTACAGGGAAAACCACAGCGGATTTACATTCTCCCCAAGCGGAGCTTTACGGAGGGGACCGCTGGAGATTTTCCGGCCTTTTGGACGGAACGGACGGGGAAACAGGTTCTTCCCGCGACCCCGGAAAGGAGGCAGGGATGGAATTCCTTTTTCGGATAACGAATTATGACGAGCCCGCTCTGGATGCCGAGACGGCGGAGCTGATGCAGCAGCGGCTGGAAGTCCGGAGCCGGGAGGCCGTGCCGGGCTTATGGAAGGTGACGGACCGGCTTAACGCCTGTGCCGCCCGAGGCCCGGACTGGGAGAAGCGCCGGAGGCGTTACCGGATTTACGGCGCTTTTCTGGTTGCCCTGGGTGTGTTTGCACTGGTTCCCGGTCTGATGGAGCCCCGGATTCCCAGCCTGATAGCATCGGGGGGATTCGCGGTAGTCATGGGCGTCTGGTGTCTCTGCCTCCGGGAGCGGAAGCCCCTCCGGCCCCCGGCTTCCTGCCGGAAGGAGGCGGAGGCGCTGCTGGCGGGACGGCGGGCCGTGAACTGGTCCGAAACGGCGGTGGAGGTCCGCTTTGACGAAACCGGCATGACGGTTTCCGGCGGGGTACACCGGGAGGAGGTCTCCGGTGAGGACATGAACGGAGTTTTTGAGAGCAAGAAGCTCTGGCTTCTGGTCTATGGCGGGGAGAATGCCCTGCTGCTGCAAAAGAAGGATTTGATCTCAGGAGAGGCGGAAGAATTTTTGCCTTATATCCAAGGAAAAATCATAGAGAATCATTCATCATACAAAGGAGAATCAACATGAGAAACGAACTGCCGAAAGTGTACGAGCCCCAGCAGGTGGAGGGCCGGGTCTATGCGATGTGGGAGAATGCCGGATGCTTTAAGGGCGACCCGGACCCCGCGAAAAAGCCCTTCTCCATCGTCATGCCGCCCCCCAACGTCACGGGCCAGCTCCACATGGGCCACGCCATGGACTGCACCCTCCAGGACATCCTCACCCGCTTCAAGCGGATGCAGGGCTACTCCACCCTCTGGCTCCCCGGCGTGGATCACGCCGGCATCTCCACCCAGGTGAAGGTGGAGGAGGACCTGCGGGTCAACGAGGGCCTCAGCCGCTATGACCTGGGCCGGGAAAAGTTCCTCCAGCGGGTCTGGAAGTGGAAGGAGAAGTACGGAAACCGCATTGTCCAGCAGCAAAAGAAGATGGGCGTGTCCTGCGACTGGTCCCGGTCCCGCTTCACCATGGACGAGGGGCTTTCCAAGGCCGTCCGGGAGACCTTCTGCGAGCTCTACGACAAGGGCCTCATCTACAAAGGAAGCCGCATCATCAACTGGTGCCCCCACTGCGTCACCGCCCTCTCCGACGCGGAGGTGGAGTATCAGGACAAGCCCGGCCACCTGTGGTATATCCGCTATCCCCTCACCGACGGGTCCGGCGACCTCGTCGTGGCGACGACGCGGCCCGAGACCATGATGGGCGACACCGGCGTGGCCGTGAACCCGGAGGATGAGCGCTTCAAGCACCTGGTGGGCAAGACTTGCATCCTGCCCATCATGAACCGGGAGATTCCCATTGTGGCGGACGAGTACGTGGAACTGGGCTTCGGCACTGGCGCGGTGAAGATGACCCCCGCACATGACCCCAACGACTTTGAAGTCGGCCTCCGGCACAACCTGGAGACCATCCGCTGCATCGCCGACGACGGCACCATCAACGAAAACGGCGGGCCCTACAACGGCATGGACCGCTATGAGTGCCGGAAGGCCATCATCAAGGACTTGGAGGAGCAGGGATATCTGGTGAAGACCGAGCCCTACAGCCACAACGTGGGCACCTGCTATCGCTGCCACAACGACGTGGAACCCCTGATTTCCGCCCAGTGGTTCGTGAAGATGGAGCCCCTGGCTCAGGAGGCTCTCCGGGTGGTCCGGGAGGGCGAGGTGAAGTTTGTCCCGGAGCGCTTTTCCAAGACCTATATCAACTGGATGGAGAACGTCCATGACTGGTGCATCTCCCGTCAGCTCTGGTGGGGCCACCAGATTCCCGCGTGGTACTGTGGCGAGTGCGGCCACATCAACGTCAGCCGGGAGGACCCTGTCAAGTGCGCGCAGTGCGGCTCCGCCCACCTGACCCGGGACCCTGACGTGCTGGATACCTGGTTCAGCTCCGCCCTGTGGCCCTTCTCCACACTGGGCTGGCCGGAGAAGACGGAGGATTTGGACTTCTACTATCCTACCTCCGTCATGGTCACCGGCTATGATATCATCTTCTTCTGGGTGGCCCGGATGATCTTCTCCGGCTGTGAGCAGATGAAGAAAATCCCCTTCCATACCGTCCTGATTCACGGTCTGGTCCGGGATGACAAGGGCCGCAAGATGTCCAAGTCCCTGGGCAACGGCATCGACCCCCTGGAGGTCGCGGAAAAGTACGGCGCGGACGCCCTCCGGTTTAACCTCATCACCGGCAACAGCCCCGGCAACGACATGCGGTTCTACACCGAGAAATGCGAGGCTATGCGGAACTTCGCCAACAAGGTCTGGAACGCCAGCCGGTTCGTGATGATGAACCTGGGAGACCTGGAGACCTATGCCATCCCGGCGGCGGAGGCCTTGGAGCGGGAGGACAAGTGGGTTCTCTCCAGACTGAACACCCTGGTGAAGGAAGTCACGGAGAACCTGGACAGCTATGAGATCGGCGTGGCCTCCGCCAAGGTCTATGACTTCCTGTGGGACACTTACTGCGACTGGTATATTGAGCTGACTAAGACCCGTCTGAACGGTGAGGACGAGGCGGCGAAGAACACCGCCCGGAACGTGCTGTGCTACGTGCTGGCGGAGCTCCTGAAGCTGCTGCATCCCTTCATGCCCTTCATCACCGAGGAGATTTTCCAGGCCCTGCCGAAGCGGGAGGGGACGGAGGACCGCTTCCTGATGCTGGCGAAGTGGCCGGAGTACAGCGATGCCCTCAGCTTCCCCGGGGAGGAGGCCGCCATGGAGGCCGTTATGGACACCATCAAGGCCATCCGGGCCCGCCGGGCGGAGATGAACGTGCCCCCCAGCAAGAAGGCGGAGGTCCTGCTGGTCACGGCCGCGCCGGAGCCCTATGAGCAGGGCCTGCACTTCCTCCAGCGGCTGGCCTTTGCCTCGGAGGTGCGTTTCGCGGCGGAGGCCCCGGCTGACCTCGGCGGGCAGGTGAGCATTGTCACCCACAACGCCACGGCCTATCTGCCCCTCAGCGAGCTGGTGGACCTGACGGCGGAGCGGGAGCGCATCGCCAGGGAAAAGGAGAAGGCGGAGAACGGCCTGCGGATTGTGGAGCAGAAGCTGAAGAATGAGAAATTCGTCTCCCGTGCCCCGGAGGCGGTGGTCAACGCCGAGAAGGAGAAGGCGGAGAAGTTCCGGGAGCTCATCGCCAAGCTGGAGGAATCGGCGAAGGCGCTGGGGAACTGAAGGAAACATAAGGAAAGGCCCCGAGGCGGTATGCCTCGGGGCCTTTTTCGTGTCGGAATATCAGGCGGACCGGGGATTTCACATCCGCCGGATAATCCGCCCCCGGGTCCAGATGGACGGCGCGAACAGCAGCAGCATGGGGAAGATTTCCAGCCGTCCCACCAGCATGTCGAAGGACAGCAGCAGCTTGGACGCCCAAGAGAACTCCGAGAAGTTCCCCACCGGCCCCACCATCTCCAGCCCTGGCCCGATGTTGTTGATGCAGGCCGTCAGGGCGGTGAAGGTGGTGACGATGTCGAACTGTTCCAGACTCAGCAGCAGGAAGGAGACGGTAAACACCAGCAGGTACACCGTGATAAACAGGTGCACGCTCCGGATGTGCCGGTCCGTCAGGGCCTTGCCCTCAAAGCGGGTGGTGGTGACGGCGTTGGGGTGGAGCATCTTCCGCATGTCCCCCCAGGAGGTCTTGGTGAGTATCACAATCCGGGCCACCTTGATGCCGCCGCCGGTGGACCCGGCACAGGCCCCGATGAACATGAGCGTCACCAGAATTCCCTTGGAGAAGGTGGGCCAGAGGTTGAAATCCGCCGTGGCGTAGCCCGTGGTGGTGATGATGGAGGCCACCTGAAAAAAGGAGTACCGGAGGCTTTGGCCGAAGGACTCATACATGTGGAGAATATCCACGGCGATGGCCGTTACCGCCGCGCCCACAATGGCGATATAGGCCCACAGCTCCTCGGACCGGAACACATCCCGGAAGCGGCGGATGAGGAGGAAGTAGTACAGGTTGAAGTTCACGCCGAAGAGGAGCATGAAGATACCGATGACCACATCAAAATAGGCGCTGTCATAGGCCCCAACGCTGAGATTCTTGTTGCTGAAGCCGCCGGTGCCCGCAGAGCCGAAGGCGTGAATGCACGAGTCGAAAAAGGGCATGCCTCCCAGAACCAGCAGGATAATTTCGACGACGGTCATGACCAGGTAGATGCCGTAGAGGATTTTCGCAGTGTCGCTCATGCGGCTCACCAGCTTCCCCACAGAGGGCCCCGGCATCTCCGCCCGGAGGAGGTGCATCCCGTGGCCGTCGGTCATGGGCAGCACCGCCATGACGAACACCAGCACCCCCATGCCCCCGATCCAGTGGGTGAAGCTCCGCCAGAACAGCACGCTCTGGCTCAGGGGCTCTACCTCCGTGAGAATGGTGGCCCCGGTGGTGGTGAAGCCGGAGACGGTTTCAAAAAAGGCGTCCACAAAGTTCGGGATATACCCGGAAATCAGGAAGGGCAGGGCCCCGAAGGCGCTCATCAGCACCCAGGCCAGGGCCACCACGGCAAAGCCGTCCCGGGCGTACAGGGCAGTCTGCCGGGGTTTTTTGCGGAAGGGCAGGCCCGCCAGCATAAGGAGCAGAACCGGCCCCAGGAAGGGGGGCAGCGGTTCCCGGTACAGCAGGGCCGTCAGGGCCGGGAGGAGGAGGAGCACCGCCTCCGTCCAGAGAATGCGGCCGATGACAAAGCCGATCATTTGAAAGTTCACGAAATGGCCCCCTTACTCCTGACAGATGTCGTGAATGTCCTGAAGGGAGGTGTCCGTCGTGACCACGATCACATCGTCCCCCCGGTTGAGGCAGTCGTTGCCGGAGGGGATGATGATCTTCCCGTTCTGCCGGACGATGCCCGCCAGGAGGAGTCCGTTCCGGAGCTTCAGGTCCTTCAGCGGGACGCCGGTGAAGGGCACGTCCGCCGTCACGCCGAACTCCAGGGCCTCCACCGCCCCGTCCACCAGCCGGTGGAGGGTTTTGATGTGGGCCCCGGAGGCACTCTCCATAGCCCGGACGTACTGGACGATCAGCTCCGTGGTGGTGGAGCGGGCGGAGATGACGCTGTCAATCATGCTTTCGTTGCTTACCAGGTCCACCAGAGATTTCCGGTTGATTTTCGCCACCACCTTGCAGGTGTTCCCGGACTCCCGGGAGGCGCACATGGACATCAGGATGTTGGCCTCGTCGATGCCGGTGATGGCCACGAAGGCGTCCGTCTGGCGGATGCCCTCCTCGTGGAGGAGGTCGGAATCGGTGCCGTCCCCCACGATGATCAGGGCCTTGGGCAGCTGCTCCCCCATCTGGATGCAGCGCTGCTCGTCCCGGTCGATGATCTTCACGGACATGCCCATGTTCAGAAGCTCGCTGGTGAGGTAGTAGCAGATCTTGCTGGCCCCCACGATCATGACGGTGGACGCCTTGGACCGGAAGACCCCCAGGTGCCGGAAGAACTGGGCCAGCTGGTCCGGGGAGGAGGTGAGGTAAATCTTGTCCCCGGCCCGGAGGACGAAATCGCCGGAGGGGATGATGGTCTCCCCCTTCCGGGCCACGGCGCAGATCAGCACCCGAACCCGGATGTTCCGGTACAGGTCCGCCAGCGCCAGCCCGTCCAGGGCAGAGTCGGCGGGGAGGCGGTATTCCACCAGCTCCAGGCGGCCCTTGGAAAAGGACTCCACCTTCATGGCGGCGGGGAAGCGGAGCACCCGGGCGATCTCCCGGGCGGCGGCCCGCTCCGGGTTGATGGACATGGAGAGGCCCAGGTCGTCCCGCATGATGCGGAGCTGCTTTTCGTACTCCGGGTTCCGGATGCGGGCGATGGTGTGCCGGGCCCCCAGCTTCTTCGCCACCAGGCAGGAGAGGATGTTCAGCTCGTCGCTGGAGGTGGTGGCGATGAGGAGGTCCGCCTTCTCCACCTCCGCCTCCTTCTGCACGGTGTACACCGCGCCGTTGCCGCAGACGCCCATGACGTCGTAAATATTGATGATGTTGTCAATCAGGCGGGGGTCCTGGTCCACCACGGTGACGTTGTGTCCGTCGGCGGAGAGCTGCTGGGTCAGTGCCGAGCCCACCTTGCCCGCGCCTACGATGATGATTTTCATAGTAAGTAAGCCTCCTAAAAGACAGGCCGGAGCCGGAGCCCCGGAGAGAGCTGCGCTGGAAGTACCCTGATTATATAAGATTTCCACAAAAAAAGGAAGTCCCAAACCGCGAAAATTTTCCTTGACAAGAAGGACTTCCCTGTGTAGAATAAGTTCAATTATTTTAATTGAAAATTTTTAGTTAAAATAATTGATATTTCGACACGCAAGGAGATTTGCAATATGGAATTCGAGAAAGTGCGCGACATCATCGTGGAAACTCTGGGCTGCGAGGCGGATCAGGTGACGCTGGAGGCCTCTCTGTCCGACGATCTGGGGGCGGATTCCCTGGCCGCCGTGGAGCTGGTCATGGCCCTGGAGGAGGCCAGCGGCATCACCATTGACGACGCCGACGTGGAGGGCCTGAAGACCGTGGGCGACATCGTGAAGTACCTGGAGGAGCACAAGGCCTGAGGCCCGCTCCCCGCGCCTACATGAAATTACGCCAAAAGCGCCGTCCCGCCGGAGGCCCTCCGCCTCCCGGCGGGACGGGACGCCTGGAAAGGAACGAGTATGACCAACCAGGAAATTTATGATTTAATGGCCCGCTTTGACGCCAGCGGCCTCCAGTCGCTGCGGGTGTCTCAGGGGGATTTTACCATAGAATTGGGGAAGGCGGGGGCGCCCGCCTCTTCTGCTTCCATTCCCGCCGCCCCCGCCGCGGGGGCCGTTGTCTCTGCCGGACCGGTCTCCGGAGCGGAGGAACCGGCCATCACCGCGCCTCTGGTGGGCACCTTCTACGCCGCCCCCGCCCCGGAGCAGCCCCCCTTCGTGCAGACGGGGGACCGGGTGAAGAAGGGGCAGACCGTCTGCCTTCTGGAGGCCATGAAGACCATGATCGAGGTCCCCGCGCCCTGTGACTGCGTCATCGGCGAGGTGCTGAAGGCCAACGGAGAGCTGGCGGCCTTCGGCGAGGCGCTGATGCGCTATACGCTATGCTGAAGCGGGTTTTGATCGCCAACCGGGGGGAGATTGCCCTCCGGGTGCTCCGGGCCTGCCGGGAGCTGGGGATTGAGACGGTGGCCGCCTACTCCGAGGCGGACGCCGAAGCCCTCCATGTCCAGCTGGCCACGGAATCGGTGTGCATCGGCCCCGCCCGGGCGGCGGACAGCTATCTGAATCAGAACGCCCTGCTGACGGCGGCGCTGGCTACCGGGTGCGACGGCGTCCATCCCGGCTACGGCTTCCTGTCCGAGAACGCGGACTTCGCCGACGCCTGTGCCGCCGCCGGCCTGACCTTCATCGGCCCCTCCGGGGACGCCATCCGGAAGGCGGGCTCCAAGTCCGCCGCCCGGGATTTGATGAAGGCGGCGGGAGTCCCGGTGACGCCGGGGTCCGACGGCCCGGTCTCCTCCGTGGAGGAGGCCCTGGCGGCGGCGGAGGCCGTGGGCTGGCCCGTGCTGCTGAAGGCCTCCGCCGGAGGCGGGGGCCGGGGCATCCGCCGCTGCGACGGCCCCGAGGCCCTTCCCTCCGCCTATGCCGAGGCGAAGGCGGAGGCCGCCGTGTGCTTTGGAAACGACGAGATGTACCTGGAGAAGCTGGTGCTGAACCCCCGCCATGTGGAGGTCCAGATTCTGGCGGACCGCCAGGGCCGCGCCATACACCTGGGGGACCGGGACTGCTCCATCCAGCGGCGGAACCAGAAGCTCATTGAGGAGGCTCCCGCCCCCGGCCTCAGCCCGGAGCTCCGCCGGGCCATGGGAGATGCCGCCGTCCGGGCGGCGAAGGCCGTGGGCTACGAGGGCGCGGGCACCGTGGAATTCCTGGTGGACGGGGAAAAGTTCTATTTTATGGAGATGAACACCCGTATTCAGGTGGAGCACGGGGTCACGGAGCTGGTGACAGGCATAGACCTGGTGCGGCGGCAGCTGCGGATTGCCTCCGGACTGCCCCTGGATATTTGTCAGGAGGACGTTCAGGTCCGGGGCTGCGCTATCGAGTGCCGGGTCAACGCCGAGGACCCCCACGGGGACTTCCGCCCTTGCCCGGGCAAGGTGGAGTTCCTCCACTTCCCCGGCGGTGCCGGGGTCCGGGTGGACTCCTGCCTCTATAACGGCTGCGTCATGTCCCCCTATTACGATTCCCTGGCCGCCAAGGTCCTGGCCCATGGGGCCACCCGGCTGGAGGCCATCCGCAAGCTTCGCCGTTGCCTGGAGGAATTCACGCTGGAGGGCTTCCCCACCAACGCGGAGCTGTCCTATGAAATTCTGTTCCACCCCGTTTTCGTCCGGGGCCGGTGCACCACCGGTTTTCTGGATGCGCATCTGCCCGAGCTGCTGGAGTTCAGCCGCCGCGTGGAGGAAAGGGAGGCTGAGACATGAGCAGCATCTTCGCCAAGCGCCGGGCCCGGCTGCTGGCTATGAAAGCCATCCGAGACAACTATATCCCCGGGGACCAGCTGGTGGCCTGCCCCAAGTGCGGGGGAGAGAGCCAGCGGAAGGACGTGGCGGGGAACCTCTCCGTGTGTCCCCTCTGCGGCTATCATTTTCCCATCGGGGCCTATTACCGCCTCAGCACCATCCTGGATCCCGGCAGCTTCCGGGAGCTGAACGAAAAGCTCCCCGCCGCCGACCCGCTGTCCTTCCCCGGCTACCGGGAGAAGCAGCGGGCGGCCCAGCGGAAGACCGGCCTCACCGAGGCCGCCGTTACCGCCACAGGAACCATCGGCGGGCGGAAGTGTGTGGCGGGCGTGCTGGACAGCCGGTTTTTCATGGGCAGCATGAGCGCCGCCGTGGGGGAGAAAATCACCCTGGCCATTGAGTACGCGGCAAAGAACCGCCTGCCGCTGATCCTGTTTTCCGCCAGCGGCGGGGCCCGGATGCAGGAGGGCATTCTGTCCCTGATGCAGATGGCGAAGACCTCCGCCGCCGTGGCCCAGTTCTCGGAAAAGGGGCTGTTGTACATCTCCGTGCTGACGGACCCCACCACCGGCGGCGTCACCGCCAGCTTTGCTTCCCTGGGGGACATCATCCTGGCGGAGCCGGGAGCCCTGATCGGCTTTGCCGGTCCCCGGGTGATTCAGCAGACCATCGGCGAGACTCTGCCCGAGGGCTTCCAGCGGGCGGAGTATCAGGAGGAGCACGGGTTTGTGGACGCGGTTGTTCCCCGGGGAGAGCTCCGGGAAACCCTGAGCCGCCTCCTGCGGCTCCATGAGAAAGGAGGCCGCGCATGAGCAAGCCCACCGCCGCAGAGCGGGTGGCCCTGGCCCGGCACCCCCAGCGGCCCAATATTACGGATTACATCGAGGCCCTCTTCACGGACTTTTTCGAGCAGAAGGGGGACCGCCTCTGCCGGGAGGACCCGGCGATTCTGGGGGGCGTCGCCCTCTACCACGGACGGCCCGTCACCGTCGTCGGCACCCGGAAGGGGAAGACGGCGGAGGAGAGCATCCGCTGCAATTTCGGCATGCCGGGCCCCGAGGGCTACCGGAAGGCCCTCCGCCTGATGAAGCAGGCGGAGAAGTTCCGCCGTCCGGTGTTCACCTTTATCGACACCTCCGGGGCCTATCCCGGCCTGGAGGCCGAGGCCCGGGGCCAGGGGGAGGCCATCGCCCGGAACCTGATGGAGATGAGCCGCCTGACGGTCCCCGTCCTCGCCGTCGTCACCGGCGAGGGCAACAGCGGCGGGGCTCTGGCCCTGGCGGTGGCGGACCGGGTCCTGATGCTGGAAAACGCCGTCTACGCCATCCTGTCCCCCGAGGGCTTCGCCTCCATCCTCTGGAGGGACGCCTCCCGCCATGAGGAGGCCTGTGAGATCATGAAGCTCACCGCCCCGGACCTGCTGGCCCTGGGCGTGGTGGACGCCGTGGTCCCGGAGCCGGAGGGCGGGGCCCACTTGGCTCCGGAGCGGACCTTCCGGGAGCTGGACCGGGCCCTGAGCCGCCACCTGGCGGTGCTGCTGAAGGAGAACGGCCTGGCGGAAAAGCGCTGTCAGAAATTCAGAAAAATGGGCGCGGGGGAGGAAGCATGAAAGGAATCAAAATTCGGGGAACGGGCCGGGGCGTACCCAGCCGGCTGGTGACGAACGAGGACCTGGAGAAGCGGGTGGACACCAGCGCCGAGTGGATCACCAGCCGCACCGGCATCCACACCCGCCGCCACTGCGCCGGGGGAGAGACCTTCTCCACCCTCACCGCTGCCGCCGCCCGGGCCGCCCTGGAGGACGCGGGAATCGCCCCGGAGAAAATCGGGGCGTGCATCGTGGCTACGCTGTCGGCGGATACGCTGGTGCCCTCGGCGGCCTGCCTGCTCCAGAAGGAGCTGAACCTGCCCCAGGACATCCCCTGCTTCGACCTGAACGCCGCCTGTACCGGCTTCCTCTTCGGTCTCCACACCATGGAGTGCCTGCTGAACGCCTCCCCCCGGAAATTCGGCCTGGTGGTGGGGGCGGAGAACCTGAGCCGCCTCCTCAACTGGGAGGACCGGGGGACCTGCATCCTCTTCGGGGACGGAGCCGGGGCCGCCGTGGTGGAGTGCCGGGAGGGCTGGCCCTCCATTTCCGCCGTCATGGGCTGTCACGGCAGCGGGGAGCTTCTCCGGGTCCCCGGCGCGGAGATGGGGGAGCCCAGCTACATTTCCATGGAGGGCACCCGGGTCTTCAAGTTCGCCGTGGAGGCGGTGCCCTGGTGTGTGGATCAGGTGCTGCGAAAGACTGGGCAGACCGTGGAGGACGTGGACTTTTTCGTCTTCCATCAGGCCAACGCCCGCATCATTGACCTGGCGGTGCGGAAGTACCGCATCCCGCCGGAGAAGTACTATAAAAACATCGCCGAATACGGCAACACCTCCGCCGCCAGCATTCCCCTGGTTCTCAGCGAGCTGCGGGAACAGGGGAAGATCGGCCCCGGGAGCCGCCTCCTGGCCGTGGGCTTCGGCGGCGGCCTGACCTGGGGCGGGTGCCTGATCGAGTTCGCGTAGCGCGGATAATGTGTCAACGGGGAACTGGGGATTTTCAAGTCCGCATTCCCCGCGAAAAGGGAGTATTGTTTTGAAAAAGCTGAACGAAATCCTGGGGACGGAGTTCCCCATTATTCAGGGCGGCATGGCCAACATCGCCACCGGCGAGTTCGCCGCCGCCTGCTCCAACGCCGGAGCCCTGGGCATGATTGCCACCGGAGCCTGGGACGCGGACCGGGTGCGGAGCGAGATCCGACGGGCCCGGGAGCTGACGGACAAGCCCTTTGGCGTGAACCTGATGCTGATGAACCCCTGTGCCGCCGACATCGCCCAGGTGATTCTGGACGAGAGGGTCCAGGTTGTCACCACCGGCGCGGGCAACCCCGGCCAGTTCATCCCCGCCTGGAAGGAGGCCGGGGTGAAGGTCATTCCCGTGGTGGCGGCGGTGGTGCTGGCGAAGCGTCTCAGCCGTTACGGGGTGGACGCCTTCGTGGCCGAGGGCATGGAGTCCGGGGGCCACGTGGGGGAGATGACCACCATGGCCCTGGTGCCCCAGGTGATCGACGCCGTGGACGTACCCGTCATCGCCGCTGGAGGCATTGCCAGCGGACGGCAGATGGCGGCGGCCCTGGCCCTGGGGGCCAGCGGCGTCCAGGTGGGCACCTGCCTCCTGGCCAGCCCGGAGTGCCCCATTCATGAGAACTACAAGCAGGCTGTCCTGAAGGCCAAGGACAGCGACACCACCGTCACGGGCCGCTCTATCGGCGGGCCGGTGCGGGTGCTGAAGAACAAGATGGCCCGGGAGTACTTGGCTCTGGAGAAGCGGAACGCCACCCTGGAGGAGTTGGAAACCGTCACCATCGGCGGCCTCCGCCGGGCGGTGCTGGAGGGCGACGTGGAGCGGGGCAGCGTGATGATGGGCCAGGTGGCCGGTCTGGTTCACGAAATCCGGCCCCTGCGGCAGATTTTTGAGGAGCTGTACAACGGCGGAAAGGCCGTTTTGGAACAGGTGAATCAGGAATGGCGGTAAGCATCCGTGGAAAGCCCCTGTCCCTTCCCATCGTGCAGGGCGGCATGGGCATCGGCGTCAGCCTGGAGAAGCTGGCGGGAGCTGTGGCCGCCAACGGCGGCATGGGGACGCTGTCCGCCGCCTTCTGCGGATTCCGGGAACCGGACTTCCGGGAGAACGCCGGGGAAGCCAACCTCCGGGCCCTGACCCGGCAGGTGGGCCGGGCAAGGGAGATCGCCAAGGGCGCGGGCATGGTGGCCGTGAACGTCATGGTGGCCGCCGCCCAGTACGCCTCCAGCGTGCGCACCGCCCTCCGGGCGGGGGTGGACGCGGTGGTGTGCGGCGCGGGACTGCCCAAGGACCTCCCTGGTCTGGCGGCGGAGGCGGAAAACGAGGACGCGGCTCTGGCCCCGGTGGTCAGCGGAGGCCGTTCCGCCGCCCTGATCTGCAAACTGTGGGACCGGCGTTACAGCCGGGTGCCGGACTTTGTGGTCCTGGAGGGCCCCCTGGCCGGGGGACACCTGGGCTTTTCCCCCCAGGAGGCCCGGGAGGCCCAGGCGGGGCGCCCCCGCCTCTTGTCCGACCTGCTGAAGGAGGTGCTGGAATCCCTGGCCCCCTTCCGGGAGAAGTACGGGCGGGACATCCCGGTCTTCGTGGCCGGAGGCGTGCGGGACGGGGCAGAGATGCGCCGCTATATGGACCAGGGCGCGGCGGGGGCGCAGTTTGCCACCCGCTTCATCGCCACGGAGGAGTGCGATGCCAGCCCGGCCTATAAACAGGCCCTGCTGGACGCGGGGAGGGAGGACATCACCATCGTCCAGAGCCCCGTGGGCATGCCCGGCCGGGCCCTGCACAGCCCGCTGATCCGGCGGGTGGAGGCGGGGACCCAGGGGAAGATCACCCGGTGTGACCGGTGCCTCGCCGCCTGTGACTGCAAGACGGCTCCCTACTGCATCTCCCGGGCGCTGATCGCCGCCGTGGAGGGGGACTGGGAAAACGGCCTCTTTTTCTGCGGGGCCAACGCCGGGGAGGTCCGTGAGCTCTCCACGGTGAAGGAGCAGATGGACCAGATTATAAAGGAATGGAGGACCGCGCCATGAAGCTCGGTTTCTTATACGCCGGACAGGGCAGCCAGCACCCCGGCATGGGGGCGGACCTGTACGAGGCCTATCCCGCCTTCCGGCAGGTGCTGGACGCCGCCCAGGCGGAGGTGGACTTTGACCTGAAGCGGACCTGCTTTGAGGACCCGGAGGGCGTCCTGAATCAGACCCGCTATACCCAGCCCTGCATGGTGGCCTTTGCCGCCGGGCTGACGGCGGTGCTCCGGGAGAAGGGGATCGTCCCCTCGGCGGCGGCGGGCCTCTCCCTGGGGGAGTACTCCGCCCTTCACGCCGCCGGAGTGTTTGACGCAGAGACGGCGGTCCGCCTGGTGGCCTTCCGGGGGAAGGCCATGGAGGAGGCCGCGAAGGGCCGCGACAGCGCCATGATCGCCGTGCTGGGCCTGGAGGAGGAACCCCTCCGGCAGGCCTGCAAAGCGGCGGAGGACCTGGGCGTGGCGGTGATCGCCAACTACAACTGCCCCGGCCAGCTGGTCATTGGGGGAGATAAGGCGGCGGTGGAGAAGGCCGCCGCCCTGGCGAAGGAGAAGGGCGCGAAGCGCTGCATGCCCCTGAAGGTCAGCGGCCCCTTCCACACGCCGCTGATGGCCCCGGCGGGCGGGGCCCTGCGGGAGTATTTCCAGGGCGTCGCCTTTGCGGAGCCGGGGATTCCGGTGCTGTTCAACTGCCTGGGAGACGCGGCGGCGGGCCCCGACATTCCGGGCCTTCTGGTCCGGCAGGTCCAGAGCAGCGTGTATATGGAGCAGTGCATCCGGAACATGGCGGTGAACTATGTGGACGCGCTGGTGGAGATCGGCCCCGGCAAGGCCCTCAGCGGCTTTGCGAAGAAGATCGTGCCGGATACGCCCATCTGCGCTGTGGAGACTGCGGCGGACGTGGAGGGCCTCGCGGAGGCTCTGCGCCTCGCCGTGGAAAAGGCGGGAAAAGAGGCCCGGGTACAGTCCGCCATCCGGAAGGCAAACGAGGAGTGAGACGAATGAACTTTACAGGAAAGACCGCCGTCGTCACCGGCGGAAGCCGGGGCATCGGCCGGGCCGTCTGCCTGGAGCTGGCGGCGGGCGGGGCCAATGTGGTCCTCTGCTACGCCGGAAACGAAACCGCGGCCGAGGAGACCGTCCGGGCCGTGGAGGCCCTGGGGGCCAAGGCCCTGGCGGTGCGCTGCGACGTGTCGGACGGGGCCCAGGTGGACGCTCTGGTGAAGGCCGCCGTAGAGGCCTTTGGCCGGATAGACATACTGGTCAACAACGCCGGGATTACCCGGGACAACCTGCTGATGCGCATGAGCGAGGCGGACTTTGACGCCGTGATTGCCGCCAACCTGAAGGGGGCCTTCCTCTGCATGAAGACGGTTTCGAAGCTGATGCTGAAGCAGCGCTATGGCCGCATTGTAAACCTGAGCAGCGTGGTGGGCCTCCGGGGCAACGCCGGGCAGGTGAACTACGCCGCCAGCAAAGCCGGGGTCGTCGGCATGACGAAATCCCTGGCCAGGGAGCTGGCCTCCCGGGGAGTCACGGTGAACGCCGTCGCGCCGGGCTTCATTGAAACGGATATGACCGCCGCCCTGTCCGAGGCGGCCCGGACCGCCGCCCAGGGGGGCATTCCCATGAGCCGTCTGGGCACGCCGGAGGACGTGGCGAAGGCCGTGGCCTTCCTCGCCGGTGACGGCGCTGCCTATATCACCGGCCAGGTTCTGGCGGTGGACGGCGGCATGGCGATGTAAAACCTGGTTCCCGGTTGTGAATACAGGTTTTAACGCGGAGCAAACAGGAATCAGGAGTCGGGAACCGAGCCGGGCCGAAGGCCGGGCTTCGTTCCGGATTCTGCGAAGTCAGGAGGAAAAACTATGGAACAACGCAGAGTCGTCATTACCGGCCTGGGCGCGGTGACGCCCCTGGGCCTCACCGCCGGGGAGAGCTGGCGGGCCGCGCGGGAGGGCGTCTGCGGCATTGGGCCGATTACCATTTACGACCCCGCCGGAATGAAGGTCCAGCTGGCCGCCGAGGTCAAGGGCTTTGACCCCGACGCCCTGTTCGGCAAGCCGGAGGCCAAGCGCATGGGCCGCTTCACCCAGTTTGCCCTGGCCGCCGCCCGGGAGGCCCTGGCGGACAGCGGCTTTCAGGCGGAGGACGGGGAGCGGTCCCGCTGCGGCGTCATTGTCTCCAGCGGCATCGGCGGCATTGTGATTACGGAGGAGGAGCACGACCGGGGACTGGCCCGGGGCTGGGACCGGGTGTCCCCCTTCTTCATTCCCACCGGCATCTGCAACATGGCCGCCGGACGGGTGGCGATTGACGCGGGCTTCCGGGGGATGTGCACCTGCCCCGTCACCGCCTGTGCCGGAGGCACCAACGCCGTGGGAGACGCCTTCCACTACATTCGGGACGGCTACGCCGACGTCATGCTCTGCGGCGGCGCGGAGGCGGCGCTGACCCCTCTGGCTGTGGGGGGCTTCACGTCCATGAAGGCCCTGTCCCAGAGCACGGACCCCGCCCGGGCCTCCATTCCCTTTGACGGGGAGCGGAGCGGCTTTGTCATGGGCGAGGGCGCGGGAGTCCTCCTGCTGGAGGAGCTGAATCACGCCCTGGCCCGGGGCGCCCGGATTGTGGCGGAGATTACCGGCTACGGCGTCACCTGCGACGCCTACCACATGACCGCCCCCCGGCCCGACGGCAGCGGCGGCGCGGAGGCTATGGCCATGGCTCTGGCCGACGGCGGCGCGAAGCCGGAGGACGTGGACTACATCAACGCCCACGGCACCTCCACCCACCTGAACGACGCCGGGGAGACCGCCGCCATCAAGACGGTGTTCGGGGACCACGCCTTCCGTCTGGCGGTCAGCTCCACCAAGTCCATGACGGGCCATATGCTGGGCGCGGCGGGAGCGGTGGAGGCCATCTTCACCGCCCTGGCCCTGAAGGAGGGCTTCCTGCCCGCCACGATCAACTATCGGGTTCCCGACCCGGCCTGTGACCTGGACGTGGTTCCGAACCAGGGCCGGGAGGCGGATATCCGCTGCGCCCTGTCCAACTCTCTTGGCTTCGGCGGGCACAACGGGAGCCTGCTGTTCCGGAAATGGGAGGCGTGACCATGGGGATGCAGTACGATTCCAATCAGATCGCCGAAATTCTGCCCCACCGCTATCCCTTCGCGCTGGTGGACAAAATTGTGGACGGCGAGCCGGGCCAGTGGGCCAGGGGCGTGAAGTGCGTCACGGTCAACGAGCCCTTTTTCCAGGGTCACTTTCCCCAGAAGCACGTAATGCCCGGCGTGCTCCTCATCGAGGCCCTGGCCCAGGTGGGAGGTGTGGCGGTGCTGGCCTTGCCGGAGAACCGGGGCAAGCTGGCCTTTCTGGGCCGGGTGAAGGACGCCCGTTTCAAGCGTCAGGTGGTCCCGGGAGATGTGGTGGAGCTGGAGTGCCGTCTGACCCGGCAGAAGGGCCCCATCGGCGTGGGGGAGTGCACGGCCAAAGTGGACGGAGAAATCGCCGTCACGGCGGAGCTGACCTTTGCCATTGGTTAAAACCCTTGCCTTGCTGCGCCGGGACGGGTATAATAAAGACGGCGCAGATCGTATGGGAGGGGGAAGAATGATGCTGGAGCAGGCCTTTGACCGGGTGTATTCCAAGTTCAAGCTGCACTTTTATCAGGAGATTTTCCATCGCTTTCAGGACCGGGAAGCCAGCCTGACCACGGTGGAGACCTTCTGCATGGAGTCCATCCAGGCGCTGGGCCGCCCCACGATCAACGAGTTTGCCGGGTTCATGTGCATCTCCCCGCCCAACGCGGCGTATAAGGTCAACAGCCTGGTAAAGAAGGGGTATATCCGCAAGGTTCAGTCCGCCAGCGACCGCCGGGAGTATCACCTGGAGGTCACGCAGAAGTATATCGACTACTACAATGTATCCCGAAGCTATATCGAGACGGTGATGGACCGGGTCGCCGCACGCTTCACTCCGGAAGAGTGCGAGAAGCTGGAGGAGATGCTGCAAATCGTCAGCCGGGAGCTGATGCCGGAGGTGGGCCTTCCCCCGGAAAAGGCATAGACAAAGCGGCGGGAGGCGTGGAATTCCCCGACTCCGGCAGCGAAAAACCAGGCGGCAGGGGAATTTCCCTGCCGCCTGATTTTCTGAGAAGAGGAGCGTTTACTTGCGGTTTTCCTTCTGGTTGCGCTGCTCCTTCTGATTGTTCTGCTGGTTCTGCTCACGCTCGTTCTGGTTGTTGCGGTTCTCCATGAGAACACCTCCTTTCGGCTCCAGAGGGCATCTTCAGGCGGGCACGCCTCCGCCGGCCTGGAGACACCCTCCAGCGAGTTCAGAGCTATTCTTGCCGGGAGAGGAGAAATTTATTCATAAAATGAAAAATCTTTGTTGACAAACCTGCGGGGGGCTGATATACTAAATTGGCAAAACAAAGAAGGCCGATTGCATCCGCCTCACCTCCAGCCCCAGGCGAAGAGGTTCACAACGCTGTTCAAGACTGCCGGTTCCGGCGGTTTGCTGTTGCGCGGATGCCTCTAGGCGTCCGCGTTTTGTGATTTTTAGGATGGAGGTGCTTTGACCATTAGTAAGCAAGTGCATGAACTGAACGAGAGTATCGGTGATAAGGAAATCCGGCTGATCGGCCCTGCGGGCGAGCAGTTGGGCATCATGGCCCCCGCCCAGGCCCTGCGCATCGCCGAGGAACAGAATCTGGACTTGGTCAAGATCTCGCCCCAGGCCAAACCCCCGGTCTGCAAGCTGATGAACTATGGGAAGTTCCGGTTTGAGCAGAGCAAGCGGGAAAAAGAGGCCAGAAAGAACCAGCACGTGGTGGAGATCAAGGAGATTCGGATGTCTCCGGGCATCGACATCGGAGACTTCAACACAAAGCTCCGGAATGCCCAGAAGTTCATCGCTGAGGGCAATCGGGTCAAGGTCTCCGTCCGGTTCCGCGGACGCGAAATGGCGCATACCGACATCGGCCGGGATCTGCTGACCCGCTTTGCCGAGCAGTGCGCCGAGGTAGCCAATCTGGACCGGCCCGCGAAGCTGGAGGGACGGATGATGTCCATTTTCCTCTCGCCCAGGGCCGGTAAGTAAAGGGCGGAACGCCCGGTTTTGATCACAAGAGATTCAACAACTAGGAAGGAGTCAATCGTTATGCCCAAACTGAAGACCCACAGCGGCGCCAAGAAGAGATTCAACCTCACCAAGACCGGCAAGGTCAAGCGCGCCAAGGCCTACAAAAGTCACATCCTGACCAAGAAGGACACCAAGCGGACCCGCCGCCTCCGCAGCGGCGGCTATGCCGACGCCACCAACGTGGACGCCATCCGCAAGATGATCCCCTACAAGTAAGAAAAGGAGGCTTTTGAAAAATGGCTAGAGTCAAAGGCGCGATGATGACGCGCAAGAGAAGAAATAAGATCATGAAGCTGGCGAAGGGCTATTGGGGCTCCAAGTCCAAGCACTTCCGCGTAGCCAACCAGGCCGTGATGAAGTCCCTGAGCTATGCGTATACCGGCCGCAAGCTGAAGAAGCGTGATTTCCGTTCCCTGTGGATCACCCGCATTTCCGCAGCCTGCAAGCTTAACGGGATGAATTATTCCACCTTCATGCACGGCCTGAAGACCGCCGGGGTGGAGATCAACCGGAAGATGCTGGCGGAGCTGGCGGTCAGCGACGCCGCGGCCTTCACCCAGCTCACTGAAATTGCCAAGAAGGCGTAACCGTTTTTTGAAAGAATGAAAAGGACTTCGGAAGGATTTCCGAAGTTCTTTTTGCGCGTTGGGTCCCTTTTCAGATTGCCGCTGCGAATGCGCAAGCAATCAGAGGCTGCCGTAAATTACCGGTTTAAGCCGGTAAAATTATTTCTGCACCCGGAAAAAATAAGGCCCACAGTTCCCCTCATGGGTCTGGGCATAGGTCCAGGTGAAATTCCGGTCCGCCAGATACCAGTCCGTCTCCTCAAAAGTCTCCCGGCCCTCCGCGACGGCGGCCAGCTCCTCCTGAGCGACGGCCCGTACCGGCGCTTTGTCCTCGTCCTCCACGCAGAAGAAATAGGCCTCATCCTCCAGGCATTCTGCCAGGGCTTTCCGGGCGGCGGGGCCCTCCAGAGCGGGAACCAGCTTCCAGGAAAAGAGGTGCCAGAGATAGCTGCCGTCCGCCAGCACATGTTTCCCTAGCTCCGCCTCGGGTACGCCCTCCGCGAAGGTGTCCAGCCAGTGGTTTCGTACGGCCTTGATCTTGGTGGGGAAGGGCTCTACCCATTCCACCATCGTCCCCACACAGCGGTTGATGGGCTGGCCCAGGCCGTGGAATTTTGCCTCATAGTCCGTCATAATGCCCACAGGACCGTTCTCATGAAGGTTGCGGGTGACTTGAGACAGCTGGAAGCCGAACAGAGGCAGCTCTTCTACGGAGAACTCAAATAAAAACTGGTTGTCGGTCTTAAAATGAATCTGCCCGCCCATTTTCAGGACCTGCCGGTAGAGCTTCAGGAAATTTCCATGGGTCAGGCGGCGTTTGGCGTGACGCCCGCTGGGCCAGGGGTCGCAGAAGTTGATGTAAATCCGGTCGATTTCACCGGGGGCGAAGAAAAAGGGAAGCTGGTCCGCGTTGGCGCTGATAAACCAGACATTGGAGAGCCCCGCGTTGACACAGCGTTCCATAGCCACCACCATGGCGTCGGGCACCATCTCCACCGCCAGGAACAGGACATCAGGGTCTGCGGCGGCGGTTCCAGCGGTAAAGCGGCCCTTGCCGCAGCCCAGTTCCAGATGGATTTCCCGAGCCGAGGGCATCAGCTCCCGCCAGCGGCCGGGATGGTCGTAAGGGTTCTGAATAAGACGGTCGCCGCAGCGCTCCATCCGGGGGATCAGGTTTTTCTTTTTCCGCATTCGCATAAGGCGGCGTCCTCCTGAAAACGTTTTCGTTTGGTGATTGGATACAGCTTATATATTCAGCTGTTTTGCGGACTTCATGATAGCATAAAGAGCGGAGAAATGCAACTTTATTCCAGTCAATATTTGCAAGTTTCCGGTACACAGAGTAGAATACTCAGCTTCGTATAGCGTGTATGTATTCTGTGCTAGACAAGGGTCCAAAAGATATCGTGGTGACATTTTAGATTTCACAATTCCAAAATGCCAGAGGAGAAATTGTCGGGTTGTTATCAATGATAGAGAAAAACGATAAGCAAAAGAGCTAACTGGCCCAATCAAAACCAGTTAGCTCTTTTCCTATGAATGATGAAAAATGCTGCCAAATCGTTGCCACAGAGGGGACTAATCCCTGAGAAATCCAGTCACATCAAGGCTTTCCCGCTCTCTGAAATCATTCCCACTCAATCGTCCCCACAGGCTTGGGGGTCAGGTCATACAGCACCCGGCAGACGCCTGGGACCTCCGACAGAATCCGGTTTGTTATAGTTTGCAGCACCGGCCAGGAAATCTCCGGCACCGTAGCCGTCATGGCATCCACCGTATTGACCGCGCGAATGATCACCGGCCAATCAAAGGCCCGCTTGCCATCCCGCACGCCGGTGGACCGGAAATCCGGTACCACGGTGAAAAACTGCCAGACCTGCTCCGCCAGACCCGCTTTGCCAAACTCCTCCCGCAGAATCGCGTCGGACTCCCGCAAGGCTGCCAGACGGTCCCGGGTAATCGCTCCCAGGCACCGCACGCCCAGGCCTGGGCCCGGGAAGGGCTGGCGCTCCACCATGGAGACAGGCAGGCCCAGCGCCCGGCCTACGACCCGGACCTCGTCCTTATACAGCAGCTTCACCGGCTCTACCAGCTCAAACTGAAGGTCCTCCGGCAGACCGCCTACATTATGATGGGCCTTTACGCCGTCGCTCTCCAGAATGTCGGGGTAAATCGTCCCCTGCGCCAGGAAGGTAATGCCCTCCAGCTTCCGGGCTTCTTCGTCAAATACCTTGATAAACTCACCGCCGATGATCTTCCGCTTCTGCTCCGGCTCGTCTACTCCCGCCAGAAGGTCCAGGAAACGGTCCGTGGCGTCCACATAGATGAGATTCGCGTCCATCTGGTCCCGGAAGACCGAGAGCACCTGCTCGCTTTCGCCCTTGCGCATCAGCCCATGATTCACATGGACGCAGACCAGCTGCTTGCCAATGGCCTTGATCAGCAGCGCGGCTACCACCGAGGAGTCTACGCCGCCGGAGAGCGCCAGAAGGACCTTCCGGTCTCCAACCTGCGCCTGAATCTGAGCGGTCTGGCTGGCGATAAAGGCCTCCGCCAGGGCGGGAGTGGTAATCCGCTCCATATCGGCGGGACGAATGTTGTTGTTCATATGCTGTCCTCCATTGTTGAATTTCCCTGTTGTTTCTTCCATTTGATGTTATAACACATTTTTGGAGGGAAAGCAATAAATTCCGTTCAGGTTTGACAGGGGATTTCACTGGGTCTCATCCAGCTCCCGGAACACCTTTCTGGAATAGGCCGCCGTCAGGGCCGCAGCCACAGCCGCCCCCAGCAGCACCGCCCAGACCGGGCACTTCTCAAACAACACGCCGTAGACCGCCTGTCCCAGCGGAGCCGCGCAGTTGGACACCGCCATGATGAAGGCCATCACCTTCCCCAGCAGAGACTGGGGCGTCCGGCTCTGCGCGGCGGCGCTGAGCACCACCACCAGCATGGTGGACAAAACCAGCACGGCAAAGCTCATAGCCGTCACTCCCCACCAGCCTGCAACGGGGGGAACGCCCGGCAGCAGCGCCGCTCCCATGCCCGCCGCGGTCAGACCGGCGGCCAGCAGGACGATATGCCCCCGGCGGAGGGACAGGCGTTCCCCAAGACAGGCCATCAGGAGGCCTCCGGCCAGCCCGCCCAGGCCCATGGCTCCCTGAGTGATGCCCAGACGGCTGTCACTCATGCCCAGCACCTGGACCACCGCCACCGGGATGCCCACTACCAGAGCGGCGGAGAGCACCAGATTGAACAGCGCTAAAATCAGCATCACGGACAGGAACACCGGGCGCTCCCGCCGGATGAAATGCCAGCTCTCCCGGAGGTCCTGCCGGACCGTGGACAGGACGCCGCCCTCCGCCGCTAAGGGCTGGTGGGGAATCCGGATGAACAGCTCCATGACGGCGGAGAGGAAGAAGCATCCCACGCTGACCCACAGTATGGGCCGGATGCCGAAGGCCCCGAACAGCACGCCGCCCACTACCGGGCCCAGCAGCGCGGACAGGGTGTTCACCATATTAATGACGGCGTTGGCGCTGGTCAGCTGGTCCGAGGCCGCTAGAAGGGGAATGCTGGCCTGGACCGCGGGCTGGTAGGCTCCGGCGATGCCGTAGAGCAGCATGAGACAGGCGGCCATCAGCGGCACGAGGGACATCCGGCCGAGGAGGAAGCTGAAGAGCAGAATCAGTCCCGCTGTGGAAAAATCCAGCGCCACCATGATGTTCCGCTTATTTACCCGGTCCGCTACCACGCCGCCGATGGGCGCGCACAACACGGCGGGTATAAACGCCGCCGCTCCCACCGCGCCGAACAGGGCGGGGGAGCCGGTCTGCCGCAGAAGGTACAGCGGCAGGGTAAAGCGCAGGATGGCGTTGCCGAAGAGGGAGATAATCTGCCCGATCACCACCAGAGTGAAGTCCCGGCGGAACAGGGGCCCTTGGGTTGTGTTCATAGATATGCTCCTTTTTGTTTGATTTATAAAACCGACCGTCGGTTTCTATATCTCCTAAAAGAAACTGCCCACGCGCGGCAGTTCCTTTTCAGGCGTGTGATTCTCCCTCCGGAGACGAGGGACGGGGCATGTCTGCGTATGCTTCCAGAATGCGGGCGATCTCCTCGTCGATCAGCTCCTCAATGCCGAAGCTGTGGAACAGCTGGTTATAGATGGCGCACCGGGCGCGGACCTCCTCCCGGGTGGTGGGCTGAACGATGGGGTTGAGCCAGATGTCGGACAGGAGGACTAGGGCTTCCGCCAGCGCCCGGGGGTGGGAAGTGTGGATGGAACCGTCGGCGATGCCCTGAAGGATGATGGGCTCGATAAAAAGAGGAACGACTTCTTCGTAGATGCTGCGCACTTCCATAGCCAGAAATTTGGCGTTATCCTTGAGATAGGGCATCATGCTGAAGGTATTGGCCTGCCGCTCCAGCTGTAGGGAGAGTCTGGGGATGGACCGGAGCTTTTCCAGGCCGTTCAGGGTGCTGTCGTCCCGGAGCTGCGTCAGGGCTTCGCTGTTTCGCTGGCCGATGAGAGCGCAGACGGAGTAAAAAATATCTTCCTTGGAGGTGAAGTGGTGGTAGATGGCCCCTTTGGAGAGGCCCGTTTCCATGATGATGTCCTGAAGAGAGGTTCGGTCATAGCCCTTTTCGACGAACAGCCGTTCCGCTGTGTCCAGAATTTTCCGCACCGTTTCTTCCGGGTGCTTATTCCGTGCCATGGGGCCTCCTTGTTTTTACAAACCGGCGGTCGGTTTTAATATAACACTTGAGGAAGGGGATGTCAAGGGGTGGTCGGGGATTTTTATGAAAGGCGCGAGTCCTTTGAAAGGGCTCGCGCCTTGTTGGAACAGGAAGCGATGGTATGCCTTAGAAGCACTTGCGGTAGATAGCCTCTTCGGCCTCCAGATCGAAGGGATAGTATGCGTTGGTCATCAGGCGCTGCTGGTTGGCCTCCACGCTCTGGGGGAACTTCTTGAAGTCCTCCTCGGTGAAGCCGCAGTCCCGCAGGGGACGCAGGGGCAGAATCCGCTGGAGCAGGGCGTTCATCTCGGGGATGGCGTTCTTGGCCTCGCAGCCCAGAATCCGGGCTACCAGCTCCTTGAAGCGCATAATCTCCCCGTCGGGGTTCTTCTCGTCGTAGTAGTCCATGATGGCCCCGAA
This sequence comes from Oscillospiraceae bacterium 38-13, assembly GCA_041223955.1. Classification (GTDB taxonomy): domain Bacteria; phylum Bacillota; class Clostridia; order Oscillospirales; family Oscillospiraceae; genus Oscillibacter. The sequence goes on along the minus strand of JBCLRG010000004.1, from coordinate 172,946 downwards.
GAGCATGTAGTTGCTCTCTCCGTGGGCCACGTGGTAGGTGCCGCCCAGAGGGAAGCTCATGCCGTGGACAGGGCCGCAGCCGGCCTTCAGGAAGGCGATGCCCGCGTAGAAGCTGGCGGTGACGAACTCGTCCAGGTACTCGAACCGGGCGTCCTGGCCCTTCTCGTCGATGAGCTTGAAGCCCTTGAGAATCATGTCCATGGCCTTCTCGCTGAACAGCTCGGAGGTCATGGTCTTGCGGTGGGGGCTCAGGAAGGACTCGGTGGCGTGGACCAGCGCGTCAATGGCGGAGCAGGCGAAGGGCTTGTAGGGCAGGGTCTTGATGAGGTCGGGGATCAGGCAGACCTTGTTGGGGATGATGTCGTCGGACACCAGGCCCAGCTTGGTCTCGCCGCCGGTGAGCACGCCGTCCTTCTCGTCCTTGACGATGGCCACGGAGATGTTGGTGCACTCGGAGCCGGTGCCGCAGGTGGTGGGAATGGCGATGACGTCCTTCTCGTGCTGGACGGGGAAGCGCTTGAAATACAGGTTGTGGACGCTGTCGGGCCGCTTGCAGCCCAGCAGCTTGCACAGGTCCATGATCGCGCCGCCGCCCACCGCAATCACGCGGTCATAGCTCTCGTAGGGAATGGCGTCGTACATGGTCTGAATCATGGCCTCGGAGGGCTCACCCGCGCCGAACTTCTCCTGGAAGACGAACTGGCACTTGAGGTTCAGCTCCTTCATAAAGGGGGTGTAGATGAACTCGTTGGTCAGTACCACGTCCCGTTCGTTCAGCTTGAATTCCTCCGCCATGGCGGCGAAGGTGTCGAACTTGTACACCGTGGGGGCAAAGATGATTTCACGCTTGTCGGCCATCAGAGCGGCGGAAAAAGCGTCCATTTTCTGAGCCATAATGAATCAGTCTCCTTATTTTTGTATGATTTTGCAGTCCGCCCGGGAGCCGGTCAGTTCCTTGGGAATGGCCTGACCAGGGGGGTCAGGCCCCACAAAGATGGTGCAGTCTCCTTCCGGCAGATTCTGCATTTTAGAATTATTTCCGGGCAATGGCCTTCTTGACGGCCTCCACGATGTTGGCCGCCCGCAGGCCGTAGGTGTCCATCAGGAACGCCTGGGGGCCCACCTGGCCGAACTCGTCCTGCACGCCCACGAACTCCTGGACGGTGGGGCAGTTCTTCGCCAGGCAGTTGGCCACGACGGAGCCCAGGCCGCAGCAGGTATTGTGGTTCTCGGCGGTGACAATGGCCCCAGTCTCCTTTGCGGCCTTAATGACCAGCTCCTCGTCCAGGGGCTTCCAGGTGAACATGTCGATGACCCGGACGCTGATTCCCTCGGCCTGGAGGGCCTCATAGGCCTTCAGGCTCTCGTCCACCATGATGCCGGAGGTGATGATGGTAGCTTTGTCGCCGGCGCTCTCGTGGAGCACCACGCCCTTGCCGATTTCAAACTCGCTGCCCTCGTCGTAGACCCGGATGACGTCCTTCCGGACAAAGCGGGTGAAGCTCACGCCCTCCACGTTCACAAGGCCCCTGGTGACGCTGGCCAGCTGGTCATAGTCGGCGGGGTCAATCACCGTGGCGGTGGGGATGCTCAGGTACATGGCCGCGTCTTCCAGGGGCATGTGGGTGCCGCCGTTGAAGGCCGCCGTCACGCCCGCGTCGGAGCCCAGCACCCGGACGCTCAGCCCGGCGTAGGCCGCGGACATGTAAATCTGGTCATAGCACCGGCGGGAGGAGAAGGTGCCGAAGGAATGGAAGAAGACTTTCTTTCCCGTGGCGGCCAGGCCCGCAGAGACGCCCGCCGCGTTGCCCTCGGCGATGCCCGCCTCAAAGGCACGGTCGGGGTAGTTCTTCATCAGCATCTTCGTGTTGATGCAGCCCATCAGGTCGCAGTCCACATACACGATGCTCTTGTCCTCAGCCATCAGCTCATTCAGGGTCAGAGCCAGGCCGTCCCGGCAGGCCCGGGAGTCCTTTTCATGCTTGCCAATCAGTTTCACATTCATCTCTCTCACCCTCCTTTAAGCGTTCTTCGCGGCTTCCAGCTCTTTTTCGGAAGCGGCGATGGCCTCCAGCCACTGCTCCTCCTTGGGCTGAGAAGAGTGGTCGTGCTTGGGCTCGGCGAAGGTGGCGCCCTTGCCCTTGCTGGTGTTCAGCACGATGCAGCTGGGCACGCCCTTGGTCTCCTTGGCCTTCTGAATGGCGTCGTAAATCGCCTTCACGTCGTGGCCGTCGATCTCCTGGGTGTGGAGGCCGAAGCCCGCCACTTTCTTCGCCATATCGCCGTGGGCCAGGATGTCATCCGTGGTGCCGTCCAGCTGATAGCCGTTGTTGTCGATGAAATAGATGATGTTGTCCAGCTTGTGGGCGTATGCAAAGTGGAAGCCTTCCCAGACCTGGCCCTCGTCGGCCTCGCCGTCGCCGACGACGCAGTACACATAGTTCTCCCGGCCGTCGATCTTGTTGCCCAGGGCCGCGCCGGTGGCGGTGGACACGCCCTGACCCAGGGAACCGGTGGTGAGATCCACGCCGGGGGTCAGCTTCCGGTCCGTGTGGCTGGGGAACTTGGTGCCGGGCTGGTTCAGGGTATAGGCCTCCTCCATGGGATAGTATCCCATCAGGCCGAACGTCGCATACGCGACGGGACCGGCATGGCCCTTGCTGAGGACCAGCCAGTCACGGTCCTCCCAACGGGGATTCTTCGGGTCGAACTTCATGACCTCGCCGTAGAGCACGGCCATCAGGTCCGCCAGGTCCATAGACCCGCCCACGTGGCCGAAGCCGCGGCTGTGGATCACCTTCAGCGTCTCCAGCCGGATCTCCGCCGCGAGAACCTTGCACTTTTTCTCGTTCATGGGTGTCGCTTCCTTTCCGTATTGTGCTGCGCACCACTCCGGAGGGGGTGACGCGTCAGGGACGGCGTTCCGCCGGAAGCTCTCCGGCAGGGCCTGTTCACGTGCCCTATTTTACCCCACAAGCGCCGCCCCCGTCAATGACAATTATATTTTTAACAAACTTTATTGCGTGCATTCTCTTCGCCTTGCGTGCAATTTCATAATATTGGAAAACCGGGCGTCTGCAACCCGGTTTTCCGTCCCAAAAGCCTTATTCGTACCGGGTCCCCGCGCCCTCGACCATGGCGTCGTAGGCCCGCTTGACCTTGTCGTAGTTCTTGTCCCGGTCCAGGGCCACGCCCCGGCCCACGCCGTCCACGATGCGGCCCACGCCGATGGCGTTCAGCTTCTCGTCGGTCTCCGCCAGCAGTGCGGGAGCGGAGCCGGGATCGGTGGAGCGCCCGTCGAAGATGATGTGGAGATACACTCGGTCCAGCCCGTTGTCCCGAGCCATTTCGCAGATGTTCAGCGGATAGTCAATGCACCCGTGGGAGGACTTGTAGGTCAGGTAGGCCAGCAGGTGCAGGGCGGTCCCGTTCTTCTTGGCGTGCTCAATGGCCTGGAGGAAGATGGGATTCTGCTTGAAGCTGCCGTCCTTCACGGCGGCGTCCAGCCGGACGTCGTCCTGCATCACGCAGCGGCCCGCGCCCAGGTTGGAGTGGCCCGCCTCGGAGTTCCCGGCCTTGCCCGCGCCCAGGCCCACGAACTCGCCGGAGGCATGGAGCTTGGACCAGGACTGGTCCGCCAGCAGGGAGTCCCAGTAGGGCGTGTCGGCGACATGGATGGCGTCTCCCGCGTCTCCGGTGCCCAAGCCCCAGCCGTCGCAGATGATAAGGAGCATCTTCCGGCCCTCGCCCCAGTTCTTGCCCTCGCAGAGGGTCTTGCCGTCCATCTCGGCGGGCTGGGGGATGCCCAGAACGTCCAGCACCGTGGGGGATACGTCGCCCAGGGAGCCGTCCCGCAGGGCGATGGGGCTCTTATCGGCGGGGTCGATCATGATGAAGGGCACCAGATTGGTGGTGTGGGCCCCGTCGGGCTTCCCGGCGGCGGTGTAGAGCTTTTCAATGTTGCCGTGGTCGGCGGTGATGGCCACCACGTAGCCCTTGCCCAGGGCGTCGTTGACCACCTTGTCCAGATACTGGCTCACATAGCCGCAGGCCTTGATCTTGGCCTCGGTGTTCTGGGTATGGCCGATTACGTCGCCGTTGGCGAAGTTCGTAACCACGAAATCGTATTTCCCCAGGGCGTCCATAACCGTGTCCGCCACCTTGGGCAGGGACAGCTCCGGCTGCTGGTCAAAGTCGATGCCCTTGGGAGAGGGGATGCACACATCGTCCTCACCGGGGAAGGGATTGTTCTCGCCGCCGTTGAAGAAGAAGGTCACATGGGCGAACTTCTCGCTCTCGGCGCAGTGGAACTGGGTCTTCCCGGCCTCGCTGAGGACCTGGGCCAGGGGCTTCACCACCTTGGCGGGAGCGAAGGCGATGGGCAGGTCCTTGAATTTGTCATGATACATGGTCATGATGACAAAATTCAGGTCCCGGAGCATCCGGCGGTCCACCTTGTCAAAGTCCGGCTCGGTGAACATCTCCGTGAGCTCAATTTCCCGCTCGCCCCGGCGGCAGCAGAAAATGGCGGCGTCCCCGTCGGCAATTTTGCCCACGGGCTTTCCGTCCTCCACTAGGACCATGGGCTCCAGATGGTAGTCGTCCTGACCCAGTTCGTATGCTTTTTTGACGGCCTCAGCCAGCTGAGCGCCGCCGCGTTTCATGTCTGCCATATGAAAAACCTCCAAAAAATCGTTGAAATTATTGTCCGTCATCGGGAGCGACCAGCCTGTCGAGGGCCACCTGTCCCCGGGCGGGGAAGATGTCCAGCAGCTGGGGGAAGGCGTAGATCTTGCCGTCAGGCATGTTCTCCTCCGTCAGCTTCAGGGGCTTCTCCTTATTATATTGCACCGCCACGGTCATGCCGAAGGCCACGGCCTTGGCGCCCACGATATCCCGGTTCAGGTTGTCGCCCACGTAGCAGCAGTTCTCCGGCTGGGCCCCCACTTCCTCCATGGCATAATAGTAGATGGCGGGGCCGGGCTTGCGGATGTAGGTGATGGAGGACTGCTGAACGGTCTTGAAGTAGGGCCGGAGGCCGTCGGCGTCCAGCCACTCGTCCACCTCCCGCCTGCCCACCAGGTCGCTGATGATGCCCAGGGTGTAGCCCCGGGCGCAGAGCTCCTTGACGGTGTCCGCGCCGCCCGCCACCACGGTGCGGCGGCCCTTGGTCTGACGGTACTGATAGGTCAGCTCGGCGGCGTTCTTCCGGATGCGCTCCTGGTCCATGTCATAGGCCAGCCAGCGGGTCCACAGGACCTCCTCCGGAGCCTCGCACATGAATTTCAGGGCCCACTCCCGGTACTTGTCATACCGCTTGTCAATCACGTCGCTGAACCACTGGTTGGGATTCTCGGTCTCCACGCCGCAGAGCCCGGCGATTTTCGCCCGGGCGGCGGAGAGATAGGCGGGGTCCTCGTCAATGACCCGGAAGGTGCCCCCCAGGTCCAGGAAGATATAACGGATATCGGTGTTCATGCGTTATCAGCCTCCTACATGTCAACAGTTTCTCAAAAAGGCAGGGCGCGCCCGGAGGGCTCTCGCCCCCGGACGTTCCCAGGGTTCTTTACTTCAGCGGGGGCAGCAGGTCCAGAATCTCCCGGAAGCCGCTGATCACCGCGTCGGGCCGGTTGGCCTCGGTGAACTCCACGGCGTGCTTTTTCTCCGGGGACCGGAAGATGATGTTGGCCCCGATGCCCGCTTCCTTCGCGCCGGTGATGTCCCGCTTCACGTTGTCCGCCACGGAGACGCAGTCCTCCGGGGCCACGCCGATGTCCTGGCAGGCCACGCGGTAAATCTCGGAGCAGGGCTTCCGCAGGCCGCAAACGGAGGAGAGAATCACGCTGTCGAAATACTCCGCCAGCCCGTCCTCCTCCAGCCAGTCGGGAACCTCGTTCTCCCCAATCAGATTGGAAATAATGCCTAGCTTATACCCCCGGTCATGAAGGCCCTTGATCACCTCCACGCCGCCGTCCACCACCACCCGGCGGCCCTTGCACTGGCGGTACTGGAAACTGAGCTCATGGCAGGTCTGCTTCACCCGGGCCTGATCGTAGTCCGGCAGCAGCCACTTGCACCAGAGCTCCTCGTCGTTGGACTCCTTATTTTCCCCCAGAGCCCACTTGCGGTAGGGCTCGTAACGCTCCTCGATCATCTGATAGAACTCCTCATAAGGCACGGGGGACCCGGCGATTTCCGCCATCTTCCGGCGGGCGTGCTTCATATAGGGCTCCTCCAGCAGGGCGATGCGCAGGGTGCCGCCCAGATCGAAGAACACGGCCTTATAGCGCTTTGTCGTATCCATGGCGTTCTCCTTATTCAAGTAGTAAGCTTCCGCTCCCTCCCGGCTCCGTTGCCGTGAGACAGGCCCGGTACAGGCGCCATCCCTTAGAGCCTGTTTCCCATCTCCCGGCACACCGTCTGAACCGGTCTTTTTCCGTCCAGCTGCGTCAAAAATGCTCGGAATACATCCAGTATTCCTGCGCTTTTTTCCTTGCCGGGCGAAAAATTCCCGGCCCATCCGCCGCACCGGGAGATAGGAAACAGGCTCTTAGAGCGGCGAAAGTTCTTTTTGCCTACTTTTTCTTTCAAGAAAAAGTAGGGGGGAAGATGTCCAGCAGCTGGCTCAGGGAGGTGATTACGTGGTCGGGGGTGAACTCCTTGCCCGTGGCGTGCTCCATGTTCAGCGTGTCCGGCTCGTCGATGCGGATCATCATGCCGAAGCCTGCGGCCTGGGTGCCCTCCACGTCCCGGACCGGGTTGTCGCCCACGTAGGCGCAGTTGGCCTCGGGGGTGCCGATGCAGCGGCAGGCCAGGTGGTAAATCTCCGGGTTCGGCTTGCGGAGGCGGACCTTGGAAGAGAGGATGGTGGTCTTGAAGCACTGGGCCACGCCGTCGGCGGCCATCCAGTCGGGAATTTCCGTCTCGGTTACGGTGTTGGCGATGATGCCCAGGGTGTAGCCCCGGGCGCAGAGCTCCTTGATGGTGTCCACGGCGTCGGCCCGGGCCACCCGGCGGCCGTCGTGGTCCCGCCACAGGCGGGTGAGGCGGGCGGCGTTGGCGAAGATCATGTTGGTGTCATACTCCGGCAGCATGTACTGGGTCCACAGCTCGCCCTCGGAGGCGTCCAGCAGGGTCTCCTTGGACATCTTGCGGTACTTCTTCCAGCGCTCCTCCAGTTTGGCGAAGAGCTCGTCGTGGGTCTCGGTGGTGTGGATGAGCTCCATCAGGCCGGCCTCAGCCTTGTCGATGAAGTCCTGCTCCTTCAGCACGATGCGGAGCGTATTGCCCACGTCAAAGAAAATTGTCCGGATATCGGGGGTCATAGAAATTCCTCCTTCAGAAAGATTCGGTTTTCGCAAACCCCTGGAAGCGTGTCTCCGGAGACGTGAAGCGCGCTCCGGTCCACCTGTAAACGTTTGCGACCTTTTCAGGCTTATTCTAAATGAGGCACCGGTACTTTGTCAATATACCAAACGCCGAAGACTGCGATTGTTTTTCGTTTTTCTGCCCAAAGATGGGAAAAAGGCAGATTGTTATTGACAATGCCGGGAAAATCAGATATTCTTTTACTTGACAATCTGAACTGGCCGGAGTCCGGCCGGTTCCAAAAAATAAAGCGGAAACGTTTGCGGTCTCCAGCAGGGTGGAAAGGATGATGAAGATATGAAAAGCGTAACTCTGAAGGATGTCGCCAAGGCTGCCGGTGTGTCCTACGCCACCGTTTCCCGGGCCCTTTCCGGAAGCCACCAGATCGGAAGCGACACCCGCGAGCGCATCATCAAGCTCTGCGACGAGATGGGCTACACCACCAACTACGTCGCCCGCTCCATGGTGACGAAGCGCACCGGCCTCATCGGCCTGGTGGTCCCCTCCATCGACAACCAGTTCATGTCCGAAATCGCCTACTACGCCGAGATGAGCGCCCGGGGGCACGGCTATAACATCATGCTCTGCAACTCCGGGCCGGACCTGAAGCAGGAGAAGACGGTGGTCAAGCTCCTCCTCAGCCGCCAGGTGGACGGCATCCTCATCGTCCCCCAGAGCCCCAAGACCTATGAAAATATCCGGGCCTATACGGACCAGGTGCCCACGGTCTTCCTCAGCGAGAACCTCCGGGACCAGCCCCAGAGCTATGTGGCCGTGGACAACAGCCGGGGAACCTACATCGGCACCAAATATCTCTATGATCTGGGCCATCGGGACATTCTCTATTTCGGACGCCGCCATACCACCACCCACCAGTTCCGGGCCGAGGGCTATATCCGGGCCTGCCAGGAGCTGGGGCTGACGCCCCGGTTCTTCAACAGCGAGTTCACCCGCTCCTCCATCAACAACGGCTACCAGCTGGCCAAGGAGCTCTTCGCCAAGCCCGTGGACTACTCCGCCATCTTCGCCTCCACGGACTCCAACGCCCTGGGCGTGCTGAAGGCGGCGGACGACGCTCATATTAATATCCCCGGCCAGCTGAGCCTCATCGGCTTCGACAACATCTCCTCCACCGCCCTGCCCCGGATTGAGCTGACCACCATGGAGCAGCCCAAGCGGGACATGGCCGTTCAGGCGGTGGATATGCTCCGGGATAAAATCGAGAACGGCACCCAGGGCTACGTCCACCAGATTCTGATGCCTACGCTGATCAAGCGCAGTACCTGCCGGGATCTCCATGAGCCCGGATGAACCATAAACTTCAGGAGGCGCCCGCCTCCGCCGGAAAAGAGGGAATTTCACTATGAACGGCTATCGCTACGATCCCCATACCCACACTGCGGAAACCAGCCGCTGCGGCCACCTCTACGCCGCCGACGTGGTGGACCGGTATGTCCGCAACGGCTTTACCGGACTGGTGGTCACGGACCACCTTCACCCCGAATATCTCTCCCGCATCGACACGGAGCACAACTGGGACAAGGTGATGGACCACTACCTGAGCGGCTACCACGCCTCCAAGCGCCGGGGCAGCGAGGTGGGGCTGGACGTCATCCTGGGCGCGGAGCTCCGCTTCCCGGAGAACGAAAACGACTACCTGGTCTACGGCATCGACGAGCAGTGGCTCCGGTCCAACCCCTACATCTGCTGCATGAGTGCCCAGGAATTTTTCGACAAGTACCACGATCAGGTGCTGATCATCCACGCCCACCCCTTCCGGAAGGGCAGCGCTCCGGTGCAGGAGACCGCCGTCCACGGCGCGGAGATCATCAACGGCAACCCCCGCCATGAGAACAACAACGACAAGGCCTTGGCCCTCTGCCGCCGCCATCCCGAATACTACCGTCTGGCCGGGTCCGACACCCACCGGGACGGGGACGAGGCACGGACCGCCGTCATCCTCCCGGAGCGGGTCCACGATTCCTTTGCCTATAAGCGCATCATCGAGAGCCATAATTTCCATCTTTGGAGCCCTTCGTTCCAGGAGTTTGTGGAGGCCGACGAGGCCATTCGTAAGGAGGAAGAAGCGAGATGAGCCAGTTCGAATCTCTGATCATCGGCGAAATTGCGCAGGACACCAATGTGGACTATGACGGCACCACCGTTCAGGCCGTCGGCGGCGCGGTGTACTACTCCGGCTTTGCCGCCGCCAACATGGGGCACAAAACCGCCGTGCTCCCCAAAGCGGACACCGCCCAGGTGGACCTGAAGGCCGCCTTCGCCGCCGCCCCCAATATCACCGTGTTCCCCCTCCACAGCCCCCATTCCTTTGTCACCAAGAACGTCTATCACACCCCGGACCGGGAACGGCGGACCTCCACCGTGGACAGCAAGATCGACCCCTACCGGCCCGAGGAGGTCCCGGAGGAGATCGACGCGAAAATCTGGCATCTGGCGGGCCTCGTGGGGGGCGATATTCCCAATGAGTTCCTTCCCTTCGCGGCGAAGCGGGCCATGCTGGCCATTGATGTCCAGTGCATGCTCCGCTGGGAGGAGAACGGCGGCATGGTTTATCGGGACTGGGAGGCCAAGAAGGAGCTGCTGCCCCACGTCCGTTTCCTGAAGACCGACGCCGCCGAGGCGGAAATCCTCACCGGCCTCACGGACCGGGCCGAGGCCGCAAAGGTTCTCTACGGCTGGGGCGCGAAGGAAATCCTCATCACCCACAATACCGAGGTGCTGGTCTATGACGGCAGGGAGATTTACACCTGCCCCATCAAGGCCCGGAGCCTGGGGGGCCGGACCGGCCGGGGGGACACCACCTTTGCGTGCTACATCAACGAGCGGCTGACCCAGGATATCCCCACCGCGCTCCAGACCGCGACGGCGCTGGTCTCCCTGAAGATGGAGACTCCGGGGCCCTATATGGGTACCCGGGCCGATGTGGATGCTTATATTAAGGAATTTTATTGAGATATAGTATGGGCCCCTGGCGGATGCCGGGGGCCCGTTGCTGTGCATGCTGTATTGCCGCCGCTCCGGCGGGGTTCATGACCAGGCTGCCGGAGCGGGCGTAAAATCGAGTGCCGTTGCGGCCTTTCAAGAAAGTATCAGACCAGCTTTTCGAAGTAGAAGAAGGTTTCGTCTTCCCCGTGTTTCCGCATACAGGCGGAGAGCATCTTGTAGGACGCCTGATTCTCCTTGAAGCACTTAGCAAATACCCGGCCCAGATGGAGCTTGTACAACCCCCATTCCGCCGCTGCGGTGAACGCCTCGACGCCGTATCCGTTCCCCGCGTAGGTCCGGTCTATCCGGCAGCCCAGCTCCGCGCCGCCCCGGCAGTCGAAATTGTATAGCACCGCCTCGCCAATCAGCTTCCCGTCCAGGCGGACGGCGAAATTCACCGCAAGGTGATTCTCAAAGTCCCGCTTTGCCACATTGAAAAAGCTCCGCTCCTCCACCGGCCCCCCCAGGCCCGCCACGTCATCATACCCCCACCAGCGGTTCCGCTCCTGGTCCAGAACCAGGGCGTTGTAGGCGGGAATGTCCTTTTCCGTCAGGGCGGAGAGGGTCAGCCGGGCCGTCTTCACCTTGGGAATCTCCGTGATGTGGCGCATCAGCTCATTCATGGGCTCAAAGCGGTACTTGGGAGCCAGACGGGCCGGGCCGTACTGGAGCTTGGAGGTCCGGAGGCCCTTGTCCGCCGCATCGTCCTCCCGGTCAATCCACTGGCAGTCCCCACCGAAGGCCTGGGCAAAGGCCTGCACAAAGGCGGGATACACGCCGGTGTAGGAGTACAGCGCCTTCTCGATGTGGATAATCAGGGTGTCTCCGCAGCGCTCCGCCAGGGCCAGGGCAATGAGCTTGTCCCCGTTGAACATCCCGCCGCCGGTGAACCAGGGCTTTCCCGCCAGCTTCAGCATTTTCTTCGCCAGCTTCAGCTCATCCAAGGCCTTGGCGTTATCCCCCTTGGGGAACTCCGCCTCATAGTCCTTCCAGAACTGCTCCACGGCGGGGGCGGTCTCCGCCGTCAGGGGGCGGACCTCCGCGTCGGGCCACTGGGCCCGGAACTTCTTGATGTGATTCCGCTGGCCGGAGTAGCGCCGTCCCATGAAGTACTGAAGGTCCTCCCGGTAGTACACATAATCCCGCCAGGTCCGGATGTCGCTGACCCGGACGTAGGGATAGCGGCTGAGGACCTCCGCCGCCTTGTGCTCCGGCACCATGGAAATCACCGGCAGCTGGCCCGCCTCCAGGCAGTAGGCCTCGATGGCCTTCATGGCGGCTTCCACGTCGCCTTCGGGGCCGGGGACGGGGTAGTCGAAATTCCACCCGTTGGCGTCCCGGTTCCGAACCACGAGACAGCCCGCGATTTCCGCCCAGGCGGGGTGGAGCACCTTTTTCCACATGAGCTTGGTGCCCAGGGAGTACTCGCACAGGCCGTAGGAACAGTGTTTGTAGTAGCGGCGGAGCTTGGCTCCGTCCAGTTTTGTCACTGGCTTAAACTGTTGCATAAGTCCCATCCTTTATCTGGTCGTTTGTAGTAATTGTATAGAAAACCATGCCGCTTCAAAGCGTGAAATGGACAATATTCCATGTAGTAAAAACATTTCGTTCATTTTTTCTTCATTTTTCCTTGACGTACGGGCGGGAGTATAGTATATTTGTACATATTCACCTGAAAGAGGAGGTATTTTTGTGGAAAATGAGAGAGGTTCCTGGGGAAGCAATCTGGGCTTCCTGATGGCTGCCATCGGCTCCGCCGTGGGCCTGGGCAACATCTGGGGCTTTCCCTACAAAATGGGCAAGTCCGGTGGATTCACGTTCCTGGTCATCTATTTGCTGCTGGCGGTTTTCGTGGGCTTCAGCATCATGATGTCCGAGCTGGCGATGGGCCGGAAGACCGGCAAAGGCACCATCGGCGCTTATCACGCCCTGTCCGGGCGCTTTAAGTGGGTGGGCTGGCTGGCTGTCTTTTCTCCCTTCGTCATCCTGAGCTTCTACACGGTTCTGGGCGGCTACTGCATCGAGTATATGTCCCTGAACCTGAGCAACCTGGCCTTCGCCGGGGCGGAGGTGAAAACGGGCTCCGACCTGTTCGGGGCTATGCTGACCAACCCCTTCGGCTGCGTCATGTTCACCTTCCTGTTCATGATCATCTGCTACCTCATCAACCGGGGCGGCATCTCCGGCGGCATCGAGAAGTTCAACAACGTGGGCATGCCCGCCCTGTTCGTGATGCTGGTGATCATCATCATCCGCTCTGTCACCCTGCCCGGCGCGGCGGAGGGCCTGAAGTTCATGTTCCTCCCCGGCTACGCGGTGCAGGCGGGCTTCATTGAGGAGTCTCCCCGCTTCATCTCCGTTCTGGCGACGGCGGGCGGGCAGATGTTCTTCTCCCTGTCCCTCGCCATGGGCATCACCATCACCTACGGCTCCTATATGAAGAAGTCCCAGAACATTGTGAAAAACTCCGTGGTGGTGGTCTTCGCGGATACGCTGGTGGCCATCATGGCCGGTCTGGCCGTCATCCCCGCCGCCGTGGCGACCTACGGCCCCAGCGCCACCCTCAGCGGACCCAAGCTGCTGTTCATCACCCTTCAGGACGTGTTCCAGGCCATGGGCGCCGTGGGTCCCCTGTTCGGCGTGATCTTCTACCTGTTCGTGCTGGTGGCCGCGATTTCCTCCGCCATCGCCCTGATTGAGGTGGTGGTCACCTTCCTGCTGGACCACGCGGAGAGCAAGGGCAAGCAGGGCAGCCGGCCCAAGACGGTGTTCTGGGTGTGCTTCGCCGTCATGGTGGAGGCCGCCGTCGTGGCGCTGGACGGCCTGGGCAGCAACGTGGACGCCATGGGCAACGCCATGTTCGTCCCCGTCCCCTTCCAGAAGATGATTGGCATCGGCCCGTGGAACGACTGCTGGCTGGACTTCATGGACGCCTTCTCCGAGGGTCTGGCCATGCCCGCCGGTGCGCTGATCATGAGCATCATGATCGGCTGGGAGCTCCGGACCAAGCCCATCACCGACGAGATTCACCACGGCGCGGAGCAGATCGGCTGGCTGAACACCTTTATGGACATCTGCCTGAAGTTCATTGTCCCCGTGGCGATGGCCTTCATTCTGGGCGGCCAGATCGGCGACTTCTTCACCATGGACCCTGCGGCCCAGGGCGAGAGCGTCTACTACTTCGGCTATGCCGTGGGCGCGGTCATTCTGGTAATTTCCTGGCTGGTGGCCGTTACCTCTCCCAAACGGAAGGAGCACCTGTAAGTCTTCCCGGACGGAAAGCGTCATATCCCCATCTGCGCAAAGGCGGAGCCCGACGGCTCCGCCTTTTTTCCGCTTCGGAACGTTGGGTTCCAGCCTTGCGGAGGGGCTGGGGAGCTTCCGGAGCGGGGATTCCCGGGAGCTCCGTACCATAATTATACCAAATCCGGCGGAAAAAGCAAGGTTTATCCAGTTTTTGCAAAGCTCCGCCAGGCGGAGGGGGGTCAGAGCGCCTTTCCGTTCAGGGCGGCCTGGACCAGCCGGTCTCCCTCATAGCGGAGCTTCAGGGAGAAAAAGGGCGCGCCCTCCTCCAGAAGGCGGAGGAAAATTTTGTCCCCCTCCCACAGGGGCAGGGACAGCAGGTCCGCCTTTTCAATCCAGGCCAGTTCTCCCTCGTCGCAGGGGTGGGGCGTCCCCGTCCAGGCGGAGGCGGTGAAGAGGTGCATGTACTCCGTGGGGGCCTCGCTGGAGACGAAGGTCACCAGCCCCCGGTAGCGGTAGTCCGTCAGCGTCAGCCCCGTCTCCTCCCGGCACTCCCGGAGGATGCATTCCTCGGGGCTCTCGCCGTCCTGAAACTTGCCGCCCACGCCGATCCACTTTCCCTGGTTCACGTCGTGGTCCTTCTTCACCCGGTGGAGCATGAGGTACTGGGTCCCCCGCTCCAGATAGCACAAGGTGGAATAAAGCATGCCGGTTTCTCCTCGGTCCTGATTTTGAAAAGAGGGCGGACCATACGTCCGCCCTCCGAAAGCCATGCTTACAGGGAATTCGCCTCGTCCACGACCTTCTTGATAGCCGCGGCGGCGTCCTCGGGCAGCTTGTTGAAGCCGCCCTCCTCGGTGTCCAGCTTGGTGACGTAGTTCAGCCGGTCCTGCATGCGGGCCTTCAGCTGAGCCACATACTCCTTGTCGCCCAGGTCGGGCACGAAGCCCTCCCACTTGAAGATCTCGATGTCCTCAAAGGGGCCCCAGGTCTCAAACTTGGCCTTGCCCTCGACCACAGCCTCGAGGATGCCCAGGGTATCCTCCTTCTGGACCTTCTTGCCCATGAAGTCGCCGGTGTTGATGATATAGCACGCCACGTTCTTCTCCGCCACCAGCTTCTTGAACTTCTCATAGTCGTTCACCAGCGGGTAGGTACGGAAGGGGTTGGCATAGGGCTCCACCACCAGGGCGTTGGGGTCCACGCCCTCCTTCAGCCGCTCGGCGCTGGAGCGCTTGGTGGCCAGGGTGGCGCCCATGACGGAGGCCAGGGACGCGCCGCTGAGCTTCACGATGGGGGGGATGGTGGGGTCCTTCATAATCCAGAAGATGGCGTTGACGGGGGAGTCGATCTTATCCACCCGGTTGGGGGACCAGAGCTTGGACTTGATGGCCCGGCCGTTACCGTTCCGGACATCCTCAGTGACGAGGACGATCTTGCCCTCGTCATCCAGAGTGGCGGAGCAGTTCTGGGCGGTGAGAAGGTATTTGTTGTCCTCGGAGGGAACGGGATAGTCGGCGGTCTTGTCGAAATAGGTGGGCTCCAGGGCGATGGAGGCGCAGGTGTCGGAGTTGATGATGAAGGCATCGTCATGGAGGACCTTGATGGCGGGATACTTGCCGCTGTGCTTGGCGTGGGTCAGGGTGGACTTGCCGGAGCCGGAGAGGCCGAAGACCGCGGCGACGTACTTGCTGCCGTTGTCCAGGGTGTACTCCTTCTGGCCGCCGTGGCAGGAGGCATAGCCGTTGCGGTTGGCGATGGCCCAGGCCAGGGTCAGGGTGCCCTTCTTGTGCTCGCCGAAGTAGCGCATGCCCAGGATGGCGGCGCAGTTGGTGTCGGTGTTGAAGTAGCACAGGCACTTGGGATCGCAGATGTCCT
Organism: Oscillospiraceae bacterium 38-13; assembly: GCA_041223955.1. Lineage (GTDB taxonomy): Bacteria > Bacillota > Clostridia > Oscillospirales > Oscillospiraceae > Oscillibacter. The sequence continues at coordinate 157,451 of JBCLRG010000004.1, read as the reverse complement.
CCCGGCCCGGCGCGCCGGTCCACTGGGGATCGGAGAAGATATAGATGTCGGACTCCGCGCCGCCGCCTACGGGCTTGGACTTCTTGTACATTTTGACGTACTCGTCGGACTGATACTGGAAGTTCAGCATCCAGTTATAGAGGAGGTTCTCCTCCCCCTCGGGGATGAGCAGATGGGCCTTGACCATGAACTCGGGGTCCAGGCCGATGAAGACCTCGGCGTGATACATGGTCTTCCAGCGGGTGTCGTACACGGCGTCCATGACGATCTTGTCCAGGGCGGCGGTGTCCACGCCGGGCTTGCCGGTGATGCGGCGGGCGGCGGCGTAACGGCCGGTGATGGAACCGTCGTTGAACAGCAGGACCTTGGCGTCGGGCTCCAGGCCGAACTCCTCGCCCCGGTAGACGGGCATGTCGGTGACGACGGTGCCGGGGGAATTCTTGGCCATGTCATAGGCTTCCCGGAGGGAGTTGATCTTCACGACGTTGTTGCCGTAGAAGGGAGCTTCGATGATGGAACGGGTTTTGGAGAACCCGACCTTGCCGGGTCCAATCTCGGTTCTGGGGTAATAGGCTTTCGTAGACATATCTGTTCCTCCTTATAAGATGTCAAAACGCCTGCGCCGCTTACGGCGTCAGCTCCGCTGAGGGCTCGATGATAATATACCCTGTTTCTCCTTAAAAAGCAAGAGCGAAAACAGAACTTTGTGAAATTTTGAGCAGACCGGGAAAGCCTCCTCTCATCAGGGCTGCCTAGGTTCCGCGAAATACGCGGCCGCATGTTCGCCGCCTCCCTTTTCAGATTGGTGTTGCTAATGCTCTATTTTCTAAATCCTTCGTCAAAGTGATGAGTCCCTATGCATAAATATAGTGGCCCTCAAACCGAAGGCCACTATATTTTCCCCTTTAAGCTGTTGTCCTTTTCCCAAGTTTCCGAACCCAAATAACGATAACAACGGCAGTTGAAATGAGAAATTCTGCGAATATAACTGGTTTCCCCATTATGTCCGTTTCGTGAAAAAAGAAGAAGTCATGCTCAACAAAGCATGCTGCAAAGAATACCAGGTACACAGCGATCGAGTATAGAATACAAGCCCCAATCTGGTGCTGCCGTTGTTCACGGACAAGCATCTGCTGTTGCTGCTTTTCCAGCATTTCTGTTTTTACGGATAAATCATCAATCTCAGATGATTTCAGCAGATAATCAGTTGTAACATCAAAAATTGTACTCAATGCAACAATCTTTTCCAATTCAGGAACGGCCTGGCCACTTTCCCATTTGGAAATAGATTGTCTTGAAACATCAAGTTTCTCGGCTAACTGCTCCTGCGTCATGCCTTTAGCCTTCCGCAAGGTCAAAAGCTTTTCTGAAAAATTCATAGGTCTTTTACCCTCCTTGTTATGATACTAAAATAATACTAGAATCCTCGTTTGACCTCTATATAGTCCACTGAACATTTGCGCAACTAATGGTAGCAATGCTAGAGCAATTTTGAAACACCTGCATTTTTTTACTATAACAATATAATATTTTCTTGACTATTGCAAGGATAAGAATTGAGGGGCGGACCTGCGTGTCCGCCCTTCTTCCGAGGCCCTGGCGCTTCCGGTAAACGGGCGGACACATAGGTCCGCCCCTACGGGTGCCCTCTTTTGAAAAATGCGGCATCAGACGCTCCCGTTCGTTACCCGCCTCTTGTCTTTTCAGGCAGAAGCTGATATACTGTTAAAATCCATTGGTATGCTCACTTCTTCTTACAAGGAGTTTCGCTATGAACAACAAAAAGCTTTCCCGCCTGCTGGAGCCGAATTTGCAGCTGTATTTCCTCTGCCTGCTGGCCTTCACCCTGGCCGCCGTCACCGTCAGCCCCTTCCTGGCCCTGGCGGAGGGCGTCGCCACGGTGGCGCTGTACGCCTATTTCGTCCGGAGCAATAAAAAGCGGCGTCAGAGCGTCCTGCAATACATCGACAACGTCACCGGCAACGTGGACACCGCCAGCAAATCCACCCTCATCAATTCCCCCCTGCCTATGATGGTCTTCCGGCCCGACACCGGGGAGGTCATCTGGAGCAACGAGAATTTCCTTCAGCTGGCCGGGGTCCGGGAACACCTTTTTGAAATGAAGGTGGAGGACGCCGCTCCGGAGTTCCCCGTCCAGTGGCTGCTGGAGGGCCGGCAGGAGTGCCCGGAGCGGGTGCGGATGAACAGCCGGCAGTTCCGGGTTTACGGAAGCCTGGTCCGGGCCCGGGGCCGCAGCGGGGAGCAGAATCTGGTGGCTACCACCTATTGGGTGGACACCACGGAGATGGACCGCCTCCGGGCGGATTACGACGCCTCCCGCCCCGTGGTGGGCATTTTGATGGTGGACAACTACGACGATCTGATGAACGCCTGCGCCGACACCCAGAGGAGCGCCGTCCTGGCCCAGATTGACGAGAAGCTCAGCACCTGGGCCGCCACCGGGAACAGCCTGCTCATCAAGACCGAGCGGGACCACTATCTGCTTGTGTTCGAGGAGCAGTACTACGCCCACTTTGTGGAGGAGAAGTTCTCCGTGCTGGATGCCATCCGGGACATCCGGGTGGGGGAGGGGTCCCATCCCACCCTCTCCATCGGCCTGGGCCGGGAGGCGGAGGGGATTCCCGCCCTGTACAAGAACGCCGCCCTCTCGCTGGAGATGGCTCTGAGCCGGGGCGGAGATCAGGCGGTGGTCCGGGGCAAGACGGATTTCACGTTTTACGGCGGCCGGGCCAAGACCACGGAGAAACGGACCAAGGTCAAGTCCCGGGTCATGGCCAACGCCCTGCGGGAGCTCCTGGCCGACGCGGCGGAAATCTACATCATGGGCCACAGCTTTGCCGATATGGACGCGGTGGGCGCCGCCGTGGGCGTGTGCTGCGCCGCCCGGAAGCTGGGGCGGAAGGCGCAGATCGTCATTGACTCGGAGAAGAACGCCGCCCAGGCCGTGCTGTCCATGCTCCGGCGGCTGCCGGAGTACGAGAATGTGTTTGTCCCCCCCCAGGAGGCCTTTGTGAAGATGCGCCCCGGGGCGCTGCTGGTGGTGGTGGACACCAACCGGCCGGACCTGGTGGAGAGCCCACAGATTCTGGAGGCCAGCAGCCGGGTGGCGGTCATCGACCATCACCGCCGGGCCGCCAGCTATATCGAGAACGCCGCCTTCAGCTTCCATGAGCCCTACGCCTCCTCGGCCTCGGAGCTGGTGACGGAGCTGCTGCAATACCTCATTGAGCCCAGCAGCCTTCTGCGGGAAGAGGCGGAGGCCCTTCTGGCGGGGATTGTCCTGGATACGAAGCACTTCATCCTCCGCACCGGGGGCCGGACCTTTGAGGCGGCAGCCTTCCTCCGCCGGGCCGGGGCGGATACGGCGGACGTGCAGCGCCTCTTCCAGGGGGACCTGGAGGGCATGGTGTCCAAGTACGATGTGATTCGGAAGGCGGAGCTGTACCGGCCGGATGTGGCGTTGGCGGTGGTGAATCAGGACGGCGTGGACCGGGTGGCCGCCGCTCAGGCGGCGGACGAGCTGCTGACGCTGAAGGGGGTCAAGGCCTCCTTTGTGGTGTACCGCAGCGGTACGGCGATTTTGATGAGCGGCCGGTCCCTGGGGGAGATCAATGTGCAGGTGATTCTGGAGGCCCTGGGCGGCGGGGGCAACTCCGCTACCGCCGGAGGGCGGATTGAGAATGGGAATATTCTGGATGTGAAAGAGCGGTTGACCAATGCCATTGACGCCTATTTTGAGAAGTAGGGGCCCGGCTGGCAGCGGGTTTCCGGATGTGGTTTCTCAGAGAATTTCCGGTTTGGACAGACAGTGTATTTTTATAAATTAAGAAAAGGGAGTTTGTTATCATGAAAGTAATTTTGCAGCAGGATGTAAAGGGCCAGGGTAAGAAGGGCCAGATGGTGGAGGTCTCCGAGGGCTACGCCCGGAATTTCCTCCTGCCCCGGAAGATAGCCGTCCCCGCTACGGCGGACGCCATCAACACCATGAACCTCAAGGAAAAGGCCAAAAAGGCCGAGGAGGCCCGGCTGAAGGCCCTGGCGGAGGAGACCGCCGAAAAGCTCAAGGAGTGCATGGTGAAGCTCACCGCCCGGGCCGGGGCGGGCGGCAAGCTCTTCGGGGCCGTCACCAGCAAGGAGATTTCCGAGGGCCTTCAGAAACAGTACGGCATCGACATCCCCAAGCAGAAGCTGGTGCTGGAGGAGCCCATCAAGTCCTTTGGAAACTATGAGGTCAAGGCCCGTCTGGGTTATGAGGTTACGGCGACGGTCTACGTGTCGGTATTTGAGGAGAAATAACAGCGCGCCGGGGCGAGAGGGTTCCGCTTGAATGAAAGGTCGTGATTCTGTGGCAAATGAAGATCTGCTTCTGCGCCGGATGCCCCACAGCCTGGACGGCGAACAGGCGGTTCTGGGCTCCATGCTCATTGATCCGGACTGCATCAAGGTCGTTATGGACAAGCTCCGTCCCAGTGATTTCTACCTTCAGCAGAACCGGGACATCTTTGAGACCATTTACACCATGTTCTCCTTCTCCCGGCCCATTGACGGCATCACCGTCTTTGAGGAGATGCAGAAGGCCGGACTCACCGACGACAACACCCGGTCCTATCTGGCCCAGCTGATGGACTTCACGCTCACCAGCACCAACGCCAAGGAATACGCCGACATTGTCCGGGACAAGGCGCTGCTGCGCTCCGTGGCCCAGGCGGCGGGGGAGATCACCGCCCTGGTGCAGGAGGGCGTCGGTGAGGCCGGGGACATTCTGGAGGCTGCGGAGCAGAAGATCTTCGCCATCCGCCGGGGCCAGGGCGCCCAGGAGATGGCCGCGCTGAATCAAGTGCTGCCCGGCGTGCTGGACCGGCTCAGCGAGATGAGCGAGAACGAAAATCATCTCCCCGGCCTGTCCACCGGCCTCTCCGCCGTGGACCAGAAGATCACCGGCCTGAACCGGTCGGACCTGATTCTCCTGGCGGCCCGGCCCGGTATGGGCAAGACCTCTCTGGCGCTGAACATCGCTCTGAACGTGGCCCGGGGCGGGAAGACCGTGGCGGTGTTCTCCCTGGAGATGTCCCGGGAGCAGCTTGTCACCCGCCTCCTTTCCGCCGAGGCCCTGGTGGAGAACAACCGCCTGCGCACCGGCTTCCTCCGGGAGACGGACTGGGAGAAAATCGCCGTGGCGGCAGCCATGCTGAGCCAGATGGACATCCGCATCGACGACAATCCCCTGCTCTCCGTGGCGGACATGAATGCCAAATGCCGGAGGCTGGATAAGCTGGCCCTGGTGGTGGTGGACTACCTCCAGCTGATGACCTCCGCCGGGGGCGGCGGCCGGGGCGGCGAGAACCGCCAGCAGGTGGTGTCCGACATGTCCCGGATGCTGAAGATCATGGCTAAGGAGCTGGATGTTCCCGTGATCTGCCTGAGCCAGCTCTCCCGTGCCAACGAGAAGCGGGACGATAAGCGGCCCATGCTCTCGGACCTCCGGGAGTCCGGCGCAATCGAGCAAGACGCGGACATCGTGCTGTTCCTGTACCGGGACGATTACTACAACGAGGATTCAGAAAAGCACAATATTGCGGAGTGTATTGTAGCGAAGAACCGCCACGGCGAAACCGGCAAGGTGGAGCTCCGCTGGATGCCGGAATACACCCAGTTCTCCACCCTGGACAGGCGCTATGACGGCGAGGACTGAGCTTTTAAAGCGGGCCCCCCGGACAGTTCTGCCCCGGGCGGGACAGCGGGTGCTTTGCGCCGTGTCCGGGGGCTTGGATTCCATGTGCCTGCTCTACATGCTGAAGGCATGGTGCGAAAAGCGGGGCGGGCTGGTTGCCGCAGCCCACTTCAACCACCGGCTCCGGGGCGCGGCGGCGGACCGGGACGAGGACTTTGTCCGGGAAACCTGCGCCCGGTGGGGGATTCCCCTGACCGTGGGCCGGGAGGACGTGGGGGAATACGCCAAACGGGAGGGGCTTTCCACGGAGGAGGCCGCCCGGCATCTGCGGTATGCCTTTTTGCGCCGGACGGCAGGGAAATGCAGACGCCTTTACACCGCCCACCACGCCGGTGATAACGCGGAAACCGTCCTGCTGAACCTGATTCGCGGGACGGGCCTCGCGGGCCTCACGGGAATGGACTGGGAGCGGGACGGGCTCTGCCGCCCCCTGCTGGGCGTGACCCGGGAGGAGCTGGAGGCCTACGCCGCCGAATGGAAGATTCCCCATATCGAGGACGAGACCAACGCCGACCCGGAGGCCGCCGCCCGGAACCTCCTGCGGCTCCAAGTGATGCCGCTTTTGAAGGAACTGAACCCCCGGGCGGTGGAGCACATTTGCCGGACTGCCGGGTATCTCCGAACGGTGGATGAGTCCCTGGAGGAGGACGCCCTTAACCGTCTTGCCCATGTAAGGGTCCGGGAGGGCCGTGCGGCCCTTTCTGTTGACGCGCTGTTTGACGCGCCGGAGGCGGTCCAGCCCCGGATGCTTCTGGAGCTGTTCGACCGGCTAGGCGTGGGACGCAAGGACATCGGAGCAGTCCATCTGGAGGCGATGCTGGCCCTGGCGGGAGAGGGCCGGCGCCGGGTGGAGGGGCGAATTTCTCTTCCCCATGGCGTTACCGCCCGGCACGCCGGGAGCAGGCTGATTCTGGAGATACGGCCCCAGGACCTGGCGGAGGTCCGGCTTTTGCCAGACCGGCCCCTTCGCTGGGGAGACTATACCCTGACCCTGCTGGGCGGACCGGCGGGAGAGGGAATTTCCTTCTTCTGGAAGGGAAGGCCGGGCCGGAGTCCGGTGGTCACGGCGGCCCCCTGCCCGCCGGGAGAGCGGCTGACCCTGCCGGGGGCCCGGGGGAGCCGGAGCGTGAAGCGGCTTTGCCTGGACCGTCACATTTCCCTGGCGGAGCGGGACCGCCTGCCCGCCATTTATGTGGAAGGCAAATTGGCCGCCGTGTGGCGGCTGGGCGTGGATGCGGCCTTTGCGCCGGAGGGCGGAGGGCCCTGTTGGTTTATCAAAATTGAGAAACAGATTGAGGAGGATGGACATGATGTGCAGTGAAATGGAGAAAGATATCCTGAAGGTTCTGGTGACGGAGGAGGATCTGAAGGCCCGGGTGTCCCAGATGGGGGAGGAGCTTTATGAGAAGTTCCAGGGCAAGCGGCCTCTGTTTCTGGGCGTGCTGAAGGGGAGCTTTGTGTTCATGGCGGACCTGGTCCGGGCCTGCCAGCTGAAGAGCGACGTGGAGTTCATCGCCGTCAGCTCCTATGGGAACGCCACGGCCTCCTCCGGACGGGTGCAGATCGACCACGACCTCCGGCAGGACATCACCGGGCGGCACCTGATCATTGTGGAGGACATTCTGGATTCCGGCAATACCCTGGCCTTTTTGAAGGAGTACTTCCTGACCAAGGGCGCGGCCTCCATCACTATCGTGACGCTGCTGAACAAGCCCTCCCGGCGGGAGAAGGCCATCGACGCCGACCTCTCCGGCTTTACGGTTCCGGATGAGTTCGTGGTGGGCTATGGCCTGGACTACGCGCAGATGTACCGAAATGTCCCCTATATCGGCGTATTGAAGCCGGAAATCTACGCCGGAAAGTAACCGTGCCCCGCCGTCCTGGGACGGCTTAAAGGAGGAATGCCATTGTGTCCAAGCAAAACCGTACCTCCAGCTTCAGCTTTTTGGCGCTGGGGCTGGTGATTCTGCTGTGCCTCAGCTGGATCTGGCAGTTGAACAGCCAGAGCGAGCGGATGGGATTTTCCCAGGTCGAGCAGCTTTTCCGGCAGGAGAAGGTGGAGTCCTTCGTCATCCGGGACAACACCCTGCTGATGACGCTGCGGGGGGAGCCGGAGGGCCGGAACACCCTGCGCTATGAGCTCTATGACTTCCAGCTGTTTTATGACAGCCTGGGGGAACTGGTGGAGGAGCAGACCGCCAGGGGAATTATCACCTCCTATGACTATCAGCAGGACCACTCCACCAACTGGCTGGAGATTTTGCTGCCCTTCCTTCTGACGGCGCTGCTGGCCGGAGTCATGTGCTATTTCTTCCTCCTTCGGGGCCAGGGGGGCGGCATGGGGGCGGACCGCATGGCCCGCTTCGGCTCCGCCCGGACCCGGACGCTCTCGGAGAAGGACCGGAAGGTCCGCTTCAGCGATGTGGCCGGTGCGGACGAGGAGAAGGAGGAGCTTCAGGAGATCGTGGAGTTCCTCCGGGACCCCCGGCGGTTCATCTCCCTGGGAGCCCGCATCCCCAAGGGCGTGCTGCTGATCGGTCCTCCGGGCACCGGCAAGACGCTGCTGGCCAAGGCCGTGGCCGGGGAGGCCGGGGTGGGCTTCCTGTCCATTTCCGGTTCCGACTTTGTGGAGCTCTATGTGGGCGTGGGCGCCAGCCGGGTGCGGGATTTGTTTGACCAGGCGAAAAAGACCTCTCCCGCCATTGTGTTTATCGATGAGATCGACGCCGTGGGCCGCCAGCGGGGCACCGGCGTGGGCGGGGGCCACGACGAGCGGGAGCAGACCCTGAATCAGCTCCTGGTGGAGATGGATGGCTTCGCCGCCAACGAGGGCGTGGTGGTCCTGGCGGCCACCAACCGGGCGGATGTGCTGGACCCGGCCCTGCTGCGGCCGGGGCGGTTTGACCGGCAGATTTACGTGGGCCTCCCCGACATCAAGGGCCGGGAGGAGATCCTGAAAATCCACGTGAAGGGCAAGCCCCTGTCCGAGGATGTGGACCTGCGGCAGCTGGCCCGGGGCACCGCAGGCTTCACCGGGGCGGACCTGGAAAATCTGGTGAACGAGGGGGCCCTTCTCGCCGCCCGGCGGGACCGGGATTATATCACCATGGGGGACCTCCATGAGGCGGAGATCAAGGTCATCGCCGGTCCGGAGAAGCGGAGCCGGGTGGTCTCCCAGCATGAGCGGGAGCTGACGGCTTGGCATGAGGCGGGCCACGCCGTGGTGATGGAGAGCCTGCCGGAGCACGACCCGGTGAACCAGATTACCATCGTCCCCAGAGGGCAGGCGGGAGGCATGACCATCGCCCTGCCGGAGGAGGACCGGACCTTCCTCTCCAAGCGCTATATGGAGGACCGGATTGTGGCCCTTCTGGGTGGCAGGGTGGCGGAAAAGCTGTGCCTGGGGGACATCTCCACCGGGGCCAGCAGCGACATCCAGCGGGCTACCGGGATTGCCCGGAAGATGGTGGCGGTGTACGGCATGAGCGAGACCATCGGCACGGTTGCCTTTGAGGGCGGACACGACGAGGTGTTCATCGGCCGGACCATGAGCCAGGGCCGGAGCTATTCCGAGGCCGTGGCGGCGCAGATCGACGAGGAGGTCCGCCGGGTGGTGGACGAGGCGTGCCGCCGCTGCGAGGAAATTCTTCGGGAGAAGCGGGCGGTTCTGGACGCCGTGGCGGAGTACCTTCTGGAGAACGAGACCATGGAGCGGGAGGCGTTCCTGGAGGTCTTCGGGGCTCCGAAGTCCCCGGCGGCGGAGGACGAATAAACGGAAAATCAGCCGGGGGGAGCTCCTGGCTGATTTCCTTGCGTAAACGCAGCATGAAAATTTGGGGAGGTACATAACGATGAGGGATATGCTTGCCTTCTGCGGGCTGGACTGTGAAGCGTGCGACGCGTACCGCGCGACCCTTCATGACGATCAGGCGCTGCGGGAAAAGACCGCAAAGCTCTGGGCGGAGCTGAACAACGCCCCTATTCTGCCGGAGCACATCCACTGTGAGGGCTGCCGCGTTGACGGGGTGAAAACGGTATTCTGCGAGAGCTTGTGCGGGATTCGCCGGTGCGCGCTGGACAGGGGCGTGGAGACCTGCGGCAGCTGTCCGGAGCTGGAGAGCTGCGGGACGGTGGGCGCGGTTCTCGCCAGCTCCCCCGATGCCCTGAAAAATCTGAAGGGGTAGGGCGCTGCGCCGGGGTGGCGGACAGGAAAATGTCCCCTTGACGGGACATAAAAACGCGGTTCCCCCAGTCCGGAGGAACCGCGTTTTATTCAGATCAGACCCTGGGACAGCATGACGTCGGCAACCTTCATGAAGCCCGCGATGTTGGCTCCCAACACCAGATCACCGGGCTTTCCGCACTCCTCGGCGGCAGTGTAGATGTTGTGGAAGATGTTGATCATGATGGTCTTCAGGCGCTGGTCTACTTCCTCGAAGCTCCAGGAGTAGCGCATGGAGTTCTGGCTCATTTCCAGGCCGCTGGTGGCCACGCCGCCGGCATTGGTGGCCTTGGAGGGGGCGAAGAGGATGCCGGCGTTCTGGAAGGCCTGGATGGCCTCCGGGCGGCAGGGCATGTTGGCTCCCTCGGCCACGGCGAACGTGCCGTTCTTCAGGATGATCTTGGCAATCTCGCCGTCGATCTCATTCTGGGTGGCGCAGGGCAGGGCGATGTCGCAGGGGATGGTCCAGATGTTCCGGAAACCCTCGGCATAGGTGCTGCCGGGAACCCGGTCCGCGTATTCCTTGATGCGGCCCCGGTGGCCCAGCTTGATGTCCTTCACCACGTCCAGCTGAATGCCGTTGGGGTCGTGGATATAGCCGTTGGAGTCGCTGAGGGCCACCACCTTGGCGCCCAGCTGCATGGCCTTCTGGGCGGCGAAAATGGCCACGTTGCCGCTGCCGGAGATGACCACAGTCTTCCCTTCGAAGCTGTCGTTCCGCATCTTGGACAGCATCTCCTGGGTCAGGTAGCACAGGCCGTAGCCCGTGGCCTCGGTGCGGACCAGGGAGCCGCCGAAGCTGAGGCCCTTGCCCGTCAGCACACCGGCGGCGTAGGTCCCCCGGACCCGGCGGTACTGACCGAAGAGGTAGCCGATCTCCCGGCCGCCCACGCCGATGTCCCCGGCGGGCACGTCCACAAACTGGCCGATGTGCCGTTGGAGTTCCATCATGAAGCTCTGGCAGAAGCGCATGACCTCCTCGTCGCTCTTGCCCTTGGGGTCGAAGTCGCTGCCGCCCTTGGCGCCGCCCATGGGCAGGGTGGTGAGGCTGTTCTTCAGAATCTGCTCGAAGCCCAGGAACTTCATAATGGAGAGGTTCACCGTGGGATGGAACCGCAGGCCTCCCTTATAGGGCCCGATGGCGGAGTTGAACTGCACCCGGTAGCCCCGGTTGATATGGATTTTCCCCTGGTCGTCCACCCAGGGCACCCGGAAGCTGATAACCCGCTCCGGCTCCACGAAGGACTCCACAATGCCCTTCTTTTCATACTCGGGATGCTGGTCGATGATCTGGTCCAGGCTCTCCAGAAACTCCAGAACGGACTGATGGAATTCCTTCTGGTCCGGGTCCCGTGTAACCACCTGGGTATAGACGCGCTGGAGGTATTCGCTCTTTAACATAAAAATCGCCCCTTTGTCCGGCCCTTCCGCCCGCTCCCGAAATGCCTCCAGAGAGGCGTGCCATTTTCTGGGAGTTCTGGTAAAAAAGAAAGCCGGGAATTATTCTTCTTATAGAATATAGGAAAAACAGGGCCGTGCACAAGAAATAAATTTCCTAAAATCCAAAAAAATTTTTCGCCGATTTAAAGCGAATATCACAAAAGACCCCGGCGAAGGACCCGCCGGGGCGTTTGGCTTACTGGTAGAACCGGTGGCAGCCGATGGTCTGCCGGTAGGTGCGGCTGGAGTCAATCCAGGTTCCCTGAGACAGGGCGGGGGCGAAAAAATAAAGGGCGTCACCCACGGTATTTTCCCCGGACAGCGCCCGCCGGGCGGCCTCCTGAGACAGTTCTGTGGGCTGTTTTACAACGGAGCCGTTGGACACCGGCTCGAACTGCACGCCGTTCTCCGTGTCGAAAATCACCTCCGGGACGCTGTTGGGGAAATCCTCGCTGGCGACCCGGTTCAGGACCACGTTGCCCACGGCAATCTGGCCGTTGAGGGCCTCGCCGCCGCTTTCGGCGTGGATGATGCGGGAGAGCCAGAAGAAGTCCACGGCGTCGTGCTCCGCGTGGGGGGAGGTCACAGCCGCCCCGTCCATCCAGGGGTCCCACGCGACGCTGGCCCCCAGGGCCTCCGCCGTCAGCCGGAGGGGAACATAGGTCTGCCCCTCCACCACGTCCACCACACAGGGGTAGTGCGTCCCGTTGATGGTCAGGCCGCTGCCAGGGGCTGCGGACAGGGAGGCGTCTTCCGAGATCGCCCGGGCGGCGGTGCCGTCCCACCAGACATTCCAGTCTCCCAGGGCCTCCAGCAGCTCCCGGAGGGGGGCGTAGGTGGTTCCTTCCTCCACGTAGGCGGGGGTTTTCAGAAGTTTTCCGTCTACCTGGAGATTGGCGGGCCGGGCGGCCTGAACGGGGAAGCAGAGGGCCGCGGCGGCAAGAAGTCCGCATAAGAGCTTTCGTTTCATAGGTTTCCTTACGTTTCCTTTCTTGTGTGGAGTTCACAGTTAAGGATACCGGAAAGGCGGTCCGGAGGCAACCCTCAAAATCTGGAGGGGCAGGCAGGGGCTGGAAAAGCGGCGGCGTTCCGGCGAGCGCCCGGAGGCGGAAACGGACCGTGCTCCGGGCCTGTAATGCCTGAAAAAAGCAAGGCAGACTGGAGCGTCTGCCTTGCCGCGTTCTCTATTTCGCCTGAGCCCTCAGCCGGAGCTGTTCCTCCGTTACGGCGTAGGCCTTCTCCGCCCACTGGTCCGCAGGCCGGTCCACCGGCAGGGGCATCCCCCGGCGGGCATAGATGGCCGCCGCCGCCGTTTCCAGCAGCTTGGGATTCTTTACCAGCAGCGGTCCCGTCAGCTGGGAGGCGAAGACGTTTTTCCAGTGGAAGCCCTCGGGGCCCCCCTCCGCCTGGTTGCCAAAGCCCAGGTCCAGACCGGTCAGCAGCGGCGTCTCCACACCGGAGACCATGCCGCACTTGTTCATGAAGCCCACTACCGCCTCCGGGTACAGGTCCGTGTGGCCGTAGACGTCCCCCACGATGCGCTTTGTGCCGTGCTCCGTGGTGAAGGAGGCCAGCCCAAGGCCGTCGTAAGCGCTGCCGTCTGCCTCCCGAACGGTCTGCCCCAGAAGGTCCATGGCGGTCCCGGCGAAGAGCATGGCGGCTCCGTCCCCGGCGGCGGCCTTCAGGGAGGCGGCATAGCGGGACAGGTCCGCCATGGCGGCCTTGGCGCTCCGCTCCGTTCCAGCGCCCATGTAGAAGAAGTCCCCGCCGGAGACCTCCGCCCCGCCGCCGGGGACTACGGCCTCCACCGTGACGGCGCAGCCCAGCTTCTTCAGGTAGCGCTCCAGCGTCAGAACGTTGGCCCGGCTGCCGTAGAGGTTCATCAGGTCCGGGTAAAAGTGGATAATCCGTACCTCCATGCCTCACGCCTCCTTTTCCACGCGGCTGAGAATCTTGTCCCGGTCGGAGAAGCAGGTGACGGCGAACAGCTCCTCGTCCCCATTGGCCTTCAGCTCCGACGCGGCGGCGGAGATGTCCTCCTGTACGCTCCAGTTGTCCAGCCCGGTGAAGGAGAACCGTTCCGCCAGATCGCTGCAGTACCGGCCCGCCAGCACAATCCGCTTCACATGGGGGACGGCCAGCTGGTCGAAATCGATGTCCCACAGCCAGCTGGTCTCGCTGGTGAAGTACTTCCGGCTCACCGCGTCCACGATGACCAGAACCACACAGTCCTTCCCGCACCCGGCGATGTAGCGGAGGTTTGTGTCGTAGGCGATGGAATTCTCGTGCTTGCTGGTCAGCAGAGTCCCGTGGTGGGCCCCCAGGCGGAAGGTCTGCATCCGGCCGTTTTTCAGCACGTAGGAGCTGAGGACGGCGGCGGCGGTGCCGGATTCCACGCCGCAGGCCTGGCTGACGGCATAGGCCGCCAGGATGTTATAGACATTGTAAATGCTCCGGAAGGCGAGGGCAATCCGGACCTTGCCGTCGATGGTCAGGGCGCCGGTTTCCAGGTCCACCTCCGTGACGGTGCAGCTGGTCTCGGGCTTCCGGCGGTCGCACCCGGTGCAGCGGAAGGCACCAATGTGATTGTAATGCACATAGTCGTACTCCATGGGCGCGTGGCAGACCGGGCAGTAGGTCCCGTCGCGATAGGCCCCCGTAGGCCCGTCCGTGGAGATAGAGCACCGGTTCAGGCCGAACCACCGGACCTTTTCCCGGCCCTGGGCGAAGCAGGAGGACAGGGGATCGTCGGCGTTCAGCAGCAACTCTGTGTCCGGGTGAAGGGCGGGGAGAATGGAGTCATAGACCCACTCCGGATGCCCGTTCCGGGTGAGCTGGTCCCGGTAGAGGTTGGTGATGACGAACTCCGTGGGATGGAAGTACTGGAAGGTCCGGGCGGCGTAGCGCTCGTCGGACTCGATGAGGAGCACGTCGGCCCGCACCCGCCCGGTCATGCCGGCATGGGACAGCACCAGGGTGGTCACGCCCTCGATCTGGTTGGAGCCCTCCTCGTTATAGACCACGGTTTTCCCCGCAGCCCGGAGGATGGCGGCGATCATCTCCACGGTGGAGGTTTTTCCGTTGGAGCCGGTGACGGCGATGATGTGCTCCGGCAGCTTCACCCGCCGGAGGATGTCCGGACAGATTTTCAGCGCGGCCTGACCGGGCATGGAGCTGCCTTTTCCGATGAGCTTGCCCACAAAGCGCCCCAGCTTGCACACGGCGATAGCCAGAAATGTTCTCAACGTTTTCTTCTCTCCCCTTCAAATTTTTCCCGCAGTTCCGCGAAGGCGCGGATGGGCGCGCCGTCGGTGTCCTGGAACTTCATGGGCAGGGCGAAAAACAGGAAGTCCTTCCGGCCCCGGACCTTTTTCAGGCACAGGTTCTCCAGAATCAGGACGCTGTCCTTCAGCAGGGTGTGGTGGACGGGAAGCCGGTTGTCCCCCAGCCGGTCGATGCTGATGGCGTCGGTTCCCACGCCCTTGAGCCCCCGGGAGATCAGGTATTTCGCCGCCGCCTCGTCGGGGACGGGGAAGGTGTCCTCCAGAAAGCTCTCGGAGCCCCAGCGGTCCTCCCAGCCGGTGTAAAAGAGGATGTAGTCCGCGCAGTGGATGGCGTCGTAATTGGACTGGAGGAAGGACTCGGTGATGACGGGGCCCTCCTCGGACACATCCAGCACCGTGGCCCGGCCGGAGAACTGGGACATGGGCATCTGGTCCAGGGTCCGCCCGTCCTGAAGCAGGTGGGCAGGGGCGTCCATGTGGGTGCCGGTGTGGGAGGAGAAGGTCAGGAGGGTCTCCCGGAATCCGTCCCGGGTGAGGGTGCAGGCGTGGGAGAAGCTGGGGACGGGAGTGCCGGGATAGATGGGGATTTCGGGGGTGATGGTGTGTGTCATGTCGATCAGCATAGGGCGGCGCTTCCTTTCTTTTTAAGTGTGGACAGATTTATAGAACGTCAAACAGACTTTTTATACAGACTGGGGAACCCCGCCGGGGCAATGGGGATGGTTTTCCAGAAAGATCATCAGCGCGGCCACGTCCGCCGGGGACACGCCGGAGATTCGAGAGGCCTGCCCCAGATCCAGGGGCCGCACCGCCGCCAGCTTCTCCCGGGCCTCCAGCCGGAGACCCTGAATGGAACCGTAGTCCAGGTCCGGCGGCAGACGGTGGGAGGCCATTTTCCGGAAGTCCTCCACCTGCTTCTCCTGGCGGCGGATATAGCCCTCGTATTTCACGGAGATTTCTACCTGCTCCCGGACGTCGGGGGGAAGGTCCGGCCTTTCGGGGTCGAAGGGGGCCAGCTCGTCGTAATGGACGCGGGGACGCCGCAGAAGGGCGTCCAGAGGGCAGCCTCCCGGCGCGTCCGCCGAGTCCCTGGAGGCCAGGAAGGCCGCCAGCTCCGGGGAGGGGGGGGCTCCGGTGTGGCGCAGGCGGCTGATCTCCCGGCGGACCGAGGCGTATTTCTCCTCCACGGCCCGGAGACGCTCCTCCGGCACCAGGCCGATGGCGTAGCCGTGCTTTGTCAAGCGGAGGTCCGCGTTGTCCTGCCGGAGCAGGAGGCGGTACTCGCTCCGGGAGGTCATCATGCGGTAGGGCTCATCGGTGCCCTTGGTCACAAGGTCATCGATGAGGGTGCCGATGTAGCTCTCCGCCCGGGAGAGGACAAAGTCGCCCTGGCCCAGGAGCTTCCGGGCGGCGTTGACCCCGGCCATGAAGCCCTGAACCGCCGCCTCCTCATAGCCGGAGGAGCCGTTGAACTGCCCCGCGCCGTAGAGGCCGGGGACGGCCTTGACCTCCAGGGCGGGGGAGAGGGCCAGGGGGTCCATGCAGTCGTATTCGATGGCATAGGCGGGCCGGGTCATGACAGCCCGGCGGAGTCCGGGGACGCTGTGGAGCATTTGGATTTGGACGTCCTCCGGCATGGAGGAGGAGAAGCCCTGGATATAGACTTCCTCGGTGTCCAGCCCCATAGGCTCCACGAAGAGCTGGTGCCGGCGCTTATCCGGAAAGCGGACGATTTTGGTTTCAAAGGAAGGGCAGTACCGGGGCCCCACGCCCTCGATGAGGCCGGAGTACATGGGGGCCCGGTCCAGATTTTCCTGGATGATGCGCTTGGTTTCCTCCGTGGTCCAAGTGAGCCAGCAGACCGCCCGGTTTAGGGGGGGCTCACGGGTGGAGTAGGAGAAGGGGACGGGCAGCTCGTCTCCGGGCTGGATTTCCATTTCGTCGAAATCCACGGTCCGGGCGTTGACTCTGGGAGGCGTGCCGGTTTTGAAGCGCCGGAGGGGGAGGCCCAGCTTTTGGAGGGATTCTGTGAGGCGGGAAGCGGCGTGCATGCCGTCGGGGCCGGAGTCCTCGACCCACTCGCCCACGATGGTCCGGCCGGTGAGATAGGTGCCGGTGGCCAGAATGACGGCCCGGACGGAGAAGACGGCTCCGGTGGCCAGGACGACGGCGGACACCGCGCCGTTTTCCGTGCGGATGTCGATGACCTCGCCCTGGCGGACGGTGAGGTTTTCCTGGCGCTCCAGGACGTATTTCATGCGGCCCTGGTATTTCCGGCGGTCCGCCTGTGCCCGGAGGGACCACACGGCGGGGCCCTTGCCCTTGTTCAGGAGGCGGTATTGGATGCAGCATTCGTCGGCGGCTTTTGCCATTTCGCCCCCCAGGGCGTCCAGCTCGCGGACCAGGTGGCCCTTGCCGGTGCCGCCGATGGCGGGGTTGCAGGGCATGTTGCCAGCGGCGTCCAGGTTGATTGTGAAGACGATGGTCTTCAGTCCCAGGCGGGCGGAGGCCAGGGACGCCTCGATGCCGGCGTGGCCTGCGCCGATGACGGCGATGTCGTAGTTTCCAGCGGGGAAGTATTGCATAGGCGCTCCTTGGAGGGACCTCCGGTGGGGGAGGGTGGTGGTTGCCCTAGCGGGCGGGGGAGGTCATCAGCCCTTTGGGGGCTGGTCCAATGCACCCCCCATTTTCTCTTTTTATTCCCGGAATAAAAAGAGAAAACGGGCCGTGCACGGTCCAAAAGAGAAAAACAAGGGGATGCGGTTTACGGGGGCGCGCCTGGGGCTTGGGAAGAAACCAGGCATATCCCTGCCCGCAGCGCAATGCAAGCGGGGGTTTGGTGGTTGTCGAATTGGCAAGCGCCAATTTTGGTGCGGTGGGAAAACCACGACCTCCATTTTATTGGTAGACCGTTTCTTCTGGAACCACCTACTATCGGTAGGACAACCCCAAAACCGGGGTCCCCGCCGCAAACCAGCGAAGCGTTTGCGGTGGGGAGAGGAGGAAGGAACGGAGCAGAGCGGAGCTTTCGCCGCCTTCGGCGGCGGAAGCGGAGTGGGCGGAGTTTCTTCCGACGAGTTCGC
The DNA here is from genome assembly GCA_041223955.1 of Oscillospiraceae bacterium 38-13. Classification (GTDB taxonomy): domain Bacteria; phylum Bacillota; class Clostridia; order Oscillospirales; family Oscillospiraceae; genus Oscillibacter. Next base: position 139,670 of record JBCLRG010000004.1, on the reverse strand, counting down.
CCGTCCCCCTGCGGCCACCGGGTTGACGGTAGACGGTCCGGCGGGGAAGGAAAGAGTGTACTTTTGCTGGGATTTCTTAGGTCCGGTGGGCATTACGGTTCTCTGTCCGGCCCATTAGCCAGTCTACTGACACATCGTAAAATTCGGCAATACAGAATAATGAGCTGTATCGGGGCTCTGAGCCCAGTTCAATATTTTGGTATCCTCGCATAGTCAGGCCCATCTGCGCTGCAACCGCTGGCTGAGACATCTTTTGTTCCTTTCGGAGCATTCGAATTTTTTCGGCTAAATCCATAAGAACCCCCTTAACATATCTGTAGTGGTAGTATGCATGAAGATTTCAGCAGCAAACTCAACCCCGCTGAAGAATGACTACGGCCACCTCAGGCCGGTTGAACAGCCGGAACGAGGGCCCGGTATTACCCAACCCTCGGGTAACAAACAGCGCGGATCCGTTTTTTTCATACAGCCCCGCCGTATAGGTGGGGAAAAAGGTCCGGTCTGTGGATATCAGCCCGTCGGTGAACGGCAGACGGATTAAGCCTCCGTGCCCATGACCCGAAAGGACCAGATCGGCCCCCAGAAGGCTGTATTGCTCCGGAAAGTGGTCGTTTCGGTGAGCCAGCAGCATCCAGAACGGGTCCCCATGGGCGGCGAAAACCTCTGCCGCCACTGCCTCCGGGGACTTCTGGTCCGCGTATCCGTTGGGGTCGTCGATGCCCGCCAGAATCACCGTGTCCCCGTTTCGCTCCAGGGGGACAAACTGATTGGACAGCACCGTCACACCCTGGTCCTCCAGGGTTTCTTTCAATTCCGGCACTTCTCCGATGGCCCATTCGTGGTTTCCGGTGACGTAATACGTGGGGGCGATGTCCGACAGACCCGCCGCTGTTCCGGCGGCATAACCCTCCGGGATATCCCGGAAGGCGTCCAGCAGGTCCCCGACCAGAAAGATATATTCCGGCTCCTGTGCCCGGACGGTCTCCAGGAGGGTTTGGTTTTCCTCTCCAAAGAAGGTGGAATGCAAATCCCCCAGCACCACCAGGCGGCAGCCGTCAAAGCCCTGGGGAAGGTCCCGGAAGACGGGGGAAAACGATGTTGTATGCAAAGACGTATTGCTCCAGCGGACAAAGACCGCCGCGAAAACCGCCAGCGCCAGCAAAGTCCACATACGCCGTGCGCCCCGCCGTTTGGTATGCTTTGCCATAGATACCCCCGCGCCGGTGAACGGCAAAGGATTTTTCCCGCGTGGGAAGGTCAGTTGGTACATTATAACATAGAGCGTCTTTCCCTGGCGAGAGGAAAAATAGACAAAGAAAGAGAAAAGGATACAGAAAACTTCGTGCGCACCGACGCGGAAAGGCTGACCTTAGGGAGAGCTGACGAATCCTGGCGGATGGAAGAAAGATAATTTATGGAAAACAGAAAAAAGCTCTTGCATTTCGTTTGACAATGTGATATAGTAAACAACAGGAATTTTTAGAGAGGAGACGAAAGATTATGAAAATTTTTACACAAGCCCTGCCCGATGATTTGGACGACATGATCTTTCTGGATGAGCCTTGGACTCACAGCGAACGCTGAAACCTGGAAGCCACGCCGTCGGCGTGGATTTTTCTTTTTCTGCGGATCGGGCACAGCGCCCGTTGACGATATGCCGGCGTCTGCCGGAACCCCATATTGCCCCTGTGTTCCATAAGCTGCGAAAACCCACCCTGTTCGCGGGGTGGGTTTTTTCTATCCGCAGAGCGCCCGCGCAGAAGTGAGAGGGCGGGAGGTTTCGCGAGTTTTGTGTGGTAAAAGTTCAGAGCATTTCAGAGCAGAAATAAGGGCTGCGGCACGGGGAAAGACGGTCCCCTTGAATACGACTACCCTACTTGTGGGATAGGGTGGATGGCGGCTCTCCAGATGTTGTATAACGGCGTCAAAAAACAGATCGAAAAACCGTTGATTTTATGAAAAAAAGTCGTGGCATTTTTAAGAAATATGTGATATGTTATAAATATAGAAGTACAGGAGAACCTTGGGAATCCGTCTGCAAAGAGACCACGCCGGAGGAAGCATCGTTTTGCCTGACAAACGTTTGCGAGACCGGCGCGGAAGGTCTCATCTGCCGAAGGTCCCCGCGCCGGGGAACGGCAGTCCCGCCAGACAGGGTTCGGGAGATGCAAGGCCATCGGAAAGGAGGCGCTATGTATGCGTGGAATCACGGGAACGTTGTTGATCGCGCTGCTGCTGTCGGGCTGCGCCGCGCCTCCTGCGGAGGAGGCCTCCGGAACGGCGGCCTCTCAAACGGAGAACATGCGGGCCTCTATGGTGGAGTCGGCGTCCCGCCCTATATTAAAGGAAGAGATTCTCGCCGCCTATGAGCACGCCGTCCGGGTCTACAGCTGGTTCGACATGACGCCCCTGCCCACCTCGGAGGAGACCCGCGCCGAAGGCGGAAGACTTTACCGTCAGGTGAACATGGACGGCATTGACGAGCTGGAGGACCTGGAGACCTATCTGCGGAGCATATTTTCCCAGGAGCTGGCGGACCGGCTGCTGGAGGGCGAGTCGGCCCGGATTCGATACCGGGAGTTTGACAGCGCCCTCTATGTGACCGGCGAGCTCCGGAACCGGGATCCGGGTAAGGGCGCGGTCCGGCTGGAGACGGAGCAGTATGACGAGACCACCTATTTTGTCAACGTCCTGGTGGAGCTGCTGGCCGAGGACGGGGAAACCGTGGTAGGCATGGAAAGCTGGTCCTTCCCCTACGCTCTGGAGGATGACCGCTGGGTGTTTACCGATTTCCGGCTGGTTTACTGAAGCCTGTGCTTGCGGCCCTGATTGACAATAAAGCTCGAAATCCCCGGACGGTTTTCCGCCCGGGGATTTTTTCGCAAAGACGTGCGTGGCCTTCCAGGCACCCTTGTGGTTCCAACGCAAAAAATAACGCAAAAAGCGATGAAATTTGCGTTACTTTTTTGCATTCCGTGCGGATGAATGGGTAGGGCGGGGAAATGAGTTGGCAAGATTGTTACAGCAATATCAAAATACCGGTAAGCAAATGGGCATATTTACGAAAATTTTCCCGAATACTAAAGCAATATCACCAGTTTTTTCCGGTCACTTTTGTCTAATTATAAGAAATACAACGTTTGCGTAATAAAAATTAGAATAGTCTATTGAAAAAATGTTCTGACATGATACAATAAGTCCATAGATTCAAGAGCATGAAAACCAAAAGGAGGAGAAATCGATGGAAAACTTGTTTTGGATTGGTTTCGTAGGTGCGCTGGTCGCAGGATTTTTTGCCATGATACAGGCAAAAAAAGTGCTCTCTTACTCAGAAGGCAGCGATAAAATGCGCAAAATCGCGGCAAATATCCGCTCTGGCGCAAACGCTTACTTAAAGCAGCAGTACACCACCGTGTTCAAGGTCTTCATCGTCGTTTTCCTGATTCTGCTGGTCATCGCCTTTGCCACCGGCGGAAAGATGCTCTCCAAGTTTACCCCCTTCGCCTTTGTCACCGGCGGCATCTTCTCCATGCTGGCGGGCTTCATCGGCATGAAAATCGCCACCAACTCCAACGCCCGCACCGCGCAGGCCGCTTCCGAAAGCCTGAACAAGGGCCTCCGGGTGGCCTTCTCCTCCGGCTCCGTCATGGGCTTCACCGTGGTGGGCCTGGGCATGCTGGACATTACCATGTGGTTCTTCCTGCTGCGGTACGCCTTCGGCGTCAACGACCCCGTGGCCCTGGGCAATATCATGGTTATGAATGGCATGGGCGCTTCCTTCATGGCCCTCTTCGCCCGTGTGGGCGGCGGCATCTACACCAAGGCCGCCGACGTGGGCGCGGACCTCGTCGGCAAGGTCGAGGCCGGTATCCCCGAGGACGATCCCCGGAACCCCGCCACCATCGCCGACAACGTGGGCGATAACGTGGGCGATGTGGCCGGTATGGGCGCGGACCTCTACGAGTCCTACGTGGGCTCCATCTTGGCTACCTTTGCCTTGGGCGCGGTGGGCGGCTACGGCTGGAACGGCATGCTGCTCCCTGTGGCCCTGGCGGTCTGTGGCATTATCTGCTCCATCTTCGGCTCCTTCCTGGTGAAGACCAAGGAGAACGCCACCCAGGAGTCCCTGCTGAAGAGTCTCCGGACCGGCACCTATACCGCCGCTGTTCTGGCCGCGGTTCTGGCGGCTCCCCTGACGTACTGCATCCTGAACAGCTGGGGCGTGTACATCGCCATCCTCTGCGGCCTCATTGGCGGCTGCGCCATCGGCTACTTCACCGAATATTATACCTCCGATACCTATAAGCCCACGCAGGAGCTGGCGGCGGCCTCCGAGACCGGTTCCGCCACCATCATTATCGGCGGCATCTCCCTGGGCCTCAAGTCCACCTTGACCTCCATCATCATCGTGGCCGTGGCCGTGCTGGTGAGCTACTTCGCCGCCGGAGGCACCATCCAGATCGTGGACGGCGCGGGCCACTTCACCGCCGCCTTCAACCAGGGCCTCTACGGCATCGGCATCGCCGGTGTGGGCATGCTCTCCACCCTGGGCATCACCCTGGCTACGGACGCGTACGGCCCCGTGGCCGACAACGCCGGAGGCATCGCGGAGATGAGCGGCCTCCCCGAGACCGTCCGCCAGCGGACCGACGCCCTGGACTCCTTGGGCAACACCACCGCCGCCACCGGCAAGGGCTTCGCCATCGGTTCCGCCTCCCTGACCGCCCTGGCCCTGCTGGTCAGCTATGTCAACATCGTTCAGGACAACACCGATGAGGTTCTGAATTTCACCCTCACCAGCCCCACCGTTCTGGTCGGCCTCTTTATCGGCGCGATGCTCACCTTCGTCTTCACCGCCGAGACCATGAACGCCGTCCAGAAGGCGGCCCAGTCCATCGTGGTGGAGGTCCGCCGCCAGTTTAAGGAGATTCCCGGCATCATGGAGTACAAGGCCGAGCCGGACTATGCCTCCTGCGTGGGCCTGTGCACCAAGGGCGCTCTCCATGAGATGGTGACTCCCGCCGTGCTGGCCATTGTGGTTCCCATCGTCACGGGCCTGATTCTCGGCCCCACCGGCGTGGTGGGCCTGCTGGGCGGCGTGTCCGTGTCCGGCTTCGCCATGGCGGTGTTCATGTCCAACGCCGGAGGCGCCTGGGACAACGCCAAGAAGTACATCGAGACCGGCCACCACGGCGGCAAGGGCTCCGACCAGCACAAGGCCGCTGTTGTGGGCGATACCGTGGGCGATCCCTTCAAGGATACCTCCGGTCCCTCCCTGAACATCCTCATCAAGCTCTGCTCCACCGTGTCCATCGTGTTCTCCGGCCTGATTCTGGCCTTCAACCTCATGAAGTTCCTGTAAAGCGTTCCCCGGTTTTACCGTGCCAGCTTTCTCCTTTCCTTTTTCATAGGCCCGGCCCCCCGCTCAGGCGGGGGGCCGGGCCTTTATTCATCCTCCGGGTCCAGAAGGCGCATCATGGAAACCTCATAGGCCGTCCGTTCCTCCACCTCCCCGGACTCCAGGGCCTTGTGGTATGTACGGCTCTGTACCCGCCCCTCCAGCGCCAGCGGGTCCCCCACCTGAAGGCGGCTGGCCTTTACCGCCAGCTGGCCCCAGGCGATCACCGGCAGGTAGTCCGCCCGGCCATAGCGCCGGGGAACGGCCAGCATCAGGTCGCAGATGCTCCGGCCCAGGGGAGTCCGGCGGAACACCGGCGGCTTGCACAGCGCTCCGCAGAGGGTGATCTGGTTGCACGGCTCGTCCTCTCCCGGCTGGAGGTCCTGGGCGTAAACCGTCAGCACCAGCCGGCTGCCCACGCCGCTGCGGTTGTTAAAGGAGCGGAGCTGCCCCCGGACCCGGAGGACCCGGTCCGCCGCCGCCTGCGCCGCCAGTCCGCCGGGGAGCAGCAGGGGCAGCAGGTCCACCTGACCGCTGAGCCGGGGGACCTGAAGATATACGCGGTAGAATTGCATGCCGTGGTTTTCGTGAGACCACTCCGGCTCGGACAGGGCCATCCCTTCCAGCACCACTTCATTCTTTGTCGTCATGTTGTCCACCTCTCGGTCGTGATGGTGCATTCTATGAGGGAGGCCGCCGGGATAGAACTGAAAAAGGCGCGGCAGGATGCCGCGCCTTGCCGCCCTTTGGAGGCGGTATCCGCCGGGGTTTCCGGCGGAAAGGGGATCAGAGCTTCCGCAGAGCGTCCACCAGGGCGGTTTTGCCCTCGGTCTTCTCGTCCTTCATTTTGATGACGCGGGCGGGACTGCCCGCCACCACGGCGTTCTCCGGCACGTCCTCGATAACGACGGCCCCGGCGGCCACCACGGCGTTTCTGCCGATGTGCACGCCCTCGATTACTACGGCGTTGGCCCCCACCAGGACGCCATCCTCCACGATGACGGGGGTCGCGGAGGCGGGCTCCACCACCCCGGCCAGGACGGCCCCGGCTCCGATGTGGCACCGTGCGCCCACGGTGGCCCGCCCTCCCAGGACGGCTCCCATGTCGATCATGGTGCCCTTGCCCACGATGGCGCCGATGTTAATGACGGCCCCCATCATGATAACGGCTCCCTCGCCGATTTCCACCTTTTCCCGGATGATGGCTCCGGGCTCAATCCGGGCGGCAGCCCCCTTCAGGTCCAGCAGGGGCACGCCGGAATTCCGGCGGTCATTCTCGATGACCAGATCGGTGATGCGGTCCCGGTTGGCCTCCAGAATGGGGGCCAGCTGGGACCAGTCGCCGAAGACCGTAAAGCTGTTCCCGCTGCCGAAGACCTTGGCGGAGCCGAAATCCACCGGGGCGGTGGTGTTGACGTAGAGCTTTACCGGGGTCTTCTTTTCCGAGTTGGCAATATAGTCAATGATTTCCTGCGCGTTCATAAAAACCTCCCGTGGGCATTCGGGGTCAGGCGCTCCGAAGCCCGTATTTTCAGTCTGTCAGTCCGCCTCACCGAACAGGATCCTTTGCAGATCATAGGTGCCCTTGGGCTTTCCCGGCAGGAGCCGGGCCATGTGCAGCGCGCCGTTGACAAAAATCTGGCGGCTGGACGCCCGGTGGGTGAAGGCAAGCTCCTCGTCCGGGCCGAAGAAGTGGACGGTATGCGTTCCCGCCACCGTGCCGCCCCGGAGGGCGTGGACGCCGATCTCGTCCTTCCGCCGTCTGCCGGTATTGCCCGCCCGGCCATAGACCAGGCGCATCTCCCCCTGGGGGTCCAGAGCCTCCAGCAGCAGCTTGGCGGAGCCGCTGGGGGCGTCCTCCTTCTGGTTGTGGTGGGTCTCCGTGATCTCGATGTCAAAATCCGGCTTCAGCACGCCGGAGACCTCCCGGAGGGCCCGGTACAGCACCGCCATGCCCAGGGAAAAGTTCGCCGCCCACAGCACCGGGGCGGAGGAGCCCAGACTCTCCAGCTGGCGGAGCTGGGCGGGGGTGAAGCCTGTGGTGCCGGAGAGCAGGGGAGTGCCGGTCCGGCGGACGTAGGAGCAGAGCTCCGGCAGGGTCTCGGGCCGGGAGAAGTCGATCACCACATCGGCCACCCGGCCCAGCTTCCCCAGCTGGTCCAGGTCGTTCTTCCCGAAGGCTGCCTCAATTTCGTCCCCGGCGGCCCGGGCGGTCTCCTGAATGAGGCGGCCCATCCGGCCCCGGCCAATCAGAATGTATTTCACAGCAGCCCGGCCTCCTCCAGAGTCGCCCGGAGAACCGCCTGATGCTTCCGGCTCATCTCGCACAGGGGCAGGCGCATGGGGCCCACGTTCAGTCCCATCATGTTCATGGCGGACTTGACGGGGATGGGGTTCACCTCAATGAAGAGGTCGTTCATCAGCTTCAGGTACTTCAGGTGGTTCTCCAGCGCCCGGGCGTGGTTCCCCGCCGCGTAGTCCGCCACGATCTGATGGCACATACCGGGCATCACGTTGGCGAAAACGGAGATGACGCCGCTGCCTCCGGCGCTCATCAGGGGGAGGGTGATATCGTCGTTGCCGGAGTAGAGGGCGAAGTCCGGACCCACGCAGTGGGCGATCTTCATGACATAGCTCATGTCCCCGCTGGCCTCTTTGATGCCGCAGATGTGGGGGTGCTTCGCCAGCTGCTCCACCACGGGGACGGGGATGGAACAGCCCGTGCGGCCCGGGACGTTGTACAGCAGGCAGGGAATCTCCACCCGGTCCGCCGTCTCGGTGAAATGGCGGATCATGCCCTCAGTGTTGGCCTTGTTGTAATAGGGTGCGATGAGTAGCAGGGCGTCCGCGCCCATGTTTTGGTACTCGATGCTCTTTTCCACCTGGGTGGCGGTGCAGTTGGAGCCGCTGCCCACGATGACCGGGACCCGGCCGTTTACCACCTTGATGGTGTGGGCCACCACGGAGGCGTCCTCCTCATGGGTCATGGTGGGGTATTCGCCGGTGGTACCCAGGGTGAGGATGCCGTCGGTTCCGGCGGCGATCTGGCGCTCCAGCAGTTCGGTGAGCACGTCGAAATTGACGCTGCCGTCCTTGTGGAAGGGGGTGATCATGGCGACGATGGAGCCGGTCTGATTGGTGAACTTCATTTGCGTATCCTCCAGATTTCTGTAGAATGTGGAATCGGGAACGTGAGGGGTTCCGGCGCTCCAGTTCAATAAAAAAGCCGGTAGAGGCCCGCTCCTACCGACAGCTTACACGCCCGGAGGGCGTGAATACTCTGTAAGCGGATAGCGCCCCCGCGGCGAGGCCGCGGACAGTCCCGGAGGTCTTCCCCCGCGGGCCCACCCCGCGCCCATGCCTGGGCGGAGGGTTCGGCGGAGTTGCCCCTGCCGCGTTCCGTGCCTGCCGGCTCCCGCGACTTCTTCGTCTCCGCGCCTCTATCTCATTTTTTGTTATCATATCACCTCAGCGGCCCGGTTGCAAGAGGGTTTTGCAAAAAACGGCTCCGGCGGAGAAAAAATCTCCCGGCAAAATTGCCGCCGCCCCTTGCTGTCCGCCGCCGGAACGTGCTATATTGAGGAGAAAACAAACAAAGGAGGCCCCGCCATGCTGCCTGTGATCGAGTACCGCCGGGCGCTGCACCGGATTCCCGAGCTGGACGACCGCCTTCCGGAGACCTGCGCCTATGTCCGCGCCGCTCTGGAGGGCTTCGGCCTGGAGACCGTTTCCCCCATCCCCTCCAGCGTCTGCGCCTTCCTGGACGCGGGACGCCCGGAGACCGCCGCCTTCCGGGCGGACATGGACGCCCTGCCGGTGACGGAGGCCACCGGCCTGCCCTACGCCTCGGAGCACCCCGGCGTGATGCACGCCTGCGGCCACGACGGGCACACCGCCATGGTTTTGGCTCTGGCGGAGTACGCCGCCGCCCGCCGGGCGGAGCTGCCCCGGAACGCCCTCTTCCTCTTCCAGCCCGCCGAGGAGACCACCGGCGGGGCGGAACGGCTGTGTGAAACCGGCCTCCTGGAGCGGTACGCCGCCGCCCGGGTGTTCGGCCTGCACCTATGGCCCGGCCTGGAGGCGGGGAAGGTGTACTCCCGCCCCGGCCCCCTGATGGCCAGAGCCAACGAGGTCACGGTGACGGTCAGCGGAAAGAGCGTTCACCTCAGCCGGGCGGCGGAGGGGCTGGACGCCATGATGGCAGGGGCGGAATACCTCCGGCGGGCCTATGCCATGGTGGACGGAGTGCCGGACCTCCGGGTGCTGCGCTTCGGGAAAATGACCTCCGGTTCCGTGCGGAACGCCGTCAGCGGTAGGACTGTGCTGGAGGGGAGCCTCCGGACCTACCGGGAGGAGGTACAGGCCCTCTGCCGCCAGGGACTGGAGGCCGTGGGCCGGGAGATCGCGGCGGAAACCGGCTGCGGCGTGGAAGTGCACCTTAGCGGGGGATATCCCGCCGTGTGGAACCATGAAGGCCTTTTTGAGACCCTCCGGCCCGCGCTGGACGGGCTGCTGGAGGACCCGGTTTTGGCGGCGGAGGATTTCTCGTTCTATCAGCAGCGGGTCCCCGGGGTGTTCTGTTTCCTGGGGGCGGGAAACACGCCGGAGCTTCACGCGCCGGACTTCCGCTTTGACGATGAGGCCGTGCTGCCCCGGGGCGTGGAATTTTTGAAGCGGGTGCTCCTTTTGGAGTGAGAGGTTCCGGTAAAAAAGATGATAAAAAGGGAGGCCCCGGACTTTCGTCCGGGGCCTCTCAGCACAATCAGCCGATGTTGGTGATGTAGTTCAGCAGCATCTGCGCGACCTGAGCACGGGTGGCCTGACCCTTGGGGTCCAGGAGGTTGCCGCCCTTGCCGTTGATCACGCCGTTCTGCGTGGCCCACGCCAGAGCCGCCTGGGCATAGCCGCCCACCTGGGAGGCGTCGGCAAAGCGCAGAGAGGTGGAGCTGACGCTGGGGCTGCCCGCGTAGCGGTACAGCATCACGGCCAGCTGCTCCCGGGTGATGTAGCTGTTGGGCTTGAAGCCGCCGTCGGCATAGCCGCTGACGATGCCCTGAGCCGCCGCCCACTGAACCGCCTCGGCGCACCAGGCGTCGGAAGCGATGTCGGAGAAGCTGGAGGAAGTGCCCGCCGCCGGGTTGCTCTCCAGATTGTGGAGAACCTTCGCCAGCATGGCGCGGGTCATGGGAGTGTTGGGGTTGAACACGCCGTCGCCGGTGCCGTTCATCAGCTCCCGGCTGGAGACGAAGGCAACCGCGTTGGCCGCCCAGTTTCCGGCGGGAACATCCCGGAAGTTTTTGGCGTTGTCCTTCAGCGTGACGGAGGCGGAACCGGGCAGAGTCACGGTCACGGCGCCGCCGGAGGTCACGGACTTGCGGAGGAGCTCCGTGGAGCCGTCCGCCTTGGTGATCACAGGGACGAGGCCGGGGTTGGAACCGGCGGGAACGCTGACCTTCACGCCGCCGGGAACCGTGCTCACGGCGGAGCCTCCGGCGGTGATGGTGATGTTCACGGTGCTGCCCTCCGCGCTGGTGCTGACCACCACGGAGCCGCCCTTGGAGGCCAGGCTGGAGAGCCCGTTGCTGCGGATGGTCACGTCCGCCGCAGGGGTTTCCACCACCAGGTCGGCCTCGGTGCGGTCCGCGATGCCGCTGATCACGCTGGAGTTGATGGTGACCTCGGTCTTACCGGCGCTGCCGGGGATGCTGGGGGCGATGACCACGGTGGAGCTGCCGTTGTCCACGGCGCTGTCCACCAGCTCCTGACCCACAGTGCCGGTGATGCTCACAGAGGCGGTATCGCCGCTCATCGTCGCGCTGGGAGTGGCGGTGGTGGAGTCGGAGCCGTTGCTCACCGTGGGATTGGCGGGCTTGCTGGGGGTGGGTGTGGCGGTGTTGCCGGGCTTGGTGCCGCCGTTGTTGCTGATGATGGTGCCCGGAGTGCTGCTGCCGCCGCCTCCGCCGCTGGAGGGCGTGGAGAACCGGGCGGAGCTGACGGAGCTGACGTTGCCGCTGCCGTCCACCGCGATGGCCTTGACGGTCACACCGGCCTTCACCTTGAAGGCGGCGGTGTATTCGGTGCTGGAGGTGGTGGGTTCCGTGCCGTCGGTGGTGTAGTAAACCGTCATGCCGGGAGCGGCGTGCAGGGTGACTTCCTTCTCACCGGAGACGGAACCGCCGTTGGGAGTGATGCCGGGGCCCACAAAGATTTCACCGGCCAGAGCCCAGGGGCTGGGGAGATGGGTGGCCGTCTCGGGCTTGCGGACGCCGCCGGTGATTCTGGAACCGCCGGGGATGCCGGTCTGCGTGCTGGAGGCGGAGGGAGCCGCGCCGTCAAAGGTATACTCCGCGCCGGGATAGGTGGGCGTAATGGAGGCGGTCCACGTGCCGTCGGCGTTCTGCCGGACGGTGACGGTGGGCACGGGATAGGCGGTCTGGGATTCCTTGTTCACCAGGGTGATTACAAGAGTGACATTGAAATCCTCATAGTTCGCCAGCTTGATGGGAATGGTCAGGGTAGCGGCCTTGTCCACATCGCTCTCGGAGGCGGAAAAACGGAAGTTGACCTTGCCCTCCGCATCAAGGAAAATGCTGGAGAAGATACCGGCAACCGTACCCGAGACAAAGGTGGAAACGGTGGTGTCCAGGCCGTCCAGCTCCTCGAGGGTCAGAGCGAACACGCCCTCGGTGTCGCCATAGAACTGGTTCTTCGCGAAGTCGGTTTCCCCTTCGTAAACGGCCTTGACGATGCTGAAGACAGCCTTGCCGTCGTTGTCGGGATCCGCCCAGGCGTAGTCCGCGTCGTCCTTGGGCGTGACGGTGACGGTGGCGGCGTTGGTGACGGCGGTGTTGTTCCCGTAGACAACCGTGTAGGAGTCGGGGTCCAGGACCTCGCTGCCGTTCTTGACGCGAATGGCGGGCTGGACGCCCTCGGGGTCATAGGGGAAGGAAGCGCCGTCCACAAACTCGATGGTGGGGGTGATGGCCGCCGCCACGGTCTTCAGGGTATAGGTGGCCGTGGTCACGGCGAAGTTCTCCCCCTCGGGCGGGGTGGCGGTGGCGGTGATGGTTACGGTCTGACGGGGCTGAAGAGCCTTGACCGCGCCGGTGGTCTCGTTGACCTCCACAACGCCGGCGGGGCTGGCGCTGTATTTGATGGTGGGAGCGGTTCCCATGCCCTCAGCCGCTGCGGTGGCCGGGTTGGTGAGGGTGGAGCCCACGGCCAGGGGGCCGGGGGTGGGATTCTCAAAGGTGAGGGTATACCGGGGCCTCGTGTCCACAGTGATGGTCAGGCTCTTGGAGGCCTGAACGAGACGGTAGTTCCGGCTGCCGTTGAGGCTGGCGGTGACGGTGATGGAGCCCTTGCCCGCCGCCACGCCGGTCACGTCGCCGGTGGTCCGGTTAACGGTGGCATAGCGGGTGCTTCCGCTGGTGTAGGCCAGGGTGATGCCATGGGCGTCGTCGCCCTCAACGATGCCGCTGAGGGAAGCGCCGAAGGGCTTGGTCTGGCCCACGGACAGCTCAAAGGAAGCGGGCATGACGATCTCCACCGGAGCCGCCGTAATGGTATAGCGGGCGGAGAGGGCCAGCGGCGTGGACACCGCGTTGAACTGATCGCTCTCCGTCGTGGTGACATACACGGTGTAGGTTCCGGCGTTCTTCATGGCAGAGAGGAAATCGCCGGTGTTGTTCAGCTTGTAGGAAACCGTGATGCCCTCAATGCCGGTCTTGCCGGTGACGGCGGCGGCCTGGTCCTTGCCGCTGTACACGGAGGTGTTTCCGCCGAGGGTGAAGTCTGCGGCGACGGGCTTGCCCTTGATGGTGATGGAGCCGCAGGAGACGGGCTCACCGGCGGCGGCGGAAGCCGTCTCCGCCACGCGGGTATAAATATAATAGGTGCGGCCCGTGCTCAGTCCGGAGAAGGTGTAGTTCGAGCCCGTGCCGTTGACCCAGCGAAGGGAGGCGCTGGGGGTGCCGCTTTCGCTGATGGCGTACTGCTGGGTGCGGAGGGTGCTCTTGACAATGATGCTGCTGTTGTTGGCGCCCAGCTCAATATCAGCGGGAGTGGCCTCTCCGGCGGAACCCTTTCCGGCCGTGACCGGCGCGGAGGTCAGGGTGGTGGTGTAATTGGACGCGGACACCGTTACGGTAATCTGCTTGTTGATGTCGGCGGCCTTGATCATGTAGGTTTTGCCGGTCCCGGCGGCGGTTCCGGCGACCTTCCACTCATAGGTGAAGGTTCCGGGGTTGCTGGAGGTGATGCCGGTGGTATCGGCGGTCAGCGTATCGCCAACGCCGGTGGAGCCGGTGATGGTGACCGTGCCCTCCAGAACCTTGGGGGGAGTGTAGACGTATCTTGTGGGGCTGAGGGTCAGGATGCTGGAGGGATACGTGGCGATGGTGTTCTCGTTGTAGGTGTAATTGGTTACCTTCTCTTTAAAGTAGTAACCCCCGGAGTTGGGGATATCCCATTTCTCCTGAGTAACATCATAGCTGCCGCTGCCCTTGGATGCACCACCGACGAGGAAGAGGCGATCCGTGCAGAGAACATTGCTGCTCCAATCGTTTCCGCTTCCGTGGACCCAGTCAAATGTATAGTCACAGTTGGTGGCGTCCATCAAATAGCTCTTGCCATCAATGCGGACAATGTTCCACATGTGCGCGCCGCCAGCCATGTCTCCGCTCACCGTGTAGCACTTGACATCGCCCTGCCAAGTGGTGCGGTCGCACAGGTACTGGAAGGCCTTGGAATAACCCTCGCACACAACGTTGGTATTGGGGTCGCCGTCAAAGACGTTGACCAGGGCCCAGGGTTCCGGATGTTCATTTGCATAACCGGCCACGCCATTGCTGGCATAATAAGAATCATAGTCATATTTGACGAGCCTGGAAATCTCTTCCAGATAAAACTTCAGCTTTTCATAGTCATTTTTCGACGCGGCCTGGCTCACAATGTTCTTAGCCGTGTTGAGCGCGGTGTTGACCGCGCTGACCTTGGAAGTATTAAAAGTGTGTTCGTCGTTGTTCGCACGGTAGGGCACAGCAACGCGGAGTTCAATGTGTGTTCCATCAGAGCGATAAGAATAAGACCGGCCCCACCAATAAAGGGAGGCGGGAAAATCCACCATCAAAGCATGGACAACCGTGCTGACGCTGTCACCAACCTTGGCGGCGGGATAGCTGCGGCTAAAGTCGAACTTGGTAGAAGAACGCTTTCCCTCCGCAACCTCCATGACAAAGGGCTTCAGGGCCTTGTAAAGGTCCTTCTCGTCGGACGTCAGCAAAGACTCGGCGCTGCCGCCGAAGTCCTCGGACATCGTGGAGACCCCGCCGTCGGGGTTGATGCCCAGAACGTCCATGACGTAAGCGTCAAACAGGATATCGTTATCATAGAAATCATCCTCGTCGATCTCGACAATGAAGATTTCAGGCTCTTCGCTCTCTTCGGCTTCCCCGGCCGGAGTCTCCTCAGAGGGGACGGTCTCGCCCTCCCCGGTCTCCGGAAGCTCAGAAGGTTCGGTATCTTCGGTTTCGGGAGCCTCAGGAGTCTCGGACTCTCCGGGCGTTTCCCCTTCGCCCTCCTCGGGCGTTTGCGCCTCTCCCTGCTCGGCCTGAGATTCGTTGGACGGAATGTCCGCCGTCTCTTCGGCCAGAGCCCAGGAGGGCATCAGCGTCAGCGCCATGCAGAAGGCAACCAGCGCTGACATCAGACGTTTCCTCATGTTTCTGCTCCTTTCATCTTTTTGGGGCGCTATAACATAGCAACATTACTATATCAGAGTACCCGTGGAAAAACAAGCCCTGACAAGACTTTTTTTGCCCGGCTGTTTTTTGAGAGGCTTCCCGGCGGACAGCGCTTGAAAACCAGGAAAAATGCGGGTATAATAGCAAAGAAGTCGGATTTCATTTCCCCGGAAATTCTTCCGGAAACCCTATGTCAGGAGGTCTCGCCATGCGCCGTCCCAACGCCGTGCAGACCCTCGCCCTGGGCTTTGCCCTGCTGATTTTCGCCGGGGCTTGTCTGCTGTCCCTGCCCATCTCCTCCCGCGGCGGCGAGTCCATCCCCTGGACCTCCGCCGTCTTCACCGCTGCCTCCGCCTCCTGCGTCACGGGGCTGACGGTGTTTGACACCGCCACCCAGTTCAGCCCCTTCGGCCAGGTGGTCATCCTGCTGCTGATTCAGATCGGGGGCCTGGGCTTTGTCACCGCCTCCCTTCCGGCGGCCCTGCTGGTCCGGCGGCGGGTGAGCCTCCGGCAGAGGGCCCTGCTTCAGGACAGCGTCGGCGCGCTCCAGCTGGGGGGCGTCGTCCGCCTGGCCCGGCGGGCTCTGCTGGTCACGGCCCTCTGCGAGGGCCTGGGCGCGGCGGTGCTGGCCCTGTGGTTCTGCCCCCGGTACGGCCTGGGGCAGGGGCTGTGGATGGCGGTGTTTCACTCTATCTCCGCCTTCTGCAACGCGGGCTTTGACCTCCTGGGAACCGGCGCGTCCATCACCAGCGTGGCGGGGGAGCCGCTTCTGAACCTCGTCTTCATGGCCCTGATCATCTGCGGAGGCCTGGGCTTTCTGGTGTGGGACGACGTGCTGACCCACGGACGCCGGTTCCGCCGCTGGCGGCTCCACTCCAAGATGGCCTTCACCGTCACCATCCTCCTGTACGCTGGAGGGGCCGTGGCCTTCTGGCTTCTGGAGGCGAACCACGCTTTTGCCGGGGCCGGAGGATTTACGGGGGCTATGATGGCGGCGTTTCAGTCTGTGACGGCTCGGACGGCGGGCTTTGCCTCCGTGGACCAGGCGGCGCTGAGCCAGGGGAGCGTGCTGCTGATGCTGGTTTTGATGTTTGTGGGCGCGGCCTCCGGGTCTACCGGCGGCGGCGTGAAGGTGAATACCTTCGCGGTGCTGGCCCTGGGCGTCCGGGCCAGAATCTGGCGGCAGGATGATGTAAACGTTTTCCGCCGCCGCCTGGACGAGGGGGACGTCCACAAGGCCTATTCCACCGCCAGCATTTACCTCTTCGGGGCCCTGGCGGGATGTATGGTTCTGTGCGCCCAGGGGGCGGAGCTGACGGACGCGCTGTATGAGACCTTTTCCGCCATGAGCACCGTGGGCCTGTCCCGGAATCTCACCGGGTCCCTTCCGGCGCTGTCCAAGTGGGCCGTGATTCTGATGATGTTCGCCGGACGGGTGGGCAGCATGTCCGTGGCGATGGCGGTGACAAAGGGCCGGGATGCCCAGAACGGCCTCCGCTATGTGCCGGAGAAGATTCTCATTGGGTAGTCCTATTCTTTAAAGGAGGAGGATTTTCCGGCCCGTAGCGGCTCCGGGCCGCTTCCCTTTGCAGACCATGACGGAAGATCGCGGTTAAGAAGCAAATCCCGCTATTTTTACCTTCAAAACGTTTTCGGCTATATTTCCCTTGAGGTGACAACATGGAATTGAAAGACAGGATTCGGCTCATTCTCAACGAGCGGCAGATGAGGCAGAAGGAATTGGCCAACATGATCAAGGTCACGGAGAGCTATATCTCCAACATCGTCCAAGGCAAGCGCAAAAACATCTCGAAGGCGCTGGCCCTGCTGATCGAGCAGACCTGCGGGTACTCGGCCCAGTGGGTGCTGACCGGGGAGGGAGAGCGCTATGCCTCCGGGGCGGCAAACCCGGATTTGTCCCCGGCGAAAAAGCTCTTGTTTGCCGAAATCGAGAGCATGTCGAAGCCGGAGCTGGACGCCGTGCAGGTGTTCATAGACTCCCTGGACCGTTACCGCCAGGCCTTCCAGGGCGGGGACGGAGAATAGAAACGGAGAGGTGCATTATGAAATCCTTTTTGGTCATCGGCCTGGGCCGCTTCGGGCGGCACCTGGCCAACTACCTCCTGGAGCTGGGGAATGAGGTCATGGTTTTGGACCGGGACGAGGACAAGGTGGCCCGGGTAGCGGGACGGGCCACCGCCGCCTGCGTGGGGGACTGCCAGGACGAGCAGGTGCTGGAATCCCTGGGCGTGCGGAACTTTGACGTGTGCTTCGTCTGCGTCCGGGACGATTTCCAGTGCTCCCTGGAGGCCACCGCCGCCCTGAAGGAGCTGGGGGCGAAATTCGTGGTGGCCCGGGCGGACCAGGAGCGGCAGATCAAGTTCCTGCGGAAGATCGGGGCGGACTTTGTGGTCCACACGGAGATGGACATGGCCCGCCGGGCGGCCATCCGCTTCTCGGCGGAGAACGTGTTTGACTATTTCGAGCTGACGCCGAAGTTCGCCATCTTTGAGCTGGAGGTCCCCACGGAGTGGGAGGGCCGGACCGTCGTGGAGCTGGAGGTCCGCCGCCGTTACAACGTGAATATCCTGGGTGTGAAGAGCGGGGACGTGGTGGTGCCGCTGGTGGACCCCAACTACCGCTTCCGGGAGGACGCGCATCTGATTGTGGCCGGAGACAAGGACGCGGGCATCCGGCTGATGAATTTACATTGAGGCCGGGACTCCGGCTGAGATATCCAAAATTTTATAAGAGGTCGTGAAAGCCATGAGAATTGAGACATCCCCGCAAACCCGTACGGGATACCGGAAAACCCCCGGACACGGCTCCATCCAAAACATTTCAGCAGGTGATGCAGACGAGGTCTCAGAACCATTATGTTCCGGGCGTGCGTTCCCAACCAGCTCAAACGGAAATGGAGTTCTCCCGCGCAGAGCGGACTTATTATGGCTATGGCAGTGTTACTGTCAGCAACGCAACTCACGCCAAGCTGAAGCAGCTGGCAGAGACGGATGCAAAGGCCGACTATACCGGCATGAGCGCTGATGAAATCTATGCTGAAATCTGGAACCGCTATAATGAAGCCTTTGATGGAGACATGGAAGTCATCACAGCTCTCATCGCTGGGCCCGCAGAATGGGGGGGTGATCAGTTACCAGTTTTCACGTGAGATTACTACATGTGTCGCCAACCCCGAAATAAGAGCTGCATATGCTGAGCGCGATGCTTTCTGCAAAAGTGAAGACAGGCCTTATGGTGAGAGACCTTATGAGGAAAGAATGGCCCTGACGAAATCTTTCGAGGAAAGGGCCTGCCAAGTTGTTCGCGACGCCCGTATGAAAACTTTAGGCTACTATGGAATGAGTTTTGCCGAAAGGGAGGCGGCAATCAAAGAGAAATATGCTGGCAAAAATACAACTATGGATTTCTTGCGGATGCAAAGTGAGCTAAAATGCTCAGGTGTTCTGAGAAACAAAATGGGGAAAATGGCAGAAAGCTCCTACTGTGACATGATAGGGCGCCAGTTTGAGCTTGCTTATAACCCTAACAGTCTCTATCGGGTTGGCTTTGAGAAATCTGATTTTATGACTGTGGACCAGTGGTATCGTGTTGCAAATCAACCCTTGGACACAGCAAAATTGGCTGCATCCATGAAGGAGCAACTGTCCCGCACCAGTTTTCAAGGATACCCGATTGATATTGAAAAAATTATCGGAAATGCCATTGACCATTTTGTTGATGGCACAATCGAAAATGGCATTGACCGGCTGATGGATGACCTCAAACCTTAACCGTTACACAGGGCAGAAAATCCCGGCATAGTTCTCCGGTTCCGGCGCAAACTCTCTCTGAGGTGATGTTTCATGTCAGAGGACAAACGCGCGGTAAACGGCCGGGAGGACAGGACGCCCGTCCTCCGCCTGGAGCCGGAAAAGCGGATGTGCCCCATCGTCGACCCGGATTCCATTTATAAATACCCCCTGGCGACGGCGGAGGAAATGGGGTTCCGGGTGCTGGATAATTTCCCCGAGGAGCACATTCAATGACTGCGGAACGCCGCGAAAAAACGCCCCCTCCGGTTTGCCCGGAGGGGGCGGAAAACGGCGCTCAGTGCTTTTCCCGGCCTGCGCAGACGGAGAGGTCCCTGAGGAAATCCTCCACGGCCTGTTCCGGCGTGGCCCAGCTGGTCACAAGGCGGATCATGGTGTGCCCCGCGTCCACGGCGTGGTCCACCTCAAACTCATAGCCCATATCCTGAAGCTGCTCCACCACCTCGTTGGGAAGGACGGGGAACTGCTGGTTGGAGGGGGACGCCAGCGGCAGGGGGAACCCCAGAGCCGCCACGCCGTCCCGGAGGCGGAGGGCCAGGGCGTTGGCATGGCGGGCGGCCTCCAGATAAGCGCCGCCCTCCAGCAGGGCATGGAACTGGACCCCCAGCAAACGGCCCTTGGCCAGCATGGCCCCCCGGCGCTTCATGTACCAGCGGAAATCCTCCCGGGGGCGGGAGAAGACCAGGGCCTCGCCGAAGAGGGCGCCGTTCTTGGTGCCGCCGATGTAAAACACGTCGGTGAGGCCCGCGTAGTCCGGAAGAGTCAGGTCCCCACAGGCCAGAGCCGACCCCAGACGGGCCCCGTCCAGGAAGAGGAGGAGGCCGTGCCGGTCACAGCAGGTCCGGAGAGCCTCCAGCTCCGCTTTGGTGTAGACGGTGCCCACCTCGGTGGTGTTGGAGACGTAGACCATGGCGGGCTTCACCTGATGCTCGTCGCCGTGGAGCTCCGGGACGGACTCGATCATGGCGGGAGTGACCTTCCCGTCGGGACTGGGGACGGCCAGGACCTTGCGGCCCGTGCCCTCGATGGCCCCGGTTTCGTGGACGTTGATGTGGCCCGTGTGGGCGGCGATGACGGCCTCATAGGGCTTCAGAAGGGCCTCGATGACGATGAGGTTGGCCTGGGTGCCCCCCAGCAGGAAGTGAACGTCCGCCTCCGGGGCGGCGCAGAGGGTGCGGATGAGGTCCGCCGCCCGGCGGCAGCGGGGGTCCAGGCCGTAGCCCCGGGTCTGCTCCAGATTGGTCTCGGTGAGGGCTTTCAGCACGGCGGGGTGGGCGCCTTCGCTGTAATCGTTTCGGAAACTGTACATGACGACCTCCAGAAAGTAACAAACGAACAGGAGAACTGTTACGGAATGTTACAGATTTGATGTTGAAATTATAGCGCGAATCCTGTATAAAAGCAAGGAATGGTTTTCGCGTTTTCAGCGGCCGAATGCGGAGTGGGAGGAATTTGGGATGAGAAAGAGAGCGGCAATGATTCTGGCGGCGCTGCTGCTTCTGTCCACCGGCTGCGGCGGACAGCGGGAGGAAGGCGGGGCGGAGGACTCGGACGTGGGCCTGAACACCCTGTACGCCTCCATGGCGGATGAGTGCGGCTGGGAAGAGGGCTACATGGCGGACGTGGAGGGAGAGCTGCTGGAGGGCTATTACCCCGGCCTCTCCGAAATCCCCGCGAAGCAGCTGGTCGTCAAGGTCCCGGCCATGAGTTCCGACGTGAATGAGATTGTGCTGATGCAGGGAGAGACGGAGGAGGACGCGGAGTCCGCCGCCGCCATCCTCCAGGCCCGAATCGACGCCCAGGCGGAGGGCGGGGCCTGGTATCCCGAGAGCCTGGAGGCCTGGAAGGCGGCTGAGGTGCTGCGGGAAGGGACCTATGTGGCCCTGATTGCCTCCGGGGCGCATCAGGAGGCGCTGGAGGAGCAGTTCCTCCGCCAATTCTCATGAGGAGGCTTCCATGGTTTTCAGCAGTCTGACCTTTCTGTTCGCGTACCTGCCGCTGACGCTGGCGCTGTACTTCGTTACGCCCCTCCGGTACCGCAATTTTGTGTTGCTCGTCACCAGCCTGTTTTTCTACGGCTGGGGGGAGCCGGTGTATGTGGGCGTTATGTTCCTGTCCATCTTCATTGACTACACCCACGGACTTCTGGTGGAGAAATTCCGGAGCCGGGACCGGCTGGCCCGGTGGTTCGTGGGACAGTCGGTGGTGTTCAACCTCCTGCTTCTGGGGTTCTTCAAGTACTGGGATTTCCTGGCGGCGAACCTGTCCCTGCTTCCCGGGGTGTCCCTGCCCCAGCTGGGACTGCCCCTGCCGCTGGGCATTTCTTTTTTCACCTTCCAGACCATGAGCTACACCATCGATGTCTACCGCCGGGACGCGCCGGTGCAGCGGAACGTCATTGACTTCGGGGCCTATGTGACCCTGTTCCCCCAGCTCATCGCCGGGCCCATTGTGAAGTATAAGACCGTGGCGGCGGAGCTGGCCCGCCGGACCGTAACCTCCGTGGACTTCGCGGAGGGGGCATGCCGGTTCACGGCGGGGCTGGCGAAAAAGGTCCTGCTGGCCAACGCCGCCGGGGCCCTGTGGGAGAGTTGCCTGGCCTCCCGGTCCGCCGGGGCGCTGACCGTGGCGGGGGGCTGGATGGGGCTGCTGGCCTTCGGGTTCCAGATTTATTTCGACTTTTCCGGGTATTCCGACATGGCCATCGGCCTGGGGCGGATTCTGGGCTTCCGGTTTGATGAGAACTTTGACCACCCCTATCTCTCCGTCTCCGTGGGGGAGTTCTGGCGGCGGTGGCACATGTCCCTGACCTCCTGGTTCCGGGAGTATCTGTATTTCCCCCTGGGGGGAAGCCGGGCGGGAAAGGCCCGGACCCTCCGGAACCTGCTGGTGGTCTGGTTCTGTACGGGCTTCTGGCACGGGGCCAGCTGGAATTTTATCCTCTGGGGATTGTACTTCGCCCTGTGGATTATTCTGGAAAGGTTTGTTTTCCAGGACCTTCTGGTCCGGACGCCGGTTTTGGTGAAGCGGGTTTATACGCTGGCGGTGGTCTTCGTGGGCTGGGGAATCTTTGCCATTGAAGACCTGGGGGCCTGCGGGCGGTATCTGGCGGTATGCTTTGGCGGCGGACCGGCCTGGTCCGCGTTGGACGGCTACCGGCTCAGGAGCTGGGGTGTGATTCTGGTTCTGCTGGTCCTGGGGTCCACCACACTGGCGGCGGACCTGTGGGGAAGGCTCCTGGAGAAGGGGAGGAAGGTCCTCACCCCGGTATTGATGGTGCTGGGACTGGTGGTGTCCACCGCCTATCTGGTGGACGGCAGCTATAACCCCTTCCTGTATTTCCGGTTTTAAGGAGGCGATGACGGTGACAACGCGATACAGCCGTTTCCTGGCAGCGGTCTTCTGCCTCTTTCTGGGGGGACTGCTGGCGTGGCATGCGCTTCTTCCGGACCGGGACCGCTCCGATGTGGAAAACCGGACCCTGGCTCAGTTCCCGGACTTTTCCTGGGAGACGCTGAAGAATGGGAAATTCACCAAAGGGGTGGAGGATTATTTTGCCGATCAGTTCCCCCTCCGGGACCAGTGGACGGGGCTCAAGGCCCGGACGGAGCAGGTTCTGGGGAAGCGGGAGTTCAACGGGGTGTACCTCTGCGGAGCGGCTTTGATCTCCAAAGTGGAGCCCCCCACGGACGGCCTGGAGGAGAAGAACCTGAGCTACGTGGCCCGGCTGGCCCAGAGGACGGAGGTCCCGGTATATCTGGGCCTCATCCCCTCGGCGGCGGAGGTCCGGCGGGACCAACTGCCGGAGGGGGCGGAGAGCTGGGATCAGGCGGACTTCATCGGAAAGGCGGCGGAACTGGAGGGCGTGGAGACGGTGGATTTCCTCACGGCCCTGAACGATCATGCCGGGGAGTATATTTTCTACCGCACGGACCACCACTGGACCAGCCTGGGGGCCTACTACGGTTACGCCGCCCTCATGGAGGCCCTGGGCCGGGGGGAGGAGACTGCGGAACAGGAGTCCTTTGAACCCCTGATTGTCCCCCGCTCCGATGTCTTTCAGGGGACGCTGTACTCCCAGTCCGGCATCCACTGGCTTCCGCCGGACCAGATTGAGTTCTGGGTGCCGGATGAGGGATTCGAGGTTACCTCCTGGCGGAACGGCACGCCGGAGTATTCGATGCTGTACGACCTGGCGAAGCTTCAGACCAAGGACAAATACTCCGCCTTTTTAGGAGGAAATCAGCCTCTGTGCGTCATTAAAAATCCCGAGGGAACGGGGAAGCTGCTCATTATCCGGGACTCCTACGCGGATTCCATGGCCCCCTTCCTGGCCCTGCACTTTGAGGAGGTCCACCTGCTGGACCCCCGGTATTACCGCTATTCCGCCGCGAAATACGCGGAGGAAAACGGGCTGGAGGGCATCGCCGTGATGTACAGCGTACCGAATTTTATCACCGACAGGAATCTGGTGCTGCTGACGCAGTGACAAGCCGCCCGCCGAAATCATCTTCGGCGGGCTTGCTTTTGCCGTGCCGCGCCGTTATAATATACGCCATGAAAAAAGATAAAGGGGAATCGCCATGAACACTACCCGCATCGAACACGACACCATGGGGGAGATCGCCGTCCCGGCGGACCGCCACTGGGGAGCCCAGACCCAGCGGAGCCTGGAGAACTTCAAAATCGGCGGCCAGCGCCAACCGAAGGAGATCATCACCGCCTTCGCCTACCTGAAGGAGGCCTGTGCCAAAGCCAACGTTCCGGCGGGCAAGCTGACGGAGGAACAGGCCGGGGCCATCGCCGCCGCCTGTGAGGAAATCCGGGCCGGGAAGTGGGATGGGGAATTCCCGCTGGTGGTCTGGCAGACCGGCAGCGGCACCCAGACCAATATGAACGTTAACGAGGTCATCGCCCACCTGGCGGCGGAGCGGGGCGTCAAACTCCACCCCAACGACCACGTCAACGCCTCCCAGTCCTCCAACGACACCTATCCCTCCGCCCTCCACATTGCCGCGGCCCTGGCCATCGAGCGGCAGGTCATCCCGGCGGCGGCCCGGCTGGCGGGGGCCTTCCAGAATTTGGAGGACGCCTATCCGGATCTGATTCGCATTGGCCGGACCCACTTGCAGGACGCCACGCCCCTGCGTTTTGCCCAGGAGGTCTCCGGCTGGCGGGCGCTGGTGCAAATGCCTGTCTTCATGCTCCGTTCTGCGCAGGAGGAGCTCTTCCGTCTGGCTATCGGCGGCACCGCCGTGGGCACCGGACTCAACGCCCCCAAGGACTATGACGAGGCCGTCTGTGCCAAGCTGCATGAGCTGACGGGCCTGCCCTTTGAGCCGGACTTCAACAAGTTCCACGCCCTCACCAGCAAGGACGCCCTGGTCTTCGCCCACGGGGCCCTGAAGGCTCTGGCGGCGAACCTGATGAAGATCGCCAACGACATCCGCTGGGAGGCCAGCGGTCCCCGCTGCGGCATGGGGGAGCTCCATATCCCGGAGAACGAGCCCGGCAGCTCCATCATGCCCGGGAAGGTGAATCCCACCCAGTGCGAGGCCGTCACCATGGCGGCGGTGCAGGTGATGGGAGGCGACGCCGCCATTGGCTTTGCCGCCAGCCAGGGGAATTTCCAGCTGAATGTCTTTCTGCCCGTCATGGCTTATAACTTCCTGCTCTCCGCCAATTTGCTGGCGGATGCCATGGAGTCCTTCCGGGTCCACTGCGTGGAGGGCATCACCCCCAACGTGGAGCGGATGGAGGAGAACCTGAACAATTCCCTGATGCTTGTCACCTGCCTGACGCCGAAAATCGGCTATGAGAAGGCGGCGGAATGCGCCAAGAAGGCCCTCCACGACGGCACGACGCTGAAGGAGGCCGTCCTGTCCCTGGGACTGCTGACGGCGGAGGAATTTGATGAGACCGTCCGGCCGGAGAAAATGGTTTGAGCCCTCCGGCGGAAATTCCCCGCAGAGTTCCCCAAAACCGGGCCGGGGGCGGGCCGATTTTTGTGAAAATAAGAGAATTTATCACGCTGCCGAATTAAAGCTTTACTTCGCTAAAAAATCGGAGTACACTAAAGTCCATCAATGGGGCGCGGCCCCACAAGGAGGAACCCCCATGGAATTGGATTTGAACATCCTGCGGCCCCAGGAACGGCTGTCCCTTCAGCTCCGCGTGCTCTATGAGGAGGCGGGCTTCCGGCAGTACCGCATGGGCCGCTTTGAGGAGTACGGCCTCTATCAGCAGAACCGCCGCTTCCTGGCCAGCGATCAGGTGATCACCTTCACCGATCTGGATGGCCGCCTGCTGGCCCTGAAGCCCGACGTCACCCTCTCCATCGCCAAAAACGCCCGGTTCGAGGAGGGGGGCTGCGGCCGGTTTTACTACTCTGAAAACGTTTACCGCCCCAGTCAGGAGAGCCACACCTTTCAGGAGATCAGCCAGATGGGGCTGGAGTGCGTGGGCGGGGTGGACAACGCTGTCACGGCCCAGGCGGTTTCCCTCGCCTTCCGGAGTCTGGCTCTGACGGGGCGGGACTTCGTGCTGGAGGCCAGCCACATGGGCTTTGTGGCGGGACTGCTGGACGCCGTGGGCGCTCCGGAGGCCGCCCGGCCCCGGCTGCTGGCCTGTATCCGGGACCGAAACCTCCATGAGCTCCGGGCCGCCGCCGCTGAAGCGGGCCTTTCCAAGCAGGGGGCCGACGCCCTGTGCCGCCTCCACGGGTTGGCGGGAGACTGGGAAACGGTGCTGGCCGAGGCGGAACCCATCGCCCTCAACGCCGCCATGGGAGCCGCCCTGACGGAGCTGCGGACCCTGTGCGCCTCGCTGGAGGGCCAGAGGCTCCGGCTGGACCTGTCGCTGGTCAACGATATGGAGTATTACAACGGCCTGGTATTGCAGGGCTATTTGGCGGGCCTGCCCCGGGCGGTGCTTCAGGGCGGGCGCTATGACCCGCTGGCGGAGCAGTTCCGCCCCGGAGCGAAGGCCGTGGGCTTTGCCCTGTATCTGGACGAGCTGGACCGCCTGGATGAGACCGCCCCGGAGGAGCCGGAGCGGACCATGCTGAACGTGGCCCTGCCCAAGGGCCGCCTGGGGGATCGGGTTTATAACCTCCTGGCGGGAGTGGGCTACGGCTGCCCGGAGGACTATAACGAGAGCCGGAAGCTGGTGGTAGAGAACCCCGCCGCCGGTATCCGCTACTTCCTGGTAAAGCCCAGCGACGTGGCGATTTACGTGGAGCACGGCGCGGCGGACATCGGCATCGTGGGCAAGGACATTCTGGAGGAATCCGGGGCCGACGTCTATGAGCTGCTGGACACGGGACTGGGGAAATGCCGCATGTGCGTGGCGGGGTCCGAGGACTTTACCGGCGCGCCGGGACGGTCCCTCCGGGTGGCGACAAAGTTTGTGAATATCGCCAAGGCCTATTACGCCGCCCAGGGCCGGGACATCGACATCATCAAGCTGAACGGGTCCATTGAGCTGGCCCCGCTTCTGGGCCTCTCGGATGTGATTGTGGACATCGTGGAAACCGGGACCACCCTCCGGGAGAACCACTTGAAGGTGCTGGAGGAGTTCATGCCCATCTCCGCCCGGTTCATCGCCAACCGGGCCAGCTTCCAGTTCAAGCGCCGGGAGATCGAAACCCTGCTGGGCAAACTGACGGAGGTGACGGGAGCATGATGCGGATTGTGGACTTTGACGCCCTCCGGCCGGAGGAGTTCCTGAACCGGGATATTCAGGCGGAGGAGGACGTCTCCGCCGCTGTGGACGGGGTCATCCGGGAGGTCCGGGAACGGGGAGACGCGGCCCTGCGGGACTGCACCCGCCGCTTTGACGGCGCGGAGCTCCAGGACCTGCGGGTGAGCGCGGAGGAATTTGACGCCGCCCGGAAGGCGGTGGACCCCTGCTTTATGGAGACGCTGCGGGAGGCGGCGGAGAACATCCGGCGCTTCCATGAGTGCCAGAAGCACAACGGCTTTCTGCTGGCGGACCGCCCCGGCGTGGTCATGGGCCAGCGGTGGACCCCCATTGAGCGGGCGGGCATCTGCGTGCCCCGGAGCCCGGAGGCCTTTCCCTCCACCATTTTGATGAACGCCATCCCCGCCCGGATTGCCGGAGTGCGGGATATTGTGATCGTAACGCCGCCCCGTCCGGACGGCGCCGTCAGCCCGGAGGCCCTGATGGCCGCGGAGCTGGCGGAGGCAACGGCGGTATTCAAAATCGGCGGGGCGCAGGCGGTGGCGGCGCTGGCCTACGGCACGGAGAGCGTGCCCCGGGTGGACAAGATCGTGGGCCCCGGCGGCGTCTTCGTGGCCACGGCCAAGCGGAAGGTCTTTGGACAGGTGGCGATTGACATGATCGCCGGACCCAGCGAGATTCTGGTGCTGGCGGACGGGAAGTCCAACCCCCGGTGGGCGGCGGCGGACCTCCTCAGCCAGGCGGAGCACGACCCGCTGTCCTCCGCCGTGCTGGTAACGGACAGCCGGGAACTGGCGGAGGCCGTCCAGGCGGAGGTGGAGGTCCAGCTGGAGACTCTGCCGCGAAAGGACACCGCCCGCCGGTCCATAGAGGACAACGGGAAAATCATCGTCACGGACAGTCTGGACAAGGCGGTGGAGGCGGTAAACCGCATCGCGCCGGAGCATCTGGAGCTCTGCGTGGACGACCCCTTTTCCCTTCTGCCCCGGATACGGAACGCCGGGAGCGTCTTCCTGGGGCGGACGACCCCGGAGGCTCTGGGGGACTATTTCGCGGGGCCCAACCACACCCTGCCCACCTCCGGCACCGCCCGGTTTTCCAGCCCCCTGGGGGTGGACGACTTCATGAAGCGCTCCAGCTTCCTCTGCTACGACCAGGCGGCGCTGAACGCCTGCGGGGACCGGGTGGCGGATTTTGCCCGGCGGGAGGGCCTGGAGGGTCATGCCCGGTCGGCGCTTTCCAGAAAGGAATTTTGATATGGATGGGAGACGTTTTGAACAGGTCAAGGCTCTGGTGGAGCGCTGGGACGAGGAGTGGGGCTGCGGCCCTTTTGAGGACTGTCTTCTGGAGGAGGACACACTCCGGGAGCTGAACAGCCTGACAGGCCGGGACTGGACGGCGGAGGATGCCCGCCTGGTCTGCTTCGAGTACACCGCCCACCACTCTCTGGAGGAGACGGTTTATTTTCTGTTCCACGGTGAGTATCCGCCGGTGACAAACGTGAGTCTGGCGTTCTACCGGCTCAAGCCCGGCGTGGCGCTGGACCCGGAGACGGTCTATGAAAAATACCGTCTGGGCAATCAGATGAAAGCCCTGCTTCCCCTGCCCATGGAGGAGATCACGGAGGCCCTCCGGGCGCTGCCGGGATTTCAGGAGCACCAGTTGAGGAATTACAAGCCGGATTATCTGCGCATGGACTGCCTGAACCAGCCGGACCCCTGGAGTGATGTGTGCTTCTACGCCTTCTGGTACGGCGGGCGGAAAAATCCCCGTCCGGACCACCTTCTCTGCCTCTCCTGCCGGAACCTGACCGAGGGACAGCTTCAGTCCCTGATCGACCTGATGGCGGATTTTGCTCTTCCAGTGCAGTACCGGGAGGAAGATCATACCTATTATTAAATAAAAAGGAGGCGCTCTATGAGCCGGTTTTTATCCCCCGAGGCTCTGCGCTGTGACCCCTACACCCCCGGCGAGCAGCCCCGGGACCAGCAGTACATCAAGCTGAACACCAACGAGAGCCCCTTTCCGCCCTCTCCCAAAGTGCTGGACGCCCTGAGCCGGGCCGAGGCGGAAAAGCTCTATCTATACTCCGACCCCACCTGTGCCGCGCTGAATCAGGCGATTGCGAAGCGCTATGGGCTGGCCCCGGAAAACGTGGTCTCCGGCAACGGTTCCGACGAGATTCTGGCCTTTGCCTTCCGGGCCTTCTGCGGAACGGGGAAGGGCGTGGCCTTCGCCGACATCACCTATGGGTTTTATGAGGCCCAGGCCGCCCTCTTCGGGCTGGAGGCCCGGCGGGTTCCCCTGCGGGAGGACTTCTCCCTGAATGTGGAGGACTACATGGACTTCCCCGGCACGGTGGTCATCGCCAATCCCAACGCCCCTACGGGCATGACGGTTTCCGCCGGTGAGCTCCGGCGGCTTGTGGAGGGAAATCCGGACCGGGTGGTGATTGTGGACGAGGCCTATGTGGACTTCGGCGCGGAGAGCTGCGCCCCCATGGTCCGGGAGTACGGGAACCTCCTGGTGACGCAGACCATGTCCAAGAGCCGTTCCCTGGCGGGAGGGCGGATTGGCTTTGCGCTGGGCGCTCCGGAGCTCATCGCGGACCTGAACCGGGTGAAATACAGCTTCAATCCCTACAGCGTCAACCGCCTCTCTCTTCTGGCCGGAGCCGCCGCCATGGAGGACGAGGCCTATTTCCAGTCCTGCTGCCGGAGGATTCAGGAAAACCGGGCCTGGACGGCGGAGGCCCTGGAGCGGCGGGGATTCACCGTCCTGCCCTCCTCCGCCAACTTCCTGTTCGCCAGGTCCGGACGGATTTCCGGCGAAGAGTTGTACCGGAGCCTGAAGGAGGCCGGTATTCTGGTCCGTTGGTTCGACAGGGACCGCATCCGGGATTTTGTCCGAATCACCATTGGTTCCCGGGAGCAGATGGAGGCGCTGGCGGAGCAGGTCAGCCGCCTGACGGCCGGGATGTAAGGAGGAAAACGCCATGCGCACCGCGAGCATTCAACGCGACACACGGGAGACGCGGATACAGCTGTCCCTGAATCTGGACGGCGCCGGACAGGCGGACATCCGCACCGGCTGCGGCTTTCTGGACCACATGCTGGAGCTCTTCGCCCGGCACGGGGATTTCGATCTCACCGTTGTCTGTCAGGGAGACACCCAGGTAGACGATCACCACTCCGTGGAGGACACCGGCATCTGTCTGGGCCGGGCATTTCAGGAGGCCCTGGGAGACAAGCGGGGCATTGTCCGCTACGGGCAGTTCCTGCTGCCCATGGACGAGACGCTGGTCCTCTGCGCCGTGGACCTCAGCGGCCGGGATTACCTGGGCTGGGCGGTGAATCTCCCCGCCGCGAAGGTGGGGATCTTTGACACGGAGCTGGCGCAGGAATTCTGGCTGGGCTTTATACGGAACTGCCCCGGGTCCCTCCACATCCGCCAGATGGCGGGGGAGAACACCCACCACATTCTGGAGGCCATATTCAAAGGCGCGGGCCGGGCGCTGAAGGAGGCCGTTTCCTTCGACCCCAAGCACCGGGACGAGATTCCCAGCACGAAAGGGGTGCTGTGAATGACTGCCATTGTGGATTACGGCGTGGGCAACCTATTCTCCCTGCAATCCAGTCTCCGGACACTGGGCCTGGAGACGGAGGTCACAGGGGCGGCGGAGCGCCTTCGGGCGGCGGACCGGATTATCCTCCCCGGTGTGGGGGCTTTCGGGGACGCGCGGGCCAGACTGGACGCCACGGGGCTGGTCCCCGTTCTCCTGGAGGAGGCGGAGCGGAAGCCCTTCCTGGGCATCTGCCTGGGGATGCAGCTGCTGTTTGACCGGAGCTTTGAGTACGGGGAGCACCCCGGCCTGGGGCTGGTTCCCGGCGAGGTGGCGGACCTCCGGGAGGAGCTGGACCGGACGGCGAAGGTTCCCCACATGGGCTGGAACAGCCTGGAGATACAAAAGGACGATCCGCTGTTCAAGTATTTCAAGTCCGGCGAATATGTTTACTATGTCCACAGCTTCTACGCCCGGCGCTGTCAGGAGAACACCCTGGGAATTTCCCATTATGGAAACGTGGCCGTCACCGGCGCGGTCCGCCGGGGAAATGTCTGGGGAACCCAGTTCCATCCAGAGAAGTCCGGGGACGCGGGGCTGCGGCTGCTGCGGGCCTTCGCGGAATTATAAGGAGGCGGGCCATGAGGAGACGTGACCGGGAGATCACCGATTCTGTAAAAATCCGGGAAATTATTACTGCCTGTAGCTGCTGCCGCCTGGGGCTCCGGGACGGGGAGAAGGCCTACATCGTCCCGCTGGACTTCGGCTTTGTGGAGCGGGAGGGGCGGTACACCTTCTATTTCCACAGCGCCGCAGAGGGCCGGAAGATCGACCTGATTCGCAAAACCGGCTGGGCCGCCTTCGAGATGGACTGCGGCCATGAGCTGGTGGAGGGCGCGAAGGCGTGCCGTTTCACCGCCCGGTATCAGTGCGTCATGGGCGGCGGTCCGGTGGCGCTGGCGGAGACGGCGGAAGAAAAACGGGCGGGCCTCACCGCCATCATGGCCCACCTCACCGGGCGGGACCAGTGGGAGTTTGAGGAGACCGTCCTGGAAGAGACCCAGGTGATCCGCCTGGAGGCGGAGGAGCTGACCTGTAAGGTCCACCTGTAAAAAAAGGAGCGATACCATGCAGATTTTCCCAGCCATTGACCTGCGGGGCGGACAGGTGGTCCGTCTTTACCAGGGGGATTATGACCAGGAGACCGTATACGGAACCGACCCCCGCGCCCAGGCCCGGTCGTTTCTGGAGGCCGGGGCCCAGTATCTCCACGTGGTAGACCTGGACGGCGCCCGGGATGGCACCCTCGCCAACTTTGACAGCATTGCCGCCATCGCGAAGCAGGGCGGGCTCTATATCGAGGTGGGCGGCGGCATCCGCACCGAGGAGCGGGTCCGGCAATATCTGGACCTGGGGGTGGGGCGCTGCATTCTGGGCACGATTGCCATAAAGGACTTCGGCTTTACCGCCCGCATGGCCCAGACCTATGGGGACCGGATAGCCGTAGGCGTGGACGCCCGGGACGGCTATGTGGCCGTCAACGGCTGGAAGGAGCTCTCTCAGGAGCGGGGCGTGGATTTCTGCCGCCGCCTCCGGGACGCGGGAGTGAAAACCGTCATCTACACCGACATCAGCCGGGACGGCGCGGGCCGGGGAACCAACCTGGAGCTCTATGAAGAACTGGTCCAAATCCAGGGGCTGGACATCACCGCCTCCGGCGGCGTCAGCTCTCTGGAGGAGCTGCGGCGCCTGGAGCGCATGGGCGTCCGGGCCGCGATTCTGGGGAAGGCCCTGTATGACGGACGGCTGAACCTCCGGACCGTGATTGAGGAGGTGGGGGCGTGTTAGCCAGACGCATCATCCCCTGCCTGGACGTGCGGGACGGACGGGTGGTGAAGGGCACCAATTTCGAGGGCCTTCGGGACATGGCGGACCCGGTGGACATGGCCCGGTTTTACAACGACTCCGGGGCCGACGAGCTGGTCTTCTACGACATCACCGCCTCCGCCGAGGGCCGGGGCCTCTTCACGGACATCCTCCGCCGGGTGGCCTCCGAGATTTTCATTCCCCTGACCGTAGGGGGCGGCATCCGGACCCTGGAGGACTTTGACCGGGTGCTGAAGTGCGGCGCGGACAAGGTCAGCGTCAACTCCGGGGCCATCGCGGACCCCGCCATCATCGCGGCGGCGGCCAAGCGCTACGGGGACCAGTGCGTGGTGCTGAGCATGGACGTGAAGCGGGTGGACGGATCGTTCCGCCTCTTTGCCAGAGGAGGACGGGAGGACACCGGCATCGACGCCATGGACTGGGCGGTCCGGGGCGTGGAGGCCGGAGCGGGGGAGATTGTACTGAACTCCATCGACACCGACGGCGTGAAAAACGGCTTCGACCTGGAGATGCTGGACGCCCTGTCGGCCCGGGTGCAGGTACCCATTGTGGCCAGCGGCGGCGCGGGGAATATGGAGCACTTCGCTGAGCTCTTCACCCGTCCCGGCATCGACGCGGGTCTGGCGGCGTCCATTTTCCATACAAAGCAGGTGGACATCCGGGCCCTCAAGGCTTATCTTCGGGAGCGGGGCGTGGAAATGCGCCTGTGAAAGGAGCTGCGTATGAAAAATTACACCAGGGCCGGCAAGTTCCTTAGCCTGGTCCTGCGGCACCAGCCGGAAAAGCTATCGATTACGCTGGACCGCCATGGCTGGGCGGAGGTCCGGGAAATTCTGGCGGGCATGGACCTGACCATGGAGGAGCTGGTCCACATTGTGGAGACAGACGGAAAACAGCGCTACAGCTTCAACGAGGACAGGACTCGCATCCGGGCCAACCAGGGCCACAGCATTTCGGTGGACCTGGAGCTGGAGGCGGTGGAGCCTCCGGAGCGGCTGTATCACGGCACCGTAGAGCGCTTCCTGCCCTCCATCCGGCGGGAGGGGCTGAAAAAGGGACAGCGGCAGTATGTCCACCTCTCCAGCGATCCGGCGACCGCCGCCAATGTGGGCCGCCGCCGGGGAGAGCCCGTGGTGCTCCTGGTGGACGCCGGGAGGATGCGGCGGGACGGTCTCCTCTTCTACCGCGCCGCCAACGGCGTATGGCTGACGGAGGCGGTGCCGCCGGAATATCTCACCCTGCCGGGGGAAAAATCCCCCTCTGAAATGGGGAAGCAGACGGATTAATACGGGACGGGGTTCCGTAATTGTGAAAGGAGAACAATATGGACAATCAAATTTCCTGGTGGTTTGCCGGCTTTGAGGACGGCCTCTCGGCCCTGCCTCAGGAGGAGCGGGAAACCCTGCTCCGGCGCTGCGCGGAGAACTGCCTCCAGATGGGCATGATCGATTTTTACCGGGGGGTCTATGAGCGCTCCAACGGGGAGATCGACGGCTTTTTCCGGGCCCTGGGAGACATGAGCGGCCTGGAGACGGAGATCGTGCGCCCGGGGAAGGAATTCTGGCTGATCTTCCATCAGTGCACCTGCGCCCTTCACACCCAAGGGTACATCAAATCCTGCCTGCTGTGCGAGTGCTCCCGGCAGAGCGTGCTGTATATTCTGCGGGAGCTGTGGCCGGACCGGACCTTTGTCGTGGACCCGGCGGGCACCATTTTGAACGGGGCACAGGACTGCCGGTTCCATATCGTGGAAAAAGAGGGGGCCTGATATGGAGCTGAAATTTGACGGAACGGGCCTGATTCCCGCCGTCGTTCAGGACCACTATACCAAGGAGGTCCTGACTCTGGCCTACATGAACGCCGAGAGCCTGGCCATTACCATCGACGAGCGCCGGACCTGCTTCTGGAGCCGCAGCCGTCAGGAGCTCTGGCGGAAGGGGGAGACCAGCGGGAACCGCCAGCATGTGGTCTCCATCACCGCCGACTGCGACGGGGACGCCCTGGTGGTGGAGGTGGTCAAGGACGGCCCGGCCTGCCACACTGGGGCGGAGAGCTGCTTTTTCAACCCGATTTACCTCTCGGAGGAGCTGAAGCGGTTCAGCTACGAGGGCCTTTACCAGCTGATTGCCGGACGGAAGACCAGTCCGAAGGAGGGGAGCTATACCACGTACCTCTTCGAAAAGGGGCTGGATAAAATCCTCAAAAAGGTGGGTGAGGAGTGCACCGAGGTCATCATCGCCGGACGGAAGGAGGACCGGGAGGAGACGGTCTATGAGATTGCCGACCTGTGCTATCACGTGATGGTGCTGATGGTCCAGATGGGGATTACCGTGGAGGACGTCACGCGGGAGCTGGAAAAGCGCCACGTGGTGGACCACAAGGTGAAGCAGGAGCGGATGCAGTGAGCCGCTTCTGCACCGTCCACACCCACTCCACCCACTGCGACGGGGCGGACACCCTGGCGGAGATGGCCCGGGCGGCCTATGCGGCGGGGGCGGTGTCCTTCGGGGCCTCGGGCCACAGTCACACGCCTCTGGCAGCGGATGAGGGCTGCGTCCTTCCAGCGGACATGGCGGACTACCGGGCGGAGGTCCTTCAGCTCCGAACGGAGTACGCCGGACGGATGGATGTTCTTCTGGGCCTGGAGCTGGATAATTGCGCGGATGTTGCGCCGGAGGGACTGGATTACTGGATTGCCAGCGTCCACAATCTGCGCGGAAATGATGGAAAAAGTTACGGAATCGACTGGTCCGCCGGGGAGCTGGACAGTTGCTGCCGGGAAGGCTTTGAGGGTAATTTTCTGATAATGGCCGGGGATTATTATGATGAGGTCCGGCGGATGGCGGCCATGTGCCCCACGATTCTGGGGCACATTGATCTGATTACCAAATTCAACGAAAAAGTACCGAGATTCGACGAGGAGGACCCCCGTTACCGGTCGGCTGCGCTGGACGCCCTCCACGCCACGGACCCCGGAGAGACGCTGCTGGAGATCAACACCGGGGCCATGTTCCGGGGGTATCGGAAGACTCCGTATCCGGCCCTGTTCCTCCTGCGGGAGTGGCGGAATATGGGAGGAAAGATTATCCTCACCTCCGACGCCCACAGCACGACCGCCATTGTGTCCGGCTATAAGGAGGCGGCGGAACTGGCGCGGGGAGCGGGGTATGAGCGCTCCGCAGTGCTGGCCGGAGGGGGCCGGATAGAGTACCCCTTACCGGGTTAATTCCAGAAAAAAGACGCGGGAACAGCCATTTCGGGTTGTTCTCACGTCTTTTTGTTTGATGGGGCACGTCCCGCTTTTTGCCGTCTTCCACTGCGGCCAAGGGGAGTCCTCATCATGTTATGAGCGGTCGCTTTCCGTTTCCCACGCATCCCGGTTGGCAAACCTGGACTCAAGGACCCCGGCTTGCGTCCGTTTAAACAAGGCGCCGCCAAATTAAGAGGCGTGCACGCGGGACAGCTCTTTCATGCACTTAGGGCAAACGCTTTTGCCCTTAAAAAGTGTGATGTCCTTGGTGGCGTCGCAGAAAATACAGCTGGGCTTGTACTTCTTGAGAATAACGGAGGAACCTTCCACATAGATTTCCAATGCGTCACGTTCCGCGATGTCCAACGTGCGGCGCATCTCTATGGGGAGTACAATCCTGCCCAGCTCATCCACCTTTCTGACGATTCCAGTAGACTTCATAGCTCTCTCCTTTCCATTTTTAGAGGCGATATCTTCCAGTAGGTGACGATACATTATCACACATGTTTATCATTTGTCAATTCTTTTGATGAAATTTAAGAAGATGTTCATAAA
The DNA here is from genome assembly GCA_041223955.1 of Oscillospiraceae bacterium 38-13. Taxonomy (GTDB): domain Bacteria; phylum Bacillota; class Clostridia; order Oscillospirales; family Oscillospiraceae; genus Oscillibacter. Next base: position 103,744 of record JBCLRG010000004.1, on the reverse strand, counting down.
TTGGAGAAAAAAGTCAAAAGGAGACGGTATTTTATGGAAATGACTTGGGTTTGGACCGGGATGGTTACGCTGTCTCTACTCTTCGGAATCGCCACGGGAAACCTGGACGCGGTAGCCTCCGCCGCGCTGTCCGGCGCCCGTTCCGCCGTGGAGCTGAGCCTTTCCATGGCGGGCGTGCTGTGCCTTTGGACCGGCGTGATGGAGGTCATGAACGCCTGCGGAATCTCAGCGGGATTGGCAGCGTGCTTCCGGCCTCTTCTGCGGCGGCTGCTGCCCGACGCCAGCCGGGACCCGGAGACCCTGGCGGCAGTGTCCGCCAACGTGTCCGCCAATCTTCTGGGTCTGGGAAACGCCGCTACGCCCCTGGGTATTCGGGCCGCCAGAAGAATGGCTCGGGGCTGCGGAGGGACGGCCAGCAATGAGCTCTGCCTGCTGGTGGTGCTGAATACCGCTTCCATCCAGCTCATTCCGGCTACCATCGCCTCCGTCCGGGCCGCCGCCGGAAGCACCGCGCCCTTTGACATTCTCCCGGCGGTGTGGCTGGCGTCGGTGCTGTCGGTGGCGGCCGGACTGCTGGCGGCGTGGCTGCTGTCCCACAAGAGGGCCGGGAGATGAATGTGGGTTCGCTGGTCATTCCGTTGCTGCTGGCGGGGGTCGCTGTCTACGGGCTGGGAAAGCGGGTGGACGTCTACGCCGCCTTGACCCACGGGGCGGAGGAGGGGTTGTCGGTACTGCTGCGTATTGTTCCGGCGCTGGTGGGTTTGCTGACGGCGGTGAGCATGTTTCGGGCCTCCGGGGCGATGGAGTGGCTTTCCGGACTTTTCGCTCCGGCGCTGGAATTGCTGGGCATCCCGCCGGAGACCGCGCCGCTGATGCTGGTCCGGCCGGTGTCCGGGAACGGGGCGCTGGCGGTGGCGAGTGATCTGATGGCCTCCCACGGGCCGGACAGCTATGTGGGCCGGGTGGCGGCGGTGATGCTGGGGAGCACGGAGACCACGTTTTACACCATCGCGGTGTATTTCGGGTCCGCCGGAATTACCAAAACCAGGCATACGGTCCCGGCGGCACTGGCGGCGGATTTGACGGGGTTTGCCGCGGCGGCGCTGGCGGTGCGCCTCTTTTTTGGAACGGGCTGAGCGGATTTGAGTTTTGATGCCCCCGATTCCGCGCCCCTCAAAATCCGTGTTTAAAATCGTATATTCAGCTTAACATTCTATTTTGTGGATGTCAAAATGAATTTCCATTATTTTGTCGGTTTATACTGACGTGCGCTCTCCTATGATTAGATGTAGAAACATTCTAGGAGGTGGCGTATGAATCTGGATTACGGTGAAATTGGCAGACGGATTGCCAGGAGAAGGAGAAAACTGAAACTCAAACAGGCTGAGGTAGAAGAACGAGCCGACATCGGCTGCAAATACCTCTCCAATATAGAATGCGGTATTTCCATCCCCTCCACAGAAGTCGTTATGCGCCTCGCAATAGCGCTGGATACCACGCCGGATGAATTTCTGGTGGGAACATCCCACGGCCGGGATGAGGAGTGGAAAAACGTCGCGGAGTATCTCCGGACCATGAACCCGAAACAGCTGAAGCTGGCGAAGAGTTTCCTACAATGGCTCTTGGAGCAGAACCTGTAAAGGCGGCACAATGGAAGAAATTTGCCCTCTCCCATCAACGCCTTACCCTTGACAATTCCACGCCTGAATGATATAGTGGCGTAGTAAAAACCGGCTATGACGGAGACGGACCCGCTGAAAACGCTCAGAGAGGGATGCGTATGCTGAGAGCATCCCGCGCCGGACGCGGAGCCTCCACCACTCCCGAGCCGCCCGGGACGACCGGGCCGGGCCCTCCCGTTACAGAGGACACGAGCGGCGGTATGGTACCGCAAGCAGGGTGGAACCGTGGAATACGTTTTTCGTATCTCACCCCTGATTCTTCATCAGGGGTGGGATTTTTTTGCGCCGCCCCTTAAATACAAGGAGGAATTACCATGAGTGAAGAAAACAACCTGTATACCTTTGAAAACGAAACGTACCGCAAAACCTATTGGCACACCTGCTCCCACATTCTGGCACAGGCCGTCAAGCGCCTCTATCCGGAGGTCAAGCTGGCAATCGGCCCCTCCATCGACGAGGGCTTCTATTACGACATGGACTCCCCGTTCCCCTTCACGCCGGAAATCATGGAGAACATCGAGGCCGAGATGCGGAAAATCTGCAAGGAGAAGCTGAAGCTGGAGCGCTTCGAGCTCCCCCGGGCGGAGGCCGTGGCGTTCATGGAGGAAAAGGGCGAGCCCTTTAAAGTGGAGCTCATCAACGACCTCCCCGAGGACGCCGCCATCAGCTTCTATAAGCAGGGCGAGTTTACCGACCTCTGCGCCGGTCCGCACCTGGATTCTACAGGCCGTGTAAAGGGAAATGCCATTAAACTCACCGCCTGCAACGCCGCCTACTGGCGGGGGGATTCCAACCGGGAAACCCTCCAGCGGATCTACGGCATCGCCTTCCCGAAAAAGGACGAGCTGGATGCCTACCTCCAGCGGATTGAGGAGGCCAAAAAGCGGGACCACCGGAAGCTGGGCAAGGAGCTGGGCCTCTTCATGCTCCGGGACGAGGGCCCCGGCTTCCCCTTCTTCCTCCCCAAGGGCATGACCCTGAAAAACACCCTCCTGGACTACTGGCGGCAGGTCCACAAAAAGTACGGCTATGTGGAAATCTCCACCCCCATCATGCTGAACCGCCAGCTGTGGGAGCGCTCCGGCCATTGGGACCACTATAAAAACAACATGTACACCACCGTCATCGACGAGGTGGATTTCGCCGTCAAGCCTATGAACTGCCCCGGCGGCATGTTGGTTTACGCCAGCGAACCCCACTCTTATAAGGAACTCCCCCTCCGGGTGGGCGAGATCGGCCTGGTTCACCGGCATGAGCTTTCCGGCGCGCTTCACGGCCTGTTCCGGGTCCGGTGCTTCAGCCAGGACGATGCCCACGTCTTCATGACCCGGGAGCAGATGCAGGATGTCATTCAGGAGACCGTCCGCCTCTTCGACGAGGTCTATTCCACCTTCGGCCTCAGCTATACCATCGAGCTCTCCACCATGCCGGAAGATCACATCGGCACCGTGGAGGAGTGGGAGCGCAATCAGGACATCCTGAAGGCCGCCATTACCGACATGGGCAAGGAGTTCATTATCAACGAGGGCGACGGCGCGTTCTACGGCCCCAAGCTGGATTTCCACCTCTCCGACTCCCTGGGCCGGACCTGGCAGTGCGGCACAATCCAGCTGGACAGCCAGCTTCCGGAGCGGTTCGAGCTGGAGTACACCGGCGAGGACGGCCAGAAGCACCGCCCGGTTATGATTCACCGGGTGGTCCTGGGTTCCATTGAGCGCTTCATCGGCGTTATCACAGAGCACTTCGCCGGGGCTTTCCCCCTGTGGCTAAGCCCTGTACAGGTAAAAACCCTTACAGTCACCGACCGGGCGGACGCCTATGCCGCCGCGCTGGCCGCCGCTCTGGACGAGAAGGGCTTCCGGGTGGAGACCGATACCCGCAACGAAAAAATCGGCAAGAAGATTCGGGAGGCCACCCTGGAAAAAATCCCTTATATGCTGGTAGTGGGAGACCGGGACGTAGAAAATCAGACCGTCTCTGTCCGGACCCGCGCCGGCGAGGACCTGGGGGCGATGAGCCTGGAGGAATTCGCCGCGAAACTAAAAGAAGAAGTGGACAGCAAAGTCATCCAATAACAGCCTGTATAAAGAAAAGGGACGTATCCGGAATGGATACGTCCCTTTTTGATGGTTCAGGTTGCCGTCGCTTCAGCCAAAACAAAATCCAGACAACCAGAGCGAGCTAAAATTCTTTTTGCCTACTTTTTCTTTCAAGAAAAAGTACGGTGGGGGACATGCCAGATGTTGTCGGCGTATTGGGCCACGGCGCGGTCGGCGGCGAAAATGCCGCTGCGGGCTATGTTGTGGAGACTGATGCGGTTCCACGTCTCCGCGTCGGCGTAGGTCTGCACCATGCGCTTTTCCGCTTCGCAGTAGGCGTCAAAGTCCGCCAGAAGCAGATACTCGTCGGCGGGACTGCCGCCCATGCCCAGCAGGAGCCGCTGATAGAGGTCGTTGTAGCTGACGCCGTCCCGGAAGCCGGTGCGCAGGGCGTCCATGGCACGGCGGAGCTTCTCGTCCCGGTTGTACCAGCGCTGGGGCACGTAGCCCTCCCGCTTCAGGGATTCCACCTCGTCGGCATGGAGACCGAAGAGGAACATGTTCTCATCGCCCAGCACCTCGTGCATCTCCACGTTCGCGCCATCCAGAGTACCCACAGTCAGAGCGCCGTTCATCATGAACTTCATGTTGCCGGTGCCGCTGGCCTCCTTACCGGCGGTGGAAATCTGCTGGCTCACCTCGCTGGCGGGCATCAGCACTTCCGCCAGAGAAACCCGGTAGTTCTCCAGGAAGACCACTTGCAGCTTATCCTTGCAGATGGGGTCATGCGCAATCTGATCAGCCAGGGAGTTGATGAGACGGATAATCCGCTTAGCCACTTCGTAACCCGGGGCCGCCTTCGCGCCGAAGAGGAAGGTGTGGGGCTGGGTGACGGCGTTGGGATCGTCCCGGAGCTTCTGGTACAGCGCAATAATATGCAGAACATTCAGCAGCTGGCGCTTGTACTCGTGAAGCCGCTTCACCTGCACATCAAAGATGGCGTCGGGGTTCAGGATAACACCCCGGCTCCGCTTGGCATGAACGGCAAAGAGTTCCTTGTTCTTCCGCTTGATCTCCGCCAGACGGTTCAGCACGGTTTTGTCATCCGCATAGGCATCCAGCTTCTGAAGAACAGAGGCGTCAGAGAGATATCCATCCCCGCCGGTGAGCTCCCGGATGAGGCTGTCCAGGCCGGGATTGATCTCGCTGAGCCAGCGGCGGTGGTCGATGCCGTTGGTGACGTTCTGGAACTTCCGGGGCTCCATGGCGCAGGCGTCCTTGAAGACGTCGTTCCGCAGAATGTCGGAGTGGAGGGCGCTGACGCCGTTGACGGCCATGCCTCCGGCGATGCAGAGGTTTGCCATACGGACCTCGCCGTCCCAGATGATGGCCATCTTCTGGGTCTTGACGGGATCGTGATAGTAGTCCTCAACCTTGCGCTGCCAGCGGTTGGAAATCTCCTGAATGATCTGCCAGATGCGGGGAAGGCGGCGCTCCATCAGGGTCTGGGGCCAGCGCTCCAGAGCCTCGGCCAGAACCGTGTGGTTCGTGTAGGCCACGGAACGGGTGGTGATATACCACGCGTCATCCCAGTCCATGCCGGTGTCGTCGATGAGGACGCGCATCAGCTCGGGAATGACCAGGGTGGGGTGGGTGTCGTTAATCTGGATCACGTTCTTCTCATGGAAGTTCTTCAGCGTCCCGTAGGTATCCAGGTGCTTAGCGGTGATGGACTGGATGGTGGCGGAGACGAAGAAGTACTGCTGCTTGAGGCGGAGAGACTTGCCCTCCACGTGGTTGTCCTCGGGGTAGAGGATCTTGGCGATGGACTCGGCCATGGCCTCTTCCTCCGCCGCCTTCAGGTACTCGCCCCGGCCAAAGAGGTCCATGTCGATGGCCTTGGTGGGACGGGCGTCCCACAGGCGGAGGACATTCACATGGCCGGTGTCATACCCGGCGATTTCCATATCGTAGGGCACGGCCTGAACAATGGTGGCGTTTTCGTTGACGGTGTGGAGGTGGCCGTCGGCCCAGAACTCCCGGACGGTGCCGCCGAAGGAGACCATCTGCGCCTCAGCGGGCTTGGGCAGCAGCCAGGCCGCGCCCAGGTCCTTCCAGTGGTCGGGAAGCTCGACCTGCTGGCCCTCCACGATTTTCTGCTTGAAGAGACCCAGCTCATAGCAGATGGAGTATCCGGTGGCGGGAATCTCCAGCGTGGTCATGGAGTCCAGGTAGCAGGCGGCCAGGCGGCCCAGACCGCCGTTGCCCAGGGCGGCGTCAGGCTCCATCTCAAAGATGTCCGCCGCCTTGAAGCCCAGGTGCTCCAACGCCTCCTTCAGCTGGGGCAGGAGTCCCAGGTTATAGGCGTTTTTGCTCAAGCTCCGGCCCATGAGAAACTCCATGGACAGGTAGTGAACCTGCTTTTTTTTGTTCTGACGGGTCTTCTTCCGGGTCTCAACCTCCCGGAGCGCCATCATGTCCCGGAGGACCAGCGCGCTGGCCCGCATCATCTCGCCTTCGGTGGCTTCATCGGCAGCTTTGCCGAAGTTGGTCATCAGTTTGGCGGACAGGGCCTCTTCCAGTTCTTTCGTCGTAATCGATGCCATAAGCGTTCATCACTCCGCCGACTTCTTCTTACCGGCGGTTCCTTTCTTTGTGGATGTCTTCTTCTCGGCCTTCTTTTCGCTCTTGGCGGCCTTGGAAGTGGACTTTGCCGCAGCTTTGCGGGTCTTCTTGGCCGGTTTTTCTTCCACTGGAGCGGCTTCCGCAACAGGAGCGGGCTCCTCAGCGGGGGCGGCTTCCTCGACAGGGGCGGGCTCCTCAACAGGAGCGGCTTCCTCAACGGGAGCGGGCTCCTCGACGGGGGCGGCTTCCTCGACAGGAACGGCCTCCACTACGGGAGCGGCTTCCTCAAAAGGGACGGCGTCCTCGGCGGGGGCGTCTTCGCCAGTTTCCGCAGCCCGGCGGGTGTCGGTGTGGATGGGCCAGGTCTGGCCGGTGATGGTGGCGTAGATGCGCAGATACTCTCTGGCGCTCCGGGCCCAGCTGAAGTCGCAGGACATGGCCCGCTGGCGCAGACGGCCGAAGACGTCGGGATAATCCTTATACAGGTACACAGCCTCCCGGATGACATGGAGCATGTCGCCGCTGGAATAGTTGGCGAAGCTGAAGCCGTTTCCGGCGTCCCGCCAGGACTCGCAGGGCTGGACGGTATCCTTCAGACCGCCAGTCTCCCGGACGATGGGCACCGTGCCGTAGCGCATGGCGATCATCTGGCTCAGGCCGCAGGGCTCACTCTTGGAGGGCATGAGGAACAGGTCCGCACCGGCGTAAATCGCCATGGACAGGTCCTCGTTGTAATCCATCCGGACGGACATCCGGCCGGGATACTGCTGGGCGGCCCAGTGGAAGAACTCCTCATACCGCTGGTCGCCCGTACCCAGAACCACCAGCTGCATCGGGAGCTCCATCATATCATGAAGCACCTCGCAAATCAAGTCCAAACCCTTGTGGGAAACCAGGCGGCTCACCATGGCCACGATGGGGGTGTGCGCCTCCTCCCGCAGGCCCACCATCCGCTGAAGCTCGGTTTTGCAGGCGTCCTTGCCGGTCATGTCCTCGGCGGAGAAATTCTGGAGGATGCGGCTGTCGGTTCTGGGGTCATAGAGCTTCATGTCGATGCCGTTGAGCACGCCGGAGAGCTTGTCGGAACAGCGGCGCATGATGCCCTCCATCCGGTGGGCAAAGTAGGGCTGCTTGAGCTCGTTGGCATAGGTGGGGGAGACGGCGTTGACGGCGTCGGCGCAGAGGATGGCGCCCTTGAGGAGGTTGGCGTCCCCGTCCATCAGCATGGTGCCGTCCTTGACCCATCCGGCGTCCAGGCCGAAGAGATCGCCCAGAACGTAAGGGTTATACCGGCCCTGGTATTCGATGTTGTGAATCGTCACCACGGTCTTGATGGAACGGTAGCGGTCCTCCCGGACGCCGTCGTCCTTCAGGTAGATGGGCACCAGGGCGGACTGCCAGTCGTTGCAGTGGACCACCTCGGGCCAGAACTTGAAATGATCCAGCATCCGCACCACGGCCCGGGAGAAGAAGGCGAAGCGCTCGCCGTCGTCCACCTGACCATAGAGGGTGCCCCGGCTGAAATACTGCTCGTTGTCCAGGAAGTACCAGGTTACGCCGTCCTTCTCCATGGAGAAGAGACCGCAGTAGCTGTGCCTCCAGGCCAGGTCCACATAGTCATAGCACTCAAATTTCAACTGGCTCCCAAACCGGTCCCGCACCCGCTCGTAGAGGGGCAGGACCACGGCCACCTCGGCGCCCTGCTCCGCCAGGGCGGGGGGAAGAGAACCGGCCACGTCCGCGAGGCCGCCGGTTTTACAGAAGGGGACCGCTTCGCTGGTCACATACAAGATTTTCATACACGTACTCCTTTTCATATCATCCCCGGCTCCAGGGCGGATGGCCCGGAATTCCGGGGGAGATCTGCAAATGTGGAAGACCGCCGGAAAGGCGATTTGTCTTATTATACCAAATTGAGGGGCCGGGGTCAATCCGGCCTTTCAATCATAAAAGGGGGACGAGGACGCCCCCCTTTTATGGAAATTTATACCCGGCTGCCCTTGGCCAGGACAATGGGATACGTGGCGTGGCCCATCAGGATGCGGCCTGGGAGGACCTCCACGTCCTTGTCGGCGATGATATAGCTCAGCTGCGCGTCCTTGCGGACGATGGAATCCTTGAAAATCACGCAGTTGCGCACCACTGCGCCGGCCTCCACGGTGACGCCGGGGAAGAGAATGGAATTTTCCACTACGCCCTCGATGGAGCAGCCGTCGCCGAAGAGGGAGTTGATGCACTTCCCGCCGGAGCCCACGTAGGTGGAGCTGAGGTCCGTGTTTTTGGCCCGGATGGGGCGCTGGGCGCAGAACAGGTCCGCCCGGATGGAGGGGTCCAGCAGTTGCATGCTGCGGTCATAATACTCCTGAACGGAGCGAATTTGGGCGGCGTAGCCCTTCCAGATGTAGCTCTGAATGTTCAGCTTATCCCGCCGGGCCTGAAGCACGTCGCCCCGCCAGCTGAGCTGGTCCTTGGAAGTGCAGTCGTCCACCAGCTCCAGCAGGAGCTTCTTGGAGACCACGTAGGTCCCCAGGCCCCGGAGGCCCCGGGGCGTGTGGAGATTGAAGAAGACCTCGGTGATTCTTCCGCCCTCGCCCACCTGGAAATAGGTGCCGTCCTCGGTCATGAAGCTGTCGTTGGCGCAGACCACGGTGATGTCCGCGCCGGACTTCATGTGGTTTTCATAGACATCGCTCAGGGGCAGGTTGGCCACCAGATCGCCGTCCATCATGACCACGTAGTCCTGGCGGATTTCCTCCAGGTAGGTACGCACGGCGGCCAGGGCCTCCATGTGGCCCCGGTAGGGCATGGCGCCCCAGTCGCCCTTGTAGTTGAAGGGGGGCAGAAGCCGCAGGCCGCCCCGCTTGCGGCTCAGGTCCCAGTCCTTGCCGGTGCCCAGGTGGTCCAGCAGGCTCTGGTAATGTCCGTGGAGAATGATGCCCACGTCGGTGGCCCCGGCGTTGACCAGACTGGACAGGGCGAAGTCCACCGCCCGGAACCTCCCGCCGAAGGGGATGGAGGCGGAGGAGCGGATGGAGCCCAGCTCCTGGAGGTCGCCGCGGCGCTCATAGGTGAAAATGATTCCATGCAGTCCGTTCATTTGGACACCTCCTCACCGTTGCGGTTCAGCATGATGCCGGCTCTGGCGTTTTTGCCCTCGGGCAGCTCGCAGCCCGGAGCCAGCACCGTCAGGCCCCAGCCGCTCAGCGTATTTTCCGGCGTGCCGCCCACGCGGCAGCCCGGGCCGATCTTGCAGTTCTCGCCCAGGATGGCATACTCCACCACCGCGCCGGGAGCGACCTCGACGCCGGGGAAGAGCACGGAATAGCGGACGGCCGCGCCCTCGCCCACGGTGACGTTGGGAGAGAGGACGGAGTTCTCCACCAGGCCCTCCAGCACGCTGCCCCGGTTCACGGCGCTGTGGGTGACGGTGGACTTCCCGCCCATGAAGGCCGGGGGCGCGCTGATGGACCGGGCGTAAATGGGCCAGGAGCGGTCCCGGAGGTCCAGGCCGGACTCGGGGGCCAGCATATCCATGTTGGCGTCCCACAGGGATTCCAGGGTGCCCACGTCCTTCCAGTAGCCCGCGAAGCGGTAGGCGGCCATGCGCTCCTGATTGGCCAGCATGTTGGGAATGATGTTCTTGCCGAAGTCGTTCTCGGAGCCCTCGGTGTTCTCGTCGTCGATGAGGTACTGCCGCAGGGCCTTCCAGGAGAAGACGTAGATACCCATGGAGGCCAGATTGCTCTTGGGCTCCTTGGGTTTCTCGGCGAACTCGGTGATCATGTCGTCCTCGTCCACGCTCATGATGCCGAAGCGGGGGGCCTCGGCCCAGGGGACCTCCATGACGGAGATGGTGCAGGCGGCTCCGGCGGCCTTGTGGCGGGCCAGCATGTCGGAGTAGTCCATCTTGTAGATGTGGTCGCCGGAGAGGATGACCACGTACTCGGGATCATGCATATCGATGAAGCCCAGGTTCTGATAAATGGCGTTGGCGGTGCCCTTGTACCAGGTGCCGCCCTTGGCTCCCTGGTAGGGAGGCAGGATGTGGACGCCGCCGGTGGAACCGTCCAGATCCCAGGGCTGGCCGCTGCCGATATAGCTGTTCAGCTCCAGGGGGCGGTATTGGGTCAGCACGCCCACGGTGTCGATGCCGGAGTTCGTGCAGTTGGAGAGGGGGAAGTCGATGATGCGGTACTTTCCGCCGAAGGGAACGGCGGGCTTTGCCATGTCTCCCGTGAGGACATAGAGACGGCTGCCCTGTCCCCCGGCCAGCAGCATGGCAATACATTCTTTCTTCATGTCTCTTTCAGCTCCTTTGCCTGTTTTTTCGCTCTGGGCTTACGCGCGGGTTTCTCAGCCTGCTTGGGCTTTTCCTCTTTCGCGGCGGCCTTCACGGTCTTGGTGGCCTTGACGGCCTTGGGCGCCTTGGGGAAGCTGCCCTCGCCCCGGAGGAACACCGCGCCGAAGGCGGGAATGCGGATAGCGGCGGAGTGCTCCTTGCCGTGGGACTCGATGGCCTCCACGGGGACGGGGGCCGTATCGCCGAAGCCGTCGCCGCCGTATTCCACCGCGTCGGTATTGAAAACGGGGGTGTACTGCTTGTGGGCGGGGACGCCCATGCGGTAGCCCTCGTAAGTATTGGGGGAGAAGTTGATGGCGCAGAGGAGGTCCCGGCCCTTCTTGTCCTTCCGGAGGAAGACCACCACGTTGTTGTGGTTGTCGTCCACCACCAGCCACTCGAAGCCCTCCCAGCTGAAGTCCACCTCCCAGAGGGCGGGCTCGGCCTTATAGAAGGCGTTGGCCTCCTTGAAGAAGCGGTGGACCTTCTGGTTCTCCTCGTTCTCCAGGAGATACCAGTCCAGGGACTCCTTGTCGTTCCACTCGTGCCACTGGCCCAGCTCCGCGCCCATGAAGAGGAGCTTTTTCCCCGGATGGGCCAGGAGGTAGGCGTAGAAACCCCGGGTGCAGCGGAGCTGGTTGGCGTAATCGCCGGGCATTTTGCCCACCACGGAGCCCTTCATGTGGACCACCTCGTCGTGGGAGATGGGGAGCACGAAGTTCTCGGAGAAGGCGTACATCATGGAGAAGGTGATGTCCTTATGGTGATCCTGGCGGAACCAGGGATCCAGCTTGAGGTAGTGGCACATGTCGTTCATCCAGCCCATGTTCCACTTGAGGTTGAAGCCCAGCCCCCCGATGTCGGCGGGACGGCTGACCATGGGCCACGCAGTGGACTCTTCGGCGATCATCATGACGCCGGGCTTCACGGAGAAGGCCATGGCGTTGAGCTCCCGGAGGAAGTCGATGGCCTCAAGATTCTCATGCCCGCCGTACTTGTTGGGCGTCCAGGCGCCGCCTTGGCGGCTGTAGTCCAGATAGAGCATGGAAGCCACGGCGTCCACCCGGAGGCCGTCGATGTGGCACTCCTCCAGCCAGAAGCGGGCGGAGGAGAAGAGGAAGCTCTTCACCTCGGGCCGGCCGTAGTCGAAGACCCGGGTGCCCCAGGAGGCATGCTCCCACTTGTTGGGGTCGCTGTACTCATAGCAGCAGCCGCCGTCGAACTCATAGAGCCCGTGGGAGTCCTTGCAGAAGTGGGCGGGGACCCAGTCCAGGATGACGGCGATGCCGTTTTTGTGCATGTGGTTCACGAACCAGAGGAAGTCCTTGGGCGTTCCGTACCGGGAGGTGGGGGCGAAGTAGCCGGTGCACTGATAGCCCCAGGAGCCGTCGAAGGGGTGCTCCAGCACGGGCAGTAGCTCAATGGCGGTGTAGCCCATCTCCTTGACATAGGCGGCCAGCTCCCGGGCCATGTCCTTGTAGTCGTAAAAATCGCCGTTGGGCCGCTTCTTCCAGGAACCCAAGTGGACTTCATAGATGTTCAGGGGGGACTCGTAAACCGGGTGCTTTTCCAGCTTTGCCAGAAAGGCGGCGTCGGTCCACTTGAAGTCCCGCATATCGTAGAGCTTTCCGGCGGTGGCGGGCCGGGTCTCGCAGTGAAAGGCGTAGGGGTCTGTTTTCAGGCGCACCTCCCCGTCGGGTCCAGTGACGGCGTATTTATAAGAGGTGTATTCCGGCAGACCGGGAATAAACCCCTCCCAGACCTCGCCCTGGCGGGTGAGGCTGTGAACGCCGCTGGTCCAGCTGTTGAAGTCGCCCACCACGGAGACGCTCTGCGCGTGGGGGGCCCAAACCCGGAACCGCCAGCCCGCTTCGTGATTCTCCTCGTCCGGATGAGCGCCGAACCAGCGCCAGCCGTCCGTCAGCGTACCGGCGTGGAATTGTTCAGCCTGATTGTTTTTTGCCATAGTCAACCTCCGTGCAGAACCGCAGGGCTGCTCCGCTCTGAACCTGCGGCTGCCGCTTTTGGGCGAGCGGCCCGCCGATTTCCCAGGCGCCCCTCCGGGACGCCCCGCCCGCCGCAGGGTTTGCGGCGGACTGACCTTCTATAGAAAATATCTGGTTATTCTTAACTATTATACTTCTTTTGAAAAATAGCGTCAAGGATGCTCCTGTCGAAAAAACCGCCCGTCTTTTAGCACGTTCCCCCAAATCTGCCGCAAGGTTCACAATTTTTTTTGTATACCTTTGGCAAAATAATCAAAACTTGGAGAGAAAACTGGGGATGTGTGCTAATAAAAATGTAGCCGGACGTTGATTTTGCCCTCCGGGGCTGGTATAGTAGAGCGGATAGATCGGGAAACGGACGGAGCGGCCCCGGCGCATTCTCCAAAGGGAAGAAGCTCCGGAAAGCGCCGCCCGGCGTGTGATTTTGATTTTCAGGAGGACCCTGCCATGCTTGCATTTCTGACGGCCCCGCGAATTGACGGCTTCCCCCTCTGGGTGGTGCTGCTGGTCTGCGCGGGCGTGTTTCTGGCTTCTTTCATGGACGCCATCGCCGGAGGCGGCGGCATCATTTCCGTCCCCACCCACCTGATTGCCTTCGGCAATCTCCCCACGCCCTTCGCGCTGGGGACCAATAAGGTTTCCGCCTCCATCGGCACCGTGTTTTCCGCCGCCCGGTTCATCAAGAACGGCTATGTCAGCTGGCGGCTTTTCGGCCCCGCCATCGCCTTTGCCCTGACGGGCTCCGCCATCGGCACCTGGCTCCAGCACCTGACGCCGGACGCCGTGCTGAAGTACCTGCTGATTCTGGTGCTTCCGGTGGTGGCCGTCATCACCCTCCGGGGCCGGGAGTGGCCCGACGAGCCCGGGGAAATCGATCCGAAAAAGCAGCTGGCGGTCATCTGGGCGGCGTCCTTCCTCATCGGGGGCTATGACGGCTACTACGGCCCCGGTACGGGGACCTTCCTCATGATCATTTTCATCCGGGCCGCCAAGCTGGATACCCGCCACGCGGCGGGCGGCGTGAAGGTCATCAACCTGTCCTCCAACGTGGGGAGTCTGGTGACGCAGATGTTTTCCGGCTACGTGTTCTGGGGCGTGGGCCTGATTGCCGCCGTGGCCTCCATCGCGGGGCATTATCTGGGCTCCGGCCTCGCCATTAAGAACGGCAGCAAAATCGTCCGGCCTACGGTAATCATTGTGCTGATTCTGCTGACGCTGAAGGTGGGCAGCGAGCTGCTGTTCCCGGACTTCTGGGGATAACGGGACCTCCGGAGACAGCACATTTCCCATAACTTAAAAAGCCCGCTTCCGAAGAGCGCGGGGAAGAAATCGGTTTATTATTGAGGGATGGTACATATGAAGAAATCCATCGGTATCTTGGGCGGCATGGGTCCCATGGCTACGGCGGACCTGTTTCAGAAGATCACGGCCCTGACGGCCGCCGCCGGGGACAACGATCATATCCGGGTATACATCGACAGCAACGCCACCATTCCGGACCGGACCGCCGCCATTCTGGAGGGCGGGGCGGACCCTGTGCCCGCTATGGCGGACTCTCTCCGGAAGCTGGAGGCCTGCGGCGCGGACTGCATCATCATGCCCTGCAACACGGCTCATTATTTTCTGCCCCGGCTGGAGCCGCTGACGGACCTGCCCTTTCTCAGCATGATCCTCTCCTCGGCGGAGGCCTGCCGCCTCCGGTTTCCCGGGGGAACCACGGCGGTCCTGGGGACCACCGGCACGCTGTCGGCGGGGCTATATCAGGAGGCCCTGTCGGCGGAGGGCGCGGCGTACATCCTCCCGGGGGAGGGAGATAGGCGGACCCTGATGGAAGTGATTTATCAGGGCGTCAAGGCCGGAGCTCCGCCGGAGCGCTGGCGGGATGCCTTCCTCTCCGTGCTGGACAGCCTGACCGCCCAGGGGGCGGACAGCTTCCTCCTGGCCTGTACAGAGCTGCCTCTGGCGGTTCAGGACCTGGGGCTGGAGCTGCCCTGCGTGGACCCCACGGCGGAGCTGGCGAAGGCCGCCATCCGTTTTTGCGGCTATGACGTGAAGGGCGAATAGCGCGGAATCTGCGGGCGTTTTTCCCGGAGAGACGCCCGCGTTCATATTGATTTCACAATTTTTTCATTTCCTCTTTACATTTCTTTACAGCTTTGGTATAATATAGCTACTTTGCGCGGAGCTTTGACGGGGTGCCTTTGTCCAAAACACTGACACGCCGCTGGAGAACCCCAAAGATTTTTATTTTATGAGGTGAGCGTATGAACAAGAAACTCAGCCTGCCGGTGCAGATTTTGATTGCTCTGGTTCTGGGTATTGTAGTCGGTCTGGCCTGCTATTTCGGCGGCTTTGCTGACCTGACTGCCAATTACTTAAAGCCCTTCGGCGATATCTTCGTCAACCTCCTGAAGTTCATCGTGGTGCCCGTGGTCCTGCTGAGCATGATCGACGGCATCCTCTCCATGAACGACATGCGGAAGGTGGGCTCCGTGGGCATCAAGACCGTGGCCTACTTCCTGGTGACGACCGCCATCGCTTGTGTCATCGGCCTGGTGTTCGCCAACGTTTTCAAAAGCGCGGGCCTGTTCCCCATTCTGGACCCCACACAGGCGGAGTATGAGGCCAAGGAGTTCAGCGGCTTCATGTCCACCTTGGTGTCCATTTTCCCCACGAACATGTGGAAGTCCTTCACCGACGCCAACATGCTCCAGGTCATCGTGATCTCCCTGTTCTTCGGCGGGTCCATTCTGGCCGCCGGGGAGAAGGCGAAGCTCTGCCGGGACTTCGTTTCCTCCGCCTACGCCGTGATCGAGAAGCTGATGGCCTTCATCATCAGCCTGTCCCCCATCGGCGTGTTCACCTATATGGCCTGGGTCGTCGCTACCCAGGGCTCTAAAATTCTGGTGAACCTGCTGCTGGTTATCACCTGCGCCTATCTGGGCTACATTGTCCACGCCGTGCTGGTGTACTCCGCCTCCGCCCAGATTTTCGCCGGAATGAGCCCCGTGCGGTTCTTCAAGGGCGCTTTCGCCGCCATGATCTTCGCTTTCACCTCCACCTCCTCCGCCGCCACCCTGCCGGTGTCCAAGGAGTGCGCCGCCGAGCTGGGCGCGGAGGATGATATCGCCGCGTTCGTCCTGCCCCTGGGCTCCACCATTAACATGGACGGCACCGCCATTTACCAGTGCGTGGCCACCGTGTTCCTGGCCTCCTGCGCCAACATCAACCTGACGGTCTCTCAGATGATCATCATCGTCGTCACCGCCACCCTGGCCTCCATCGGCACCGCCGGCGTCTCCGGCGCGGGCATGATTATGCTGGCCATGGTGCTGGAAGCCCTGGGCATCCCCGTGTCCTATATCGGCCTCATCGTGGCCGTGGACCGGATTTTCGACATGGGCCGCACCTGCCTGAATGTTACCGGCGATATCGCCTGCTCCATCTGCGTCACCAAGTGGGAGGGCAGGAAGAAGTAAGCGGGCTGTGCCCGGTGCTTTGTCCTCAAAGATACAGTCCAACAGGGACCCTCCGGGGTCCCTCCTGTTTTGCCCCGGCGCTCTTTTTTGGAAAAATCTCCGCTACCCCCTATGCAAAACCGGAAAAATACGCTAAAATAAAAACGCTGTATGACTCCAGAGAATTTCCGCGGCAACGGCACATTCAGAAAAGGGAGGTTACGCGATGACAAAACCTGTATACCGGCGGGTACTGCTGAAAATCAGCGGCGAGGCCCTGGCCGGAGAAAAGCACACGGGGCTGGACTTTCAGGTGATCGGGCAGGTCTGCGACGTAGTCAAGCAGTGCCTGGACCTGGGCGTCCAGATCGGCCTTGTGGTGGGCGGAGGCAACTTCTGGCGGGGCGCCAAGGACGGCGGAGGCCGCATGGAGCGCACCCGGGCTGACCACATGGGCATGCTGGCGACGGTAATGAACTGCCTGGCTGTGGCGGACGTCTGCGAGCAGAAGGGGATTCCCGTCCGGGTCCAGACCGCCATTGAGATGCGGCCCATCGCCGAGCCCTACATCCGCTCCAGAGCCATCCGGCACCTGGAGAAGGGCCGGGTGGTCATCTTCGGCTGCGGCACCGGCAATCCCTTCTTCTCCACGGATACCGCCGCCGTTCTCCGGGCCGCCGAGATCGGCGCGGAGGTGATTCTGCTGGCGAAAAACGTGGACGGCGTCTACTCCGCCGACCCGGTGAAGGACCCCAACGCCGTGAAGTACGACGTCATCAGCTATGACGATGTGCTGGCCCAGCACCTGATGGTTATGGACACCACGGCCACGTCCCTCTCCATGGACAACCACATCCCCGTGCTGCTCTTCGCCCTGAAGGACCCCCAGAACATCGTCCGGGCCCTCTGCGGCGAGAAGGTGGGCACCATCGTGCGGGAGTGACCGGCGCTTTCCTGGCGGAATAAAAATCCGCGCTGTGTAACGCGCAGATGAAACGGGCATACCCAAGTTAAATGATTGAAAGGAGCTTTTCCGTTATGTTAAAGGATGAATACAAGGTATACGAGGACAAAATGAAGAAGAGCATCGACTCCGTGGCGGCGGACTTCGCCTCCGTCCGGGCGGGCCGGGCCAATGCCTCCGTGCTGGACCGGATTATGGTGGACTACTACGGCAGCCCCACCCCGATTCAGCAGATTGCCTCCATCTCCTCCCCGGACCCCAGAACGCTCCTCATCTCCCCCTGGGACGGGTCCGCCCTGAAGCTCATTGAGAAGGCCATTCAGAACTCCGACCTGGGCATCAACCCCCAGAACGACGGCAAGGCCCTCCGGCTGGCCTTCCCCCAGCTGACGGAGGAGCGCCGGAAGGAGCTGGTGAAGCAGATTCGCAAGTACGCCGAAAACGGCAAGGTGGCCGTACGGAACATCCGGCGGGACGCCATGGACAATTTCAAGAAGCAGGAGAAGAAGTCCGAGATCACCGAGGACGAGTTGAAGCAGGTGGAGAAGGACTTCCAGAAGCTCACCGACGAGAGCTGCAAGAAGCTGGATGAGCTGCTGGCCAAGAAGGAAAAGGAACTGATGGCGGTCTGATGGCGGAAAACGGGAACGAAACGGGGCGGCTGGCGCCGCCCCGTCATATCGCAATCATCATGGACGGCAACGGCCGCTGGGCGGCGCGGCAGGGCCTCCCCCGGACGGCGGGCCACAAGGCGGGGGCGGAGACTTTCCGGAAAATCGCCACCTACTGCAAGGACATCGGCGTGAAGTATTTGACGGTCTACGCCTTCTCCACGGAGAACTGGAAGCGCTCCCAAACGGAGGTCTCCGCCATTATGGCGCTTTTGAAAAAGTACCTTCTGGAGGCGGTGGACACCATGGAGCGGGACCACATCCGCCTCCATTTCTTCGGGGACATGACCCCCATATCCCCGGAGCTCCGGGCTCTGGCGAGGGAGACCGACGAGATCACGGAGCACCTGTCCGAGGATGATTTTCAGGCCAACGTGTGCCTGAACTACGGCGGCAGGGATGAGATTCTCCGGGCGGCGCGGCGCTTTGCCGCCGACTGTGCCGAGGGGAAGCGGAAGCCGGAGGAGCTGGACGAGGCGGTGTTTTCCGGCTATCTGGACTCCGCCGGGATTCCGGACCCAGAGCTGATTATCCGCCCCAGCGGGGAGCTGCGGCTGAGCAACTTCCTGCTGTGGCAGTGCGCCTACGCGGAGTTTTACTATACGGACACCCTGTGGCCGGACTTCGACGAGGCGGAGCTGGACCGGGCCATTGCGGCCTATCACGGCAGAGACCGGCGGTTTGGAGGCGTGAAGAAATGAGCTCTTTACAGTCGAGAATCCTGGTGGCCGTGGTGGGCGTGCCGCTGCTTTTGTACGTGGTTTTGGCCGCGCCGCCCATCGTCATGGCGCTGGCGTTGATTATCCTGGCGGGTGTTGGGACCATGGAGCTCCAGCAGTGCGTCAGCGGCACGAAAAAAGCGGAGCTGGCCGCGTTCAGCACCCTCTGGGCCGGTCTGACCGTGGGCTGGTACCTTAACTCACCGGAGCGGGTCACGGTCCTCTTTTTGCTGGGAGCTGTGTTCTTCTTTGGCTACGCGATTTTGCGAGGCGGCGAGGTAAAATTCAGCCAGATCATGGCGGGGCTGTTCGGAGGCATCTCCATTGGATACTCGTTTTCCGCCTTCCTCCGGCTGGAAGCCTCCGGCCTTCACCGGGCCTATCTTCTCCTGCCCTTCATTTTGAGCTTCGCCTGCGATACCTTTGCCTATTTCGCCGGGCTTACCCTGGGCAAGCACAAGCTGGCCCCCAAGGTCAGCCCGAAGAAGACCGTGGAGGGCTCCATCGGGGGCTTGGCGGGCAACGTCCTCTGCGGCCTCCTGTTCGTGTGGGTTATGGACCGCTTTTTCGGCGGCTCCGCCATCGGGTACGGTCTCATGGCCCTGACGGCCCTCCTCTGCGGCGTGGTGGCCCAGATCGGGGATTTGAGCTTTTCCCTCATCAAGCGGGAATTTGGGATTAAGGATTACGGGCACATCTTTCTGGCCCACGGCGGCGTGCTGGACCGGTTTGACAGCGTGCTGTTCGTGGCCCCGGCAGTAGAGATTATTTTCAGCTTTCTGTAATAGAATAGAGATGGGACTATGACAAAGACGATATCAATCTTAGGCTCCACCGGCTCCATCGGGCGGCAGACTCTGGAAGTGGCGGAGCAGCTGGGGCTGACGGTAGCCGCCATCACCGCCCACAACAGCGTGGAGCTGGCGGAGGAACAGGCCCGGAAATTCCGGCCCCGGCAGGTCATCATGACCGACGAGGCGGCGGCAAAGGACCTGAAGGTCCGGCTGGCCGACACGAAAACCCGGGTCCACGGCGGCGTCGCCGCCCTCTCCACGGCGGCGACCCTGCCGGGGGTGGACACGGTGGTCACCGCCGTGGTGGGCATGGTGGGCCTGAAACCCACGCTGGCCGCCATCCGGGAGGGTAAGCGCATCGCCCTGGCGAACAAGGAGACGCTGGTGTGCGCCGGGGAGCTGGTGATGGAGGAGGCAGCCCGCTGCGGCGCGGAGATCGTTCCGGTGGACTCGGAGCACTCCGCCATTTTCCAGTGCGTCCAGGGCTGCACAGACCGGGGGGAAATCCGCCGCCTGGTGCTGACCTGCTCCGGCGGTCCCTTTTACGGCATGACCCGGGCGGAGGTGAACGGCATGACCCGGGCGGATGCGCTGGTTCACCCCAACTGGAAGATGGGGCCCAAGATTACCGTGGACTGCGCTACGCTGATGAACAAGGGGCTGGAGGTCATTGAGGCCATGCGGCTGTACCGCCTGCCCCTGACCCGCGTGAACGTGGTGATTCACCGGCAGAGCATTGTGCACTCCCTGGTGGAATTCCGGGACGGCGCGCTGCTGGCCCAGCTGGGGACGCCGGATATGCGCCTGCCCATCCGGTACGCCATGACCTATCCCCAGCGGGCGGAGACGGCGGAGGAGCCGCTGGACCTGCTGCGCTGCCCGCCGCTGACTTTTGCGGAGCCGGACCGCCGGGTCTTCCCGTGCCTCCGGCTGGCGGAGGTGGCGGCGGCTAAGGGCGGCACCGCGTGCGCCGTGCTGAACGCGGCCAACGAGGAGGCGGTCCGCCTCTTCCTGGCGGACCGCATCGGCTTCCGGGATATTTTCGATCTCACAGCAAGGGCCATGACGGAGCTTCCCGTCCTCCAGAGGCCCGGGCTCTCCGAGATTCTGGAGGCCGACGCCGCTGCCCGCCGGGAGGTTCTGAGAGGCTTCTCCTGACGGGGAGGTTGACTTTACATACTTTCCTGCCGGGAAAGTATGAAAGGAGTAATTTCATGAGTGCGATCTATGTTCTGACGGCAATTTTCATTTTCGGTTTCCTCGTGGCGATTCATGAGCTGGGCCACTTTCTGGCGGCGCGGCTCTGCGGCGTGCGGGTGAATGAATTCTCCATCGGCATGGGCCCGGCGGTCTGGCACCGGCAGTGGGGAGAGACTCGCTACGCCCTCCGGGCCCTTCCCGTCGGGGGCTTCTGCGCCCTGGAGGGAGAGGATGAAGACACGGGGGACGAACGGAGCTTCGCCCGCCAGAACTCCTGGAAGAAGTTCATCATTCTGATGGCCGGGTCCATTATGAACCTGCTGACGGGAGTGGTGATCATCGCCTGTCTTTACGCCGGAGCCGACGGTTTTTACGTGGATCAGGTGGCGGGCTTCAGCGAGGGCTTCCCTCTGGAGGGGGAGGACGGCCTGATGGTGGGGGATGTTTTCTACAAAATTGACGGCTGGCGGACCTATATCCGGGGAGACGCGGCCCTGTTCCTCCGCTTCAACGACGGCCGGGGCATCGACATTGAGGTTATCCGGGATGGGAAAAAGATCGTGCTGGAGGATTTTCCGATGTACCGGGGGACCTATGACGGCCAGCCGGGCCGGTTCGGCCTGAGCGTGGGGGCGGCGCTGGAGCCCGCCGGTGTGCTTACGACCATCCGGTTCATCGGCTTTCAGACCCTGGACTTCATTCAGCAGGTCTGGTTCAGTCTGACCCAGCTGGTGCGGGGCGCCGTGGGCGTGAAGGACCTCAGCGGTCCGGTGGGCATCGTCTCCACCATCACGGAGGTGGGAAAGGCCTCGGAGTCCACGCTGGCGGCGGCGGAGAACATTGCCTATTTCGCGGCCCTGATTGCCATCAACCTGTCGGTGATGAATCTGCTGCCGGTCCCGGCTCTGGACGGGGGACGGATTCTCTTCCTGATGATTGACGGCCTGGCCATGCTGCTCTTCCGGCGGAAGATACCGGAGCGGTATCAGGCGGCGGTCAACACGGTCTGCTTTGTGCTCCTCATGGGCGTGATGCTGGCGGTGACTCTGAAGGATATTGCGGTGCTGGTAAACCGCTGACGCCCGCCCAGAAGCGGGGCGGCGGAACACGGAAAGAGGTGGATTTCATGACAAAGCGCCTGATGGTGGGGGAGGTCCCGGTGGGTGGCGGCGCTCCCGTGTCCATCCAGTCCATGTGCAATACGAAAACCAGCGACGTAGCGGCCACCGTGGCCCAGATTCGGGCCCTGGAGGCCGCCGGATGTGAGATCATCCGGGTGGCGGTTCCGGACCAGGCGGCGGCGGAGGCGGTGGATAAAATCCGGGAACAGATTTCCATCCCCCTGATTGCCGACATCCATTTCAACTATAAATTCGCCCTGATCTGCGCGGAGCGGGGGATTGACGCCATCCGCATCAACCCCGGCAACATCGGCGGGGAGGAGAAGGTCAAAGCCGTGGCGGATGCCTGCCGGACCCGGGGCATCCCCATCCGGGTGGGGGTCAACGGCGGGTCCCTGGAGAAGGAGCTCCGGGTGAAGTACGGCGGCGTGACTGCGGAGGCTCTGGTGGAGAGCGCCTTGGGACAGGCCCGGCTGCTGAACCGGTTCGATTTTGATGACATCTGCTTCTCCGTCAAGTGCTCCGACGTGCCGCTGACCATGGCGGCCTATCTGGCCCTCAGCCGGGAAACGGACTACCCTCTCCACCTGGGCGTCACCGAGGCGGGGACGCCCTCCATGGGCGTGGTGAAGTCCGCCATGGGAATCGGGGGCCTCCTCTGCCTGGGGGTGGGAGATACCATTCGGGTGACGCTGACCGCCGACCCGGTGGAGGAGATTTACGCCGCGAAGAAGATTTTGAAGGCGGCGGGACTCCGGAAAGAGGGCGTGAATCTGATCGCCTGTCCCACCTGCGGCCGGACCCACATCGACCTGATTCCTATCGCGGAAGAAGTGGAGCGCCGCCTGATGAACTGCGGCAAGAACATCACCGTGGCGGTGATGGGCTGCGCCGTCAACGGCCCGGGAGAGGCCTCCGCCGCCGACATCGGCATCGCTGGGGGGAAGGGCGAGGGACTGCTCTTCCGCAAGGGGGAGATTCTGTATAAGGTTCCCCAGGAGCGGCTGGTGGATGCCCTGATGGAAGAGATTGACAAACTGTAACTCTGTGGGAAATCAGGAAATGGTGCTGAAAGCAGTTAAAGTTTTGGGTTTGCATGGAGATATGCGAAATTCCAGACTTTTGGCGCAAAAGCCCCAATTTTGCACGCTTGATTTCCGAGTGAATGGAGGTTCCATGTCGAAGAATATTCCGTTTTTTGAATTTTTTGCCGAGCTGCCGGCGTCTCCTGAGCTCCGTCTCCGGCTGGCCGGGGCGGAGCTGACCCATGGCTGCATCAATCAGGGGGACATGTCGATTCAGCTGGATATGACGGTGAAAAACCCGCTGGATCCGGATGGTGTCCGGAGCCTGGAGGAGACCCTGAAGGAGGTTTACGGCTTCCGGACGGTGGAGCTGAAGGTCGCCTGTGAGGCTCCGCCCCCCCCCGCCCCCGCGCCCCAGAGCGGCGGCGGGGCGAAGGCGGCCCCGAAAAAGAAGCCGGGTAAAATTTTGATGGGGAATCCCATCAAAGGAAAGCCAGGGCTCATGTCGGAGCTAAATGTGAAAATGGGCGCGGCCACCGTATCCGGAAAGGTGTTCTCCTTCGAGTGCCGGGAGACCCGGAGGCCGGGTATGTGGCGGCTGAGCTTTGACATGACCGACGGGTCCGGCTCCGTGACTGTTCAGAAGAACCTGAATGCCAAGGAGGCCCAGGCGCTGGAGAGTGCCGTGAAGCCCGGCATGTGGCTGGTGGTTCAGGGGAAGATGGAGCCCACCTGGGACGGCAAGGACATCCAGCTGAACCCCCAGAACATCAACGTGACGGACCACGAGGAGCGGCAGGACACCGCCCCGGTGAAGCGGGTGGAGCTCCACCTTCACACCAGAATGAGCAACATGGATGCCCTCACCGACACCAAGGAGGTCATTCAGGAGGCCATCCGCTGGGGGCACCCCGCCATCGCCATCACGGACCACGGCGTGGCCCAGTCCTTCCCCGACGCATGGCACGCCGCCGGAGACAAGATCAAGGTCCTCTACGGCGTGGAGGGCTATTTTGTCAACAACGTGGACGACCGGATTGCCGTCCACGGCCCCCAGGACGGCCCTCTGGAGGGGGAAATTGTGTGCTTTGACATTGAGACCACCGGCCTCCGGGTAGACCGGGAGGCCATTACGGAAATCGGCGCGGTGGTGCTCCGGGACGGCGAAATCGCCGAGCGCTTCCAGACCTTTGTGAACCCCGGAAAGCGCCTGACGCCGGAGATCATCGGCCTTACCGGCATCACCGACGAGATGCTGAAGGACGCCCCTCCGCCGGCGGAGGCCCTGGCGGATTTCCTGAAGTTTGTCAATGGCCGTCCCCTGGCGGCCCACAACGCGGAGTTCGACATCGGCTTTATCCGCAAGGGGTGCCAGGAGGCGGGGCTGGATTTCCGGCCCACCTTTATCGACTCCCTGATTCTGGCCCAGAACCTGCTGCCGGGATTGGGAAAGCACAAGCTGGACATTGTGGCGGAGCACCTGGATTTGCCCGCCTTCAACCACCACCGGGCTAGTGACGACGCGGCCATGGTGGCCTATATGCTGATTCCCTTCTGGAAAATGCTCCAGGAAAAGGGGGTCCATACCCTTCAGGCGGTGAATCCGGAGATGGAGAAGCTGCGGCCCCTGGGGGGGAAGCCCAACCGCTTCCCCAAGCATATCATTCTTCTGGCCCGGAACCGGGTGGGGCTGAAAAACCTCTATCAGATGATCTCCGACTCCAACCTGAAATACTTCAAGCGGGTGCCCATCATTCCCAAGAGCCTTCTGAAGGAGCACCGGGAGGGCATCATCGTGGGCGCGGCCTGTGAGGCGGGAGAGCTGTTTCAGGCCGTCAAGGACCACAAGGACTGGGAGGAGCTGAAGCGAATCGCCTCCTTCTATGATTACCTGGAGATTCAGCCCGTGTGCAACAACTGGTTCATGCTCCGCAACGGGGACGCCAGGGATGAGGAAGACCTCCGGGACTTCAACCGGACCATCGTCCGCCTGGGGGAGGAGCTGGGCAAGCCCGTCTGCGCCACCGGCGACGTCCACTTCCGGGAGCCGGAGGACGAGGTGTACCGGCATATCCTTCTGGCGTCCAAGAAGTTCCCCGACGCCAACGAGGCCCTGCCCATCTATTTCAAGACCACGGATGAAATGCTGAAGGAGTTCTCCTATCTGGGAAAGGAGAAGGCCTATGAGGTCGTGGTAGCCAACACCCGCCTGGTGGCGGATCAGGTGGAGCGCTTTGAGCTGCTGCCCAAGGAGCTGTTCCCCCCCAAGCTGGAGAACTCCGAGGAGGACCTGAACCGGCTGGTCTGGGAGAAGGTCCACCGCCTCTACGGCGAGGACCCGCCCCAGCTCATCGTGGACCGGCTGAACATCGAGCTGGGGGGCATTCTGGGCAAGTATGACGTGGTGTACATGTCCGCCCAGAAGCTGGTGCAGCGGTCCCTGGAGAACGGATACCTGGTGGGCTCCCGGGGCTCCGTGGGCTCGTCTCTGGTGGCCTATATGTCCGGCATTACGGAGGTGAACTCCCTGCCGCCCCACTACCGCTGCCCCAAGTGCAGGCGCTCCGAGTTCATTCAGGACGGGTCTTACGGCTGCGGCGCGGACATGCCGGACAAGGTCTGCCCGGAGTGCGGGACGCAGTATGAGAAGGATGGCTTTGACATTCCCTTTGAGACCTTCCTGGGGTTCGGCGGCGGCAAGGTGCCGGATATCGACCTGAATTTCTCCGGCGAGTACCAGGCCCGGGCCCACCGCCACGCCGTGGAGATGTTTGGCGAGACCCAGGTTTTCCGGGCGGGAACCATTGGAACCCTGGCGGAGAAAACCGCTTACGGCTTTGTGAAAAAGTATCTGGAGGAGAACCAGATCACCGCGGGCCGGGCGGAGGAGAACCGGCTGACGCTGGGCTGTGTGGGCGTCCGTCGGACCACCGGACAGCACCCCGGCGGGCTGGTGGTGGTTCCGGCGAGCATGAGCGTGGAGGACTTCTGCCCCGTGCAGCACCCGGCGGACGCCGACGATTCTGACATCATCACCACCCATTTTGAATACCACTCCATGGAGGCAAACCTTCTGAAGCTGGACATGCTGGGCCACGATGATCCCACCATGGTCCGGATGATGCAGGACCTCACCGGGGTGGACCCCCAGAAAATCCCCCTGGACGACCCGGACACCATGTCCATCTTCACCACCAGCAAGCGCCTGGGCTATGAGAACGACGAGGTCCTGGGCCCCACCGGAGCCGTGGCGGTGCCGGAGTTCAACACCCGGTTTACCCGGCAGATGCTGGTGGATACCCAGCCCCAGGACTTCAATACCCTGGTGCGCCTCTCCGGCTTTTCCCACGGCACCGACGTGTGGGCGGGCAACGCCCGGGAGCTCATCCTCAGCGGCACCGCCGGTGTTCTGGAGACGGTGGGGTGCCGGGACGACATCATGCTGTACCTGATTTCTAAGGGCCTGGACCCGAAGATGAGCTTCGAGATCATGGAGTCCGTCCGAAAGGGAAAGGTGAAAAAGGGAGGCTTCGCGCCCGGCTGGGAAGAGGCCATGCGGGAGCACGAGGTGCCGGACTGGTATATCGAGTCGCTGGCTAAAATCGGCTATCTCTTCCCCAAGGCCCACGCGGTGGCCTATGTGATGATGGCCTTCCGGATTGCCTGGTATAAGGTGCACCATCCGCTGGCTTTCTACGCCACCTTCTTCTCCGTCCGGGCGAAGGCCTTTGACGCAGAGTACTGCTGCGCGGGCAAGGAAGCGGTGAAGCGGAAAATCCGGGAGATTGAGAACAACAAGGACGCCACCGCCGTGGAGCAGAATCTGATGATTACGCTGGAGGTGTGCTATGAGTTTTACCTCCGGGGGTTCCATTTCGATACCATTGACATTTACCGCTCCGACGCCACCAAGTTCGTCGTTACAGAAGGGGGCCTTCTGCCGCCCTTCACCACGGTTCACGGACTGGGAGAGGCCGCAGCACTGGACACGGTAGAGAAGCGGCGGGGGAAGGAATTTATTTCCATTGAGGAATTTGCCATATGCTGCAATAAGCTCTCCAAAACCCACATTGAGCAGCTGAAGTCACTGGGGGCCTTTGCCGGTATGGCGGAAACCAGTCAGATCACCCTGTTTTAAGGAGTATGAATATCCCTTAAAGGTTCTCGATCAAGCCTAAATACAGCAAAAAGGAACCCTTAAAGGGTTCCTTTTTTATATAAAACTCTATAAAAGGACAATGCGGCACAAGACCGGACCGGCCTCCATTCTGCCAATAGAAGGGACTTATTCACGCTGATTCCGGGATAGGAGTATACACTGCCCTTGCGGGGCCTGACCCCCTGGTCAGGCCATTTCTCCAGGACTTCCACCATTGTCCTTCAGACCGGAGCCAATCCCCCGCCTCAATCCCCTTCCTCCTCATCCAGCTCCGGAGCATATTTCCGGAAAATCCTTTCAAAGAACAGGGACACCAACAGCATGGCAATCACCGGCATGAACACCACGGGCCACCAGCGCTCAATACAGAGCACGGCGGTTTCCGCAGTCAGCAGAATCACCACAACCGTACTGGGCAGATGGGCGGCGGTAAGCTGGAACGCCGTCCGGAACAGCCCTTTGACACCATAGTCAAACCGCCCCAAAAGAGGAAAGAGCCAGCACAGCACACCCAGCGGAAGCACCAGCGCGAAATAATAAGCCACATAGAGCACATACGCCCCGCCCCCCAGGCGCGTCCCATACCACCGGACAATGGAATACCCGAAGAACAGCAGCACCGCCGCAGGAGCCACAATCAATCCCGCCAGAAAACCGGTCCGGAAGTTCGCCCGGAAGGAATGGACATAGGCCCCGAAGGCCCCGCTCTCCCGCTTCCGTACGCACTTGACCACCGTGTAATACAGCGCCGCCGTAGCTGGTCCGGCGGTAACGACCGGCAGACACAGGAACGTCCAGAGGATGGACAGGCCGCAGATATCCACAGCGGTGCTCAGCCAGGCCCAGATTCCCTTCTCGGGATTAAAAAATTCCCCCAAGTGTTCCTCCTTCTTTCCCGCAGGCCGCCCTCACGCATCCCCGGAGGGCGCCAGCTCGTCCTTGGCCTCCTGAAGGATACGCTTTTCAGCCTTGGTTGTCAGCTGGCTTTCATCAAATTTCGCGAACAGGTCTGGGCGGCGGAGCATGGTCCGTTTGTAGCTCTCTTTCTTCCTCCAGGCCGCCACCTTCCCGTGGTCGCCGGACAGCAGGACCTCCGGGACCGCCCGGTCATGCCACACCGCCGGGCGGGAGTACTGGGGATATTCCAGGAGCCCGTTCCAGTGGGACTCCTCCTGAAAGCACTCCTCATCCGGCAGTACCCCGGGAACCATGCGGCATACCGCGTCCGCCACCGCCATGGCGGGAATCTCTCCCCCGGTGAGGACGAAATCCCCCATGCTGATCTCCTCGTCCACGCACTCGTCCAGGAAGCGCTGGTCCACGCCCTCATAGTGCCCGCAGACCAGAATCAGGTGATCGTACTTCTCCTTCAGCTCCCGGGCCACCTCCTGCGTGAAGGTCCGGCCGCAGGGGGAGAGGAACACCGTCCGCCCCGGCCCGTGGGTCTCCATCACATGGGCCCAGCAGCGGTAAAGAGGGTCCGCCTGCATCACGGCCCCCCGGCCCCCGCCGTAGGGATAATCGTCTACCTGCATCTGCCGGTTGGTGGTGTACTCCCGAATCTGATGGCTGCGGATGGAAATGTATCCCCGCTCCTGGGCCCGGCCCAGGATGCTGACATGCAGCATGGCGTTCACCGAGTCGGGGAACAGGGTCAGGATGTCGATGTTCATTCGACCAGTCCCTCCCAGACGCGGATATCCATCCGGTTATTCTCCAGATCAATGCCCAGAATAAAGGCGTCCTTTACCGCCGGGACCAGAAACTCCTTCACGCCCCGGACCGTGTAGACCCTGCTGGCGGGATAGCGCTCCACTTTTACCAGCTCCCCGACGCAGCGTCCGGTCTCCCCGTCGTAGACGTCCAGCCCCAAAAGCTCGCTGTCGAAATACTCCCCCTCGGGCAGATGGGCGTCGGCCCGGCGGACCGACAGTTCCTTCCCCCGAAGGGTTTCGGCGGCGGTGCGGTCCTCCACACCGGCCAGCTTCAGCAGGACCATGTCCTTGTGAATCCGGCGGGAGACGACGGCGATGGGATGGCCGTCCAGAAGGAAGGTTTGAAAGCCGGTGAGAAATTCCGGGTCCCGCTCCAGGGGCATGACCCGCAGCTCTCCGCGAATTCCGTGGACGCTGGTAATCCGGCCCACACAGATGGAGTCCAGTTTCATGAGGGGTTCTCCTTTGTAGTTTGGTCTGAAAAGCAGTATACCATGATCTGTCCCCGGGGGCAAGTGAAAATCACCCTCCCGGGAAAAGCACGGAGACCGGGATTCCCCGGCCTCCGTTTCACGCTTTATCCAAGCAGGTAGGTGTACTTGTTCAGCACCGTGAGGATGAACACCTCGATGTCCGCGGGCAGATCGTTTTCGGCATTCAGGTCCGCCTCAAAGACCTTTCCGTCCAGCCGGACCAGAACCTTGCCTCCGCCCAGGGGCAGGAAGCCCTGATTCCGGACGCTCTCGTCAAAGCCCTCCCGGGTCTGGAAGAGGGTGAACTTATCCCGGTAGGGGGCGGAGTCGTAGGGGCAGAAGATGGCGCAGTTGCCGCACTCGTTGCACATCCGGTCCACGTGGAGAATTTCGTGCCGCCCGTCGGGCATCTCAACCACCACATTGGCCCGGTTGGGGCACACGTCGGCGCAGACCTGGCACACCACGTTGCAGGTGAGGCACCGGTCTCCTTCGCACTTGGCGGACTCGCAGAGGATGCCCTTCTTGGCAATCGCGGCGGCCCGGGAGGCCACGGCCTTCTCCGGAATGGCGAAGCGGTGCTTCTCCCCGATGACGGCGTTGGCAAAGGCCTGGGCGTCGGCGATGCCCTCCACGACGGTGGCGGGGCCCCGCATGGCGTCGCCTCCGGCGAAGACGCCCTCCACGTTGGTCATGAAGTCCGGCAGGCCCTTGGCGTCCACCTCGACGCCGCTGGCGGTGAAGAGCTCGCTCTCCACCTTCTCGCCCACGGCGGAGATCACGGTGTCGCACTCGATTTCCACAAACTCGCCGGTGGGCTCGGGCTTCCGGCGGCCCTTTTCGTCGGGCTCGCCCAGACGCATTTTCTCGCAGCGGAGCTTTCCATCCTTCTGCTCCACCGGAGCCACCAGCTCCAGGAAGCTCACGCCGTCGGCAATCGCCAGCTCCAGCTCCTCGGCGTCGGCGGGCATATACTTTTTCGTCCGGCGGTACACCAGCGTGGAGGACTTGGCCCCGGCCCGGAGCGCCGCCCGGGCGGCGTCCATGGCGGTGTTGCCGCCGCCCACCACGGCCACGTGGCCCAGGGACACATCCTTACCGGCCTTCAGGTCCTTCAGCCAACCGATGACGGGCGCCACGTTGCCGGGGATGTCCAGACGGCCCGCTTTCCACGCGCCCACGGCGAAGAAGATGTGGGTATAGCCCTGGGCCTTCAGCTCGGCCACCGAGGGAGCGGGAGTGTTCAGCTTGATTTCCGCGCCCATTTTGGCTACCAGCGCCGCGTCCTTGTCGATGGCCTCATCGGAGATGCGGAAGCCGGGGATAACCTGCCGGACGATGCCGCCCAGCTTGCCGGACTTTTCGAAGAGGGTGACGGGGATGCCCGCCCGGCCCACGAAATAGGCCGCGGCCATGCCGGTGGGGCCGCCGCCGATGATGGCCACCTTTTTGCCGCTGTTGGCCGGGACGGGGGCCTTCACCTTGGACATATATGCGTCATATCCCCGCTCCGCCGCCACCAGCTTCGTGGCCCGAATCTGGACGGAATCCTCATAGAAATTCCGGGTGCACTTGGTCTGGCAGTTGTGGGCGCAGATGGTGCCGGTGATGAAGGGCAGGGGGTTCTTCTCGCAGATAAGCCGCAGGGCGGAGGCATATTCGCCCTTCCGGCACAGCTCGATATACTCCGGGATGTCTTGACCGATGGGGCAGCCGCCCTTGCAGGGAGCGGTGAAGCAGTCCATCAGGGGCACCTTCTCCGCCAGCTTCCGCTTGGGCAGGGGCTTCACGGCCTTGACGTGGTACTTGTCGCTCCGGGCGGCCAGGGCCAGGGCCTCGATGCCCTCCACGTCCACGCCGGTGAAGGGCTGGAACTCCAGGGTGTCCAGCTTGTCGCCGATCTGGACGAAGCGCTGGTAGCCGCCGGGCTTCAGCTCCGTGGTGGCCATGGTGATGGGCCAGATGCCCAGGGAGAACAGCCGGTCGATGTTCAGCGCGTCGGCGCCGCCGGCGTAGCTAATCCGCATCCGCCCGCCGAACTCCCGGGAGATCCGTGCGGCCATGGTGGTGGTCAGGGGGAAGAGGGACTTACCCGCCATATACATTTCCTCGCTGGGCAGTTCCCCGGCCTTCACGTCCACGGGGAAGGTGTTGGACAGCTTCAGGCCGAACTCCACGCCGGTCTTGTCCGCCAGCGCCTGGAGGCGGTGGAACATGGGCACGGCGTCCTTGTACTGAAGGTCCTCCTTGAAATGGTGGTCGTCGAAGGCAATATAGTCATAGCCCATGCCGTCCAGGATGGACCGGGCGGTCTCATAGCCCAGGATGGTGGGGTTGCACTTGACGAAGGTATGGAGCTGCTTCTTCTCAATGAGGTAGCTGGCGATGCGCTCGATTTCGTCCGGCGGGCAGCCGTGGAGGGTGGAGAGGGTGACGCTTCCGGAGACCCGGGGATTGATGGCGTCGATAAACGCCGCCTCGCCGGGGAAGAACTCCTTGAGGACCCGGAGGCACTCCTGGAAAATGGGCGTCCCGGAGGCGTCCATCATACCCCGGAGGAAGCCGTCCACCTTCTCGCCCTGGATGCCCGCCAGGTCATAGCCCACGGACATGTTGAAGACAAAGGCGTCGGGGTCGCCCAGGCCGTAGACCTTGGCCATGATTTTACAGGCGCACCAGGCCTTCACGTACTCCTCGAAGGCCTGCTGAACATACAGCTCCGTGGACCATTCGCAGTTGTAGCACTCGTCCTCCGCCAGGATGCAGGGGCGGTTGACACAGGCGGAGAGCTCCGCGCCGTCCATCTTCTGGACGGTTTTCAGCTCGAAGAACCGGGCCCCGGCGAAGTAAGAGGCAATAATGTTCTGCGCCAGCTGGGTATTGGGACCGGCGGCGGGGCCGAAGGGGGTTTCGATCTTCTCGCCGAAGATGGGCAGGGTTTTGACGCCCGCCTTATAGGGCTTGTGGACGCCGAAGACGGCGCCGTCCTTCTGGTACTCGGCAGTCACCCAGGTCATCAGTTCCCGGAACGGGATGGGGGTCATCAGTTCGGACATGTGGTGTTTCCTCCTTATAAATATGAGCATGGTTCTCCGCCCGATGGGACGGGGGTCTCAGCCCGGTGGGGGCTGGTCCATTTCCACCCCCCATTCTCTCTTTGTCCAGACAAAGAGAGAATGCGCCGTGGACGGTGGAAGAGAGAAAAAGCGCGGCGGCGGTTTGGAGAAAGACAGGAAGGTCCCTGCCTGCGGCGTGGTGCGAGCGGGGGCGGGCAGGAATCGAACTGTCGAAGCGGCGATTTTCGCTGTCGCTGGTTTGGGATTTGCGGGGGCTTTTTTTAGTATTCGCAGTGGTTCAGGGTGCCCCAGAGTTTTTTGGAAACCTCCAGAATCTGGGCGTTGACGGCTTCCTCGTCGATTTCCGTCAGCTGGCGGTCCTTCATGAGGATTTTGCCGTTGATCATGGTGGTCTGGCACTGGCGACCCGTCATGCCGAAGAGCATATGCCCGTCGATGTTGGCGTCGGAGAAGGGGGTGAAGGGCTTGTAGTCCATGACAATGACGTCCGCCGCCGCCCCGGACTTCAGAACGCCCATCTCCGGGAACCCGGCCCGCTGGGCCATTTTCGCGTTGTTCCGGAAGAGCATATCCGTCACCTCGCACCAGCCCACGCCGGGGAGGCAGGCGTTATGCCGCTGGATGGTCAGGGCCACCTTGATGCTCTCCAGCATGTCGTTGGTGTAGGCGTCGGTACCCAGGCCGATCAGAATGCCCCGCTTATAGAGCTGGAGTACCGGGGAGCAGCCCACGGCGTTGCCCATGTTGCTCTCGGGATTATTGACGCACATGGTGTCCGTCTCTTTGATGATGTCCATTTCCGCCGTGTTCACGTGGATGCAGTGGCCCAGGATGGTCTTGGAGCCCAGGATGCCGTGGTCCTGGAGCCGCTGGACCGGACGGCGGCCATAGTTCT
The DNA here is from genome assembly GCA_041223955.1 of Oscillospiraceae bacterium 38-13. Classification (GTDB taxonomy): domain Bacteria; phylum Bacillota; class Clostridia; order Oscillospirales; family Oscillospiraceae; genus Oscillibacter. The sequence goes on along the minus strand of JBCLRG010000004.1, from coordinate 70,782 downwards.
GGAGGGAGTCATAGACGTCGTTCATGCCCTCGGACACGTGAATGTGGTAGCCCACCCGGCCATTGTTGGCGGCGGTCATCCGGTCGAAGGTCTTGTCGGAGATGGTGAACAGGGCGTGACCGCCGAACATGGCTTTCAGCATCTCGGAGGGATGGCTCTCGCAGTAGTCGATGAAGTCCTTGTTCTCCTGAACGGACTGGAGGGACTTCTCCTCGCCGTCCCGGTCGCTGACCTCATAGCAGAGGCAGGCCCGCATGCCCATGGCCTCCGTGACCCCGGCGATTTCCATCAGGGAGCCGGGAATCTGGCAGAAGGAGGCGTGGTGGTCGAAGATGGTGGTGACGCCCTGCTTGATGGAGTCGATCACCAGAGCCTGGGCGCTGGCCCGGGTGGCGGCCAGGTCCAGGTGACGGTCGATATACCACCATTGGCCGTCCAGCACCTCATAGAAGTTGGTGGGGTTATAGCCGTTGATGGAGAGGCCCCGGGCCAGGGCGGAATAAATGTGGGTATGGGCGTTGATGAGGCCGGGCATGATGACCCCGCCTCGCGCGTCCACAAACTCCGCCTGGGGGTATTTCGCCTTCAGGTCCGCCGTGGTCCCGACCTCCACGATCTTGCCGCCCTCGGTGACGACGCCGCCGTCGGGCAGATATCCCGTACCGTTGGGGTCCCTGGTGATCAGCTTGCCGTTTGCCAGTAGAATCATGATGAAACTCCTCCTCAAGAAATTTTGGATAAAAAGAAAGGCGCCCCAAATCCCGCTGGATTTGAAACACCTATCGGCCCGCATGGAGAGACAGGTGCGGGCCCGTGCGCACGGCACTTCGTTGCAGCCATCCATCCTTGCTTCAATTGTGTTTATTATACCGGATATCCTGTGAGAATACAAGCCTTCGGAGAGAAAACTTTTTCGGCAGTTTTTATATAAAATGCCGGAAATCACCCGGAAGGAATCGGCCCCCCCGCCGTCAAAGCCCCTGCTCCTGAATGTAGGCGCAGATTCTGCCGTAGGTCTCCTCGCTGAGGTCGTGTTCCACCTTGCAGGCGTCCACTGCGGCCTGTTCGGAGGAGACGCCGAGGGATTCGAAGAGCCGGGTGATGGTTTTATGCCGCCCGTAAATGCGGCTGGCGATTTCCAGTCCGCTGTCGGTAAGCGTGATGTTCCCGTCCCCGGCCATGTTGATGTAACCGCTTTCCCGCAGCTTTTTCATGGCGATGCTGACGCTGGGTTTGGAATACCCCAGTTTGTTCACCACATCGATGGAACGGACCTGACCGGCCTGTTCCTGTATGATCAGAATGGACTCCAGATAATCCTCTGCGGATTCATGTATCACCAAGACGCCGCACCTCCTTCCTATCTATCACGACATGATATCAAGAAGTCTGGGAAATTACAAGTCGCTTTTGTCACATTGTACCAAAAAGAATGAAAATATTTCCTCCCGTTTCCCAGGGAAGCGAAACGGAGAAAGGCCGGCGCTGCCAGTTGGGAGAAAATAGAAGAAACGAAGGGGGGAGAGAAACCCGCTGACGGATTTCCCTCCCCCGCTGACCGGGCCGGATTCATTTGGCTTTGACGATTCCGAGGGCCCGGTATACGTCCAGAATGCGGCCGAAGAGGGGATTCTCCGGAGTCAGCCCGCTGTAGGCGGACAGTGCGGCGGCGGGGCCCTCCGCCCGGATTCTGGCTTGAAGCTCCACGCTCTGGGGATCGTCCGGGCAGTCGAACCGCAGCGCGGCGGCGGCTCCGAAGATCAGGTGGTCTACCGGCAGGCTGTAGGAGGCGGTAGTGGTCAGGGGCTTGATGAGCCGGTCCCCGGCCTCCAGTTTCCGGATGGGCTCCCGGCCCACCCGGAGCACCTCGTCCTCCAGGAAGGGGTTCTGATACCGGGCGAAGATCTTCTCCACGTAGGCGTGGTGCGCGTCCGGGTCAAAGCCGAATTCCTGAATCAGGCCCTCGCCGCTCTCGGAAATGGCGGCGTGGACAATCTCCCCGATGGCGGGGTCCGCAATGCTGTCCCGGATGGTCTGATAGCCCTTCAGATAGCCCAGGTAGGCGCAGATGGCGTGGCCGCTGTTCAGGGTGAAGAGTTTCCGCTCCAGGTAGGCCATGAGGTTGTCCGCGAAGGTCAGGCCGGGGATGTCCGGCTTCTCGCCCTTCCACGCGGAGGACTCCACATCCCACTCGCAGTAGCGCTCCACGGCGGCGTCTAGGATGTTCTCGAAATTGGGCTTGGGGCAGATGCGGTCCACGGCGCAGTCGGCAAAGCCGATGTTGGCCTCCACGAAGGCGGTCTCCTCCTGGCTCAGGTGCTTCACCACCTCGTTCTTGAGCCGGGTGGTAGTGCGCAGGCCGTTTTCACAGCACACCACATTCATGGGCTCAGTGTTTCCGGCGGCCTTCCGGGCCTGAATTCCGGCGGCGATGGACTTGGCGATGATGGGCAGCACGTTGGGGCCCACGGCGGTGGTGATCAGGCTGCACTGCGCCACCCGCTGGGGGAACTCCGGGGAGGTGGAGAGTACGCCGTCCGCGTTGCTGATGGCGATTTCACCGGGCTCCTTGTCCAGAATGTGGACGGTGTAGCCGTGGTCCCGGTTCAGTGCCTCGATGATGGGTTCCACCACGTCGGCAAAGGTGACATGCCAGCCCGCCTGGCTGAGCAGGGCTCCGATGAATCCCCGGCCGATGTTTCCCGCGCCGATTTGAATTGCCTGTTTCATATGCTCCTCCTTAGATTGAAATTGATGGAAGGTAATCGTTTTCGCGCGAACTTTAAAACCGCCGCCCCACCTTGGGGACGGGGCGGCGAGGGGAAACATCCCCTGTCAGGGCCAGCGCCGTGCGGCCCGGTTACTTGCCCAGCTTCGCCTCCAGCTCGGCCTTCTGGGCCTCATAGCCGGGCTTGCCCAGCAGGGCGAACATGTTCTTCTTGTAGGCCTCCACGCCGGGCTGGTCGAAGGGGTTGACCTCCAGCAGATACCCGGACAGGCCGCAGGCGTACTCGAAGAAGTAGATCAGCTGGCCCAGGGAAGCGGCGTTCCGTCCGCCGGTCTCCACGATGACATTGGGCACGCCGCCCTCGGTGTGGGCCAGCAGGGTGCCCTCCATGGCCTTGTCCCGGATGTAGTCCATGGACTCCCCGGCCAGGAAGTTCAGGCCATCGCCGTCCAGCTCGTCTCTGGGAACCAGCAGCTGGTGCTCGGAAGCGCCCAGGCGGACCACGGTCTCAAACATGATGCGCCGTCCGGCCTGGATATACTGGCCCATGGAATGGAGGTCCGCCGTGAACTCCACGCTGGCGGGGAAGAGGCCCTTGCCGTCCTTGCCCTCGCTCTCGCCGTAGAGCTGCTTCCACCACTCCAGCATGAAGCGGAAGGCGGGGTCATAGCAGGCCAGGACCTCGATGGACCAGCCCTTCTGATACAGCGCGTCCCGGAGGGCGGCATAGGTCCAGGCGGGATTTTCAAAGGAGGCGGTTTTGCACAGCTCCATCATTTCCGCCGCGCCGCCCATGAGCTCGGTGATGTCGATGCCCGCCACGGCGATGGGGAGCAGGCCCACGGCGGTGAGTACGGAGTACCGTCCGCCCACGCCGTCGGGGACCACGAAGCTCTCCCAGCCCTCCTCGTTGGCCAGGGACTTCAGGGCGCCCCGGGCCTTGTCGGTGGTGGCGTAGATGCGGCCCTTGGCCCCGGCCTTGCCGTACTTCTTCTCCAGAGCGTCCCGGAAGAAGCGGAAGGCCACGGCGGGCTCCGTAGTGGTGCCGGACTTGGAGATGACGTTGACGGAGAAGTCCTCGCCGCCGATGAGGTCAAAGACCTCCTGCATGGCGTCGGCGGAGAGGCCGTTGCCGACGAAATAGATGTTGGGCGTCGCTTTGTCCTTCTTCTGGTTGTAGTTGGGAGAGCAGAGGTATTCGATTACGCCCCGGGCCCCCAGATAGCTCCCGCCGATGCCGATGACCACCAGGGCTTTGGAGTCGCTCTGGATCTTCTTGGCGGCGGCCTGGATGCGGGCGAACTCCTCCTTGTCGTAGTCTACGGGGAGGCGGACCCAGTCGGTGAACTCATGGCCCAGGCCGGTGCCCTTCTGGAGCTTTTCCTGAGCCTCGGCCAGCCGGGGGGCGGCGGCGTCCTGGTAGTTGGCGGGGATGAAGTTTTCGATCTGGAAGGATTTGACGTTCAGCATGATGCAGCTTCCTTTCCGTGAGGTTTCATAGTTTTTGTGGTTTCCCGCTAAAAGCGGAGCCGAAACCAGTATAACATTTTGGCAAGTCGACGGCAAGACGCGAAGGGGGAAAAGTTGGCAAAATTTTCGGGAGAACTCCCGTTGTTTTTCATCAGTGAATCAGAACGGCCCTCATCAGGGACGTCCGGTTATAGAGGCGGTTCAAATTCTGGGGCAGGTTGACAAGTGGAACCCGCTTTCGTATAATGCAGTAAGGCCGAAAGGCCGGGTTAAAACCGCAGAGGTGAAAGGAGGCTATGGGAGCGTTCCCATCAAAGCGCCATGTGCCGGTCTCAGCCGGACGACGAGGTGAGGGGAGTATCGAACCGTTCGGCGGATGCCTCTCCGTGCCCTGGGCGGGCGCGTGACACGGCTTACAAATACACGGGCGACCGTGGAACAGAAGGGCCGTGACCGTCCTGAGAAGATGAATGACTGCGCATTTGTCCTCTTCATTTTTCAAATCAGGAGGATACCATTTCATGTGTGGAATTATCGGCTTTGTAGGAAGTACTCCGGCGGCTCCGGTTCTGCTGGAGGGCCTCCGGCAGATGGAGTACCGGGGATATGACTCCGCTGGGGTTGCGGTGCGCTCCGAGTCCAGGGGGATTCAGGTGCGGAAGTCCAAGGGGCGGCTCCAGGTCCTGGCGGACCTGACCCGGGACGGCGCGGAGCTGGAGGGAACGCTTGGCATCGGCCACACCCGCTGGGCGACCCATGGCGAGCCCAACGACGTCAACGCCCATCCCCACGTCAGCGGAGACGGGAAAATTGCCCTGGTACATAACGGCATCATTGAAAATTATCTGGAGCTGAAGGAGCAGCTCACCCGGCAGGGGGTGGCCTTTGCCTCCGAGACGGACACGGAGGTGGCGGCCCATCTTCTGGAGTTTCACTATCAGGAGTGCGGGAATATGCTGGAGGCCGTGGGCCGGTGCCTTCGGAGAATCCGGGGGTCCTACGCCTTCGGCATCATCTGCTCCGACTATCCCAACGCCCTGATTGCCGCCCGGAAGGACAGTCCGCTGATCATCGGCTTTGGGGAGGGGGAGAACTTTATTGCCTCCGACGCCACGGCCATCCTCCGGCACACGCGGGATGTGGCCTATATGAACGACGGGGAGATCGCCGTGCTGACGGCCCAGAGCGTGGACGTCTTCGACGGCGAGGGGAACCCCCTGGAGAAGGAGCGCAGCCGCATCGACTGGGACGCCGCCTCCGCCGGGAAGGGCGGGTATCCCCACTACATGTTCAAGGAAATCCTGGAACAGCCGGAGGCCCTCCGCAAGACCATCTCCCCCCGTATCCGGGAGGGCCGGGTGGTGCTGGACGGCATCCGCCTGACAGAGGACTACGTCCGGGGCATCTCCCGGATTTACATGATAGCCTGCGGCTCCGCCTACCACGCCGGGATGGTGGGGAAATACACCTGGGAACGTCTGCTCCGCCGTCCGGTGGAGGTGGCGCTGGCGTCGGAGTTCCGGTACAGCGAACCTCTGGTGGATGAACACACCCTGGTTCTCGCCATCAGCCAGTCCGGTGAGACGCTGGACACCCTGGCGGCGCTCCGGGAGGCCAAGCGGTTGGGCGGCCGGACCTTGGCGGTCTGCAACGTGGTGGGCAGCTCCATCGCGCGAGAGGCGGATGATGTGCTCTACACCTGGGCCGGACCGGAAATCGCCGTGGCCACCAGCAAGGGCTATTCCACCCAGCTGGCGGCGCTGGACCTGGTGGGGCTGTATCTGGCGGACCTGCTGGGGACGGTGGAAAAGGAGGCGTACGCCGGGATTCTGGCGGAGCTGCAGGCCCTGCCGGAGAAGATGGAGAAGGTGCTGGAGAACTTTGAGGACACGAAATACTTTGCCTCCCGGTTCTTCAATCACGACAGCATTTTCTTCATTGGCCGGAACCTGGACTACGCCATGGGACTGGAGGGCTCCCTGAAGCTGAAGGAAATCAGCTACATTCACTCCGAGGCCTACGCCTCCGGCGAGCTGAAGCACGGAACGATCTCCCTGGTCGAGCCGGGGACGCTGGTGGTGGCCCTGGGGGCCCATGCCGCCCTCTTCGAGAAGGCCATGAGCAACGTCGTGGAGGTGAAGGCCCGGGGGGCCACCGTGCTGGCCGTCACGACGGAGACGTTCCGGGAGAGGATGGAAAAGACCGCCGACGCCGTGATTTCCGTGCCGGACACCCATCCCCTGCTCCAGCCGTCCCTGGCTATTGTACCCCTTCAGCTGTTTGCCTATTACGTCGCGCTTCAGCGGGGCTGTGACATCGACAAGCCCCGGAATCTGGCGAAGTCGGTGACTGTGGAATAACCCGCATGGAAACAGCCGGACCTCACAGCCGTGAGGTCCGGCTGTCTGCGTTTCCGCCGTGTAAAAAATGGGGTGGAGGGCGTGAAAATCGCGGAAGGGAAAGCCCTCTCAGAGAATCGGGGGAACGCCGAAATGGTTGAACAGAATCTTTTCTGCCTCGGAGTTCCAGAGACCGTCGTGGGCGTCACAGCAGTCCGCCAGGCGGGTGAACAGCGGGTCCCCCTTCTTCCGGAAGTCCTCAATGGCGGTGAGGGGCATATCGAACTGGGTATAGGTCAGCTTTTTTCCGCCGGGGATATGGGGGAGGTTTTTCGTGGTTTCCACAATGGAGTCCATGCCGCCCACGTGCGTCACCATGACGGCGGGACGGATTTTTCCCTCGGCGGCCAGACGGATGGCCTCTTTGAGGTCGCCGGTGGTGCCGCCGGTGGTTCCGATGATATGGGTGGAGGAATAGTGGCAGTTGTACAGGTTGATGCTGGCGGAAAAGTCCCTGTCCGTGGGGCCGGAAAAGAAGTTCATGCACCCGTCATAGCCCAGCAGCCGGTCTCCCATCTCCGCCAGAGAGCGGATGGAGTTGTAGACAAAGATATCGTCGTACCCCCGCCCGCCGGTGAGGGCCAGCAGCTCCGCGAACTCGTCGGCGCACTTGCCGGGATTTACGTACACCAGGCGGATGCCGTGGGCGGCGGCCAGAGACTCGGGAATCAGCTGCCGGGCGCGGGCGATGCGGTCCTCGGACAGGTCCGTCACCACAATCATGGCGGGCTTTTTCTCCAGGGTCATGGGGTACTCGATGGCCCCCAGGCCCATGGGGCCGCAGCCCCCCAGAATCAGGACGCTGCCGCCCTCCCGGACGCCCATAATGTGCTCATGGCTGTGGCGGCTGGTGTGGTAGCTGCCGTGATAGCCTCCCACCACACAGCTCATGGGTTCCCCCAGGCTGGCCTCGAAATAGCTCTCGCCGTCGTAGTGGAGCAGGTAGCCCAGTTCCATCACCTCCGGCGGAACGACGCAGTAGGTGCACGCCCCGCCGAAGGCAGGATAGGAATACCCGGGGGAGGCCAGGCTCCCCTTGTAGTTCAGGGCGGGCTGCTGGGCGAATTTCTCACCGGGAGAGAACTCGCCCAGCCATTTTCTGCCCACCTTGACAATGTCTCCGGCGAACTCGTGGCCGATGATGACGGGGTGTGTGTCCACGTCCTGGGGGCAGCGCTTGTGGGCCTTGCCCTGGACCAGCAGCTTGTAGGTGGACATGCAGATGCTGTCGCTCATAACCCGGACCAGAATCTCGTCGTCCCGGATGTCCGGCAGGTCGAATTCCTCCAGGCGGATATCGTAAGCGCCGTAGAGACGCACACCCTTAGACCGCATGGAATTACTCCAGGCCGTTCAGCAGCTTGTAGAGCTGGTCCACGCTGGCGTTGTCCACCAGCTTGTCGGTGTCCTCCTCCGTCTCGGCCACCTCGACAATTTTGCCCAGGATGCCCAGATGGTCCTCGCCGGTGGAGGCGATGCCCACCACCAGGCGGACGGTCTCCTCGCCCCACTCAATGCCCTCGGGATAGGTCATAACGACGAGGCCGGTTTTCTTGATGGCCTTCCGGGACTCCTCGGTGCCGTGGGGGATTGCCACATGGCTGCCGATTGCCACGGAGAAGCTGGCCTCCCGGTCCAGCATGCCCTGAATATAGGCCTCTTCCACATAGCCGCTCTCCACCATCATCTTGCCCACGGTGCGGATGGCTTCCTCGGGGCTGACGGGCTTGCAGTTCAGGACGATGTTCTTCTTCTCCAGCAGGATGGGCTGGTCCGCGGCAGGGGCTTCCTCCACGGCGGCGGAAGCGGGAGCGGGAGCGCCGCCCTTCCGGGCATCCAGCAGCTCCTTTACCAGCACGTCGTACTCCGGCGCGCCCATAAAATTCTTGATGGGGATGATCCGGGCCTGGGGAGCGCGCTCCGCCGCCCGGCCGGACAGCTCGTGGTGGGTGACGACGATCTGGCAGTCGTTGGGGATCTCGCCCACGGGGTAGTGGATGACCTCAATATCAGTGATGCCCGCGTCCTTCAGCTTGTTGCGGACCATGGTCGCGCCCATGGCGGAGGAACCCATGCCCGCGTCACAGGCGAAGACGATTTTGCGCACGTTCTCAGCGGAGACGGAAGCGCCGGAGGAAACGGCGGGGACAGCCTGCCCTTTGGAGGCGGCCTTGCTGGCGGCGACCTTGGCCTGAGCCTCCTCCAGATTGGAGTCCTTGCCGAACATCTTGAGGAGGAAGGCGGAGATCAGGAAGCTGACCACAGCGGCCACGGCGATGCCCGCGATGTTGGCGAAATAGCCGCCCTTGGGGGTCATGAGCATTTCGGCGATGATGCTGCCGGGAGAAGCCGCAGCCGCCAGACCGCCGCCCAGGGCGGAGAGGGTGAAGATGCCCGCGATGTTGCCGATCATGGGGCCCAGGATGACGATGGGGTTCATGAGGACATAGGGGAAGTAAATCTCATGGATGCCGCCCACGAACTGGATGACGGCGGCAGCGCCGGCGGAGGAACGGGTCTCGCCCTTGCCCGCCACGCAGTAGGCCAGCAGGAGGCCCAGGCCGGGGCCGGGGTTGGACTCGATCATGAAGAGGATGGACTTTCCGGCCTCCAGTGCCTCGGCGGTGCCGATGGGGGTGAAGACGCCGTGGTTGATGGCGTTGTTCAGGAACAGCACCTTGGCGGGCTCCACCAGGACGGCGGTGAGGGGCAGCAGACCATGGTTCACCAGGAAGCTGACGCCCTGCTCCAGGATGCCGGTGAGGAACACGCAGGCGGGACCGATGGCGTAGATGGACAGGATGGCCAGAATCGCGCCGATGATGCCTACGGAGAAGTTGTTGACCACCATCTCGAAACCGGCGGGGATATGGCCCTCCATGGCCTTGTCAAACTTCTTGATGCACCAGCCGCCCAGGGGGCCGCAGATCATGGCGCCGATGAACATGGTGCTGTCCGTGGCGGCGATAGCGCCCAGGGTGGCCAGAGCACCGGTGACGGCGCCCTTCTGGCCGCCCACGGCCCGGCCGCCGGTGTAGCCGATCAGTACGGGCAGCAGGTACTGGAGCATGGGCCCCACCATGCTGTTGATGGTTTCATTGGGGAACCAGCCCGCCGGGATAAAGAAGGCGGCGATGAAGCCCCAGGCGATGAAGGCTCCAATGTTGGGCATGACCATGCCGCTGAGGAACCGTCCAAATTTTTGAACGCGCTCTTTCATAGGATAAACGTCCTTTCTCATGATATGTTGAAGGAAACAGGAAGCGGCCCCGCCGCCTCCCGGCTGGGAAGACTTGCAAAGGTTCAGAGGGCCGGGAGCAGGGCCCGGATTTCCGCCCCGGTAGCCAGCCCGTCGGAGAAGGCGGTGGCGGACCCGGCGGCGGCTCCCATGCGGTGGGCGGCGTCGTAGTCCCGGTATTTCAGCCACCCGGCCAGGAATCCGGCGACCATGGAGTCCCCTGCCCCCACCGTGTGGCGGACAGAGCCAGGAGGCACGCCCAGGCGGTGGGGAACGCCGTCCTCGTCCAGCAGCAGCGACCCGTCCCCGGCCATGGAGACCAGGATGTTCCGGGCCCCCTGCTCCTGAAGGGTTCTGGCGCAGGAGAGGATTTCGTCCCCGGTGAGAGCGTCCCGGTCAAAGAGCTCCGCCAGCTCGGCGGTGTTGGGCTTGATGAGGAAGGGCCGGTGGGGAAGGGTGCCCCGCAGGAGGTCCCGGGCGGCGTCCACCACCGTCAGCACCCCGCGGCCCTCCATGTGGGCCAGAATTCGCCGGTACACGTCCCCCGGCAGACCGGCGGGCAGGGACCCGGCCAGTACCAGGGCGTCCCCCTCCGTCAGGCGTTCCAGCTTCCGGAAGAGGGCCTCCAGGGCCTCCTGGGGAATGGCGGGGCCCCGGCCGTTGATCTCCGTCTCTCCGCCGGAGCGGATTTTGACGTTGATCCGGGTAGCGCCCTCCTCCAGGCGGACGAAGTCGGTGGGAATCCCGGCGGCGGCAAGGCCCTGCTCCAGGGCTCTGCCGGTGAACCCGGCCACGAAGCCCAGGGCCATGGTCTCCACCCCCAGATTGTGGAGCACGGTGGAGACATTGACGCCCTTGCCGCCGAAGTGCAGATGCTCCCGCCGGGTGCGGTTCAGCTCTCCGGCGTGAAAACCGTCCACACACACCTCGTAGTCCAGGGCGGGATTCAGCGTCACAGTATAAACGATGGCTCACACCTCCCTGATTTCCGTAAAGTCCCGGTACTGCGGGTCCGGCAGCCGGTCCGTGATGATACAGGCGGCGTCAATGGGGAACATGCCCGCCGCCGTCACCTGCCCGAACTTGCTGGAGTCCGCCAGCACGAAGACCGACTGGGCCCGTTCTGCCGCCAGGGCCTTGACCGCCGCCTCCTCCGGGTCCGGCGTGGTGAAGCCCTGGGCGACGGTGACGCCGTTGCAGCCCAGAAAGGCCTTGGTAAAGTTATACCGCTCCAGAACCTTCAGGGTTTCCGAGCCGATCAGGGCCATGGTGCCCGCCTTCAGCGTGCCCCCCAGCACGTAGGTTCGGAGGTTCCGTTCCATCAGGCGGCAGGCGCACTCGATGCTGTTGGTCAGAAACAGGGCCCGCGACGTCCGCAGGTGCTCCGCCATGCGGAGGACGGTGGTGCCCGCGTCCAGGAAGACCACGTCGTCGTTCCCGATGAGCCCGGCGGCGTACCGGGCGGCCCGGTCCTTCTCCTCAGTGAAGAGGCCCCGCTTGGTCTCCATGTCCAGCTCTTCCCCGTGGAACTCGCCCCCCGTCAGCATGGCGCCGCCGTGGACCTTGCTCAGCTTGCCCTGTCTGGCCAGCGCGGTCAGATCCCGCCGGATAGTGGCCTCGGAAGCGCCCGTCACCTGACAGAGATCGGTCACTGTGGCGGCTCTCCTCTGGGCCAGCTCCCGGAGAATGCGTTCCGCGCGCTGTTCAGCCAGCATAATTCACCCCCTCTTTCTCTCTGCATGTTATAGATTTCCAGTTGCCTTGCTTATAATACAGCCAATAACAATCAAAGTCAATAGATTTCGATCAATTTCAATCGTCAAAAATCGACTTCAAAATTTGTTCATTTTTACCCGCGCTGCCTACCACTCAAGATTTCCCGGGTCCCTGAGAAAAAAACATGGCGCCCCCGGAGGACCGCCATGGACGGGATTGTGTTAGGGACGCATTTCCCGCAGAAGCGCGCAGGTCATCTCATAGACCCGCCGGGTGGAGGCGGCGTGGAGCCGTTCCTTCGTGGAGTGCACGTCCCGGATATCCGGCCCGAATGACACCGCGTCCAGCCCCGGAATCTTTTCAATGAACAGGCCGCACTCCAGACCGCCGTGGGTGGCCTCCAGGCGGCCCTCCTGGCCGCTGACCGCCCGGTAGGCCGCCAGGACCTCCTCCCGCAGGGCGGAATTCCGGTCATACTGCCAGCCGGGATAGTCGCTGCGCTCCGAGAGCGTCCCGCCGCCCAGGGCCAGAATCGCCCGAAGCCGCTGGACCATCATGGCCTTCTGGGAGGCGATGCAGGACCGGACGGAGAGAGCGAAGTGGAGTCCGTCCGCCTTCAGCTCCATCACCCCCAGGTTCAGGGAGGTCTGCACCAGACCGGGGAAGTCCGCGTTCATGGCCTGGACGCCTTGGGGCACCGCCAGCAGGGTGCGGAGGATTCTTTCTGTGGACTCCGCCGTCAGCGTGCCGTCCACCAGGCCCCCGTGCGCACAGGTCAGGGTGATGCCATCGTCGCATCTGGCGTATTCGTTCTTCAGCGTGGCGTCAAACTCCCGGATGAAGGCCTCAAAGTCCCCGGGCCGGTTCTCGGGCACGACGGCAAGGGCCTGGTTTCCGGAACAGATCACATTGTCGAACCGCCCGCCCCGGATGCCGCCCAGGCGCAGACCGGGGAAGCGCTCCATAGCGCTGTACAGCACCCGGCCCATGACCTGATTGGCGGAGGCCCGGCCCTTGTGAATCTCCGCGCCGGAGTGTCCCCCCAAGAGGCCGCTCAGGGTGACGCTATAGGCCCGGCCCGCCGTCTCCGCCAGCGTCCACTCCCCGGGAAGGAAGCAGTCCAGCCGCACGCCCCCGGCACAGGAGACGGTGAAGACGCCCTCCTCCTCGGAGTCCAGATTAATCAGCTTCCGCCCCTTCAGGTCGGAGCAGTCCAGGGCGAAGGCTCCCTCCATGCCCACCTCTTCGTCCACGGTGAACACCGCCTCCAGCGGGGGATGGGGCAGGGTATCGCTGGCCAGAATCGCCAGAATCATGGCGACGGCGATGCCGTTGTCCCCGCCCAGCGAGGTCTGGTCCGCCCAGACCCACTCACCGTCCGTGACCAGGTCCAGCCCGTCCCGGGTCAGGTCCTTGGGGCACTGGTCCGTCTTTACGCACACCATGTCAATGTGCCCCTGAAGGATGACGGCTCCAGCGCCTTCATAGCCGGGGCTGGCGTCCTTCCAGATGATGACGTTGTTGGCCTCGTCCTGCCGCCACCGGAGGCCCAGCTCCTTCGCGAAGTCCACGCACAGGTCGCTGATGCGCTTTGTGTTGCCGCTGCCGTGGGGGACAGCGCACAGCTTCTCAAAATACTCGAATACCGCCTTGGGCTCCAGACCGGAAAGCACTGCCATGGGGAATTCCTCCTTTGACTCATTAAAAAGTGAAGACCGCCCCGCCGCAGGCGAGGCGGTCCTATGGTTTCCCGATTTCTCAGGGCTTAGACATCGCCCAGACCGTCCTCCAGTCCAAGCTCGCCCTCCAGACCGAACTCATCGCCCTCGCCGGGGACTTCCTCGGGGACTTCCTCCGTATTGGCAGGGATGAACTCGGAGAACCAGGCGTCCTCCGGCAGGCCCGCCAGCACGGCGGGCAGGTTGACGATGATGCCGTCTACGCTGTAGGGGAGCTTCAGGTCGATCTCATGAATCTCAGACGTGCCGCCCTTCTCCTGGGTGACCTCCAGAATCATCTTGAAATTCTGACCGATCCAGACGGCCATGCCCCGCTCCCGGGGCCCCAGCTTGGCCACGTTCTCCCCCTTGACGGTGACAACCACCTTGTGGGGGGCCTTGTAGGTCTGGCCCTGATAATCCTCCAGGGTCACGTTGTCCAGATAAACGGTGTGGCCCCGGCCGATAACCATCATGGTTGCGGCGATGCCCACCAGAAGCAGGACCATCAGGACGGAGATGAGGAGCCTTCTATTCGCTTTCATCACGCATCCTCCTTCTTTATCTGGGCTTCCGCCAGCTCCTGGCCCGCCTTGCTCTTCACCATGCGCTTCCGGGCCTCATACATGATCAGGGCGATGGCGATGACGCCGTAGGACAGGAACACCCGGAAGTATTCGCCCACCATGGAGTCCCCGGTGATGAACTCGCCCGCGCCGGGGGCCACGATGAACATCAGGTGGAACAGAACCACGCCCAGGAAGGCGTTGCCGATGGCGGCCCGCTCCACCGACGCGCCGCCCACCAGCAGAGCGGCGATGCAGAACATGCCGATCTGGGCGTGCCCGGTGTAGGTGGGCAGGTTGCCGATGTTCTGGAGGTAGATCACCATGCCGAAGCCCGCGAACACCGTGGACATCACCACGGAGATAATCCGGGTCCGGTCCACGTCGATGCCCGCCGCCGTAGCCACTTCCATATCCTGGCCCACGGCCCGCATATCTTGGCCCAGCTTCGTCCGGCGGAACCAGACGATGAACAGGCAGAACAGCGCCACGAGAACAAAGGTCACGACGGGAATCTTCACTCCCGCGACGCGGATAGCCACCAGATCATCCAGGCACTGGCGCATGTTCAGGAGGCTCACGGTGTTCCGGATACCGAAGCCCCGGGGGAGCATGATGCTGGAGTGGATGATGGGAATGACGGAGCCCATGACGTAGAGCACGATGAACTGATACCAGCCGTTGATGAAGAAGTTGATGATATAGCTGGTAATCATCTCCCGGCCCTTAGCCATGTTCTGGATGGTTCCGCAGATGAAGCCCAGGGCGGCGGAGAAGGGGATGGAGAGAATCACCGTCAGCACCAGGCCGGGGATGCCCCAGATTTGCCAGTCCGCCACCAGGATGACGGCGATTTCCGCCCCCATAGCGCCCAGGGTCATGGCGAAGTTCAGGCCCATGCCCGCCATAATGGGGAAGAGCAGGCACAGCACCAGGAACAGGTTCCGGCCCATGCGGGTGACGATCTCATTGAGCAGATAGCTGGGAGAGAAGCCCGCCATGGGGATGAACACGGCGCAGATGATGATAAACATTATGGGCACGGCGTTGTTCCGCGCCAGATTCAGGGCCCGCTTTCCGGCGGGGAGGTTCGTTTTCTTGCTCATTTCGCACCCTCCGTCTTTCTGGTCAGGGCATAGAGGATCATCCCGTTGGAGACAATGATGCGGATGACCTCGCTCATGTCCGTGTGGACCATGGAGTTCATCACCGTGGGGGTCATGGTCACAATTCCCTGGTAGAGAATCGTTCCGATGATGACGTGGGGAATGCCGGCCTTATTCATGGAGGCGCCGCCGATCAGAATAGCCGCCACTGTGGGCATGGTCAGGTTGTTGGGGGAGTTGTACAGCTGCATAAAGCCGAAGCCCTGCTGATACATCAGGATGCCCATGGCCCCCAGCCAGGTGGACATGATAACGGAGAGGGTCCGGGTCCGGTCCACGTTGATGCCCGCCGCCCGGGCAAAGGTGGGGTTGGAGCCCACCGCAGTCATGGCGGTGCCGGTCTTGGTGTGGAGGAAGGCCCACATCAGGAAGGCCATCAGGGCGAAGGCCAGCAGGGACCCGGTGGGAATCTTGATTCTCTCCAGGGGGCCCAGGCTGACGTGCAGCTTGGCGGCGATTTTTCCAAAATCAATCGCCAGCAGTTTGGCAAGCGTCTGGTTGTAGAAGCCGTCCAGGGAGATGGTGGGCCGCAGGCCGTTGCCCGAGAGGCCGTAGACCATGGTGGGGCTGGTATAGGGCAGCAGCAGCCACATCATGCAGAAGAAGGACATGACGGAGAAGCCCACATAGGTGGCGATCATCATCTCGCCACCCTTGATGCGGTTCAGCAGGAGCCCGTAGCCCCCGCCCAGAATTATCGCGAAGGGCGTGGCGATGAGGATGGCCATAACGAAGCTCAAGGGGCCGGTAAAGCCCAGCTGAATGGACAGAGTGCCCCCCAGAAGGCCGCAGATAATAGCCAGGGGCAGGCCGAAGTTCAGGCCGCAGCCGGAGTGAATCATGGGTACCATAGCCAGCACCAGCACCGCGTTCCAGCTGAAGCGGTCGACGATGTTGGTGATCTGGCTGGGCAGGTCGACCCCGACGAAGGGGCTCAGAATGAAGAGGACCAGCAGGAACCCGGAGATAATCAGCCGGGGGAAGCCCAATTTATCAAGCCAGTACCGCAGTCCAATTGCGTATCCATATTGATGCATATCGTCCCTCCTTATACGACCTGGCTGACCATCAGCAGGCCGAACTCCTCGGAGGACACCGCCGCGGGCAGGATGCCCGCCACCCGTCCGCCGGAGATGATGGCGATGCGGTCACAGGTTTGCCGCAGCTCCTCCAGCTCGGAGGAGATCATCACAACCGTGACGCCGCTCTCCCGGTTGAACTTCTTCAGCGCCTCCAGCACCAGGGCTTTCGCGCCCACGTCGATGCCCCGGGTGGGCTCGGACACAAAGAGGAACTTGGGATTCAGGGCGAAGGCCTTGGCGAGGCACACCTTCTGCTGGTTGCCGCCGGAGAGCTCCTTGGCCTTCTGCCGGGAGCTGGTGCATTTGATTTGCAGCTCGTCGATATATTTCTGCGTCACCTGGTGGATGCCCTTTTCGTCCCGCCATTTGATGAGGCCGCCGAGGAGCTTTTTCAGGAACTTCTCCTGAATCTGCATGGCGGGGAAGGCCACGTTCCACTCCAGACTCTCGTCCAGCAGCAGGCCCACCTCCCGCCGGTCCTCGGACACGAAGGCCAGGGAGGAGTCCAGGCACTTCCGGGGGTCGTTCAGGGGGATCTCCCTGCCGTCGAACTCCACCCGTCCGCCGGCCTCATAGAGGCCCATGACGCCGTTGGGGATGCCCAGCTTGCCCTGGCCCGCCAGGCCGCCGATGCCCAGGATTTCGCCCTCCCGGACGTCCAGGGAGACGTCCCGGACGGTTTCGCCGGGCATGTCCACCCAGAGATTCCGGATGGAGAGGATGGTCCGGGAGCTGTCGCCGCTCCGGTCCTCGCTTCTGGCGGAGGAGCTCTGCACGTCCCGGCCCACCATCCACTTGGTGATGTCCTCCACGCTGGTTTCCGAGGAGGGGACGTCCCGGACCACGAGGCCGTCCCGCATAACCACCACCTTGTCGCAGACCGCCAGAATCTCGTGGAGGCGGTGGGTGATGAAGATGACGGAGATGCCCCGGGAGGCCATGCCCCGGATGGAGGCCAGAAGGGCCTCGGCTTCCTTTTCCGTCAGCACGGCGGTGGGCTCGTCCAGAATGAGGAGCCGCAGCTGCTCCTTGCTCAGCTCCCGGGCGATTTCCGTGAACTGTTTGTGTCCCACGGGCATGTCGCTGATGACCATTCCGGAGTCAATGGCGACGCCCATCTTCTGGATGGCGGCGGCGGAGCGCCGGTCCATCTCCTTATAATCCAGGGTGTTCAGCCGGTCACCGAACACCTCGGAGACAATATTCTTCTTACAGGGTTCCCGGTTCAGCAGGATGTTCTCCGTGGCGGTGAAGCCGGGAATCAGGGAGAACTCCTGATGTACCATGCCGATGCCCGCCTCCAGGGCGTCAAAGGGGGTGCTGAACGACACCTTCTGTCCGTTGATCAGGATATCGCCGCCGTAGCCGCCGGTTTCCCGGATGACGTCCATGCCGAAGAGGATCTTCATTAAGGTGCTTTTTCCCGCGCCGTTTTCACCGCACAGGCCCAGGACCTCTCCCGCGTTCAGGGTGAAATTGATATCGTTGAGAACCTGATTGCCGAAGAAGTCCTTTTTGATATTTTGCATTTGCAGCAAGGGGCTAGTGTTGTTTGTCATACATCCACCCTACCTAATTTCTTCAATGCGCCGAAAAGCCCAAAAGAGCTCCCGGCTTTCAGGGCGCACTTGCGCAAAGCCCGCGGGGCGTCCGCTGGAGGAGCGCGGGCGGAGGCTCAGACCTGAAGCGGAGGTCCCGGGGGGACCGTTCATCCAGGCGCTGAGCGGAGGTTTCATTTTTCAGCAGAGCCAAAACCAGAGCGGGGAGGAGGACAGGTCCTCCTCCCCGTGTGGCAGACGATTTGAAAAACCGGGTCAGCTGACGGTGTAGTACTTCTCGGGAATCTCCACGTCGGCGTTGCCCATGAAGTGGCCGGGATTACCCATAATATAGGTATCCTGGTAGATGAGGAACACGTTGTCGCTCTTGACTCCGGTGGAGGAGTTGGTGTAGCCGGCGCCGTTCCACGCGGCCTCGGGAGAGTAGACGTTCAGAGCGGCGGCCACGGCGTCCATGTCGGTGATCTCGGAGGTGCCGTTGATGACGTTCTTGGCGTGCTCGGCCAGACCGGCGGACAGGGTGTAGCCATAGGAGTACGCCCAGGTGCCGAAGCGGTTCTCGCCGCTGACGCCGGAGTTGGTGGCGGTGGCGGAGACAGCGGACTCCACCTTGGCCAGAATCTTCTCAAAGTCACCGGCCTCCTCGGTGAGGTCCAGACCCAGAGCACCGGGATAGCCCATCAGA
Source organism: Oscillospiraceae bacterium 38-13 (assembly GCA_041223955.1). Classification (GTDB taxonomy): domain Bacteria; phylum Bacillota; class Clostridia; order Oscillospirales; family Oscillospiraceae; genus Oscillibacter. The sequence goes on along the minus strand of JBCLRG010000004.1, from coordinate 52,455 downwards.
GGAGAGGGCAGGTCGGCCTCAATGAAGTAGCCGCCGTAGGTGAACAGCTGCTTCAGCAGGGGCTCGGTGTGGGCGTCGTTGGTGCAGAAGTAAGCGGCCTTCTCGCCGTACTTCTCAACCCAGGGCTGAACGTTCTGGAGGATATAGGCCTGAGCGCCGGGGATACCCACGTCGGAGGTCGGGTCGGGAGCGGTCTCCAGGAAGAACTTCATGCCGAACTCCTTGCAGGCCTCCTCCATGACGGCCACACGGCGGCTCATGGTCTCATAAGCCATGTGGCGGGGGAAGGAGATGTGGACGAAGGTGTCCGCGCCCAGCTCGTGAGCGGTGCGGATGATGAGGTAGCCGCGGGACACGAAGTCGTTGTTGCACACCAGGTCGGCGGCGGAGCCGATCTCGGGCAGGTCCTCATGGGCCTCACCGGCGATGCAGAGGATGTCGGGACGGCGCTCCTTGATCAGGCGGAAGGCCTCGGTAGTGCCGGGGACGGACTGGTTGACGATGATGGCCTTCATCAGGGGATCGTCGGACAGGTTCACGATGGTCTGGATAGTGGTTTCCAGCTCCTCGGTGAAGTTGTCGGGATAGATGCCCAGGGTGACCTTGTCCTCGCCGTATTTGGCCTGGAAGGCCTCAGCGCCGCGGCGGTCGTCCTCGGACTGAGAAACAGAGCCGGTGACAATGCCGATGTGGTAGTCGCCGATGCCGTCCTCAAGGGTAGCTTCGGGGCTGCCGCTGTCCTGCTCGGTCTGACTGGAGTCAGAGGAGCCGCCCTGTGTCTGAGCGGGGGTGCTGTCGTTGCCGCCACAGCCGGCGAGGGCCAGGACCATCGCAAGCGTCAGCAACATGCTGAAAAACTTCTTCATTACAAACCTCCAAAATTTTTGTGTCTCCCGGCGCACGCGAAAGCCCGTCATGGTTTGTGAACAAACCATGACAAAAGGCGTACGCCTTTTGAACCCTATCTATTTTAGCAAAAATCCCGGCTTTGTCAACTGCATTTTCCATCTTCGCCCGATTTTGCCAAAGAAATCGGAAAAGACGAGAGGGTTCGCGGCTGGAAGGTTTTGGATAAAAAGCGGGAGAAACCCCCTTAGAGGTTTCTCCCTTGTCCCGTTTTCCATTCAATTTCTTTCAAAAAATCCACTTTAACGAGGTCCGGACAGCCACTTTTGCAGCCATATAAACCCCAGAAATTTACTCCTGCAAATGAATTGCGCACTGCCCAAGGTTGTAGAAGGGCTCCGACGCTGTGGGCTTCAGCCCCTCCAGAACCCCTTCCTGAGTCAGCACGGAGACGGACTTGAAGCACACGGGCAGAATGGGGGCCTGATCCTTCAGGTGAGCGCAGAGGGCCCGCATGGCGGCCTCCCGGTTTTCCGCAGCGGCGAAGTCCGTCAGGCGCTGGCTGGTGTCCGGATGGGACCAGTGCCCGTAGTTCAGGACTCCGCCGGGGGTCAGGAGACTGCTCAGATTCCAGTCCGCGGTCAGCCGGACCTCTCCATAATACAGATCAAAATCCCCGGAGCTAAGGGCGGCGGTGTACTCCTCCCAGGGCAGGGGCCGGACCTCCACCGGCAGGCCGCCGGAGGTCCAGATTTCCGCCAGATAGACGGCGATGGCCTGCTTAAAATTGTTCTCCTCGTTTACCAGCAGCACCAGCGGACGCTCAGGAACGTACCCGCTTTCGGCCAGGGCGGCGGCGAAGCTGTCCGGGGAATAGCGATCCGCCAGTTCCGCCGGATAGAGGGGCGATTTGGGAGACACAGGAAACGCGGCGGCGCTTCCATGCCCGGAGAGGAAAGCGCTGGTCACGTTGTCCCGGTTGATTCCGGCGGACAGGGCCCGCCGGAGCGCCGGACTGTCCAGCGGCGCACGGGCGGTGTTGCAGCCCACATACTGCATCAGGGTCGTGTCCGCGTCCACGCATCCCACGCTGCCGGTGGTACTCACCGCCAATACGCCGGTGAGGTCTGCCGTAATCATCTGTACCTCATGAGAGGTGAAGCGGTACAGCATGGCGTCGGCGTCCGAGGCCTCCACCAGGGAAATCCGTTCCACCGGCTGGGCTTCGCCCCTCCACCAGGACTGATTGGCGATGAGATAGGCCCCGGTTTCCTCTTGTGCGAAAAAGTAGGGCCCAGTGCCGGTAGGCGCTTCATTATCATGCGTTCCGGATTTGACAATCGGGATGTCCAGCAGCGCCGGGAAGCCGGTGTTGGCCCTTCGAAGAACCACGGTAACAGAGCCATCCCTCGCACTGATGGATGAGATGTCGGCCAAACGGCTCCGGTAGCGGTCCGAGTCCCGGGCCCGTTCCAGGGCGGCCTTCACATCCCGCCCCGTCAGCGGCGTCCCGTCGGAGAACTGAACGCCTTCCCGCAGTGTGAATACATAACGCCAGCTGTCCGCGTCATAGGTGTAGCTGGCGCAGAGACAGAGCTGAGGATTAAAGGCCCCGTCCAGCCGGAACAGCCCCTCATAAAGCAAAGACGCCGCCACCTGCTGCATCCCGTCGGCGCAGGAAATGGGATCCAGCGTTCTCCCCGGCACATAGGGCAGGGCGAAGCGCTCCGGAAGAACGAGCTTGCTTCCCTCCTCCGGTTCCTCCTCAAAGGGGGATAGTATGACCTCCGGCTCCTCGGGGGGCTCCTCCTGCCAGCATCCGCTCAGAAGCAGAAGGGGAAGGAGAAGCAAAAAATATTTCGCGAATTTCACCATAGAAAACTCCGCCCCGTCAATCTTGGTTCCCGCCGGGAAGGGCAATCGCGGCGCACTGAACCCCTCTGGCCTCTCCCAGCTTCCGATGGGACCAGAACAGGTCTCTCCGGCAGGCGGTGCAGAGGCCGGAGACCTGAATGTTCTCCGGCAGAACTCCCGCCCGGAGCAGCCATTGACGGTTCAGCCCCTCCAAATCCACATGCCACTTAGGCCCCCGGCGCTCCAGATAAGGCTCCGCATCAGCGCCCAAAGCGGCCCGCATCGCAGTGGGAACGTCGCTGTCGCTCTCAAAGCAGCACTGACCAATACAGGGCCCCAGAGCAGCCTGTAAACGCTCCAGCCTTACCCCATAACAACGGCTCATTTCCCGGACGGTTTTCTCCACAATTCCCCCGGCACAGCCCCGCCATCCGGCATGAGCGGCCCCTATGGCCCCGCTGTCCGGGTCGTGGAGAAGTACGGTTCCGCAGTCGGCGGAAAAGACAATCAAAACCAGCCCGGGAACATTCGTAATCAGTGCGTCAGCGCTGTCATAGTCCCGCTTCCGGAAGAGTCCCTTTCCGGCGTCGGCCTCCGTACAAACCCGGACGTTTGTCTCATGAACCTGCCGGGAGAGAACCGTCCGTTCTATATCGACCAGAAGAGCGGCGCAGAAGCGGCGGTAATTTTCCAACAAAGCCTCCCGCCCGTCCCCCATGCCGGGACGGAGATTCAGGCTGTCCCATGGGGCGGGGGAGACGCCGCCCAGCCGGGTAGAAAAGCCGTGCCGGACGCCGCCAAAATTGGAAGCGGTAAGCCAGACCAGATCATTTTGCCTGTGAGTTTCAACGCTCATGCGGCTCTCCTTCCTTCACGGCGCGATCATTCTTCTCAATCAGCTCATGGCGGGTCCAGCCGTTCCAGATATGAAATATACCGTAAGCCAGCACCGGAAGGCTCAAAATCAAAAACAGTCCACTCACGCTGGAGGCAAACAGCAGAATTCCTCCCAACAGGCTGAGGGCAATCCCAAATACAAGTTCTTTAATATCCTGAAGCAAAAAGAGAACGCTGTCGTTATTCTTGTCCATACTTACCTTCCTTTCCAATCGAACAGCCACGAGGAAGGGCGGACACACAGGTCCGCCCCTACAGGTCCGTCTACCGGAGCACCAGCGGCAGCGAAAAGAGGAGCTGGTCAATTCGACAACCACCAAAACCCCCGCCCGCACTACGCCGCGGGCAGGGACATTCCTGTCTTATACCAGAGGTGCAGGCGCGCCCCCGTAAAACCGCATCCCCTTGTTTTTCTCTTTTGGACCGTGCACGGCCCGTTTTCTCTTTTTATTCTGGGAATAAAAAGAGAAAACGGAGGGTGCATTGGACCAGCCCCCAAAGGGCTGAAATCCTCCCCGCCCGCCAGGGCGAGAACCAGCCATCAGTTCTGATGGTACTCCGGACAACTACACTTCTTCCACTTCAACCCGCTTCCGCAGGGACACGGATCATTCCGCCCAATCTTAATAACCTTAATCGGCTGCTTCTTGGGCTTGGTCCCGTCGCCGCCGACGTTCTCCACCATCCCCTTGGCCACCCGCTCCCGCTTGACCTCCTCGTCCTTGCGGAGCCGCACGGAGTACAGGCGCCGAACCGTCTCATCCTGAATCGCGGCAATCATCTCCTCGAACATATCAAGAGACTCCCGCTTGTACACATCCACAGGATTGTTGTTGCCATAAGCCTGAAGCCGGATTCCCTGCTTCAGATCATCCATGGCGTCAATATGGTCCATCCAGTACTCATCCACCACGCGGAGCATGATCACCCGCTCCAGTTCCCGCATGATGGGACTGGTGATCTCCGCCTCCTTGGCGGCATAAAACGCCTCGGCGGCGGCAATAAAGGCCTCGTCAAAATCCTCCTGCCCCTTGCCGGACACATCGGGGATGTCCACCGCGCCCTTGGCAAAGTACATGCCCTCCAGGCCCCGGAGCATCTCCCGATACCCGGCGGCATCCAGATGCTGATTCTCCCCAAAGGCCAGGCTGACATGGTTGCCGATGGAGGTGTGCATCATGTTCAGCACGGTATCCTTGATATCCATGCCGTCCAGCACCTGGCGGCGCTGGCTGTAAATCAGCTCCCGCTGCTTGTTCATCACGTCGTCGTATTCCAGCACGGATTTCCGGGACTGGAAGTTCCGGGACTCCACGGTGGTCTGCGCGTTCTCAATAGCCTTGGTCAGCATCTTGTTCTCGATGGGCGTATCCTCATCTAAGTCAAAACGCTCCATCATATTGGTAATCCGGTCCCCGCCGAAGAGGCGCATCAGATCGTCCTCCAGGGAGATATAAAACCGGGTCTCGCCGGGATCGCCCTGACGGCCCGCGCGGCCCCGGAGCTGGTTGTCAATCCGGCGGGACTCATGCCGCTCCGTGCCGATGATGAACAGCCCTCCGGCCTCCCGGACCCGGTCCGCCTCGCTGGCAATCTCCTCCTTGTGCTGGGCCAGCTTTTCCGCGAACAGCTTCCGGGCGTCCAGAATCTCCTGGTTGTCCGTGTCGGCGTAGCCCGTGGCGTCCACAATGACCTCCTCGGAATACCCCGCCTTGGCAAGGTCCGACCGGGCCAGATACTCGGCGTTGCCCCCGAGCATGATATCGGTGCCGCGGCCCGCCATGTTGGTCGCGACGGTCACGGCCCCCAGCTTGCCCGCCTGGGCGACGATCTCCGCCTCCTTCTCGTGGTTCTTGGCGTTCAGGAGGCTGTGCTTGATGCCCTCCCGGGCCAGGAGCTTGGAAAGAAGCTCGTTCTTCTCAATGGACACCGTTCCCACCAGCACCGGCTGGCCCTTCTCATGGCACTCCTTGATCTGCTGAATGACGGCCCGGAATTTCCCGGCCTCGGTCTTGTACACCACATCGTGGTGATCGTCCCGCTGGTTGGGGCGGTTGGTGGGAATCTCGATGATGTCCAGATTATAAATTGTGCCGAACTCCTCCTGCTCCGTCATGGCGGTGCCGGTCATGCCGGAGAGCTTGTCGTAGAGCCGGAAGTAGTTCTGGAAGGTAATGGTAGCCAGGGTGCGGTTCTCGCTGTTGACGTTGACGTGCTCCTTGGCCTCAATGGCCTGATGGAGGCCGTTGGAATAGCGCCGCCCGAACATGAGCCGTCCGGTGAACTCGTCCACGATGATGACCTCGCCGTCCTTGACCACGTAGTCGATATCCCGCTTCATGGTGCCGTGGGCCTTGAGGGCCTGGTTGATGTGGTGGCTGACGGTGGAGTTGGAGGGGTCGGAGAGGTTTTCCACGTGGAAATACTCCTCCGCCTTGGCGATGCCCCGGGCGGTGAGGGTGGCGGTTTTGGCCTTCTCATCCACCACGTAATCCGCGTCGATGTCGGCGGCCTCCTCCTCTTTATTATCCACCTGAACCACAACCTGCTTCTTCAGCCGGGAGACAAACATCTCCGTCATGTCGTACATCTGGGTGGATTTCTCCCCCTGGCCGGAGATGATGAGGGGGGTCCGGGCCTCGTCGATGAGGATGGAGTCCACCTCGTCCACGATGGCGAAGGAGTGGCCCCGCTGGACCAGCTCCGTGGAGTAGATGCACATATTGTCCCGGAGATAGTCAAAGCCCATCTCGTTGTTGGTGCCGTAGGTGATGTCGGCGGCGTAGGCCTCCTGCCGCTGCTTGGAGGTGAGGCCGTGGACAATGAGGCCCACCTTGAGCCCCAGGAAGCGGTGCACCTTGCCCATCCACTCGGAGTCGCGCTTGGCCAGATAGTCGTTGACGGTGACGATGTGAACGCCCTTGCCCGCCAGGGCGTTGAGGTAGGCGGGGAGGGTCGCCACCAGCGTCTTGCCCTCGCCGGTCTTCATCTCGGCGATGCGCCCCTGATGGAGGACCACGCCGCCCACCAGCTGCACCCGGTAGGGCCGGAGGCCCAGAACCCGGTCCGACGCCTCCCGGGCGGTGGCGAAGGCCTCCGGGAGGATGTCGTCCAGCGTTTCGCCATTGGCCAGGCGGTCCTTGAACTCCTGGGTTTTCGCCTGGAGCTGGGCGTCGCTCATGGCCTTGTAGCTGTCGGCCATGGCCTCGATTTTGTCCACAATGGGGGTGATGGATTTCAGTTCCCGGGAGCTGTAGTCGCCGAAAATCTTCTGAAGCAGACCCATGATTGTTTGAAACTTCCTTTCTATTTTGAGACCGCCGGGGGAGGCGGCTTAAAAGTTTTTTCTGCCGTATTCTATAATAAAACAAGCATAGCATACCACAATTTTTTCCGGAATGCAAAGGAAATTGGGGAAGGACGCAAAAAGTTCACAAACGCCTCCTCCCGGCCTTTCCGCCGGGCGGCGATTGAAAAACGCACCGGGCCGTGGTATAGTCGGAACCAAGAGCCGGCCTGTTGGAACGATGCGGCCCCGGCGCTGCGCCGAAGGCTTGGGAAAGCGAGGCGTTCATGGAAATGGAAACGGTGAAGCGCGGCTATGTGCCGAAGGACGCGGCGGAATTTGGCCCCGGGGCGGCGAAGAAGCTGAACGCCGCCGGGCAGGAGCTGTCTTTTCTGATGAACCGGGGGTACGACGCCAAGTCCGCCTCCACCTTCGTCGGGAACCACCACCTGCTCTCGGAGCGCCAGCGGCTGGCGCTGGTCCGGATGACGTCCCCGGAGTCCGCCCTCCTGGCGCGGAGGGAAAAGGAACTGCTCTGGGCTCCGGAGTCCCTGGTGTTTGACGGCTTCAACACCATCATCACGCTGGAGGTGGCCCTGTCCGGGGCCCTGCTGATCGAGGGGATGGACGGGACCATCCGCGATCTGGCGGGATTGCGGGGAAGCTACCGGCTGGTGGACAAGACGTATCGGGCGGTGGAGCTGCTGCTGGGCCGCCTGGAGGAGCTGGGCGTGAAAAGCGCCCTCTTCTACCTGGACCGGCAGGTGTCCAACTCCGGCCGTCTCCGGGCGCTGCTGCTGGAGCGGGCGGAGGCCCGGCCCTTCCAGCTGCGGGTGGAGCTCCATCCCAGTGTGGACGGCGTGCTCTCCCGCATGGAGCGGGTCGTGACGGCGGACGCCATCATTCTGGACCAGTGCGGCAGCTGGTACAATTTCAACCGTCCCCTGATTGCCCGCGCTGTCCCCGAGGCCTGGATTTTCCGCCTGAACGGGCCCTCCGCCTGACGGGGCTATGTATGGCGGGGGCCCGCCAATCAGGCGTCCTCCGCCCGGTCCTTCCGGCGCTTCGGCCAGATCAGCCCCAGGCCGGAGAACAGCAGGTATACCCCGAAGGGCTTCCGCAGAATCTCCACATCCATGGCGTTTGCCGCCCAGGCCCCCGCCAGTGCCGCCGCCAGTGCCGCCGGAATCGCGGCCTTCAGCGTGGGCTTGTCCAGGTAACCGCCCCTGGCGTGGCACACCAGCGCGCTGGCGGCGGTGGGGAGGAAGAACAGCAGATTGATGCCCTGGGCGGTGCGCTGGTCCACGCCCAGGAACAGCGTCATGACCAGCAGCAAAAGCGTGCCGCCGCCTACGCCCCACGCGGAAATCACGCTGGCCCCCAGGCCGCAGAGAAAGGGAATCAGCCAGTCCGTCACAGCAGATATTTCACCCCCGCGTAAAAGAGAAAGGCGGCGAAGAGCCACTTTAAAAAGGTGGTGGAAATCCGCCCGTAGAGCTTTCCCCCCAGCCAGCCCCCCAGAAGCCCTCCGGCCAGATAGGGCAGGGCCTCGGAGAGGGATACGCCCCCCTGCCAGACATACACCCCCGCCGACACCAGACAGACCGGGAAAATGACCCCCACGCAGGTGGCGTAGAGCTTCCGCTGGGGCAGATGCCCCCACCGGGATTCCACCGGCAGAAATACCATCCCGCCGCCTCCGCCGAAGAGGCCGTTGGCCAGGCCCGCCGCGCCTCCGGCGATGCGTGCGACCCGCTTTCCCTCCATGATCGCGCCCTCCTTTTCCGGGGTTCCCGGGGGAACCCGCGTTATGTACTCCGGAACCGGGGCGGGAGAGAGGGGGGGAGCGGACTCCCCCCCGCGTATCCCTGCGGACTGCTTATTTCATTCGGAAGCTCTGGCAGTCGGTGCACTCCACCATGGTGGGGTTGGTCTCATGGGTGCCGACCTGGATGGAGGTCAGGCCGCAGTAGTCCTTGTCCTGGCAGTGGTTGGCGCAGTTGTTCACCGTGCACTTGATGCTCTGGTTGGGCGTGCAGGAGCAGCCGCCGTTGGTGCAATCCTTAGTCATGGTGCAATCCTCCTGGGTGAAAGGTTTTGGAGGGAGGGGCGGAACGAGGCGTCCGCCCTCTCTCCATAGGTGCGCCGCGGCGCGTCTCCCCAGTGCAAAGCATGCGCCGCAGCGCGTGTTTACCCTTTCGGAAAGCCGGTCCGGTTGGCGCTCCTCTAGTGTGCGCCGGGAGCGGCAGAGTATGCGCGGTTTCGCGGATGAGAATGTTTGCCAGACGGCGGTCCGGATGGAAAATCCCCGCCGTCCGGGGCGGAGCGTGGAGCCCGGCCTGTTTCGGGGCAAAAAAACCGTACGATCTTCCTATATTTGTCACAGGAGTTTCTTGCAATTCCGTCAGGAATTTGATATACTGTATCCGATCTGTAAACCGCCGCGTACCGGCTGAAAGGCCTTTCCGCAATTCCGGGCCGGGTTCTCCTGTGTCCGCCTGAACGGGAAGGCGCTTTTTTGACCGGCGGAGAAAGCGGCGGAGGCAGGGGAGGCCCGGTTTGGCGGGGCGCGTTCGGGGCGCGTTTCCGGAGTGAGAGGAAAAGGAGAATTTGATGCACATGAAAAAACCATTAAGACTGATTGCGGCCTTATTGGCGTTCTGCGTGACGGCCGCCGTGTTCCCCCCGGTGGGGCTGGCGGCGGAATCGAATGACCTGCGGGTGCTAGTTGATGGGGCGTCCGAAAACGGAGTTATTGATTTGGGCGGCGGTTCCGTCGTTGCGAATGACGTTTCGGTAGGCGGCTCGGGACGGAATGCGCCCTTTGTGATTGAGAAGCCCCTGACCATCCAAAACGGAAGTATTTCGGTTCGGGCCGGCGGCCTTGTGCTGGGCGAGGATGTGACGTTTTCCGATGTGAAGTTCGCTTTCTCGTCAACAGAGGGCGGCAACTTTATCGCGGCCAATGGGCACACGCTAACGTTGGAGAACATAACGTGCAGGATGCAGGACTCATCGTTCAACTTATACTGCGGTACGCTTACCGGACTTAATCACCCGACCGTAACAGTACCCCAACCCGGACTGGATGGGCGGATTGTCATCAAAGGGAGTGTTAATATTCAGGGGCAGGCCCCTTCCGGGAATATATATGCGGGTAATGTCTATCGGACCAGAGACGGAAACGGGCAGCCGGATAAAACTTTTCGAGGGAATGCAGAGATTTCCATTATGACTTCCAAAAACGCGCTGGGGTCTATTTATGCCTGCGGCGGCACGCAGGACGGTGCCACAGCTACGTATGATGAAAGCTATAACGTCTCCGGTAGTATCCGCATCACCGGCAACGCGCCTGATGTTTATGACATGAACTCTCAGGCGGAGGTGCTTTACCAGGGCTCCGGCAATGAGGATAAGCGGACTATTCAGGGCGTTTCCGACTTGACGGTAGACGTGGGCCATCTTGCCCTTGAAAGCGGAAGCAGCGCTAAGAACATTTCAGTTTCCTCCGGCGCGAAGCTGGATCTTAAACCTATGGCCGGAATATCGAGTCTGAATAATGTTGATAGTTTTAACAGTGATGGCTATCTGATTCTGGATAAAAATCAGACCTGGACTCACAACGGCACGGTTTCGGGCAGCACTACGGTTGCGATTGACTCCGTTGGAGTCAGCGGCGGCAACCCTGCGTCCATGGGTTCGCCTGTGGAGGGACACGTATACATTCAGGCCCCTCAATCCAATGACAGCAGCTTTGCGCTCCTGCCTTCCTCTACGAAGCCTAATATGAAGCTGGTCCGGGAGTCCAATGGCGACTGGAAGGCCTCCAGCGGGTCCTCCGGCGGGGACGTGGACCTTGTGCGGGATTTCTACTTTGACAATACGACGGCAACGATAAGCAGTAATGAAATAGCAGAATTTGAAATGACAGTATTGAGTGTCAGCGGAAGCCCGCTGTTTCCGGATGTCATTCCGTTGGGGATTACGATCAATGGCAGACAGGCCAATTGGGTGTCTATACCTCAAGACGGTGAAACCTACTACCAGTACACGGATCCGCAGGGATATCTGAAGCTTCTGGAAGTAAGTGAGTTTACATTATGTGTAACTCCTGATGAGAAATGGGGAGACGCTGATAGCCCATACACCATTGGGGTAACTGTCCCCTCGACCCATACTGAAAACAAGAAAAATATTACGAAATCAGTCACGCTGACCGTCACAAACAGCGGCGGCACAACGCCGGAGCCAGGCCCCACCTCCATCGCCGTCCCCGAGGCGAAGACCGGCCTGAAGTGGACGGGCGCGGAGCAGACCGGCGTCAGCGAAGGCGAGGGCTACACCCTCACCGGACATAAGGCATCCGGCGTGGGCACCTATATGGCCACCGCCACGCTGAAACCCGGGTTTCAGTGGGACACGGGCTCTGCGGAGCCCGTGAATATCCCTTGGAGCATCGGCAAGGGCGACGGCCCCGACGCCCCCAGAAACCTCTCCGCCAGCGCTCCCACCTCGGCCAGCGGCAGCGACGGCAAAATTACCGGCACCACCTCCGCCATGGAGTACGATACGAACCCGAATTTCTCCAATCCCAGAACCTGCGGCGATGGTGAGACCACCGGCCTCGCCGCCGGACTCTACTACGTCCGGGAGAAGGCCACGGCCAATCTGGAGGCGGGCCGGGCCGCGTCCATTACCGTCCCGGCTTACGGCGCGCCGGTGGTGACGGAGATTTCCATCAAAACTCCGGCGCAGAAGACCGAGTATAAAACCGGCGAGGCGCTGGACCTGACGGGGCTGACCATCGAGGTGGTTTATTCCGACGGCCATAAGGAGGATGTGAAGGTCACGGCGGACATGGTCAGCGGCTTTGATTCCTCCGCCCCGGCGGAGAGCCGGATGCTGACCATCACCTATGAGGGGCACATAGCCGCTTATATGATTAAGATTATCGCCTCCGAGCAGCCCGGAGCGCCGAAATATCAGGTGACGGTGAACAACAGCCATGCCGCCGTCACCGGCGCGGGGGCCTATGAGGTGGGAACCACCGTCACGGTCCACGCGGGCGAGTACAGCGGACACGTCTTCGCCGCGTGGAATCCGGCGGGGGTGGAGCTGTCCAACCGGGGGAATCCGGACGTCAGCTTCGTGATGCCGGAGAACGACGTCACCCTGCTGGCAACCTGGCGGGTGTCCGGCACGCCGGGGCATACCCACGCGTGGAGCCCGGACTGGGAGACCGGCGAGACCCACCATTGGCACAACTGCACCGCCTCCGGCTGCACCATCACGGAGGACAGCGGAAAGGACGGCTACGGCCCCCATACCGCCGGGGACTGGGTGGTGGACCGGCCCGCCACCTCCAGCCAGAGCGGAACCCGGCACAAGGCCTGTACGGCCTGCGGCTATGTGATGGAGAAGGGGACCATTCCCGCCACCGGGTCCTCCTCCGGCGGCTCCTCGGATGAGTCCGGCGGCAGCAGCGGCGGCTCCATCTACTTCCCCAGCACCGGGGGCGGCAACGGAGGGTCCGGCTCGAATACGGTGAAGAACCCGGACGGGTCCACCGTTACCACCAGCACGAACCCCTCCACCGGCACGGTGACGGAGACCACGAAGCGGCCCGACGGGTCCAAGGTCGTGGTGGAGACGAAGAAGGACGGCACCGTGACCTCCACGGAAACGGCGGCGGACGGCTCCATCGTCAAAACCGTGGACCGGCCCGACGGCTCCAGCGAGACCACGGTAAAGCAGTCCGACGGCGTGACCGCCTCCCTCCGGGTGGACCGGAACGGCGGCGCGGAGGGTGAGGTCTGCCTCAGCTCCAAGGCGATTGAGGCGGCCCAGGGCGGCGCGGTGTCCCTGCCCCTTCCGGCGCTGCCGGGAGCGGGAGACGTCACCGTCCACACCGGGAGCAGCCGGGTGGTCCGGGTGGAAATCCCCGTGATTGGCTACGGTCCCTCCGTGGTGGCCTACCTTGTGGGGGACGGAGGCGTGGAGAAAATGGTCCGCACCGCCGTGCTCACGGGAGGAGAGCTTGCCCTGGACGTCTCCGACGGGGCCACGGTGAGAATCCGGGATAACGGAAAGAGCTTCGCGGACACCCGGGGCCACTGGGCGGAGGACGCGATTCAGTTCGTTGCCTCCCGGGACCTGTTCTCCGGCAAAGCGGCGGGGGATTTCGCCCCGGATACGCCCATGACCCGGGGGATGCTGACGGCCGTGCTGGCCCGGCTGGACGGCGTGGAGGCCTCCGGTTCCTCGGCCTATGAAAAGGGCATGGCCTGGGCGGTTGCCAACGGCATCAGCGACGGCAGGAACCCGGATGGCCGGGTGACGCGGGAGCAGCTGGCGGCGATGCTGTACCGCTACGCGGGAAGTCCCGCCGCCACCAACCGGGAGCTGCGGTTCCTGGACGCGGATGCGGTCAGCGGCTACGCCCAGGAGGCGGCCCGCTGGGCCGTGGAGAACGGCATCCTGAGCGGCTATGGAAACGGAACCCTGGCCCCCGGCGGCCTGGCTACAAGAGCCCAGGCATCGGCGATGCTGATGCGGTACGTGACGTATCTGAGCCAGGTGTAAAAAATGAGAGGACGGTCCCGGGAGGGGCCGTCCTCTTCTGTTGGAATCCGTTTGCTTACAGCTGCTTCAGCACCGTCCGCACAAAGAACCCGCCCAGCAGACAGGGCACGGAAAAGCCGATCAGCAGCAGATAGATGCCGCTCAGCGGGAACTCCAGCACCGCCGCCGCCAGCGTCCCATACACCGCCAGAGCCGCCAGCACCGCCCGGAAGGGCCGTGCGGTCCCCAGGAGCAGCGCCAGCCGCAGGCACTCCCGAAAGCTCCGCTCCGTGGTCAGCAGCGCGTAAAAATAGGTGGAGGCCAGCAGCGCCGTCAAAAACACGGTGGAGCAGAGCATGAAGGGCAGCAGCAGCACCGGGCGGACCATGGCCCGGCTGAGGTAGAACCACATCCCGTACAGGGCCAGGGCCAGCGGCCCCGCCGTGACGAGAAAGGCGGCGGTTCCCCGCTTCCAGTGCCGCCGGAAGGCGGTTTTGTAGTGGTAGAGGCAGACCACCGGCTGGTCCAGAATCATCAGCCGCACCACGTGGTTCATGGCGAAAACTGCGGCGGGTATCGTGACCACCGGGACGCAGCTGAGCAGGAAGAGCAGATTCAGCTTCACCAGAGTCACGCACTCCAGGGAGAGAATTTCCCCGAGACGGGCCATGCCGGTTTTTTCCGGCTCATCGGGGCTGACGCCGGGACCCGGCGCGGCATAGTCCTTTCGAAAAAACATACCGAAACCCTCCATTTTATTCTTCAGGACTCCAATATATCACACTCTTTTTGTACGCGCAAGGGTGGAAAAGGGGGGCCAAACCGTCTTTTCCAGAAAAAGTGAAAATCATTTTTTTACCGCAGGGGTTGGGAAATTACCCTTGCGCTCCTCCGGCGTCCATGCTATGCTTTTGCCAAAATCAGCAAGGAGGTCCGTTATGGCCAGTATTACGTTTAAACACGTTGAGAAGACCTACCCCGGCAACGTCACCGTTGTTCCGGACCTGAATCTGGAGATTCAGGATAAGGAGTTTGTCATCCTGGTGGGCCCCTCCGGCTGCGGAAAGTCCACCACGCTCCGGATGATCGCCGGACTGGAGGATATCACCAGCGGCGAGCTGTACATCGGGGACCGGGTGGTAAACGACGTGGCGCCCAAAGACCGGAACATCGCCATGGTCTTTCAGAACTACGCCCTGTATCCCCACATGACGGTCTACCGGAACATCGCCTTCGGCCTGACGCTGCAAAAGATTCCCCAGGAGGAGATTGACCGCCGCGTCCACGAGGCGGCCCGGGCCCTGGACCTGGAGCACCTGCTGAACCGCAAGCCCAAGGCCCTCTCCGGCGGACAGCGCCAGCGGGTGGCCCTGGGCCGGGCCATGGTCCGGAATCCCGCCGTCTTCCTGCTGGATGAACCCCTGAGCAACCTGGACGCCAAGCTCCGCGCCGCCATGCGGGCGGAGATCAGCCGTCTCCACAAGCGCCTCCAGACCACCTTTGTCTATGTCACCCACGACCAGACCGAGGCCATGACCATGGGGGACCGCATCGTGGTGATGAGGAACGGCGTCATTCAGCAGAACGACACTCCGCAGAGCCTGTATGACCGGCCCTGCAACCTCTTTGTGGCGGGCTTTATCGGCTCTCCGCAGATGAACTTCCTGGACGCCGCCGTCGCCCGGGAGGGAGACCGGTTCTTCGTCCAAACCTGCGGCCGGTCCATCGCCCTGCCGGAGCGGATGGACGCCGCCGTCCTGGCCCCTTATGTGGGGAAGCCGGTGGTCCTGGGCGTTCGCCCCGAGGACTTGGACCCCGTGGAGACCGGAGGGCCCCACGACCTGGAGGCCATCATCGAAATCGCGGAGCTGATGGGAACGGAAACCCATCTGCACCTGGACTGCCGGGGCAGCAAACTGGTGGTCAGGGCCCCCTCCACGTATCCCGGCCGGGTGGGGGACGCCGCCGTCCTGGCGCTGAATCCGGATAAGCTGCACCTCTTCGATAAAGAGACCGAGGAGGCCATCGCCCATTAAAGCGCCCCTGTTCGCAGAGGCCCCGCATGAAATCGAAAAGACGCATTTACCTATGGAGGTACGGTATGCTTTCCCGCATCAACGAAAAACGAGAAATCCTGCCGGCGGCTCCGGATGCCCGCGTCCAGAGTCTGCTGACCCTGTCCATACTCCGCCTGCTTCCCCTCTCCGCCGGGGACCGTCTTACCGGCTACGGGCAGACGGGGGACGATATCCTTTGCGCGACGGTCCGGGGAAACCTGACCATATCCGCTTATGACCACTATGTTCTTCTGGAGGCCGGTCAGGCCTACCTGCTCCAGCACCCGGGGGAGTACGCCCTTCAGGCCGTGTCCGACGGGCAGTATATTCTCCTCCAGCTCCAGGGCGAGCTGACGTCCCGCCTTCTGGCGGACCGGCTGACCAAGGGGAGCGTCCTGTTTCCCGCCGGAGCGGCGGCGGTGTGGGAGGCGGCCTCGTCCCTGGCGGCCCTGGAGGAGGAAACGGGGGAGGTCCCAGGCGCGGAGGCCTCCTCCCAGGCTTACGCCATGCTGATGAAGCTCCGGAGCGCGCCGGGCTGCCGCCGTCCCAGCCCCGGGTCCCCGCTGGTGGAGGCGGCGGTGGCCATCATCCAGGAGGAGTTCCCCTTCCTGGAGGGCGTGGACGATCTGGCGGAGCGGCTGGAGGTCTCCTCCGCCCACCTGGGCCGGGTGTTCACGAAGAAAACCGGCGTCTCGCCGGGGAAATACATCACCCGGGTCCGGATTGAGTTCGCCAAGCAGCTGCTCTGCCATCCGGACACCACTATCAGCTATGTGGCCGAGGCCTCCGGCTTTGCCAACGCGAATTATTTCGCCAAGGTCTTCCGCCGGGAGACCGGCTTGTCCCCCAGCGAATACCTTCAGAATGTTTCCAGTCATTCCGTAGGGAATATCCCGCATTTTGGCATATAATCCCAGTATATTCCAAGGCGGGAGGAGGCAGACTTTTCTTTCTGCTTTCCTAGGGTTTCCCTTTTGCACAAAGGAAAAACCGGATGTCTGTACAAATTCATGAATTTTTAAAAAATATACCCAAATGTTATTTGACTTGCGCGAAAAGTGTGATTTATAACATTTGGGTATATTTCGTAAATTCCAGTCCATTTACAGCGCCCGTGGGTAGTATTATGATTTTCCGCAGTGAAACACCCGCAGGAAACAATCAAGCAGAGGAGTGGAGTTATGAAGAAAATTCCCCGAGCCGTTGCCCTGGCTCTGGCCCTCACGCTGTTGGTGGGCCTGTGCGGCTGCGGCGCCGCCGACGGCAGGACCCACCTGACTTTCCAGATTTGGGACGTCTACCAGAGGGACAGCATGGAGGCCATCTGTGACGCCTACACCGCCCGGAATCCCGACGTAGTCATCGAGGTCCAGGTCACAAGCTGGAATGAGTATTGGACCAAGCTGGAGGCCGCCGCCGAGTCCAACACCATGCCGGACATCTTCTGGATGCACACGAACCAGATTCTGTACTACACGGAGTTCGGCAAGCTGGCGGACGTCACGAATCTCTATGACGATGTGGACCCCCAGTACTACGAAAAGCACTTTTCCGACATTTCCCGGGGCAACGCCCAAGGCGTGGACGGCCGGATGTACGGCGTGCCCAAGGACAAGGACAACATCGTCCTGTGCTATAACCGGGAGATGTTTGACGCCGCCAATGTCCCCTACCCCGACGAGAACTGGACATGGGACGATATGGTGGACGCCTCCCAGAAAATCTATGACGCCACCGGCAAGTACGGCTACATGGCCTATAACGACGACCAGTGCGGCTACTGGAACTTCGTCTATCAGGCCGGAGGCTGCATCCTCACGGAGGACAAAACCAAGGGCGGCTTCGATCAGGAGGCCACCCGGAGAGCCATGGAGTTCTACATAGGCATTCAGGACCAGCCCTGGTGCCCGGACCAGGCCTATTTCGCCGAGACCACGCCGCAGACGGCCTTCTTCTCCGAGGGAGGCAGCATGTACCTGGAGGGCAACTGGAATCTGTGGGCCATGCAGGAGAATTTCCCCGACATGCGGGGCAAGTGGGACATCGCGCCCCTGCCCAAATGCCCCGACCCCGCCTCCGGGGACGGCCGGGCCACCATTTCCAACGGCCTGTGCTATTCCACCGCCGCCAAGGGCAGGACCCGGGACATCGCCCTGGATGTCATCAAGTTCTTCGGCACCGAGGAGGCCCAGCGGATTGCCAGCGGCTTCGGCGCGGCGGTCTCCGCCTACAACGGTACGGAGCAGCCCTATTTCGACGCCTTCGCGGAGGCGGGCTATGACCTGGACCTGGAGATTCTCAACGACCAGTTTGCTTACGGCGTCCAGAGCGTCAACAACTCCGCCCGCCCCAAGTGGAAGGCCCCCGTGCTGGATGAGCTGAACAAGGTTTATAACGGCCAGCAGAGCTTTGACGCCGGTATGGACAACATCCAGGAGATCATCAACACCGAGACCGCCAAAAAGCTGGCGGACCAGTGAGAGGAGGGCGTTCCATGAATAAGGGAGTGAAAATGTCCGCCGCCGCCCGGCGGGAACAGAACTGGGCCTATATCATGGTGGCCCCCACCATCATCGGCCTGGTGGCGCTGAACCTGTGGCCCTTTGTCCAGACGCTGTATACCAGCTTCTGTGAGCACCTGGGCTTCGGCAATTACCGGTTCATCGGCCTTCAGAATTACATCGACATCTTCCAGCGCCCGGAATTCTGGCGGGCCACCTGGAACACCGTTTATTTCTGCATCCTCACCGTGCCTCTGGGGCTGTTCCTGTCCCTGCTGGTGGCCATGCTGCTCAACGCCAAGATCAAGGGCAAGGGCGTCTTCCGGACCATCTTTTTCCTGCCTATGGTCTGTGCTCCCGCCGCCGTCACCATGGTGTGGCGCTGGATTTTCAACGGTGAGTACGGCATCCTGAATCAGGTCCTGGGGACGCACATCGGCTGGATTACCGAGCCCGGCGTGGTGATGATCGCCTGTGCCCTGGTGTCCATCTGGAGCAACATCGGCTATGACGCGGTGCTGCTGCTGGCGGGCCTTCAGAACATCTCCAAGTCCTATTACGAGGCGGCGGGCATCGACGGGGCCAGCAAGGTCACTCAGTTCTTCCACATCACCCTGCCCATGGTCTCTCCCACGCTGTTTGTGGTGATGATCATGCGGCTGATGGCCTCTGTGAAGGTCTACGACCTCATTTACATGATGGTGGAGGACATGAACCCCGCCGTTACCAGCGTGCAGAGCCTCATGTATCTGTTCTACCGGGAGTCCTTCATAGCGGGGAGCCGGGGGAGCGGCAGCGCCATTGTGGTCTGGACCGTGCTCCTCATCGGACTGGTGACGGTGATCCAATTCCTCGGACAGAAGAAGTGGGTCAACTATGATGTATAAGGAGGGGACGAAATGAAAACCACCGCTTCTCTCACCCGGAACAAACGAATCGCGACCTTCCTGACCTACGCGGCGCTGCTCCTGGGCTCCGTGGTGATGATCTTCCCCTTTGTGTGGATGATTCTCACCAGCTCCAAGACCATACCGGAGAGCCTTGCCATTCCGCCCACCTTCTTCCCGAAGGAGCTGATCGCGGACAATTTCCGGGACGCCATGAAGAGCCTCCCCTTCCTGAACCTCTATTGGAACACGGCGCTGATGATACTTTTCCGGGTGCTGTGCGCCGTGGTGTTCAGCTCCATGGCGGGGTATGCCTTCGCCAAGCTGAAGTTCAAGGGCAAGAATTTCCTCTTCGGCATCGTGCTGGTGCAGATGTCCCTGCCCAGTCAGATTTTCATCATTCCCCAGTATCAGATGGTGGCCCACATGGGCCTTGCCAATACCATTTTCGCGCTGGTGTTTCCGGGGCTGGTCAGCGCCTTCGGTGTGTTCTTCCTCCGGCAGACCTATATGGGCATACCCAACGAGATCGGCGAAGCCGCGTACCTGGACGGCTGCAACCAGTGGCAGACCTTCACCAAGGTCATGTTCCCCCTGACGGGGACCTCCGTAGCGGCGCTGACCATCTTCACCGCTGTGTTTGCCTACAGCGACCTGATGTGGCCGCTGGTGGTGAACTCCGATTTGAAGATGATGACCCTCTCCTCGGGCCTTGCCACGCTGAGGGGTCAGTTCACCACCAATTTCCCGGTGCTGATGGCGGGCTCACTGCTGGCCATGCTGCCCATGGTGATTCTCTACCTGATCTTCCAGCGCCAGTTTATTGAGGGCATCGCCTCCACCGGCGGGAAGTAAATCCCCCTCCGGGGCGGCGGATTACCCTCAGCCATCCGTCCATAACCGGCGAACCGCAGACGGACAGCGGCCCGTCTCACCCGGGCGTACGGCCGTCCAGCAGGATACATTTCAAATCTTTGGAAGGCGTTATCACGGCAGGATGTCCGGCGGCGGCTCTTCCACCTTGCCGCGTATGGGGCTGGAGCCCTGGACGTAAGTGGTTCGGCGGTTGGGAATATAAGCGCAATACTGTCAAAATCCGTCCGGCGGACACCCCGCGCTGCCCCGCCGGGCGGGAACCCCCATCCGGCTGCGCCAACCGGCGTGGCTGTTGAAACGGCTCTGTGATTCGGGAGTCCGGCGGATTTTCCTCTGCCGGGCCCCGTTTCATCGGGGCGGAGGCCGGGGGAGACACGCTCTCTTCGGAGGGCGTTTTTTTCGCGCATACATTGACTTTGAGATCCGGAAACCGTATAATACCAAATTATCAATAATACGGTCGGACAGGGAGCGTGTGTATATGGAGAGAGTGAACCAGGCCCTTCCACAGCGCAAGGTTTTCCGCGAGGAAATCCGGGGCGCCATCCGGGAGGCCATTTTCGCCGGGGAGCTGAAGCCCGGAGACCGGATTATCGAGACCTTCTGGGCAAAGGAGCTGGGCGTCTCTCAGGGCCCCGTGCGGGAAGCCATCCGGGACCTGGAGGCCCAAGGACTGGTGGAGACCGTGCCTTTCAAGGGTTCCCGGGTTCGGACCCTGACGGAAAAGGACATCCGGGACAACTACGGCGTCCGGATGTGCCTGGAGTCCAAGAGCATCCAGGACGTCATTCAGCAGCTGCCCGATGGGGAGCTGGAGAGGCTGACGGCGGAGCTCCGGGAGATTCTGGCGGAGATGGACGAGTGCGCGGGGCAGGGGGACCTGCGGCGCTTTACCGAGTGCGACGCCGCCTTTCACCGGGCCATTATCAACGCCACGGAGAATCAGGTTCTCCTCCGGCTGTGGGAGCAGTGCAACATGCGGAACTGGTTCAGCGTCTCCGCCCTGACGGACGCGGAGAGCCTGAAGCAGCTCCAGCGGAGCCACCAGCGGCTCCTGGAGGAGCTCCGGGCCCGGAACCGGAAGGCGGCGGTCTCCACCATTGAGGACCATCTGACCAGCCTGATGGACGGGTTTATCCGGGGCGTCCAGCCCTGAGAGAGGAGACCGGTGTGATCTATCTGGAGACGGGGTCCCGGAACCCCTTTTACAATCTGGCCTTTGAAGAGGTGGTGCTGCTCCGGCGGCGGGAGGACTCCTGCCTCCTTCTCTGGCAGAACGAAAACACCGTGGTGGTTGGCCAGAACCAGAACACGGAGGCGGAGATCAACCGGGCCTTTGTGGAGGTCCACGGCATCCGGGTGGTCCGCCGGACCACCGGCGGCGGCGCGGTGTACCACGATCTGGGGAATCTGAATTACTCCTTCATCACCGGCGCGGAGGACGGGGAACGGCTGTCCATGGAGCGCTTCACCCGGCCTGTGGTGAGCGCCCTCCGGGGCCTGGGCCTCCGGGCGGAGGCCTCCGGGCGGAACGACATCCTGATCGAGGGACGGAAGGTCTCCGGCACCGCCCAGCGGCTGCTGAACGGGCGCATCCTGCACCACGGGACCCTGCTCTTTGACGCGGACCCGGACATGGTGGCGGGGGCCCTCCGGGTGGACCCGGAGAAATTCCGGTCGAAGAGCGCCAGGTCTGTCCGGAGCCGGATTGGGAATATCCGGGACTTTCTGGAGGAAGACATGGACCTGCCCGCCTTCTGGGCGTATCTGAAAACGGCGCTGGCGGGAGAGGGCTTTGTCCAGGGGACCCTGACGGAGGAGGAGCTCCGGGAGGCGGAGGACCTGAAGCGGCGGAAGTATGAGACCTGGGAGTGGAATTTCGGCCGTTCACCGGAGTATGGCATGGCCAACCGGCGCTATTGGGACGGCGGAGGGCTGGAGGTCCGGCTTTCCGTCCGGAAAGGGCTGATTACGGAAATCGCCTTCTACGGAGACTTCCTCTCCCGCTGCCCGCTGGACCCGCTGGTGAAGGCGCTGGAGGGCTGTCCCTTCCGGCGGGAGGATGTGGCGGAGCGGCTGGCGCGGTTTCCGCTGCCGGACTATTTCGGCGGAATCGGGCGGGACGAGGTTCTGGAGACGCTGTTCCATGTCCACGGAGAATGAGCCCCTGCGGCTGTGCGGAAAAAGAGAACCGGAGAGACGCTGCGCCAGCGGCGTCTTTCCGGTTTTTGACGGTCTGCCCGCCCAGAAGATGATTGCGAAACGCCCACGTCTGGGGTATAATTTTCAGGACACCACAAAGCCGGAGGTTCCCATGTCAAAGATCTTAGTTGTGGAAGACGATTTACCCCTGAGCGCGGGGTTGTGCTATGCCCTGGACGAGGACGGCGGCCTCACCGTTGCGGCCTACACCTGCCGGAAGGCCCGCATGCTCCTGGAAGCCGACCGGTTTGATCTGGTGATTTTGGACGTAAACCTCCCCGACGGGAGCGGCTTTGACCTCTGCCGGGAAATCAAGGCCGCCGCGCCGGAGCTGCCCGTCATCTTCCTGACCGCCAACGACCTGGAGCGGGACGAGCTGAACGGCTTTGACCTGGGCGCGGACGATTACATCACCAAGCCCTTCCGGGTCCAGGTCCTCAAGCGCCGGGTGGAGGCCGTCCTCCGCCGGGGGGCCTCCCGGCCCGGAGGGGAGTGCTTTGACGACGGCTTTCTGCGCCTGGACTTCCAGACCCTGACCGCCCTCCGGGACGGCGAAAGGCTGGCGATCACTCCCAACGAATACAAGCTCCTGCGGCTCCTGACCGCCAGCGCCGGGACGGTGATTACCCGGCGGCTCCTGCTGGAGAAGCTGTGGGACGCCGGGGGGAATTTTATTGACGACCACACCCTCACCGTGACCATGAACCGCCTCCGCGCCAAGATAGAGGACCCCGGACACACCTACATCCAGACCATCCGGGGCATGGGCTACGTCTGGACGGGAGCGCCGGTATGAGGCGGGAAGGCCGGATTCCCCGCCTTCTGGCGCTGGCGGCGCTGGTGCTGATTGTACTGGGCATGCTGGAGGTCCCGGTGGGGCTTCTGCGCCTCGGGGCATGGGGGCTGGGCGTGACGGTTCTGGTCCTTACCGTCCTGTGGAAGCGCCTTCAGGAGCGGCGGGAGTCCGATTTTGCCAACCATGTCTGCGAGACCCTGGACGCCCTGTCGGATGGCCGGGACCCGGAAAACTACCGCCCCTATGAGGACACCCGGCTCTCCCGCGTACAGGGGAGGCTCCTGCAATACCATGACCGGACCCAGGCGGGCCAGCGGCGGAGCGAGGCGGACAGGCAGACTCTTCAGGAGCTGATCAGCGACATCTCCCACCAGATCAAAACGCCCCTGGCCAACATCCGGATGTTCACGGACATCCTGAGCCAGGGGGAATTGCCGGAGGCGAAGCGGGCGGAATTCCTCGCCACCCTGGCGGCGCAGGTCCAGAAGCTGGATTTCCTCATGCAGTCCCTCATCAAAATGTCCCGGCTGGAAACGGGGACCTTTGCCCTGCATATGGAAGACGCCGCGCTGTGCGGCACCATCGCCCGGGCGGTAGGGGGCGTCCTGCCCGAGGCGAACCGGAAGGGCATACAGATCGATGTGGAATGCGATGCCGGAGAGACCGTCCGCCACGACCCCAAGTGGACGGCGGAGGCCCTGGGGAATCTGCTGGACAACGCGGTCAAATACACGCCGGAGGGCGGGAGCGTCCATGTCCGCGTCCGCCCCTGGCAGTTTTACACCCGAATCGACGTAGAGGACACCGGCATCGGAATTTCCCCGGAGCACTACAACGACGTATTCAAGCGCTTTTACCGGGCCCGGACCTCGGGGCCGGAGGAGGGCGTAGGCCTGGGGCTGTATCTGGCCCGGGGGATCATCACCCGCCAGCGGGGCTACATCAGCCTGAAGTCAGAGGAGGGGAAGGGCTCCGTCTTTTCCGTGTTTCTACTGAGGTGAACAGGAGTTTTATGGACATTGTAACGACAAACAACCTGAAAAAGTACTTCGGCAGCGGCCCCCGGCAGGTCCGGGCCGTGGACGGAGTCAGCCTTTCCATCGAAAAGGGGACCTTCACCGCCGTAGTCGGGGCCTCCGGCAGTGGGAAGACTACGCTGCTGAACCTGACCGGCGGCCTGTATCTCCCCACGGAGGGGACGGTGACGGTTGACGGCGTGAATCTGGCGTCCCTGGGGGAGGAGGAGCTGACCGTCTTCCGCCGCCGGAAGGTGGGCTTTGTCTTCCAGGACTGCCGCCTTGTGCCGGAGCTGACCATCCGGGAGAACATCCTGCTTCCCCTGGCCCTGGACGGCGCCCGGCCGGACCCGGCTTTTTTCGCGGAGCTCACCGGCCTGCTGGGCCTGGGGGAGAAGCTGGAGTGTTTTCCCTATATGCTCTCCGGGGGCGGACAGCAGTGCGCCGCGATTGCCCGGGCGCTGATTGCGCGGCCCGCCGTCATCCTGGCCGATGAGCCCACGGGAAGCTTTGACGTGAAAACCAGCCAGAACGTGGCGGGGCTCCTGAAAATGACCGTGGAGGCCTTTCACCAGACCCTGATTATGATTACCCACAATCTGGAGCTCGCCCAGCTGGCGGACCGCGTGGTGCGCATGCGGAACGGGCGCGTCGTATAGGCTCTCCCCCAGCGCTCCGGTCCGGCCGGGGCGCTGTTTTTGAGCCGGGGAGGGAAAGGTACAAAAATGTAACGTTCCTGTACCCGGAATGTAACATTGGGGGAGTATACTGCGGCCAGCAAGAGATTCAGGAGGAAGTCCTATGGAAGACATGCTGAAAATCCTGACGCGCCGGAGCTTTGCCGCCGCCCGGGCGCGGAACGGGATTGCCGTGCTGGCCATCGCCCTTACGGCGGTCCTCTTCACCGCCATCACCACCATCGCCCTCGGCACGATGGAGTCCTTTACGCTGACCATGCAAATGCAGAAAATGAGCCGGTCCGACGGTGACGTCCGGTACATGACGGCGGAGCAGTTCGAGGTCATGCGGCGGGCGGATTTCATCGAGTCGGCGGGCCTGCGGATGCCGGTGGCCTACCTGGACAACGCCGTCCGGCACAACATTGAGTTCAACGTCCAGGACGGAGTTCAGGCGGAGCTGACCTTCTGCGCTCCCACCCATGGCCGGGAGCCCTCCGCGCCCAACGAGGTGGTTGCCTCCGACCTCGCCCTGCGGGACCTGGGAGCGGAGCCGGAGGCCGGGGCGGAAATCACCATCGAGTTCACCGCTCACGGACAGGAGTACGCGCTTCCCATGGTGGTCTCCGGCTGGTATGAGGCCCTGGGCGGTCAGATGAGCGTGATGTGGGCCGGGGCCGCCTTCCGGGAGGCCCACCCGGAGATGTTCCGGTATACCTATCGCGAGGACAGCGACATGGCCGGGACTTATTTCTCCGATTTCACCGCCCACAGCGCCCTGGGACTGGAGAAGAAGCTCCGGGACCTGGTCTATGAACTGGGCGGCGAACCGGACGATCAGACGGCCCCCAATTATATCCTGACCGCAGTAAACCGGGCCACCAACGTCCAGCCCAGCGCCTTCCAAACTGCGGCGGCGGCGGTCTTTGCCGCGCTGTTCATGCTCTGCGGCTACCTGCTGATCTACAACGTGTTCGACATCGCCGTCATGCAGGACATCCGGCGCTTCGGCCTCTACCGGACCATCGGCATGAGCCGGAAGCAGGTGCGGACCCTGATGAACCGGCAGGCCCTCTGGCTCAGCGGCATCGGAATTCCCCTGGGGATGCTGGGAGGCTTTTTCACCGGCAGAGCCGCCCTGCCCCTGATTATGAGCATGGTAGCCACCGAGTACCAGAGCCTTGCCGTGGAGGTCTCTCCCTCTCCGGCACTCTTCCTGGCCGCCGGGGCCCTGACGGCGCTGACCGTTTTTTGCAGCACCCGGAAGCCCGTCCGGGCCGCCGCCAACACGCCGCCCATTGAGGCCTTCCGCTATGTGGAGAGCAGCGGGGGCCGGTCCTCCCGCAGGAGTGCCCTGGGGGCGGGCATTCCCCGGCTGGCCTGGGCCAATCTGGGGCGGAGCCGGAGGCGGACCGCGTTCATCATGCTGTCTTTGACGCTGTGCGTGGTGCTGCTGAACTGCGCGGGCACGGCGGCGGACAGCGTGGACGTGGAGAAGGAAACGGCCTTCATGATCCGCACGGACTTCGCCGTGGTGAACACGGCCAGCGCCAGCAATATCAGGGGCTTCCTCCGGCGGTCTGACGCACTGCGGGCGGAGACCGTCGCGGATATCGCGTCCCGGCCCGGCGTCACCGGCGGCTCGGCGATCTATAAAAACACGGCGGAGGACACCAACGTCACCTATGACTTCGGCCATCCCCTGACGGGGGAGACCTTCGTGATGGAGGAAACCGGCCTCACCTTCGGCACGGACGGGCTCAGGAGCTTTGGCCTGGGCGACGACGGGCGCATGCTCTGTAATGTCTACGGAATGGAGGAAACCGCCCTGGCCCGGATGGACCTCCGGGAGGGGGAGACGGACGCCCATGTCCTCTACAAAAAAATGTCCGCCGGGGAGGGCGTGCTGGTGGGCGTGAACATGAACCGCCAGGACATGTCTCTGGTGCCGGACCTGGATTTGGTTGGCGTGGGCCGGAGCGTCACGGTCTATAAAAACGGCTCGCCGGTCATGGAGCTGCCAGTGCTGGCGAAAGCCGCCCTCACCTCGGACGACATGGAAATCGGCTATATCAGCAGCGGCCCCCTGAAGACCGGCGGAGACGGCCTGAGCCTGTACCTCCCCACGAACGTATACAAAGAGCTGTACGACGTCCCGACGGTCTACAAATACTCCTTTGACATTGAGGAGGGATACGAGGCGGAGATGACGGCGTTTCTGGAGGACTACATGGAACAGGTGGACCCGGACATGAATTACCTTTCCGCCCGGGAGGCCCGGGAGAGCGCCGAGGGGACCCGGCGGATGATCCGCTTTGTGGGCGGCTTCGTGGGCCTGAT
The DNA here is from genome assembly GCA_041223955.1 of Oscillospiraceae bacterium 38-13. GTDB lineage: Bacteria > Bacillota > Clostridia > Oscillospirales > Oscillospiraceae > Oscillibacter. The sequence goes on along the minus strand of JBCLRG010000004.1, from coordinate 25,659 downwards.
CTTCGGCCTGGCCGGGGTGCTGAATCTGATCAACACCATCGTCACCACCATATTGACCCGCCGCCATGAGTTCGCCGCCATGGAGAGCGTGGGCATGACCCGGCGGCAGCTGACCGCCATGATGGTGTGGGAGGGCCTCTGCTACGCGGCGGGAGCCTGTCTGCTGGGCCTGACCCTCTCGGCGGCAATGGGCTTGACCCTGGTGAAGCGCATGGTGGATTCCATGTGGCAGTTCACCTTCCACTTTACCCTGATTCCCGCCCTGGGAGCCTGTGCGGTGCTGCTGGCGGTGTCCGCCGCGGTTCCGGTGCTGGCCCTGCGCTGGTTCCATAAGGGCAGCATTGTGGAGCAGCTCCGCGTAGCGGAGTGAAGCAGAAAGGAGACGCGTTATGGAATGCATTTTAAAGGCCGCCGGACTCCGGAAATATTACGGTGGCGGCGATACCCGGGTCCGGGCCCTGGACGGCGTGGACCTGGAGATTGAGCGGGGGACCTTCACTGCCATCATCGGCACCTCCGGCAGCGGGAAGTCCACCCTGCTGAACATGCTGGGCGGGCTGGATGTCCCTACGGAGGGGAGCGTTCAGATCGGCGGCACGGAGCTGGCGGGCCTGAACCGGGAACAGGCCGCTATTTTCCGCCGGAAGCAGATCGGCTTTGTCTTTCAGAACTACAATCTGATTCCGGTGCTGACGGTGTGGGAGAACATTGTGTTCCCCCTCTCGCTGGACCGGCAGAAGCCGGACCGGCCGTTTATCATGGAGGTGGTGAAGCTGCTGGGCCTGGAGGAGAAGCTGGACAGCCTGCCCAATCACCTCTCCGGAGGCCAGCAGCAGCGGGCGGCGATTGCCCGGGCCCTGGCGTCCAAGCCCGCCATTATTCTGGCGGACGAGCCCACCGGGAATCTGGATTCCAGAACCAGCGACGATGTAATGGGCCTGCTGCAAATGAGCAGCCGGGAGTTCCGCCAGACCATCGTGATGATTACCCACAATCCGGAGCTTGCCCGGAGAGCGGACCGGATTGTGCGGATTGAGGACGGGCGGATTGTGGCGTAACCATGGGGCGGGGCCTGGAGGGGCTCCGCTCTTTTCCCGTTTTCCGTGGATGTCAAGTAAAATCTTGTTGGAAACCTATAAATATTTTGTTAAATTTTTATGAATCAGCCATTGATTTTAGGGAAGCAAAGTGCTATCCTGTCTCCAGGTATCTTACCTGTAAGCTAATGAAGAAAGGTTGCGTTGAAAATGAAGAAGAAACTGCTGACCCTGCTGCTGGCGGCATGCATGCTGCTGAGCCTGTGCGCTTGCGGAGGAGACTCCGGAGACGGCGCCGGAACCACCACCCCGCCCGCCGATACCAACACCAGCGATTCCGGTTCCGGCGATACCAGTGAGCCCGCCGCCACCGGCTGGACTCCCAGCGAGCCCGTGAACATGATCGTGGCCTATAAGGCCGGTTCCGGCACCGACAACACCGCCCGCGTCCTCAGCGCCTACGCCGACAAGTTCATCGGCCAGACCGTGGTGATCGACAACCAGGAGGGCGGCTCCGGCTCCATCGGCTGGACGGCCCTGTCTCAGGCCAAGCCCGACGGCTATACCTTGGGCTTCGTGAACCTGCCCACCCTGTGCTCCAACATCGTGGAGGGCCTGGGCGATTACACCATGGAGGACTTCGTCCCCATCTGCAACCACGTCACCGAGACCTCTGTGATTCTGGTGGCCGCCAACAGCCCCTACAACACGCTGGAGGAGCTTGTTACTTACGCCAAAGAGCATCCCGGTGAGCTGAAGGCCTCCACCAACGGCAACAAGGCCTCCAACCACATCGCCGTCCAGCTGCTCTCCACCACCGCCGGGTTTGAGTACACCGCCATTCCTTACGGCGGCACCGCCGACCAGCTGCTGGCCCTGCGGCAGGGTGAGGTGGACTTCTCCTCCGCCAAGCTGGCGGACTTCGCGGCCTTTACCTCTGAGGTAAAGGTGCTTGGCGTCTTCGACACCAAGCGTCTCACAGAGTACCCTGACGCCCCCACCCTGGGCGAGGCGGGCTATTATGACCAGTGGTACGGCTCCGCCCGCGCCATCGTGGCCCCCAAGGATACTCCCCAGGAGATCATCGACTTCTACGCGGACGCCTTCAAGCAGACCATGGAGGACTCCGCCTATCTGGATGCGGCCGTGAAGGCCAGCGTTACCACGGAGTACATGGACCCCGCCGCGACCGGCGCTCTGCTGGACGCGCAGTATGTCTTCTGCACGGACACCGTCTCTTCCATCTGGGCCGAGTAATTCCATAGAGCCGCGCGGGGCTTCACGCCGTGAAGCCCCGCGTTTTTTCTCAATTGAAATGTGAGGTTTGAGAGATGAAGAAAACCGATATCGGCGTCGTCGCGTTTATCTACGCGGTCTGCGCTCTGTTTCTGGTGATGACCCTGCGCCTCCCCGCCGCCGCCCAGACTTATCCGCTGTTCATCATTGTTCTTCTGGCCGTTCTGACCACGCTGTATGTGGCCCAGATGTTCCGGGCCGCGAAGAAGAGCGGCGTCACCACGGGCCTGGAGGATTTCGAGGGCTTCCTGCCCAAGCAGTTCTTCCCCATTTTGGGCATGGTGGTGCTGTATCTGGTGATTATGTATTTCGCCGGATTCTACATTGCCACGCTGGTGTTCATGGCGGCCTGCCTGCTGTTCCTGAAGGTTCCCAAGTGGCAGATTGTGCTCTCCACCGCCGTGATTCTGGTCCTGGTCTACTGCGCGTTTACCCTGTTCCTCAAGGTCAAGCTGCCCATGGGCCTGCTGTTCAAGTGAGAAGGGAGGACGACTATGCTGGAAACGTTAGCTCTGATGGGCCAGGGCTTTGTCAATGCCCTCATGCCTGTCAATCTTCTGGCCATGGCCGCCGGTACGACCATCGGTATTGTCATCGGCTGTCTGCCCGGTCTGTCCGCCGCCATGGGCGTAGCCCTGCTGCTGCCCATGACCTTCACCATGGATGCCTCCACGGGCCTGATCATGCTGGGCGCGATTTACTGCGGCGCCATCTTCGGCGGGTCCATCTCCGCCATTCTGATTCACACTCCGGGCACGCCCGCCTCCGCCGCCACCGCCATTGAGGGCTATCAGATGACCCTTCAGGGCAAAGCGGGCAAGGCGCTGGGAACCGCCTGTATCGCCTCCTTCTTCGGCGGTCTGCTGTCCTGCATTTCCCTGTATTTCTTCGCACCTCTGCTGGCGCAGCTGGCTATGAAGTTCGGTTCTCCGGAGTACTTCTGGCTGTCCATCTTCGGCCTGACCATTATTGCGGGCGTCAGCTCCAAGTCCATGGTCAAGGGCCTGATTTCCGGCGCTCTGGGCCTGTTGCTCTCCACCATCGGCATGGACCCCATGGAGGGCGTGAAGCGCTTCATGTTCGGCCAGTCCTCGCTGTATGAGGGCATCAATACCACCTGTGCCCTCATTGGCCTGTTCTCCATGAGCCAGGCGCTGATTCTGGCGGAGCAGAAGATCAAGCAGCGGGCCAGGGCCGCGAAGTTCAGCGACAAGATGATGCTGAGCAGACAGGAGATGAAGCAGATTGCCCCCACGGTGGGCCGCTCCTGGATTATCGGCAACCTGATTGGCATCCTGCCCGGCGCCGGCGCCTCGATAGCCTGTTTCCTGGGCTATAATACCGCCCGCCAGTTCTCCAAGGAGAAGGAGAAGTTCGGCCATGGCAGCATTGAGGGCGTGGCGGGCTCCGAGGCCGCCAACAACGCCGTCACCGGTGGCTCCCTGATTCCCATGCTCACGCTGGGCATCCCTGGCGAGAGCGTCACCGCCGTGCTGATGGGCGGACTCATCATCCAGGGCCTGACGCCCGGTCCCGACCTCTTTGTGGGAGAGACGGCCAGAATGACCTATACCTTCTTCGCCGGTTTCGTGCTGATTCAGTTCTTCATGCTGGGAATCGGCCTGTTGGGCTGCCGGGGCTTTGCGCAGATTTCCCGCCTGTCCGACGCCATTCTGATTCCCGCCGTCTCGGTGCTCTGCGTGGTGGGTTCTTATGCCATCCATAAGAACTTTGTGGATGTGGTGATCATGATGATCTTCGGCGTGCTGGGCTATCTCTGCCGGAAGTTCGACCTGAACACCGCCGCCATCGTGCTGGCGCTGATTCTGGGGCCCATTGGCGAGAAGGGCCTGCGCCGCTCTCTGGCGCTCTCCGGCGGCGACCCGGGGATTCTGTTTTCCACGCCCGTGTGCTGGGTTCTGATTGCCCTGTGCGTCTTTGGCATCCTGTCTCCGATTATGATGAACCGCATGGAGAAGAACGCGGTGGAGCAGGCCGGAGGCGATATGCCCGGCGAGACGGGAGATGACCCTGTCCGTACCTCCGACTGAGAAGGGTTATTCCGCTGTGATAAGCCCGGCATGCAGATTTTGCCGAATGCCGGTTTTGCTGAGAAAGCTGACAAGCTCGTAAGTGCCCTCTGCGGGCCTTTCGGGCTTGCCAGCTTTTCTATGGACTCTTTCCGCCAACCGGATTTGCTCTGCTAAAAAGACGGGACTGCCCCAACTTCAGGACAGCCCCGCCTTTACCAATATCAACCCCTGAGAATCCCCAGTCTCACTTCAGCACCGCATCCAGATCCCGGGTAACGGTCCCGTCCTCCAGGACAAAGCAGGGAATCCCAATTCCGCCGTTCTCCCGGATATCGGCATACGCCGGGCTGTCCTGCCGCAGGGCCAGATAGACCTTCAGGTCCGGCAGGCTGGCGGAGAGATTCTTGAAATCGATCTCCGCCTTTGCCTCGCTGAGGCGGTTCAGGGCATACAGGGTATCCGGGCACAGGTGGCTTCCAATAACGGTAACTTTCATGACAATATCTCCTTTAAAATTGATGATGATTTCCTATGGATTATCTCTCCGCAATGGCCTCAATCTCGCACAGAACGCCCTTAGGCAGCTCCCGCACCGCCACGCAGGAACGGGCGGGCTTGGAGGTAAAATACTTCGCGTAGACCTCATTGAACGCCGCGAAGTCCCCCATGTCGGCCAGAAAACAGGTAGTCTTAAAAACACGGTCAAACCCGCTCCCGGCCGCAGCCAGAATCGCCCCCACATTTTTGCAGCTCTGCTCCGCCTGAGCGGCGATACCGGCGGGAACCTCCCCGCTGGCGGGGTCCACGGGAATCTGTCCGGAGGTGAACACCAACCCGTTCACCTCAAAGCCCTGGGAATAGGGGCCGATGGCGCCGGGGGCGCTTTGGGTTTCCAATACCTTCATACCAAATAACTCCTTTTCATCTGTTTTTATTTCAGCTCACCGGACGCCAGCTTTTTCTCCAGCCAGTCCTTGCCCTCCACCAGCCGCGTGACCATCATGGAGGCGATGGTGTCTCCGGCGGCGTTGAGGCAGGTAGCAGCGGGGTCAAAGAGGAAGCCCAGAGTGGCAATCAGCGGAAACGCCCCGGCGGGGAAGCCGAACATGCTGACAATCAGCATCTCTCCCACCAGGCCGCCGCCGGGGGCTCCGGAGAGCACGAAGGCGCTGAGAATGGCTACGGCAATCGCCATGGCGTAGGTGCCCACGCCGGTAAAGGGCATATCGAAAATGCCGAACAGGAACGCGATCTTCACGATGGAGCTGAGGACGGAACCGTCCATGTGCATGGTACAACCCATGGGCAGCACCAGATCACTGACATCCTTGGGCACGCCGATGCGGTCACAGGCCTCCTTGTTCACCGGCAGGGTGGCGGCGGAGCTCTGGGTGGCGAAGGCCGTGACGGCGGGGGTGAAAATGTGCTTCAGCATCCGCCGGAGGCCGGTTTTTCCTCCGGCGAACAGGGCGTAGAGGGGGAAGAAAATCACCACATACAGCAGGCACAGGGGATAGTACACCACCATGGACCGGCCATAGTCGCTGAGGAGCTGAGGGCCGAACTCGCCGATGAGGTTGGCGAAATACGCGCCCAGGCCCAGCGGGGCGATGGTCATGATGACCTCCACGAACTTCATGATGATGTCATTGAGGTTCGCCAGCAGCTTCCCCACAGGGCTGCTTTCCCCGCCGCAGGAGGCCACGCAGAAGCCGGTGATAATGGCGAAAATAATGAGGGGCAGCATGTGGGACTTGCTCCACAGGTCCGGGAAATCGCTGACCGTCAGGGACCCCACGATCATCTGGGCGGCGGTCTGCGCCTCGCCCACATCGGCGGCGGCCAGCTGGATATTGGTTCCGGCGGAGGGGCTGAACAGGTTCACCCACACCAGGACACAGGCGGCGGCAAAGGCCCCCGTGCCCAGGAAGATGGCCACGGTACCGCCCAGAATTTTCCCCAGCCGGTTCATATTGGCCATGGTGCCCACGGCGCAGGCGATGGACACGAAAACCAGAGGCACCACGATGGTGAACAGCAGGTTCAGGAAGATATCGCCCACGGGCTTCAGCGTCTGTCCCAGTCCGGGGGAGACCACGCCGATGAGGGAGCCGATGGCGATGCCGCCAAGAAGGAGGATGGGGGTCTTATACTGCTGCCAAAGGGACTGCTTTCCAATTTGTGTAGCCATGATAACATCTCCATTTCTCGTTTCTTTGGTTTAACCCGGGGGGGGATTACAGGGTGTTGACGGCCTCCTCCAGCTGGCGGAGGGCCTGTTCCAGCACGCTCCGGGGACAGGCGGCGTTCAGCCGCATGAAGCCGTTCAGGCTCCTGCCGAAGGCCCAGCCGTCGTTCAGGCCCAGCCGGGCCTTTTGGATCATGAAATCGTGGAGCTCCTGATTGCTCAGGCCCAGGGCCCGGCAGTCCAGCCACATGAGATAGGTGGCGTCGGGGGCGTAGGTCTTGATTTTCGGAATGTGCCGCCGGCAGTAGTCCGCCACGAAATCAAAGTTCTCCGAAAGATAGGGCAAAAGCTGCTCCAGCCACTCCTCACCCTCCCGGAAGGCCGTCTCCATGGCGGTGACGGAGAAGGCGTTGTTCCGGTGGATATCCATATTCATCCAGAAGCGGTCGAAGTTCTCCTTCATATGGGCGTTGGGGAACACCACGGCACTGGCCTGAAGTCCCGCCAGATTGAACGTCTTGGTGCCGGAGATGCCGGTGACGACGTTGGCGGCGATTTCCGGGGAGAGGGACGCGGCGGGAATGTGCTTCTTCCCGTGAAAGATCAGGTCGGAGTGAATCTCATCGCTGACCACCAGGACGTGGTGCTTCAGGCACAGCTCCATCATCCGGCGGAGCTCCGCCTCCGGCCACACGATGCCCAGGGGGTTGTGGGGGCTGCACAGAAGGAAGAGGTCCGCCTCCCGGAGCTTCACCTCGAAATCCTCCCAGTCCACCACCCAGGCGCCGTCCCGCTCCACCAGCTGGTTCTCGATGACCCGCCGCCCGGAGAACTCGGTCATGTCATAGAACTCGCCGTAGACCGGGGTCTGAATCAGGACGCTGCCGCCCTGGGGGGTGTAGAGCTGAATCATGGCGCTGAGGGTCTGGACCACCCCCAGGCAGAAGCTCATGAGGGAGGTGTCCGGCGTCCAGCCGTTCCGGCGGCTCTGCCAGTCGCGGATGGCCTCGAAGTAGCTGGCGGGCCGGGCGGTGTAGCCCCAGAGTCCCTCTTCCGCCCGGGCCTTCAGGGCGTCGATGATGGGCTGGGCGGTTTTGAAATCCATGTCCGCAATCCAGAGGGGGATGACGTCCTCCGTGCCGAATTTTTTCAGACGCTCATCGTACTTGGCGGAGAGATTTCCGTCCCGGTTCACCACCTGGTCAAAATCGTACTGCATACTCTCGCTTCCTTTCTGAAATGATTGTTGTCCGCGGCGTTTGGCAGATTATTAAAGCAAGAAGCGTGCCAAACGGCGGATAGGAAATGAAACTCCGCAAAATTTCCGCAGAAATTGGAGGAGCGCACAAAACCCCCGGGATAGATTTTGACGAATTGCCAAAGCCGATTCCGGGGGCCGGGGAGTCAGGGCCGGAGCACTGCCGGTTATAAAAGGTACAGCTATTGGTCAAAGTGATTAAAATGGTCAAACTATGCTATCTTTAACCCTTTTCCCACAGCTCCCGGCCCTTGGGGGTAAGCTGGCTGCCGCCCCGTCCCCGGCTGACGCGGGCCAGCCCCTGGGCCGCCATGTCCGCCAGAATATCCCGGACCTCCCGCTGGGAGAGGGGAACGTGGGCCTCCCGCGCCTGTTTCAGCAGGGTCTCCCGTCCCACGGCGGTTCCGGCCTCCGAGGCGGCGTAGAGCCGGGAGAGGACGAAGCGGAAGCCGTAGGAGACCTCCCGTTCCTCCGGAACCGGAACGGCGGGCCGGGGAGCCGGTTCCCCAGAGAGGAAGAGGGTGGGGGGCAGGTCCTCCATGCCGATGTCCGGATGCTCCGTATATATAAAGTATTCCACCACGTTCCGCAGCTCCCGGATATTCCCCGGCCAGGCGTGGCGGCGGAAGAAGTCCTTCACCGGCTCCGTCAGCCGGAAGCTCCCGCCCAGCTCCCGGCGGAAGTGCTCCGTCAGCAGAAAGATATCGTCCCCCCGTTCCGTCAGGGGCGGAATGAGGGCCGGGAGGGTGCTGAGCCGGTAGTAGAGGTCCCGGCGGAAGCTGCCTTCCCGGACCTTCTGTTCCAGCGCCTCGTTGGTGGCGGCCACGATGCGGACGTCCACATGGATGATGCGGTTTCCGCCCACCCGCATGACCTCCCGCTCCTGAAGGGCCCGGAGGAGCTTGATCTGAAGGGTGGGGCTCATGCCCTCCACCTCATCCAAAAAGAGGGTCCCCCGGTGGGCCAGCTCGAAAAGGCCGGGCCGTCCGCCCTTTTTCGCCCCGGTGAAGGCCCCCTCCTCATAGCCGAAAAGCTCACTCTCCAGCAGATTCTCCGGGAAGGCCGCCACATTGATGGCCACAAAGGGCCCCGCCGCCCGGCGGCTGGCCTGATGGACGGCGTGGGCAAAGAGCTCCTTGCCGGTGCCGGTCTCGCCGATGAGGAGCACCGGGCTCTCGCTCCGGGCCATGCGGCCCAGGGTCTCCCGGGTTTTGCGGATGGCCTCCGACTGGCCGATCACGTCGGCGAAGCTGTACCTGGCATAGTGGCCCTTGTGGAAGAGCTGGTTCCGCAGCTCGCTCTGCCGGGCCTCCACGTCGTTGAACCGCTGGAGCAGGGCGAAGGCCCCGATGCACGTGTTCTGCCGGATGACCGGCACCACCTCCACGCTGAGGTTCACGCCGCTCACCTTCACCGCCTTGGCGGGCAGGGTCCGGCGGTCCTGGAGGCACTGGACGAAGGGGATGTAGGGAAACACCTCCTCACACCGCCGCCCATGCACCAGGGAGGCGCTGACCAGGGTCATTTCCTCGGCGTGGTGGTTGCACGCGAAAATCTCCCCCTTCTCGTTGATGCCCACCACGCCGTCCTCCAGGCTCTCCATTAAAATGTGGAACTGGCTCTCCAGCCGGATGGACCGGGCGAACATCCGGTCAAAGCTGTAGTTGCTGGTAGCCACCTCCTGAGCGTAGCGCTGAAAGGCGGGGCCCTCCAGCAGGTGCTCCAGCCCCAGCCGGAGGGCAATTTCGATCATCATGCCGGAGGTGCACACCCGCTGGCCCAGGTCGATGACGGTCTCTATCCCCGGGGGGACATACCGGAGCTCGTCCGGCGTAACGGCGATGTGCGCGTCCGGGACCTCCGGCGCGCCGGGGTAGAAAGGAATCCAGTGAATGTGTGTGATGCCGAACTGCTCCAGCTGCGCGATGGCCTCCCGGGCCATGGTCTGGGTCATGTTGACGAAGAGCACCCGGCTCCCCGCCGGGAGCTCCTTGAGCTTGCGGAGCTCGCTCCAGCGGAAGGAGACCTCCACCGCCATGGTCTGGCTGTCAATGGGGATGTGGCGCATCAGCTCTTCGGGGGAACCGTAGGCGTCGGTAGAGGCCACGAACAGGTCTGCCCGCTCCAGCACCCCGGCGGCACTGCCGTCCAGCATGGAATAGACGGAGATGTCCGCCGCCTCCGCAAACAGCTTTTCTATGTCGGACCGGTAGGACTCTCCTGCCCGGGGGTCCAGGGCGATGACGGAAATTTTCTTTTTGACTGCCACAGAAAAACCTCCTTTAACCAGTTTCTTTGACCAGTTAAACACGGCCGCCGCCGGTTTGCAAGAGTTTTGCAGAAAAAAGGCGGAAAAATATCTGGCATGAAAGTTGCTATTTAATCTTGCTATACAGACACTCCACACAAATCACTTTATAGAGAGGAGCATTCCCATGATGACAAAGGAAGAGCTGCTGACCCTGCTGCGCCAGGAGGTTGTCCCCGCGCTGGGCTGCACCGAGCCGGTCTGTGCCGCCCTGGCCGCCGCCGATGCCCGCCACGCCGTCGGCGGGGAGATCGTTTCCGTGAAGCTGGAGGTGAATCCCGGCGTCTATAAGAACGGCATGAGCGTCGGCATTCCTGGCTTCCCCCGGGTGGGGCTGAAGTACGCCGCCGCGCTGGGAGCCGGGCTCAGCAACCCGGAGAAGGGCCTCAGCCTGCTGGAGGACCTGACGGAAGACGTCTCCGCCCAGGCCGTCCGGCTGGTGGAGGAGGGCCTGATCACGGTGTCCATCAAGCGGGGGGAGACCCAGCTTTACGCCCGGGCAGAGGTCATCACCACCAACGGCGCGGGCGTCAGCGAGATCCGGGGGACCCATTCCAACATTATACTCACCAAGCGCAACAACGATGTCCTTCTGGAGAAGCCCTGGACCGCCGCGGGAGGTGACAGCCTCCACGACAGCCTGAAGACCATGACGGTGGCGGAAATCCGGGCCCTGGTGGAGGCGTGCTCGGAGGAGGAGCTGGCCTTCATGCTGGAGGGCGTGGAGCTCAACGAGGGCCTGGCGGACTACGGCCTGGAGCACGACCCCGGCATCGGCATCGCCGGAGCGCTGAAGAGGCAGATGGCCTCCGGCGACATGGGGGACAACCTGTTCAGCCGGATCATGACCCGGGTGGCCGCCAGCGCCGAAGGCCGCATGAGTGGGTGTCCCTACGCCGTCATGAGCAGTGCGGGCAGCGGCAACCACGGCATCACCGCCGTGATTCCCGTGGCGGAGATGGCCCATCGCGTGGGGGCGTCCCGGGAGCGTCTGGTGAAGGCCCTGGCCTTTTCCCACACGCTGAACGTCTACATCAAGCTTTTCACCGGGAAGCTGTCCGCCACCTGCGGCTGCGGCGTCTCCGCCGCTACCGCCGCCTCCGCCGCCATGGTCTGGCTGATGGGCGGCACGGATGAGCAGATCGGCGGAGCCATCATCAACATGAGCGGGGACCTCACCGGCATGGTCTGCGACGGCGGAAAGATCGGCTGTGCCCTGAAGCTGGCCACCGCCGCCAACGCGGCGCTGATGTGCGCGTACCTGGCCATGGAGAATGTGGTCCTCCAGGCCACCGACGGCATCTGCGGAGCCACGCCGGAGGAGGCCATCCGCAGCATGGGCCGGGTCAGCACGCCGGGCATGGTGGAGACGGACCGGACCATTCTGGAGATCATGATGGAGAAGGAGGACTGAGGGATGGACCGCTGTGCGCTGGCATACCAGTACCATCAGGAGGGCTATAGCTGCGCCCAGTCCGTAGCCGGGGCCTTCGCGGACCGGACCCTTCTGGAGCCGGAGGAGCTGTTCGCCGCCGTGGGAGGCTTCGGCGGCGGCGTGGGCGGCACTCACGAGGAGCTCTGCGGGGCCGTCAGCGGCGGCCTCCTGGTGCTGGGTCTGCTGTATCCCCATACAAAGGGAACGGACCGGGAGGGCAAACGGGCAATCTACCGGCTGGCGAAGGAATTCCGGGAGCGGTTCGGAAAGCGCTTCGGGCATACCCGCTGCGGCGACCTGCTCCGGGCCCGCCCCGGGACCGGCGAGGGGACGCCCGCCGCCCTCCGGATGGGGCTGAAGGCCCACTGCGACATTATGATCGTCACCGCCGTGGAGGTGCTGGAGGCGCTGCTGGAGGAGCAAAGTGGGCGCGTCTCTGCGGAGTGAGCCGCGGGAATTTGACATCGAAAGACGGGAGGACCCCTGTATCCGGAAAGATACGGGGGTCCTTTTTGCCGTGAACCCGAAGGTATGCTATAATAAAAATTCCCGAAAATATTTTTCCGGCGCTGTAATACTTTCCCCCTCCCCTCCGTTTACCAGATGAAACCGCACAAATCCAACACAAAGGAGGAGATTCTTTCATGCTTGCCATCTGCCTTGCCATGCTGGGAACCGAAGAAGACCAGCGGCGGTTTACGCGGCTCTATGAGGCCCATGAGAAGAAAATGTACGCCGTGGCACTGCGCGTTCTCGGGGACCAGACCCGGGCGGAGGACGCCGTTCAGCAAACCTGGCTCCAGCTTCTGCGGAGCTGGACGCGGGTTTCCGCCCTCCCCTGGGAGGAGACGGAGGGCTACGCCGTCACCGCCGCCAAGAACGCCGCCCTGGACATTCTCCGCGCGGAGCGGAAGACCGTGCCCTTCCCCGAGGACTGGGACCCTCCGGTGCAGGAGGAGGGTCAGACGGAATACGCCTACCTGATCTCCCTGATTCGGTCCCTGCCGGACATCTACCGGCGGGTCCTGGAGCTCCGGTTCGTGGAGGAGCAAACCAACCGGGAGATTGCCCGGCGGCTGCACATCCGGGAGAGCACGGTGGCCGTCCGCGTTCTGCGGGGCAGGACCATGCTGAAAGAGCGGTTGGAAAAGGAGGGATATGCCTATGAAGCGGTTTGACGCTTTCTTGCGCCGGGGACTGATGGACGCCAATCTGGCCCAGTTTGAGAGGGACCTTCGGCAGGCGGACCGCGTGGAATTTTCCCCCCGTTACCTCCGGGAGCAGGCGCGCCTCCTGGCGGACCCCTGGGGGTGGACCCGGCGGCGGCCCCTGTTCCGCCGGGGCGTGGCCCGGGGGATTGCCGTGGCGGCGGCGGTGCTCCTGCTGGTGACGGCGGCGGTGGCGGTGTCCGCGCCGCTGTGGGTCTCCTTCTTCGGCGGGCTGGACCAGAGGCAGCAGGAAATCGTGGGTGAAATGGAGATCGGCGGAGAAGAGGCGAAGGAGACCGCCAGCCGCCTGCCCCCGCCGGTGGAGCATGACGGCGTAACCATCACGCCCCTGCGTCTTCTGGCTGCGAAAAACCGGTTCTATCTGATGCTGGAAATCCGCGCCCCGGAGGGAACCGTATTCTCCCCGGAGGACAGATATCAGCTGTTTGGCGGCGTTTCCCTGCCCATGGAGCGGCGGACGGAAATTGAGGTGCGCACCAGCGGATTCACCGTGCTGGAGGCCGGAACCAGAGAACCCAATGTGCTGGTGGGCGTAGAGGAAGAGACGACTTCCTTTGACATCAGCGGCTGTCCCTTTGTGGTCCGGGCCCTTTACCGGCGGACGGAGGACGGGAAGATGGAGACCGTTTTCCAGGCGTCGGACAGCGGAACCTGGGACTTCCTTATCCCGGAGGACCTGAACGGGGACCGGCTGCTGGAGCCCCAGGTAGAGGGCCTGACCATGACGGATGAGCAGAAGACCATGACGCTGCTGTCCATGAGCGTCTCGCCGCTGGGCATCTGGTGGAGGTACCGCCTGGAGGGCGAGGACCTGTGGCCCGAGGTCCGGATAGCCCTGCGGATGAAGGACGGCAGCATAGTGGAAGCCGCCCCAGGACAGATGACCAAGGGGGACCAGGGCGCCGACTGCACGGCGGCGGTGGATTTTGCGAAGCCCGTGGACCTCAGCCAGGCGGAGGCAGTGCTGTGGGGAGACGTGGAAATTCCCCTGGAACAGACGGAATCCAATGAGGAATAGGAAAGGATGAATGGTATGAAAAGAAGGATGATATCCATACTGCTGGCCGCCGCTCTGACGCTGGCGCTGTGCACCCCGGCTCTGGCGGCCCCCGCCAAATCCGCCGGACGGTGGAAGGTTTACGTGGAAAACGGCAGCATCCATTACACCGGCCTCAAAGCCGCAGAGGAGGGTGCAGCAGCCCCTGTCTGGAAGCTCAGCTGGCTTCCGGAGGGCTGGGCACTGGATGGCGCCCACTCCAGGGACGGCGTCTTTCCGGCGACAAATCTGTATTATGTCAAAGGAGAAGAATACTTGGAGCTCAGCTGCAACGGCCCCTCTGAATTCTCCTTTCAGTCCTGGCTTGGCCTGGAGGCCGGTAAGAGGGACCTTCCCCGGGAAATCACCGTTCAGGGATACCGGGCGGTTTTTTGTCAGACGGACGGCAACTCGGCGCTGGCCTGGGAAAATGCCGGAGGCGTGCTGTTCCTTCTGCTCCACAAGGGGTCTTTGACCCAGGCGGACATGGAGCGGATTGCGGGCGGCGTAGTGGAGGAGACGGACGAGGCCATACCGGAGTACCGGCTGGGCTGGACGCCGGAGCAGGAGATTGCGCTGTCCCGCAGCGTGACTCTGCCGGGCTATGTGCGGGATATCGGAGGGAGGCCCGACTTTATCCGCTTCGCCTACGCCCGCCAGCCTCTGCACGCCCCGGAGAAAAAGCCGGAAGCCGTGACGGTGCGGGGCATCCCGGCCCGGCTCTGGCTGGGGGACCCGAAGGCGGAGTGCACTGTTGTAGCCTCGGCGGCGACCGGCAAAGCGGTGGAGCTCCCCACAGAGGAGACCTGGAGCGTTCTCCACTGGACGGACCCCGAGACGGGAATCCGTTTCTGCATTCAGGGCCATAAGCTGTCGAAAGCGGTTATGCTCCGCATGGCGGAGAGCGTTGTCCGGAAGTGAGGCACAGTGGGCCGCAGCGGTCCCCATAAAAGGGAAAAGCGCCGCCGGGATAGGAAGTCCCGGCGGCGCTCTGTGTCTCAAAAGCTAATTCAAAAGGATCTTGTTATCCTCCATATGGATGTTGCAGCCTTCCTCTATGGTGGTAATTTCCTCCTCCAGGCGGCCGATTTGAACATTCAAAAACGGGAAAATCTTGTCGCACCGGATTCGCCCCTTGGTCTTTTTGTCCAGAGCCCGGTTGACTGTTTTCAGCTCACTCATCAGGGATTCCCGTTTTTCGATATACAGCTCCCGCTGTTCCAGGAGCCGGTCCAGCAGATGCTGTTCGTGCTCCAAAATCCGGACGCCCTTTTTCCGCAAAGTGGTGATGGGCGTCCACAGCTTATCCAGGGTTGCCTGTGTCTCCGCAAGATCGGTTTTGAGCTGCTTCCAGGACTCCGGGAGATAGGGAGGATAGCCCACGGAACACCGGCAGCGTCCTCCGGCCAGATTGCCGATGCGAAGGCAGAGGATGCTGTCTCCCGCCTGAATCAGGCTGTCCACAATCATCCCCCGGCCGCTCATGACGTAAACCGTGCCGCCGCAGCGAATGGTACTGTTGGAGATGGTTTCGGCAATCACGCTGGTTCCGGCGTCGATTTCGGCATACTCCGCCACGGGGGACTGTACCTGAGAGACGGCAGTCAGAAAGGTCTCGCCCCGGGTTCCGTAAATCCCCTGCTGAACCCGGATGGTGCCTCCGGAGGAGGTTACGCGGGCCCGCCCCATTTTTCCGTTGATGACGATTTCGCCGGAGGCCTCCACGCTGACGCCGCCGTCGACGTCTCCGCCGATGTAGAGGTTGCCCGAGACGCGAAGGGTCCCCTGAAAATGGTCCAGATTTCCGTCAATGATTTTCTGTTCATGGATGCAGAACAGGTCGTTTTCAATGTAAAGGATTCCGTCCACGCTGGCGGTAAGCGCCTGTCCGCCCCGTCCGATCTCGGTGTTGACGCCCCGGGGCGCGGGGACACTGGCGGCCTGAGGGCAGGGGCGTGTCTGCCCTGTGACGTCCATGCCGTCCGTTCCCGGCTTAGGGGGCCGGAGGAGGCAGATGACCGCACCTTTCCGGATAGGCTGAAGCTGAACGTCCTGGCTGAAGTCCACCTCGCTTCCGTTCTGGACTTCCACGCGCATATTTTTGCGCCGCTGAAATAATTCGGTTACTTTGCCGTCCTCCCCGGCTGTGGGAGGCTTCCCCCGGGCCACCGGGAAGATGTGGAGATATCCGAAGTCAAATTCGCGGGGAATTTCCTCCTGTAAAACGCCGTAGATGATGCCCTCATAATGCAAATCTCCCAGGAACTCCTCCAGGGTGATACCGTCGCCGTCGTTCTCCGGCGGCAGCAGGCAGGCGTAGGCGTTCATGCGGTCTTCCGAGAGGAAGAAGCGGGCCTCGGCCTTCATGGGGAGCATCTCACCGTCCAGGGCCTTTTTGTAGCGGGCCCGGCAGGCCTCCTTCAGGGCCCAGACGAAATTTTCCACGGTTTTGGCATCGTCGGGGCATAATTCTTTTGCTTCCTGGCCGCTTTCCTCCAGTTCTGAGAACATTCTTCGATAAGGAGTGGAATGGAACGTTTTTTTTGCGTCCGTCTCTTTGGAGACAAAACGATCAAAAATCGACATTCTCATCCCTGCCTTTTCTCAAATCCCGGATTACAGGCTGCACTCTGCAAGTCATAACAACCCATTTTAAACGCATTGTATCACCTTTTCGGAGAATTGGCAAGTATAATTCTGCGGAGCGGCGGACTCCGAGCCATAGAAATGCTGTTGGGAGCCAGTGGTTTGAGGGGCTCCTCCCATTGAGGGAGGAGCCATGGTGCTTTGGCAGGAAGGCACCGGCTTTATCGGGTTTCCATCTGAATAAACTACTGGGTAAAAGAAGGCTGCAGCAAATAGTCCTTGTGTATTTGCTGCAACTTGGTAACATCCAGGTCCAAGTAAACGTGGTAAATCTAGATTCTATCTGTATCAAAGTTCATCCGTACGGATTGGGTGCCCAAAAGGTCCTTAACCCGTTGAAAGAGTGTGAGGCGGATGGAGCACCAATGTTGGCGTTGACTGCCGGGAATTGCTGCTTTGCTTTAGTAGGTTGTACTTTTTGCGGTAGCTCAGTCCAGCTGACCATCCGGTTTATCTGTTTCTCGCTTATTGATGATACACCTATCTGGACAGTCTCCAACTGAACAAGCGCTATTGGGAGTCAGCACAGTAAAATTTCAATACCTTTCTAACGAGGCAGCAAAGATAGTTATGACTATAAAATTCATTACGCCTGAGAACACAGAAGCGCTACAATATATGGTTTAGACTAGGTGAAGGCCAGTGAAATGTGCCCTTTGTTCTGATCATGCTTTCCTTCAAGAAGATGAACCCCGAAGTTTTCTGCGGCAAAAATCCGCAATCCATTTAGATTGAAACACCCAGCTTACAATTCTATTATGTGGAGACAACCTACCTCAAGCTGGTCGAACAGCTAGCGGAATACCTCTAGACATTATTTGAATTTGAAAATTGGCAGAATGACGGATTGGAGCAAATTTTTTCGCCAGGCAAGGCGATTTGACGCGGAAATCCTGACGAATTTCAAGTTAAATCAACGCAGTCCTGATGGAAAAAGATAACCTGCGACAGTGTTTGTCATTTCTCAAACAAGGCCTAGTACTACAAACTAGCAGATAAATCATAACAAGGACCATATAACGGTGATCGAGGGGCTTTGTCAAATGACGAAGCCCCTCGATTTTTGTTGACTCAAGAACGCCTAAACCAATCTCTGACTAACCCAAAATAGTTTTTCATCTTCCTGCGCAGCTTTTTCGGGGTGCAGATCAGCTGTCTGCTGGCTTTCAGTATGTATTATGTACAATAAATCAGCACAGCATTGATAATAATCCTTAGATAAGACCTCCAGGGATTTAAAGTAGCAGCGCATCCATTACGACATCAAGGAGCTGGCTGGGAGCTAATTGCCCTCTGGTGCATCGATTCGCCAAACGGGAAACGAATTCCTTGTCACAGGATATATTGGGCACCACAGTAGAGCCCCCGGTGCCATCTTCGGCCAATATACCATATGCCATACAACCGAGGGACGGGTCTCTAGTTTCAATAACCTTAAAATAATACAAAACAATATCTCCTCTACAAAATCTTTGTCAGCATTGAGGACCAGCATCAGAACCATTCTGTTCCAAGTCAAACCGCTGAAGATATCCTAAGCCGACTTTTATAATGATTTCTGGATGATTCAGCTGGATCACTTCGATGATCTTATTGATTGTACGTACAGTTGGATTTCCTGTGCCATTACGGTAAAGATAATAGTTTGATATTGGAATGTCCATATCCCCTGCGATTTTGAAGATTTTTTCTCCTGTGACTTTTTCATATTCTGAAAGTAATTGAGCTACGAGCATCTCGAGATTCACTGCCATAGTCTAACCCCTGTTCAAAATTATGACAGTTTTTTTAATGGAGTACCAACACATATATGGGAATTTTATTGGTCGATTTTAACAAATATTAGAAAAACAACTTGTAGAATGATGAAAAAACCCGCCTGAACATTGGCGGGTTTCCCTGTAGTGATTCTTTTTGTTTTTACCAAAGGGCAATCGTGTGTAAAGAATCCATGCTGGCGGCAAGATTTTTCACACTTGCCGTTATTAGCGGACGTTCTTCGCTTACTTTCTCTCGCAAACAGAGGCTAATCTAAGGCACTAGCATGATCACCTGGATATTTTACTGAACAAACTAGTGGACAACCTTACTCAGAAGCTAATTTTATATTAGAAAAGCAGAGCACCTTATGCTATAGCTATTCCTCTATATCATCAATTAGTTAATCAATACCATTTCCGATTGCGTTGCCATTATACCTGTCCGTAGATTTCATCAGAGCTCATGCCAGTATAGTAGGCCTTCGCATTTATCTCCGCCAATTGCTTCAGCTCGGTGTGCGTCACGTTGCAGACAATAAGACAGCCATAAGTCCGTTCTGTACGAGAGAAGTTCATTTCCGTTTAAACCCGCTTGGGAACTCGCGTCCGGAATATAACGGTCCTGAGATCTCGTTTGCATCACCTGTTGAAATGAGCTTGATGAAGCCGTCCCGGGGCTTTCCGGTATCCCGGACGGGTTTGTGGGAATATCTCGCAATCCAACCTTCAAATGCATAGTTCCGAGGGCGGCTGTTCCGCCATTTGAACGGATGCATACAGCTCCTGTAGCCCTGCCAGAACAGAAGCAAACGTGTAAACCACTGATGTTCCAGCACCGGATCGCAAGGGCGAACCTATTATTGGTCCGCCCTTACGAAATCCATTCTACAAATGGGACAGTCTCTGCTTTAAGGGCACTTCGCGGTCGTATAGACGGACGGTTTTGCCTCGTCGTTCACGGAATAGTCAACAACCAGCTTATAAGTCTTTCCACGCTCAACCGTACAGCTTCCGGTAAGCGCAACGCGCCCCGTCCCGGTGTCACTCCAGGAATCAATGTAGGTCGACCCCTGGTAGAGCGTCAGCGTTACATCAAGGGCATCGTCGCTTCCAGCTCCTCTACAAATCACAGAACAGGTTGCCGTTGTTCCGCTAAAGTAGAGCCCCGGTTTTACGCTGACTGTTCGTAGTTCCACTGCCTGTGCACTGATTGAAAGAACAAGAACGGTGAGAGCAATTAGTGCAAAAAAGCGCTTCTTCATAAAAGTCACCTCCTTCCACATGAAGTAACAGGATTTTACAATCCTAACTTAGAAATGCAGAAGAAGGGTGAGACCTCACAACTTTTTTTAAGATATTTTCAATTTATCACTTTCACCAAAGAAACGCTTTCAGCTATGTGCAAAATATCTGTTTTGTCGAGATAAGCATCTATGGAAAATTGTAAATCCGCATCTGGGTCTATCCAAGTGACTGTATTCCACTCACTATCCAAATCCTCCGTTTCAAAAAACAAACCATCTTGTCCATTCACTGTAACAGGTACTATTTTAGAATTGCCTATGGTTTCAAAGTCGCTGACAGCCCCTTGACGTATCTGAACATAGTTCAAATATATTTTTTTTCCACTTTCCTCTTGGCGATAAATTATATCTACCTGATCCAACCATTCAACCCGTTCACTCTCGACTTCGGCATAACCCTCCGGCAACTCCGTAATTTCGTATTGGGGCATGATCTTAACCGCTTCCTGATCTGTATATCGGTAGGTTACATGAGTCTCATACCATTCAGCAATCCATTGGAAAAATGCTGCGCGGACAGAGGGGCTTACAGCTAAAAGGCTGCTGAAACCAATCGAAATAATCAGCAGCACCACCGCAGCATGCCGGGCAATTTTTTTCCAAACGGGAGCCGTCTTCCTGCGTTCCCATGCTAAAGGATTAGCCAACATAAACCTGATCTGACGCCGATACCTTGCCGATGGCACAAAAGGAGGTTCCGGTTCCGGCATTTCTCCCCAATCAAGTTTTATAGAATCCACTAATACCCGCTGCATCAACGCGTCTAGTTCTCGATCCGTCATGGATACAATCCCTTCTTTTCTGCGAGATTCCGCAGAAGTGCACGGCCCCTGCTGGCGCGTGTACTGACTGCTGTTTCCGAAATGCCCAGACGGATGGAGATTTCCTTATCCGAATAAGCGAAGAGGTATTTCATTTCCAGCACAGTTCTGTATGTATCCGGAAGTTTGGTAAACAGCTCCACCAGTTCCGCGTATTCTATCGCTTCGGAAGTGGTGTACGCTATATTCTCCCATTCCTCCAGCGGAACCAGCTTTTTTCTTTTGCGAAGAATCATCAGTGCCTCGTTCTTTACTATAGAAATGAGCCAAAAGGGCAATTCCTCACAGGGAATAACAGAGATTTTCTCAAAGTGCCGGATAATTTGTATAAAAGCATTCTGAACCGCATCCTCTGCGTCTTTCTGTTCTGCTAAAATTTTCATAGCTGTATTTTCTAACTGGAAGTGATATTCTTCATAAATTTCTGTAAATTTCCGCCGCTCCTCTGCCGTTTCCAATGCGGCCAGAAAAATATTTATCATAATATCACCTCTTAATGGCTTAATTCCCACTGATATTACCGGATAGATTTTTATAAAGAGAGTATAACAAAGAACTGTATAAACAGCGTTGTTTTATAGTAGGGTGTTCCTGTATCTCAAACATTAGAGGGGCATTGCTGCTTCTGACAACGCTATCTAACTATATACAATATACACCGATGTGACGGACCCTGACAAGCCTATAGTTCAAGTACTTTCCAGAGGCAAAAAAGATGCTTGTCGTGAGGCGCATCCATAAGGAAGTGCATCTTAGGGGCGGAGTCTGTGCGTGAAAATCATTGAAGGGCTACTCCATTTTTGGCGATTGCCCCATCACAAGGCAATCTAGTATATAATGTTGTGATTTGCTATTCATTTCCGCACCCACAGCTGGGTGTAATATGAATTGCAGGATAATTTATCATACCATACCCAACACAAAGCTTCAATACTTTAACGTGTAATATTTCGTTTGAGAATGCGATTTGCTTTTCCCCCAGCGGTTTTTATGGCATCACCGATGAAATGGGCATTGGCAGGACTAAAGGCACCCCCCGGCTAAGCCGGGGGAAAAGCAGCTTATAGCGAGGAGAAGAGCAGAAAAGAAACAAGCTTCCTATTAAAGTAGAAGCGGTTTGCCGGTCATGTAAATACAAAAATAGGAAGGTCTTCATCGCGAAAGATAAATCCATGAGTAGTTTAGAGCATATCAACTGAGGATATCAATACTACAAATACCGCAGAATGGAGATATATGGGTAGCTTAAGCAGGATATCGGAGTAATCTTACGAAAACCGCGCTAACAAAAAGGCGCACAGATTGCCGGTTCAATGGACGGACAGCAGGATTTGAGTCTCATAAACGCAGTCCTTGAAGTTCTCGAAATTGTCCTCATACTCATTGGCGGCCACCAGGCGCGGCGGCTGCACTCCCGGAAAATAGCGGCGGATATGCTCGTAGGGAAAGGGCTCCGCCAGTATCCGGGATTGGGTGCAGAAATAAAGCCCCGCCGGAATCTTCATCAATTGCGGATGGGAAAAGTCCGGCATCTCGCGCAGATAGACAAAATAGTGTGTGGCCCGGAGCTCTCCCCGCAGCAATGCTTCGAAATCCAGCAAATACCCATTCTGCCGGAAAAACCGGACTTTGGAAAAAGGTTCGCTGTGCTGGAGCTTCGTTAAGCGCCGTCCGGCCGTTCCATAGATATCCTCCCCTGGCTCCAGCGGCTCCGCCAGCAGGTATCGTTCCGGTTCCCTGGTTTTGTAGGGAAGGTCCGTGGCATTTCGGTAGTCGATATGGTCGTAATACTCCACATACCCGTCCAGCTCAGACAGCAGGTCGTTCAGACGCGACACCTCCTTCCGGAGGTGTTTTTGCTGTTGAAGCAGAAATTCTTTGAATACTTCCACATCGTTGCCTGCCAGGGCGCTCCGGATGTCCTCCAGGCGAAAGCCAAAATGCTGGAGGTATTTAATCCGGTTAATATAGTAGATTTGGTCGTATCCGTAGTAGCGGTATCCAGTCTTCGGGTCTGTGAAATGTGGGACAACAATGCCGCTTTTGTCATAAAACCGAAGGGTCTGCGGCGAAATATTCAAAAGCGCCGCAACTTCTCCAATGGTAAATTTCTCCTCCATGATGTCTCCTCTTAACTCCAAATGGGAAATTCCTTTTTTAAACTTTATACCTAACTAGAGAGTCTCGCAATATTTTTTGGTCAAAAACGTCAGAAGACACAAACTAAATCACAAAAATATGGCATATATGACAAGGAAACGCCCTTTGACTTTACAGCTTTGTTGAATGATACGCTTGATAACAAGATGAAGGCAAATACATAGTCAATAAAACCGCCGGCAACTCCGGCGAAACTGAGAAAGGAGAAATTCTGTTATGAGCAATCCCCCCCGCCGGACAGAACCTACCCCCGAAACATCCTACCTCTACAAGGGCGAACATGTCGAGGGAATGGAACTGAAGGCCGAATCCATCCCCTGCTTTTTGACAACGGCCTTCAACATGGACAACCTCACTGATGTGAAGCAGACCTATGCCAGGCATGGCTACACCTACATCCGCAGCCGGAATCCCAACCGGGACGCCCTGGCGGAGGTGGTGACCTATTTGGAGGGCGGCGAGAAATCCGACATTTTCGCCTCCGGTATGGGTGCCATCACCTCCACGCTTATGACGCTGATTCAGCCCGGCGATCAGATCATCTGCAACCACTATATCTACGGCGAGACCTTCAACGTAATGGATGAGCTGATGCGCAAAATTGGTGCGGAAGTCGTCTACGTCTCCTTTGAGAATCTGGACGCCGTTCGGAAGGCCGTGACGGAGAAGACCCGGGTAATCTACACGGAGGTCATCAGCAATCCCGCCATCCGCATCGCGGATGTGGAATCTCTGGCGGGTATCGCCCACGAGGCCGGCGCACTCCTGCTGGTAGACAACACCTTTACCACCCCCTTCTCCATCAAGCCCCTGACCTTAGGAGCGGACATTATCATCAACAGCCTGACAAAATACCTCAACGGCCACAGTGACGCCATGGGCGGTTCCATTACCGTACGGGACCCCGAGCTCATAGACCGCATTCACCACATAGCCATGCTCTGCGGCACGCCGGGCGATCCCTTCAGCGCCTGGCTCATCTTCCGGGGACTCCACACTGCGGCGCTGCGCATACCCAAACAGATCGAGAGCGCCGCCAAGCTGGCTAAGGCTCTGGAAGAGGCCCCCCACATCTCCGGAGTCAACCACCCAAGCCTGGAGAGCCACCCCCAATGGGAGCTGAGCCGCCGGTTAGGTCCTAACGGGTTGGGCAGTCCGATTTTAAGCGTTTACCTGCCTGAGGACGAGGAAAAAATCGACCAATTTATGGACCGCCTGCACTTCGCCCGGTACGCGCCGACGTTGGGCGGCATCCGAACTTCTCTCAGCCATCCGGTTACCTCCTCCCACCCCCATGTGCCGGACGATATCCGGCGTTCCATGGGAATCACCCCCGGCATGCTCCGCATCTCCGTGGGCACGGAAAATCCGGAAGACCTTATTCAGGACTTCCGGCAGGCGCTGACGGCCTTTGACGAAACCTGACCATTTCCAATTCATAAAAACGCAGACTGCACAAAGTAGAATAAAAGAGAAGGAGAAATCGCATGACAATCGCTGACGTCTTAAACAAGCTGGACGGCTTGCTCTGGGGGACGCCCCTGATCGCCTTTGCCATCATATTGGGCGCATATTACATGATCAAAGGCAAGTTTTTCCCCTTCGTACACTTCGGACACATCCTAAAAAACACCATTCTAACGAAGTCCGGCGAGTCCACCAAAACGGACACGGATAAAATCTCTCCCTACCGTGCCTTCTGCCTGGCAGTGGGCGGCGCCGTGGGTATGGGCAACATTTCCGGCGTGGCCTCGGCGATCGCCGTTGGCGGTCCCGGCGCGATTTTCTGGATGTGGGTCTGGGCTTTCTTCGGCATGATGGTCAAAACCGTGGAAACCTCCCTGGGCCTCTACTACCGCCGGAAGGGTCCGGACGGCAAGTACAATGGCAGCGCTATGGATTACATGGAACGGGGCATTGAAGGAGAATTGGGCCTGAAATTCGGCAAACCCCTGGCGATTCTCTTCGCCATCTCTCTGTTCCTGATGGTCCTTCAGGGCAGCGGCGCCTATACCGTGGGCGAGACGCTTCACGCTTCCTTTGGGCTAAATCTCATGGCGGTCGTGGTTGTTTACGTGCTGTTTGTGGTCTATCTGATCTTCCGGGGCGAAAACACCATCGGAAAAATTGCGGAGAAGATTGTGCCTGTCATGTGCTGCGTATACCTGGCGGCGACGGTAATTATCCTGCTCCTGAACATCACGTATCTGCCGGAGATGTTCGCCGGTATTTTCAAAGGCGCGTTCACCGGCACGGCAGCTGTGGGCGGCTTTGCCGGCTCTGCGGTATCCCTAGCCATCCGGCAGGGCATCGCCCGCTCCGTCTACTCTAACGAGGCCGGAAACGGCACGTCTCCCTTGATTCACGGCTCCGCCAACACGGTGCATCCGGTCCGCCAGGGTCTCTGGGGTGCGGTAGAGGTGTTCTGTGATACGCTGATCGTGTGCACCTGCTCCGGCCTGGCCATTCTGGCAACCGGCACCTGGACCAGCGGCACCACCGGCGCGGCCCTGGGCGTTCTGGCCTTCACCGACGCCTTTGGCGGCTTCGGAAGATACTTCCTCGGCATAATGACCCTTCTCTTCGCCTTTACCACCTCCACCACATGGTACCTGTTCTATCAGAACATTCTGGCGTATCTGCTTAAGAAGAAGCCTGCCGTTTTGAAGACAGTACAGAAGGGTTTCACCGTCGTATTCCCCCTGATTATGATGGGCAACGCCGCCCTGGTCTACTTCACTGGCTCCAGCGCCGACCTGTTCTGGACCATTGTCAGCATTGTGACGGCGTTCCCGCTGTTTTTCAACATGATCGCCCTGATATTCCTGCGCAAGAAATTCTGGATGCTTCTCAACGACTATAAGGCCCGCTATCTTGGGATTGGCGAAGTAGACCCGAACTTCAAGCTCTTTGCCGAAGATGACCCGGAAGTCATGGCCCAAATCAATAAAAATCTGCGGCACTAACCGATTCTTATGGGGACTCAGTAAGATGCACGCAATTCAAAATTTTGAGTCTTTCGACTCAGAAAGCGAGGAATTATCACAGATATGAGAGACACACGCAGTATCGTAGAAATCCGCTGGCACGGCCGGGGAGGACAGGGAGCGAAGACGGCATCCCTTCTGCTGGCAGACGCGGCGTTCAA
>JBCLRG010000003.1:0-241297 GCA_041223955.1 Oscillospiraceae bacterium 38-13 | reverse complement strand
CGCACCAGGGCGGGCTGGTGGACGCCGCCTGCCTGCACAGACGACACAAGCCCTTTCATCTCATTATCGTCCCGGACGCCGAACGGGTGGTTCTGGAACGGGTGGAGATCGGAGAGGTCCAGATAGACGATCTCCTCCTTTTCCCCACGGGAGGCGTCCTTGGGCTGGGTCGGCTCCTCCGGCGCGGGAGGGGACGGGGCCTCCTCTTTCGCTGGGGCGGGCTGACTGGCCGCCTTGCCCTGCCTGGGAGTTGTGGCCGCCCTGCCAGAGCCGCTCCCGCCAGGGGCCTGCTTCTCACTTTTGGGCGGGCGGCCCTTGCGCTTGGGCTTCTCACCCTGGGCCGGGGCCTCCTTGTTCTTGGGGCGGCGGCCACGGCGGGGAGGCTCCGCCGCCTCCTGGGGCTTCTCCCACTCCTGCCCGCCCTCCTTGGCTGGGTCCGGGATCGTCACGCCGGGAAGTTCGGAGGCGTCTGGGATCGCCTCGCCCATTTCAAAAAGGGCGGCCCGCCCTTCATGCTCCAAAATGAGCTGTTCCTCCACGGTCAGCACCTCCAGCCCCGGTGGGGTGGGGGTATCCGGCGCTTCCGGCGCGGGAGGCTCCGGCCTCTGCTCCTCCGGGGCTGGGGCTTCCATGGTGACGCCTGGCTTTTTATCTTCTGCCACTTTTTCAACCTCCTTTTTCATCGTTGTATATGAAAACGCCGCCCATAGTCTCACTTGGGCGGCGCTAACATGACAAAATAGCTTATAGTGTTACCTAATTTCGTGTTATACTATGAGGCAATAAAAAATTAGGGAGAGAGTATTATGGCTTCAAAGGAATATATACCAACTCACGATTTAGTTTGCTGCTCCCAATTCGATCCTGCCTCCCCTATATGCCAAAACTGTGACTGTAGCCATATTGACATTGAAGAAGCAATTATCCTTCAAGAATGTCAGGCATTTTACACTGTATTTTTGCAATTAGAAAAACAACTAGCAGGCAGTGGATTTCACAATGGTAAACCTAGTGACAATCTTCCACCTTTGCTTTCTGTTCCATATATGGTTAATGGGGCATTTGCCAGTGAATTAGCATTAAAATATCTGCTAATTTCTTCAAATGTGACTTTCAATATGAGAAAGGGGCATGATTTAGCATACCTGTTTCAACTGTTGCCTCAAACACAGAAAAATGTTTTGATTGCATCGATCAAAAAGGCCTGTAACCTAAATGACGCTATTTTTCAAGATGGACTAAATTCGATAGCTGATACATTTAACAAACAACGATACCAATTTAGCAATTACAATCAAGACTTAAGTACTCATATCATATTTGCTCCTTTTGTTCATACCACGTGCAAGTTTGTACTGGAAATATAAGATAAAACCTCTTGCTAACGGATAGCAAACCATTGATATGACTGACTTTCTTGAAGTCCTATAATTACACTCGGACCACTAGTGAAATTGAAAAAGCATTTGCCGAGAAATTTGCATGTATGGGGAACAATATAAGGCCAGATAGAGATAAGGCTTGCTTGAAAGGGGCATAGTGCCCTTTGAAGCCCCAATTAAGTGAAAAAGGCATGAAATAAATCAATTTTTTGTGGGACTGCCAGAAACAAAAAAATTCCCACCGGTCCGCCGCAATTCTGAAGACTATTCAAAAACAGCGCAAAAGCAACGCACAGAAGCAGGTCAATCGTTGTTTTGCCTCGACGGCAGACAAAATAATTTATAACAAAGAATATGCCTCCGAGCCCCCCAGCAGGCCTTTCTGTCCACGAAGACATTTCTGGAATTCCGGACGAAAATCCATCTTGTCAAGAAATCGAAAGATTGCTATAATTTACTCATAATTGCAGTTTTCGGGGCGGAGACAGTTTCCGCCCCGAACGCGGAAATGTGAGGACTTCCCCATGCGAATCAGACAACGCTTCCTGTCGCTCCTCCTGGCCGGCGCACTGCTTCTTCCCGCTCTGCCTCCGGCCAGGGCGGAGGAGCCCTCGGACACCGGCGAGGTCGGCGCTACCCTCCGGGTGGACTGGCCGCAGACGCTGGAGACCCTGCGGGACCGGAATATCCGGGCGGAGCTCTTTCAGGATGACCGCTCCCTGGGCGATCTTTCCCTGACCGAGGACGGCGAGACCTTCCTGGGCGGCTATCCCGCCGCCGTTTCCCTCCGCAACACCGACGGCGGCAGCCTCGAGGGCGGCCGCTGGCCCGGTTATCTGGACCTGAGCGTCTCCGGACTTCCCAGGGGGAACTATGCCCTGGAGTTCTCCGGTTACGGATACACCGCCTACCGCCAGGAGCTGTCCCTCCAGGACTGCTCCCGCCACGTGATTCTCGGCACCTCCGACGACGCCTTTACGCTGGGCGACGTGGACGGGGACGGACGCATGTCCAACCGGGACCGGGAGGAGCTCTCCCAGGCGCTGGGCTCCTCGGACCGGCGGGACCTGGAAGAATACGACCTCAACGGCGATGGAACCATCGACATCTACGATCTGGCCATTCTCTCCCGGAATCTGAAGGCCACGGGCCGTCCGGAGCTCCTGGACACCCGCGTGTTGGCTCCTGCGGTGGAGGACATCCGGCTGGGGGAGGGCGTCCGCCTTCTCTCCGGTACAACGGAGGACCTTTTCCGGGAGGGCGGGCAGCCGGTGGTGCTGGAATCCTCCGGAGGACCGGTGTCCCTTCAGGCAACTTTGGCCGGGACTGTGGAGGCCCGGCAGATTCGCATTGTCTCCCCCCAGGGCCCCGGCGCGCCGCTGGAGGGTCAGGTGGACGTGACCTATGACAACGGGGAGACCGAGCGCTTCCCCTTTGACCTCTCCCGTCCCGAGGGCGTCCGGGCCATCGGACCCGAGGAGGGACGCAGCACCGTCGTGATCTCCCTGGGCCGCCGGGTGGCCGTGAAAGAAATCACCATCACCGTCACCCGCTCCGAGGATGGAAGCTACACCACGGTGGAGTCCATTCAGTTCCTCCGGGACATCGTGCCGGAGAATCCCACCCCCGCCGGGCGGCAGGTCCGGAATCTCACCGCCGCCGCCGGAAACGCGCAGGTCAGCCTCCGCTGGACGGAGCTGCCCAACGTCTCCGGCTACCGGGTGGACTACTGGCTGGAGAACAACGAGGCCGGACGGAAGTCCATCCGGGTGAACGTCCCCCGGGCGGAGATTACCGGTCTGGAAAACCTGAAGACCTATTATTTCACCGTCACCCCCGTGGACGACGGCTGGGAAGGGGACCCCTGTACCCCTGTCTCCGCCACGCCTCAGCCCGCCAAGGCTCCGGCGGCGCCGGACATGGTCAGCGTCGGGGAGCTGGACGGGGCCCTCTCCGTCAGCTGGAAGGCCAGTGAGGGCGCTACCTTCTATGAGCTGTGGTACAAGGCGGAGAGCGACGCGGACTATCGCCGGTGGGGCGGGCAGCTGTCCAAAACCAGCGATGTGATCAACAGCCTTACTAACGGCGTCACCTATTCCATTTACATCATTGCGGGGAACGATGTGGGCGCCAGCGGGCCCTCCCGCATAGCCCAGGGAACCCCCGCCGCTACGGATTACTCCCGCCCGGAGGGCATTCCCACCCAGGGCGTTCTGGAGGGAGCGGACATCGAGAAGGTCTGGCTGGCCGACAGCGGCAACGTTTCCTCCTCCTATCCCGCCTCCGCACCCTTCCAGCCCTCTTTCATGGCCGACGGGGATTTCCGCACCCATTGGACCTCCCAGGCCTGGGGAGACGGCAATTTTGCCCGGAGCAAGACCGTATACGCCTCCTTCCGCCAGCCTGTGGACCTGAGCAGCGTGATCTGGGTGCCCCGGCTGGATGGAGGGTACCCAAACAACCTGCGGGTTTACACCGTTACCGTCTGGCGGGAGGGGGAGGACCTCAGCGGCCCCGGCACGCTGGTGGCCCCCGATCCCCTTCGGGGCGGCAGCGGAACCGATACCGACACCTGGCTGCCGGTGGGGAACCGGCCCGGAACGACCAAGTTTGCCGTGCTGCCCTTTGAGCCGGTTACGGATGTGGTGAAGATCGCCGTTACCATTGAGCAGATGTCCTATACGGCGGTGAGCCTGTCGGAACTGATGTTTCTGGAGTACGACCCCGCCCGGTGCCTGCCGGACAACATCGCCGCCCTCTTTGGAGACGGGCTTCGGACCACCCTCCGCTCCGGCGTCACCCAGGCGGAGATTGACGTCCTGCGGACCCGGCTCAGCGGAGACGAGCGGAACTACTACCTGAATCCCACGGTGCTGGACGATGAGCTGGACCTGGCCGAAGAGCTTCTGGCCGGGGCCTCCTCCGGCGTGGTGCTGCGGGGCGTGGACTCCCGGGACACGGGGGCGGACAGCGGGACCTACGGCCAGAGCGGCAGCGCCCTCCAGCCCTTGGGGGCCGCAGCAGGAGCCGGACAGGAGATCACCATCTACGCCGAGGGCATCCCCGCCGGACAGACCGTGACGGTTTACGCCACCCAGTACAACGCCGAGGCCTCCACCTGGCGGGCCCAGGCGGGAACCCTGGTCAATGGGCGGAACATCCTCACGATTCCCAAAATCGGCAGCCAGAACACCCCCCGGGGCGGCAGCCTCTATCTCACCTACAGCGGTCCCAACCCCGAGGGCATCCGCCTCCACGTCCGCCGGGCGGTGAGCATTCCCTGCCTGGACCTCTCCGACTGGAGGACCCTGAGCGACAGCCAGCGCCGGGCCGCGCTGGATACCTACGCCGCCGCGCTGGAGGCCTATGCCTCCAAACTCACCGGGGACACGGGAACCAACTGGCGCAACGTCACCGAAATCGCCACGCCGGACGTGCTGCTGTCCCTGCCCGCTGCGGCGGTGCTCAACGGCGCGGGCCGGAGCCGGGCGGAACGGGTGGAGACCCTGTATCAGACCGTCCTGGCCTGGGCGGAGGTCATGCAGATCTGCAAGACCACCCAGGGCATCGACGACTCCCGGGCTCCTATGCAGTCCCGGCAGAATATCCGCTGCATGCAGATGTTCTCCGGCGCGTTCATGTACGCGGCGGGCAATCACATCGGCATCGGCTATGGCTCGTGCGCCGGTATGGTGTGCGGCAAGCCGGTCTCCGCCCTGGAGTCCGGGGCACAGGCCAACCGGCTCTTCGGCTGGGGCATCGCCCACGAAATCGGCCATAATATGGACAAGCTGGGCAAGGCCGAGATTACCAACAACCTCTACGCCCTGATGGTCCAGACCTATGACGGGGCGGAGAACGTTCTGCCCTCCCGGCTGGAGAAGAGCGGGAAGTATGAAAAAATCTTTACCAAGACGGCCCAGGCCCTTCCCGGCGACTCCAACGACGTCTTTGTCCAGCTGGGGCTTTACTGGCAGCTCCATCTGGCCTACGACGGCGGGGACGCGCCTCTGGACTTCTACAACCGCTTCTTCCAGGCCTGGAAGGCCAAAACCTGGTTCGGCGGCGAGACCGGCTATCAGGACCGGGTGGCCCGGACCGCCTCCGCCGTGGCGCAGCGGAACCTGACGGAGTTCTTCACCCGGTGGGGCATGACCCTCAGCGACGGCACCAAGGCCGCCCTGGCGGCGTACCCGGCGGAGGACCGGGCCCTGTGGTACCTCAGCGACCAGAGCCGCCGGGACCGGTTGGAGAACGCTCCGGCGGGGCGGGGAACCGTGTCCGCCACGGCGGCGGTGGAGGGGGAGAGCACGGTGGTGCTGACCATCGCCTCCACGCTGGAGCAGGGCGTGCTGCAAGGCTATGAGATTCTCCGGGACGGGCGGTCCATCGGCTTTACCTCCGAGGGAACCTATACCGACGAAATCGGCTCGGCCAACCACCGGACCTATACCTACAGCGTCCGGGCCTATGACCGGCAGGGGAACTGCTTTGCCCGGAGCGAGGACAAGGAAATCCGGATTGCCTATGACAAGACCGTGGACCCGGCGGCCTACACCGTGGAGCGGGCGGGAACCACCCTGACCTTTACCCTAAAGGAGGAGACCCCCGTCTCCGGACTGAAGCTCACCGGGGCAAACCGGCCTATCACCGGGGAGTATTCCGTCTCCATCACCGCGGGAAATAAGACCACCACCGCCCTGACCGGCGATTTCAGTCAAGGGAATCAGGCCGTGGACGACCGGGACAGTTATCTGGCCTATTTCCGGAAGCCCGGCGCGGCGGAGGGGGATACCCGCCTTTGGACCTATGACGCGCAGACCATCGTCGTTACCGGCATCCCCGCAGATATGAAAACGGAGGAAGTCCGCCTGGTCCGCTACGCCGGGGATGATGTGGCCTTCCTGGAGGCGGGGTGCGTGGGCCTTCTGGCGGAGGAGTACCGCTATGGAGACGGCGCGAATCAGGTGCTTCCCGCCGGGACGCTGGTGGTGGCCGGAAGCTACCGGGGCAATCCGCTGTACCAGACGGTGCGGCTGGAGGGCCGGTTTACCCGGACGGTTCTGGACGAGAAGGGCGAGGTGTCGGAGACCACCGAGTCCCGCCCCATCAGCGGCAAGGCCCTCCTCTTCGCGGAGGTCCCCGAGGACGGCGAAGTCAGCGACATCAGCGACGGGCTGTTCCTCTTCGTCCCTGACGTTCAGCGGGAGGCGGAGCTCCAGGGCGAAATCAGCAGCTGCGCCGGGGAGAACCTGCTGCCCGCCCAGATGCGGGCCGTCCTCTCCCGGACGGACATGCCCGATGCAACGGACAGCCAGCGGGTGACGGCCCAGACCCTTTGGATTCACAGTCCCGGCGGAGAGGACCTGCCGGTGATCGTATTGGAGGAAGGCGAATGAAGCGAATGATATCCGTGCTCCTGGCTTTGTGCCTGGTATGCGCGCCCCGGGCCCGGGCAGCGGAGTCCCTGGCCCTGCGGTATCAGGAGAGCCGGGACGGCGTGGAGCTGACCCTGACCGGGCTGGAGGGCGAAATTTACGCCCTCCAGCTGGAGCTGGAACTGGAGGGGGAGTGCGCTGAGGCGGATTTCCGCCCCTCGGCGGCGGACGTCTACAGCCCCGAGTGCCGGGTGGAGGAATCCGGGCGGGGGCGGACCCGGGTCACCATTTACATGGTGGCCGACGGCGCGCCCCTCAGCGGAAAGACGCTGCGCCTGGGTACCCTGGAATCGGAGGACCGGTTTTCTCTCCCCAGCCGGGGGGAGCTGCTGATCCTGGACCAGGACCTGAAGCCCGTGGGCGGCGAGAGCCGGTCCGTCTCCTTGAGCCGGGAGGGCGGGTCGTCCTCCAGTTCGGGTTCCGGGAAAGAGGAGACCTGGCGCATTCATATTGCTCCGCTGGAGCACGGCGCGGTGACGGTGCGGCCCACCTCCGCCAAGAAGGGGGAGACCGTGACCCTCACCGTGGCCCCGGAGGCGGGGTATACCCTGCGGGAAATCTCCGCCGAGGACGACCGGGACCGGGAGGTCCGCCTGACCGCCGGCGGGCTGAACCGCTATACCTTCTCCATGCCGGAGGGGGATGTGGAGGTGACGGCCTCCTTTACGGGCGGCGGCGGGCTCACTTTCCTGGACGTGGTTCCGGGGGACTGGTGCTATGACGCGGTGCGCTATGTCTTTGAGGCGGGGTTGATGAACGGCGTTTCCGCCCAGGCCTTCTCCCCCAATACCACTACCACCCGGGGGCAGATTGTGGCCATTCTCTACCGGCTGGAGGGCTCTCCCGCCGCCGGGACCTCCCGCTTCTCCGACGTGGGGGCCGGGGCGTATTACGCCGCCGCCGTCTCCTGGGCCTCGGACCGGGGGATTGTCAACGGCTACGGGGACGGGACCTTCCGCCCGGGGAATCCCATCACCCGGGAGCAGATGGCGGCGTTCCTCTACCGCTACGCCGTGTATAAGGGGCGGGACGTGTCCGACCAGGTGAACCTCAGCGCCTTTGCCGACGGGGGAGAGGCGGCCTCCTACGCGGTGGAGCCCCTGCGCTGGGCCGTGGGGGCCGGACTGATCAACGGCGTCGCCGCCGATCGCCTCGCGCCGGGAGGAAGCGCCACCCGCGCTCAGGTAGCGGCGATTCTCACCCGGTTTGTGCAGAATGTGTTTTGAGGCGCCGGGAATGCTTCCGGGAATTTCCGGCATACTGAGGAGAGGCCGGAAAGGCCCGGTCCGAAAAGAAGGAGGCGTGTTCAATGGCGGTCTACATGATTGACACGGAAAATATTCCCCACGCCTGGGTGAAGCTCCTGGAGCTCTATGAAGAGGGGGACCGGTTCGTCCTCTTTTACACGGATCACGTGGCCCAGTTCCCCATCTCCGTCCTTCAGCAGGTGGCCCAGACCCCGGCGGAGCTGGAATTTGTCCACTGCTACAGCGGGCCCAACGGGCTGGACTTTCAGCTGGTGTCGGAAATGGGATTCCGGGTGGCCACCAGGCCGGACGAGCGGTATATCATCGTCTCCGGAGACCACGGGTTTGACGCGGTGATCGACTACTGGGGCGAACGGGACGTGGAGGTCAAGCGGGTGGTTCCCTCCGTGGGCTCCGCCGTGTATTCCGAGGTGGGACGGGGTGGCGAGGTGGAGGTCCGGGACGCCCACTTCACAAATCCCCAGAGCATCAAGGATTTCCTCTGCTGGAAGCTGTCCAACAAGGTGCCCCAGCGGGAGGTGTCCTTTATCGCCGGGCTCCTGATGGAGGCCATGGACCAGGGGAACGGGTACTCCGCCGACCGGCGGCTCAGCTGCCGCTTTACCTATTTGGACCGGTCTCTCCGCAAGCAGTACGGCGATGAGAAGGGGTCCAAGCTCCGGGATCAGATCAAGGCCGTCTCCCGGGAGGCGTTTATCCTGGGATTTCAGATGGAAGAGACCGTTGAGCCGGAGGCGGTCCCGGAAACGGCTCCGGAAGCCGTCCCGGAAACCGCCCCGGCGGCGGCTCCGGAGGTGGTTCCGGAACCGCCCGCACCGGAGGAGAAGGTGTACGCGCGGCTTCTTCCCCTGGGCCTGCCGGAGGACCGGACCAGGAAGGTCTCCGACATTGTGGAGGAGGTCCTGGAGAGCGGGGAGCAGCGGCGTCAGGCGCTGGTGTACCGGCGCATTCTGGCCGCATTTGGCCGGAAGGATGGGACGGAGCTGTACCGGGCTGTGAAGGCGGAGACCGCCCAGCTGATTCTGGAGCGGCAGCAAGTATAGGAACCCATGGAAAGCGGGCGGGGCGGCATGATTGCCGTCCCGCCCGCTGGTTTGGGAAAGATTGTTTGTAAAAACCCGGAGGCCGCTCAAGGTGCGGAAACGCCCGTCAGGGCCTGCCCCAAGTCCCGGCACGTCTCCAGCGCCTGCTTCAGCCGCGCCTCCAGGGCGGGGTCCGCCGTGCCTTCCTCTAGGGCGGCCTGAACGTCCACCAGCTGGAAATGGGGGGCCTCCTCCCGCCGCAGCATGTACATGGGGGCGCAGGCATATCCGCCGACCTGGGCTTGGCCGGTCTCATGGTCGAGGGTGAGGGTCAGCGTCAGCACCGCCGTCGTGTCGGTGAGGGGCTTGCTCTGGGAGGAAATGAAGTTGCCCAGGGAGTAGCACAGAAAGCCCTGCCGCCCGTCGGGCAGGGTGCGGAGCTCCATGGGCTGGGGCACGTGGGAGTGCCCGCCCAGGATGATGTCCGCGCCGTTTTGAAAGAGGAAGTCCGCCACGTGCTCCTGGGAGGCGTTCTGCACGGTCTGGTATTCTGCGCCCCAGTGAATCATCACGGCAATCAGGTCCGGGTCCAGGGCTTTGGCCTCGTCCAGACCGGCGGCGAGGAGGTCCCAGTCCGGCTGGCTGAGGGTGGTGAGGTAGTCCGTGTTGAACACGTTGAGGGCGTAGGGGTGCTTTTTGGGCACGGGGATGCCGTTGGTCCCGTAGGTGCAGCCCCAAAAGGCCACCGATATGCCGCCCGCGTCGGCCAGCACGGCGCGGGACTCCTCCTGCGTGCGGCTGGAGCCCACATGGGCCAGCCCCTCCTGGTCCAGCACGTCCAGGGTGCGGCTGAGGCCGGAAAAGCCCCGGTCCAGGCTGTGGTTGTTGGCGGTGAGGCAGAGGTCAAAGCCCAGGTCCCGGATACCGGCGGCCATGCCGTCCGGGGAGTTGAAGGCCGGGTAGCCGGAGTAGGGAGGCCCGCCGGAGAGGGTGGTCTCCAAATTGACCACGGCGTAGTCGGCGGACTCCACATAGGGCCGCGCCCCGGCCATAATCCGGGCGTAGTCGTACCGCTCCCCGTCCCAGGCGTCGTTGGTGATGGGCATGTGGCTCATGGCGTCGCCGCAGACCGCCAGGGTGGCGGCGGTGGGTTCCGGCGGCGCCTCCGGAGGGGCGGGGAGCGCCGGGGACTCCTCCTCCGGCGGAGGCTGGACCGGGGCAGGGGGCCCGCCGCAGGCGGCCAGGCAGAGCAGAAGCGCCAGCAGCAGGGCGCACCTTCGGAGCTTCATGAAAAAACCTCCTGTCGGAGGGCGGCCGCGGGAAAATGGACGCTGGATGAAACCGCCCGGTTTTGGAATGATTTTGTCACAAGTATAGCGGTTTTGGCTGGTTTTGTCAACAAATCCGCAAAGACCGGCGGGACGGCGGATTTCCCGGGGGATTTCAGGCTTCCGGAACCGGGCGGCAGGGGAATTTACCGGATTTCCCCAATCTTTAACAACTCCATGGTTGACGAACCCCCTGAATTGGCTGTATAATAACATGATTTATGGCTCCTTCCCCCGGCTTTCCACCGGAGGCGGGGGAGAGGAGATGCCGGAACCCGTCCCTTGCGGCGGGCCCGCCGGACGGAAAGAGACGGAGGAACAGCCATGTGGATCGCGGAGAAGTGGCAGGACTATGAGCTTTTGGACTGCGGCGGCGGCCAGCGCCTGGAGCGCTGGGACCGTCAGGTTCTGGTGCGGCCGGACCCTCAGGCCATCTGGGAGACGCCCCGGGAACACCCCGCCTGGAGACGGGCCGGGGGACGCTATCTCCGGTCCTCCACCGGAGGCGGGCACTGGGAGAAGAAGGACCTTCCGGAGAGCTGGAAGGTCCGTTACGGGACGCTGACCTTTCAGGTGAAGCCCATGAATTTCAAGCACACCGGCCTCTTCCCGGAGCAGGCGGTGAACTGGGACTTCATGGCGGAGAAGATCCGGCGCGCCGGGCGGCCCATCCGGGTGCTGAACCTGTTCGCCTACACCGGCGGGGCCACCGTGGCATGCGCGGAGGCCGGGGCCAGCGTGTGCCACGTGGACGCCGCCAAGGGGATGGTGGCCTGGGGCCGGGAGAACGCCAGGCTGTCCGGCCTGGGCGAGGCTCCTATCCGCTGGATTGTGGACGACTGCGCCAAATTCGTGGAGCGGGAAATCCGCCGGGGGAAGCAGTATGACGCCATCGTCATGGACCCGCCCAGCTATGGCCGGGGCCCCGGCGGCGAGGTGTGGAAGCTGGAGGAGAACCTGTATCCCTTCGTGAAGCTCTGCGCCGGAGTTCTTTCGGACAGGCCGTTGTTTGTGCTGATCAATTCCTACACCACGGGCCTTGCCCCGTCGGTGTTGGGGTATCTTTTGAACCTGCTGGTGAAGGAGAAGTATGGCGGGAAATGCACCTGGGACGAGCTGGGCCTTCCCGTGACCCAGACCGGTCTGGCCCTGCCCTGCGGGGCCACGGGAAGGTGGTTCAGCGAATGAGGACCCAAGGGAAGTTCCGCAGGGCGAGGTGTGGATATGAATGAGATGATTCGAACCGAGAGCCTCCGGTTCGCCTACCCGGCGGACGAGGGGCAGAAGCCCGTTTACGCCCTCCGGGGCGTGGACCTGGAAATCGAAAAGGGCAGCTTTGTGGTGATTCTGGGGCACAACGGCTCCGGAAAGTCCACGCTGGCCAAGACCTTCAACGCCGTTCTGCTTCCCGCCGGGGGCAAGGTCTTCGTGGAGGGCATGGACACGCTGGAGCAGGACCTGCTGTTCGCCATCCGCCAGCGGGTGGGAATGGTGTTCCAGAATCCGGATAATCAGATCGTCGCCAACGTAGTGGAGGAGGATGTGGCCTTCGCACCGGAGAATCTGGGCGTGCCCACAGAGGAAATCCGCCGCCGGGTAGACGCGGCGCTGGCCGCCGTGGGCATGGACGCGTTTGTCACCCACGCCCCCCATCTCCTCTCCGGCGGGCAGAAGCAGCGGATTGCCATCGCCGGGGTGGTGGCCATGGAGCCCGCCTGCATCGTCCTGGACGAGGCCACCGCCATGCTGGACCCCGCCGGGCGGCGGGAGGTGCTGTCCACCGTCCGCCGGCTGAACCGGGAGAAGGGCATCACCGTCGTCCTGATTACCCATCACATGGACGAAGCGGAGACGGCGGACCGGGTCGTCGTCATGAACGACGGCCGGGTGGACCTAGACGGAACGCCGGGGGAAATCTTCAGCCAGGTGACGCGGCTGCGCCGCCTGGGCCTGACGGTGCCGGATACCGTGGACCTGCTGGACCGCCTCCGGCAGGCGGGGTGGGACCTGCCGCTGGACGCCCTGAGCGTGGAGGACTGCGCCGCCGCCGTCGCGGGGGCCCTGAAGAACGAATAGGGGGAAGCGAACGTTGCCAGTTCTGGAGATCAAAAACCTGACCCATACCTACGGCGTCGGGACGCCCTTCCAGCGCAGCGCGGTGGAGGACGTCAGCTTTGCCGTGGAGCCGGGGGAGTTCCTGGGCGTCATCGGCCACACCGGGTCCGGGAAGTCCACCCTGATTCAGCACCTAAACGGCTTGCTGAAGCCCACGTCCGGACAGATTCTGCTGGACGGAAAGGACATCTGGGCGGAGCCGAAAAAAATTCGGGAAGTCCGCTTCCAGGTGGGGCTGGTGTTTCAGTATCCCGAGTACCAGCTTTTCGAGGAAACGGTTTATCAGGACATCGCCTTCGGCCCCAAAAATCAGGGGAAAACCGGGGCGGAGCTGGACCGCGCCGTCCGGGAGGCCGCCCGCCTGGTGGGCCTGCGGGACAGCCACCTGGATAAGTCCCCCTTTGAGCTCTCCGGCGGACAGAAGCGCCGGGCGGCTCTGGCGGGGGTGCTGGCCATGGAGCCCAAGGTCCTGGTCCTGGATGAGCCCACGGCGGGCCTGGACCCGGCGGGCCGGGAGAATCTGATGGCGAACATCCGGGAGTATCACCGGAACCGGGGGACCACCATCATTCTGGTCAGCCACAGCATGGATGAAATCGCCCGGAACGCCGGGCGCATTCTGGTATTGAAATCCGCCCAGGTTCTGATGAGCGGAACCCCGGCGGATGTCTTCGCCAGAGGGAAAGAGCTTCTCAGCGCCGGGCTGGATGTTCCCCAGATCACCCGGGTAGCCATGGCTCTCCGGGACCGGGGGCTTCCCATCGACCCCGCCGTCTATACCGTGGAGGACCTGGAGCGGCAGCTTTTGGACCTTGGAAGGGGAGGGGCTCCATGCTGAAGGATATTACGCTGGGCCAGTATTTCCCGGGAAATACCGTGGCCCACAGGCTGGACCCCCGGACGAAAATCCTGCTGGTGGTGCTGTATATCACCGCCCTTTTCACTGCCGGGAGCTTTCTGGCCTACGGCCTGATGGCCCTGGTGCTGGCGGTCTGCGTCCGGATTTCCAAGGTGGGGCTGAAGGCTCTGGTAAAGGGTCTGAAGCCGGTGCTGTTCATCATTCTTTTCACCGGCGTGCTGAACCTGTTTTTCACCCCCGGGGAGGGAATTCTCTGGTCCTGGGGGCCCCTTCAGATCACCACCTCGGGCCTCCGGAACGCCGCGTTTATGGTTCTGCGGATCATGCTGCTCATCATGGGGACCTTCCTGATGACCTACACCACCAGCCCCATCAGCCTTACCGATGGGCTGGAGCGGCTGCTCAGCGGCCTGAAGCGGTTTCATGTTCCGGTGCATGAGCTGACGATGATTATGTCCATCGCACTCCGGTTCATCCCGACGCTCATCGAGGAGACGGACAAGATCATGTCCGCCCAGAAGGCGAGGGGGGCCGATTTTGAGAGCGGGAACCTGATGGAGAAGGCTAAGGCGCTGGTTCCCATTCTGGTGCCGCTGTTTATCAGCGCCTTCCGCCGGGCGGATGAGCTGGCCACGGCCATGGAGTGCCGTTGCTATCACGGCGGCGAGGGCCGGACAAAGCTCCATGTTTTGAAATACGAGCGCCGGGACTACATTGCCCTGGCCCTGGGGGTCTTGATTCTGGCGGGAGTCATTGTTCTGCGGGCCTTTGGGCTATGAGAAAGGGGGTTCCGATGGAACAGAAAAGGCGGGATTGGGTGAAGCTGCTGACGCTGGCCCTGTGTGTGGCGCTGC
The DNA here is from genome assembly GCA_041223955.1 of Oscillospiraceae bacterium 38-13. Taxonomy (GTDB): domain Bacteria; phylum Bacillota; class Clostridia; order Oscillospirales; family Oscillospiraceae; genus Oscillibacter. The sequence goes on along the minus strand of JBCLRG010000003.1, from coordinate 227,031 downwards.
TGGGACTGAACCTCTGGCAGCTCCGCCGGATTTCGGACCTGCGGAACCGGCTTGGAAGCGTTGAGACCAATCTGCAGATGGAGACCCGACGGCTGGACGAGCGGGTTCAGGCCGTGCAGCGGGCGGTGGAAAGCGCGGATGCGCTGGTGCAGGACTGGGAAATGTATTCCGTGGAAGTGAACCCGGTTTTCCGCAGTCTGCGGGTGGAGATAGCCGTCCGTCTGAAGGAGTGGCGGGAGGACACGCAGGTCCATCTTGCGGTGGTACAGGGGGCGGATACCCGGTATACCGCCTTGACCGGCGGCGCGGGACAGTACTTCGGCGCGGTGGAGATTTCCGTGAACAATCAGGAGGTCCGGCTACTGGCCCGAATCAGCGCCGAGGGACTCCAGAAGGAGGAGGACCTGTTCACCTGGGAGAGTGCCTCCATGCTCCTGCCGGTTCAGTGTGGCGGCTGGGGGATTGGCGGGCCGGACTACACCCGGGACGCGGACAAAAACGGTCTCCTGACCGTGGACAGCTGTGAAGTGGAGCTGACCGGTGTTGGGGGAAGGACGGACCTCCCTCCGCTCTCCGGAGAGGTATTCCGCCTCCGGCGGAACGAGGACATCGCGGAAGAGAAGGCGGCGGCGCATGGGGATGGGATTGACCGGTACACCTGCCGGGAGCTGACCGCGGCGGCCCAGATCGGAGACCGGATGACCCTGACCTTCTTCTGCCGGGACGAGTCCGGCCTGGGCTATGAGTTCTTTCTGAACGCCTGGGAGATTGACGAGAACGGCATTCAAAACGCCGGTGGACCCGCGCCGGGGGCGGACTGGCCCCGGCTTACCTGGAACTGAAAGAGGGGAGCGCTTTGAAACGAAAACGCTGGGCCGTGGCGGCGGTATGTGCGGTGGCCGCGCTGGCGGCGCTGGATGTGCGGCTTCGGACGGTGGCCTATTCCATCACCACGCCCAAGGTGGCCGCGCCGGTGCGCCTGGCGGTGCTGTCGGACCTCCACAGCTGCGTTTACGGCCCGGAGCAGAAAACCCTGCTGGAGGCCGTGGCGGCGGCGGAACCGGACGCGGTGCTCATGGCCGGGGACATGGTGGACGACGCCATGCCGGAGGAGCCCGCCTGGACGGCGGTCCAGGCTCTGGCGGCGGAATATCCCTGCTTTTACGTCACCGGGAACCACGAGTGGCGGACCGGGGAGGTGGAACGCCTCTGCCGCCGGATGGAGGAGCTGGGGGTCCGGGTGCTGCGGGGCGAAACGGTCCCCGTGGAGCTGAACGGACAGCGGCTGGACCTCTGCGGCGTGGACGACCCGGACTCCGGGGCGTTGGAGATGGAGATGGAGCAGGCGGAGGAGGGCCTTCGGGAGGAAGTTTTTTCCGTCCTGCTGGCCCACCGGCCGGAGAAATTCCGGCTCTATCTGCAATCCCCCTTTGACTTGGTCGTGTCCGGCCACGCCCACGGCGGGCAGTGGCGGCTGCCGGGCCTGGTGAACGGGCTTCTCGCGCCGGGGCAGGGGCTGTTTCCGGCCTATGCCGGGGGGTGCTATGTCGTGGGGGAGGCCCGGCTGGTGGTCAGCCGGGGACTGGCCCGGGAGAGCACCCGGATTCCCAGGCTCTTTAACCGCCCGGAGGTGACGCTGGTGGAGCTTCTGCCGGAGTCACAGGGCCCTTGAAATTTGAGAGAAAACAGGAGGCGCCATGCGCAACATCGCCCTGAAGCTCGCCTACAACGGCACTGCCTATCACGGCTGGCAGGTGCAGAAAAACGCCGTCTCCGTCTGCGAGACCCTGCAAAGGGCCATCAGCCGGGTCTGCGGGGAGCCCGTCCACCTCACCGGCTGCGGCCGGACGGACGCCGGGGTCCACGCGGAACGCTACGTGGCTAACTTCCGCACGGAGAGCCGGATTCCCATCGACCGGATGCCCTACGCCATCAACACCCATACCCCGGAGGACATCGCCGTCCGGGAGGCGGTGGAGGTGCCGGAGGAGTTCAACGCCATTGGGTCCTGTATCCGGAAGGAGTATACCTACCGTATTTATAACTCCCGGTTTAAAAACCCTTTTTATGTCAACCGGGCCTATTTTTACCCGAAACGTCTGGACGAGGACTTTTTGAACCGGGCCGCCCATATGTTTGTGGGGACCCACGATTTCCGGGCCGTCCGCTCCGTGGGCACGGAGACCCGGACCACCGTCCGGACCATCCACTGGTGCGAGATCACCCGGAGGGGGGACCTTCTGGAGCTCCGTGTCTGCGCCGACGGGTTTTTGTACAACATGGTCCGGGCCATCACCGGCACGGTGCTCTACGCCGCTGAGGGCAAGTTCGCCCCGGAGGACATCCCCGGCATTTTGGAGAGCGGGGACCGGACCCTGGCCGGGCCCACGGTGCCCCCCGGCGGGCTGTACCTGACGAGGCTTTGGTATGAGGATGAACGGCTGAATGAGTGAGAAACGCGTGGACAAATCCAAAGAGGGGCGGCATCCCGTCCGGGGCTTCCTGAGCTTTGCCCTGATGCTGGGGGCGGTGCTGCTGGTGGTGCTCTTCGCGGCCTACCGGGACGGCACGGGGTTCGACATCCTCCGGCGCTATCTCCACTACGGACGGGCGGAGCAGGCGGGGGGCGGAACAGTCTACCGCTATGAATCCGCCTCGAAGAACCGCTTCGCCGTTCTGGGGGAGCGGCTGGTGGTGCTGTCCGACGCGTCGCTGAGCCTTCTGGACAGCGGGGGGACGGAAATCTGGTCCACACCGGTGACGATGACGTCTCCGGCACTGGCCTCCGGCGGGGGGCGGGCGGTGGCCTACGACGTGGGGGGGACGTCGCTGTACGTTCTGGACCAGACGGGGCTACTGCTGGAGCTCACCGCCGGGGAGGAGGAGCCCTACATATCCGCCACGCTGAACCGGAACGGGGAGCTGGCGGTGACGGCTCAGAAGCGGGGGTATAAGGGCAGCGTCCTGGTGTACAGCCGGGACCTGAAGCCCGCTTTCGAGTTTCAGTCCTCCCAGCGCTTTGTGCTGGACGGCTATGTGCTGGGGGATTATCTGGCCGCCGTGACCCTGGGACAGGAGGACGGCGTGTTCGCCAGCAACGTGGTGCTGTACAAAATGCCGGAGGAGGAGCCCGCGGCCGACTACAGCGTCTCCGGCGGGCTGGCGGTGGCCATCGGGGAAAAGGACGGGCGGATTGCCCTGGTGACGGACAGCTCCCTGACCTATGCCGGCACCGGCGGCGAGATCACCGCGTCCTATTCCTATGGCGGGGCCTACCTCCGGGAGTACGACCTGGGAGGAACGGGCTTCACGGCGCTGCTGCTGAACCGCTACCGCTCCGGCAGCGTGGGGCGGCTGGTGACGGTGGACCGGAACGGCGAGGAGCTGGGCTCCCTGGAGGTCCGGGAGGAGGTCCTGAGCATATCCGCCTCCGGGCGGTATCTGGCGGTGCTCTACGCCGGGCGGCTGGTGATCTACAATCAGGAGCTACAGGCCTATTCTGCCCTCCAGGGCACGGGAGACGCCCGGAGCGTCCGCATGCGGCCCGACGGCACGGCGCTGCTGCTGTCCTCCAGCTCCGCCAGCCTGTTTTTGCCTTGATTGTGAAATAATAAGCGGCTTGTTCACAAAACGTTTACGGAGAAGAGGTAGGAAAGCTTGACGACACCTGTTATAATAGATGCCATCGCCGTGGCGGTGCTGGCGGGGTTCGCGATTCTGGGGGCCTGCAAGGGACTGCTGCGGACTCTGGCGGGGCTGCTGGTGCTGGCACTGTCCCTGGCGGGGGCGGGAATCATCGCCTCGGCCCTCTCGGTTCCGGCAGCGAGGCTCGTTGCCCCGCTCATCGAAAAGCGGATTGAGTCCCGCCTGGACGAGGCCCTGGAGGAGCGCCGCCCTGAGAGCGGAGTGGAGGAGGACCTGCCTCTGGCGGAGCTGCTGGATTTGCTGGGGGTGGATTCGGCGCTGCGGGACGCGCTGTCGGACCGGGCGGAGCAGACCATCCGGGACACCGGCGCGTCTTTGATCACGGCGGTGGTGGAGAGCCTGGCCCAGTCGGTACTGTACGGCGTGCTGTACATGATCGCCTTCCTGCTGCTGTCCATCGGGCTGCACCTGCTGGTGCGGATGCTGGACGCGGTATTGAGGCTGCCGGGGCTCCACGGGCTGAACGCCTTTGGCGGCGGCGTTATTGGCATTCTGGAGGGCGCCCTGCTGCTGTTTCTGGCGGTCTGGGTCCTGCGGCTGGTGGGGGTCTCCTTCGACGGACAGGAGGAAAGCCGGATATTCCGCCTTTTCACCGGCCAGACACCTCTGGACGCCCTGAAATTCCTGGGCATCTGACCGGTAGAGAGAATAGGATTTTTCAGCGCGTGACGCCCCGGAAACCCGTGTTTCCGGGCGGCGCGATAAACCGGGCCCGGCCCGGAGGCCTCCATGAGGCCCGAATATCAAACAATAGCGCCCAAGGGCGCGTGGAGGTTTAAAAGGTATGCAGCCGACACTTTGTTCCAGATGCAAGAAAAACGTCGCCGTGGTGTTCATCTCCAAGCTGGACGGCGAGAAGACCATCAACGAGGGCCTGTGCCTGAAGTGCGCCAAGGAGCTGGGGCTTCCCCAGGTGGACGACATGATGAAGCGCATGGGCATTTCCGACGAGGACCTGGAGACCCTGAACAGCGAGATGATGCAGGCCATGAACGGCGTGGAGAACATTGAGGACCTGCCCGGCGGGGAGGAGGAAGGCGAGGAGGAAGAGGGCAAAACCGCCACGTTCCCCTTCCTGAACCGCCTCTTTTCTGGCGGGGAGTCCTCCAAGGAGAGCGCCGAGGAGGGCCGGGCGGAGCGCCGGGAGAAAAAGGAGTCCTCCAAGAATACCAAGCGGAAGTATCTGGAGAACTACTGCATCTCCCTGACCCAGAAGGCCAAGGATGGCAAGCTGGACCCGGTAATCGGCCGGAAGGAGGAAATCGAGCGGGTGGTCCAGATTCTGAACCGCCGACAGAAGAACAACCCCTGCCTCATCGGCGAACCCGGCGTGGGTAAGACCGCCATCGCCGAGGGCCTGTCTCAGCGCATCGCCGAGGGGGACGTTCCCTTCAAGCTCCGGGAGAAAGAGGTCTACCTTCTGGACCTGACGGCCCTGGTGGCGGGGACCCAGTTCCGGGGCCAGTTCGAGAGCCGGATGAAGGGCCTCATCGACGAAGTGAAGCGCCTGGGGAACATCATCCTGATGATCGACGAGGTCCACAATCTGGTGGGCGCGGGAGACGCCGAGGGCAGCATGAACGCCGCCAACATCCTGAAGCCCGCCCTGAGCCGGGGAGAAATCCAGGTCATCGGCGCCACCACCTTCAATGAGTACCGCAAGCACATTGAAAAGGACTCCGCCCTGGAGCGCCGGTTCCAGCCGGTGACGGTGAACGAGCCCTCCGTGGAGGATTCCGTCAAGATTCTGATGGGCCTGGCCCCCAGATATGAGGAGTTTCACGGCGTGAAGCTGACGGAGGGCATCCTCCGCCAGGCGGTGCTCCTCAGCGAACGCTACATCACCGACCGCTTCCTGCCGGACAAGGCCATCGACCTCATTGACGAGGCCAGCAGCGACCTGAACCTCAAGGACCCGGATATCTCCCGGCGGATGCAGATCCAGCGGGAGATGGACGATTACGCCAAGGAGCGGACCATGCTGGAGGAGAAGGAGGAGAAGTCCGAGGAGGACTACGCCCGCATGGCGGAGCTGAAAAGCCGGGATCTCCAGCTGTCCACGGAGCTTGCCGTCATTGACGAGAAGGGCCAGCCCCGGCTGACTATGGAGAATCTGGCCCACGTCATTGAGCTGTGGACGAAGATTCCCGCCTCCCGCATCCGGGAACAGGAGTTCCTGCGCCTCAGCCAGCTGGAGGAGCGGCTGAAGAGCCATATCATCGGCCAGGACGAGGCCATCGCCGCCGTCTCCGCCGCCGTCCGCCGGAACCGGGTGGGCATCTCCCCGAAGCACAAGCCCGTCAGCTTCATCTTCGTGGGCTCCACCGGCGTGGGCAAGACGGAGCTGGTGAAGCAACTGGCCACGGACCTGTTCAATACCCCCGACGCCCTGATTCGCCTGGATATGTCGGAGTTCATGGAGAAGCATTCCGTCTCCCGTATTGTGGGCTCCCCGCCGGGCTACGTGGGCTATGACGAGGCGGGCCAGCTGACGGAGAAGATTCGCCGGAAGCCCTATGCCGTGGTCCTGTTCGACGAGATTGAGAAGGCCCACCCCGACGTGCTGAACGTGCTGCTGCAAATTCTGGACGACGGCGAGATCACCGACGCCCATGGCCGGAAGGTGAACTTTGAAAACACCATCATCGTCATGACCTCCAACGCCGGAAGCGCCACCAAGGAGGGCACCGTGGGTTTTGACCGCACCCTCAGCCAGCAGGACAGCGAGAAGGCCATGAAGGCCCTCCAGCAGTTCCTCCGGCCGGAGTTTATCAACCGGGTGGACGCCGTCATCACCTTCAACCGCCTCTCGGAGAAGGACTTCCAGTCCATCGCCCGGATTATGCTGGACGAGCTGCGGGACTCCCTGAAGGAGAAGGGCATTACCTTCACCTATGATGCCACGCTGGTGGACTTCCTGACGAAGAAGTCCTATTCCCGGACCTACGGGGCCCGGAACCTCCGGCGGACCATCCAGAAGGAGCTGGAGGACCCCATGGCGACCAGAATTATCGACAGCTATGAGGACCCCATCACCGGCATTAACGCCGCCGCCGAGGATGAGCGGGTCTGCCTCAGAACCATCTGAGGGCGGTCATAAAAACGGAAAGGGGAGGGTCCTGTGCTCTTTCGAAAGGACATCGATCCCCGCTGCGCCTACTGCCAGCGGGGCCAGCAGCTGAATGAGGGGGAAGTGGCCTGCGTGAAGAAGGGCGTGGTTCCGGTGGAGCATTCCTGCCGCTCCTTCCGCTACGACCCTATGAAGCGGGTCCCCCCCCGTCCGGCGTCCCTGGATACCAGGAAGCTCAGCGAAAAGGATTTTTCCCTGTGAGACTGGAGGAGTTCCCATGGAGATCAAGCGGATTCAGAGCCTGTGCTTCAGCGCCTCCGGCGTGACGGAGAAGGTGGTCCGGACCCTGACGGAGGGACTGGAGGAGGAGCTGGGCCTGTCCCCGGGCGTCTTCCACAGCTTCCGGAAGCCCAGCGAGCGGGCGGTGGATTACGTCTTCGGTCCCGGCGATCTGGTGGTGGTGGGTTCGCCCACCTACGCGGGCCGGATGCCCAATAAAATCGCTCCGGATTTCCGGGCCCGCCTCCGGGGGAACGGCGCTCTGGCCGCAGCAGTTGTGACCTTTGGCAACCGGGCCTTTGACAACTCCCTGGCGGAGCTCTGCGCCCTGCTGGAGGCGAACGGGTTTCACACTGCGGCGGCGGGAGCCTTCCCGGGCCGCCACGCCTTCACCGGCGCGCTGGGGGAGGGCCGTCCGGACTGGGACGACCGCCGGATAATCTGGAAGTTCGCCGGAGAGCTGGCCGGGAAGCTCCGGGCGCTGGAGGCGGTTCCGCCGCCGGTGGAGGTTCCCGGAGACCCGGAGGGGGCCTATTATGTGCCCAAGGGCCTGGAGGGGGAACCGGTGAATTTCCTGAAGGCCAAGCCCCGGACGGACCTGAGCAAATGCTGTAACTGCGGCGTGTGCGCCCGGAACTGCCCCATGGGGGCCATCAATCCGGAGAACGTGGCGGAGACGCCGGGGACGTGCATCAAGTGCCAGGCCTGTGTGCGGAAGTGCACCCACCACGCCAAGTACTTTGACGATCCGGCGTTTTTGTCCCATGTGGCGATGCTGGAGAAGAATTTCCAGGAGCCGAAGGAGTGCGAGGTGTTTTTCTCCGTCTGAGAAGGGCGGAGGTACTTTGAAAAAAGCGCCGGTGGATGGATTTCCACCGGCGCTTTCTGCTGTATGCAGAGCGCATCTGCCTCTGATTTCGGGGCGTGTCCGGAGAACATCACCGCTGTCCGCAGAACAGCCCCTCCGGCAGCCGGATATCCTCCCGAGGCACCTTTTCCCAGGAAAATTCCTCCAGCAGTTCCGCCGCCGGGCAGGGCCTCCCAGAGGGATGAAAGCCCGCCAGCCGGGCCAGCTTCCCCAGGACCTCCTCCGCTGGAACCCGGCCCTGGAGGCTGTCCAGCCCCGCGTCGGCGTCCCGTTTGGAGAGCCGCCGCCCATCGGGGGCCAGCAGGAGGGGGAAATGGCAGAACTCCGGCGGCGTCAGCTCCAGAAGCTGGTACAGGTACAGCTGCCTGGGCGTGGAGGACAGCAGGTCTGCCCCCCGGATTACCTCCGTCATCCCCATGGCGGCGTCGTCCACCACCACCGCCAGCTGATAGGCGAACATGCCGTCGGAGCGGCGGAGGAGGAAATCCCCGCAGTCCCGGGCCAGATGCTCCGCGTAATCCCCCATGTGCCGGTCCGTGAAGGAAACCGTCCGGTCCGGAACCCGCAGCCGCAGGGCGGGGGAGCGGCGGGCCTCCCGTTCCGCCCGCTGGGCGGGGGTCAGATTCCGGCAGGTCCCGGCGTAGACCGCCTGCCCATCCTCCCGGTGGGGAGCGCTGGCGGCATGGAGCTCCGCCCGGGTGCAGAAGCAGGGATACACCAGTCCCAGGGCCTCCAGTTTCTCCAGGGCGGCCTGATAGAGGGCGGTTCTCCGGCTCTGGAAATAGGGCCCGTCCGGCCCGCCGGTCTCCGGACCCTCGTCCCAGTCCAGCCCCAGCCAGTGAAGGTCTTCCATCATCTGCGCGGCGTAGCGGGGCGGACAGCGGGCGGTGTCCAGGTCCTCAATTCGCAGAACGACTTTCCCGCCCTTCTGCCGGGCGCTGAGCCAGGCCAGCAGGCAGCAGAGGATATTTCCCAGATGGATGCGCCCGCTGGGGGAGGGCGCGAAACGGCCGGCGGTCATACCAGCGCCTCCTTTCTGCCCGGAGCCAGGCCGTGAACCTGCCGCCGGACCCCGGCATTTTCGCCGGAAAAATCACCCCTGCCCGGAGACCGCTCCAGGCAAGGGTGGTTTTTATTCACAGGGGTTACTCCATGGAGATGATATAGTAATACACGGGCTGTCCGCCGGAGAGGACCATGACCTCCGCGCCGGGGCAGGCCGATTCAAAGAGCTTCCCGGCGGCCTGGGCGTCCTCCTCCTTCACGTCCTCGCCGAAATACAGCGAGATGAAGGACGCGTCCCGTTCCGCGGCGTTGGCAGCCAGCTTTTCCAGCAGCTTGTGGAGGGAACCGTCGGTGCCGAACAGCTTGCCCTCCTCCAGGGCCAGATAGTCCCCGGCCTTGATGTCGAAGCCGTCAAAGTCCGAATCCCGGGCGGCGTAGGTGATCTGAGCCGTGGTGACGCCGGAGAGGGACTCCGTCATGGTATTCGCCAGCGTCTCGGCGTCGGGGGCCTCGAAATCCACGTTCATCATGGCAGTAATTCCCTGGGGAACGGTTTTGCTGGGAATCACCACCACCTGTTTCTCCGTCAGCGCCGCGCACTGCTGGGCGGCCATGATGATATTCCCGTTGTTCGGTAGCACGAACACCGTCTCGGCGGGAATCTGCTCCACTCCGGCCAGAATGCTCTCTGTGGAGGGATTCATGGTCTGGCCTCCGGAGACCACGCCGTCCGCGCCCAGGTCCTGGAACACTGCCGCCAGGCCGTCTCCGGCGCAGACGGAGAGGAAGCCGTACTTCTTCTCCGGCGGAGCCGCCGCAGGGGCGCTCTCCATCTCCAGATCGTCCACGCTCTGGGCCTTTTTCCCGGCGGCCACGTCCTCGTACTGGGTCCGCATGTTCTCGATTTTCGCCAGCTCCAGAGTGCCGTACTTCTGGCCCTCGGTCAGGGCACTGCCAGGGATGTTGGTGTGGACATGGACCTTGAAGGCCTCGTCGTCCTCGCCGATCACCAGACTGTCCCCGATGCTGTTGAGGTAGGCCCGGAAGGGGTCCAGGTCCACATCGGGGTCGTTCTTCCGGACGATGAACACCGTGTCGAAGGCAAAGGTGATCTCCTCGGTGGAGAACACGTCGAAATCGGCCTTGGCCTTCTGGGGCTCCTCTTCCACGGCCTCCGGCATGGGTTCGCCCCGAAGCTCCGCCAGCATGCCCTCCAGAATCAGCAGGTAGCCCTTGCCTCCGGCGTCGACCACACCGGCCTTTTTCAGCACCGGATTCATCTCCGTGGTCTGGGCCAGGGCGTCATAGCCTTCCCGGATGGCGGCGTCCAGCACCTTCTCCAGATCGGGCTCCTCCTCCGCCAGCTCCACCGCCCGCTTGGCGGCGAGACGGGAGACGGTGAGGACGGTGCCCTCGGCGGGCTTCATGACGGCCTTATAGGCGGAGGAAACGCCCTCCTGCATAGCGGCGGCGAAGACGGCGGCGTCGGCGGTCTCACAGCCCTTCAGCCCCTTGGACAGGCCCCGGAAGAGCAGGGAGAGAATGACGCCGGAGTTCCCCCGGGCCCCCCGGAGCAGGGCGGAGGCGGTGATGGAGACGGCCTGATCCAGCGCGCCGGGCTCGGTTTTCCGGAGCTCCGTCACGGCGGCGCCGATGGTCATGGACATATTGGTGCCCGTGTCGCCGTCGGGGACGGGGAAGACGTTCAGGTCGTTGATGGCCTGCTTCTGGGCCGTGATGGCGGCGGCGCCGTGGAGAATCATCCGCTTGAACAGCGCGCCGGTAATTTGTTCCTTCATTCGCTTTCTTCCTCCCTCACAGGGTCATGGAGTCCACGCAGACATCCACGGCCCGGACCGTGACGCCGGTGTTCTTCTCCACCACATAGCGGACCTCGTTCATGATGGACCGGCAGACGGCGGGAAGGTTGACGCCGTTTTCCACGATGATGTGGAGCTCGATGGAGATGGAGTCGTCTTCGTGGTAGGTGATGCTGACACCCTTGCTCATAGCCTCGCGGCGCAGCAGGTGGACCAGTCCGTCGGTCATGGAGCGGAACGCCATGCCCTTGACGCCGAAGCAGTTGGTGGCGGCCATGCCCGTAATGTTGGAGAACACGGCGCTGCTGACGGAGATCTCACCCTGTTCAGACTTGAAATGAATCATGAGAACGTCCTTTCTTTCCCGTTCAGAACCCGCCTCCGCGCCGGAGGGCCCGGGGGACGGGAGGGGCGCGGGGGATTTCGTTGTCCGGAGGCGGCTTCCGCTCCGGCTGAACCAACACTTGCCCCATATTATAAACGATTCCGAGGCAAAGCACAAGTGGAAAAAGAGGAAAAACCTTCCGCCTGCGCCGGTTCCGGCCCGGGGCGGGAGAAAAAAATTCCGCGTACTATGAAAATAGTATTGACAAAGAGAAACTATCGTGATAGTATAACACCGTAAACTATTGCAGTAGTTTGACGAAGGAGGACTTTGTGCAATGAAGCTGTTCGATTCGGAATTGAAGGTCATGGACGTTCTGTGGCGTCTGGGGGACCGCACGGCCAAGGAGATTTCCGCCATCCTGGGAGAAGAGACCGGATGGAATGTGAACACGACTTATACGGTCATCAAGAAATGCGTGGCCAAGGGGGCCGTCCGGCGGAGTGAGCCGAATTTCCTTTGTCACGCCCTTGTGACCAAGGAGGAAATCCAGAAGGCGGAGACGGAGGAGCTGATCGGGAAGCTGTTTGACGGCTCTCCGGATTTGCTGTTCGCGTCCCTGCTCAGCAGCCAGAAGCTCTCTGCGGAGCAGATCAGCCGCCTGCGGGAGATCGTGAACGAGGGCGGGGAAGGGCGCGGCTGCCCGTGGCCCCGGTGAAGGCAGGTTTTTTGACGCGAGAGATATTTAAGATAGGTGTGGTGTGAATATGAGCCTGTTTGAATGGACCCTCTCCGGCGCGGTATTTATTCTGGCGGCCGCCGCGTTCCGGTCACTGGCCCTCCGCCGTCTGCCCAAGGGGACCTTTGTGACATTGTGGTGGCTGGCGGCGGCGCGGCTGCTGCTGCCGGTGAAGCTGCCCTCCCGGTTCAGCGTGTATACGCTGCTGGAGACCTCCGAGACGGCGGCTCCGGCCCTTCCCGAAGCGGCGGTTCCGGTATTTTCCGGAGCGCCGCCGGCTGGGGTGCCTCCGGTGGCGGTCATTCCTGCGGGGCCCGCGGCTCCGCCGCCTTCTCCGGCCTTCCCGGTATGGACGGTGCTGTGGCTGTCCGTGGGGACGTTGCTGGCCCTCTGGTTTCTGATTCGCTATGTCCGCTGGCGGCGGCGGTTCCGGGAGTCCCTTCCGGCGGACTGCCCGGGCCTGGAGACCTGGTTCCACCGGCGGGTACAGGTTCGGGTGACGGACCAGATCAGCGCCCCGCTGACTTACGGGCTGCTCCGCCCGGTGATACTCCTGCCCCGGACCATGGACTTTGCCGACGAGGAGGCCTTGACCTGTGTTCTGGCCCATGAGCGGGCCCACATCCGGCGGCTGGACGGCCTCCTCAAGCTGGCGCTGACGGCGGCGCTGTGCCTCCACTGGTTCAACCCGGCGGTCTGGCTCCTCTATGTTCTGGGGAACCGGGACATGGAGCTCCGCTGCGACGAGGCGGCGGTGCTGGCCTTGGGGGAGGACAGCCGGGCCCGCTATGCGCTGGCCCTGATTCGTCTTGCGGAAAACCGAAATGTGCCTCTGTGCGGTTTCGCCCATCGAAACGGCATGGAAGAAAGGATTCAAGCGATTATGAGCATTAAGAGAAAATCCCTGCTGGCCTGTTTTATAGCCCTGGCTCTGGTATTGGGGATTACCACGGCCTTTGCCACCTCCGCCAAGCCGGAGGAGACGGACGGGCCCTGGAATGCGGATATGACCGACCGCGAGTTATACGCCCAGTCCTCGGCGGAGACCGCCGCCCTGTGGAAGGAGACTTTGGCCCCCTACGAGCCCTTCGGCCTCACCTGGACCTTTGACGACCCTGACCTGGACGGCAACGGCCTGACCATGACCTGGGAGGGCCATGAGGTCCGGGGCATCTACGACCAGGAAAAGTGCACGTGGATCACCGAGCACACCGGAGACAGCACCTATGGCCCCGACGCGGTGGAGCTCTATACCATCTATGAAAACGGCAAGCTCACCGGCCTCCGTCTGGCCACAGAGGAGGAGCAGAGGGCGTTTGACCGGGACCGGAAGCTGTCTGCTGACAGCCTGAAGGTAGAGAATCTGGCGAACAGCGTCCGTTATGACAGCGGGCACATCTACTTCACCATTCCCGAGAGCGAGGAGCCCTGGAGCATTTTCATCCGGGGACGCATCAAGACGGCGGACGGCGCCGGGCTGAGTGTTCACTATCTGGAGGAAGAGAGCGAGAAGGCGGAGTGGCTTCCCCGGATGACCTATTCCTTTGAGGCGGCGGACGCCGCCTATGACGAGCTGACCATGGATGTGCGGTACGGAAACGCTGAGTATTGCTATCCTTTGACCCCGCTTCTGCCGGAGGGTAAGCCCTTGGCGGCAGACCCCTTGCCGGAGGGGAAGGCGGAGGTGCCGGAAGACGGGTCCATGGTCTGGCCCGTAGACGGCGGCACCGTCAGTCAGGCCCAGCAGACCCGGATGAATCCCGAAACCGGGGAGATGACGGCCCATAACGGCGTGGACATCTCCGTGGAACGGGGAACCCCCGTCTACGCCGCCGGAAGGGGAACGGTGAAGGAGGCCGGATTCAACGCCCAGGACGGGAATTTCGTCCGCATTGACCACGGGAGGGGGCAGGAGACCTTTTACGCCCATTGTCAAAACGTTCTGGTTAAGACCGGCGACGCGGTAAAGCAGGGTCAGACCATCGCTACGGTGGGCAGCACCGGCCGGGCTACCGGCCCCCATCTGCACTTTGAGTTTCTGGTGAACGGCGTGGCCACGGACCCACTGGTCTTTGGGGATACGAATAAACGCGATGCGCTCCTTGACCTCTTTGGCGCTTCATGGGGTACGTTCCACGGAGAGGAGCAGACCATGGAGGGGAACTCCATTGTTGCCATTCAAGACGGGACCATACTGGCCGCCGGAGTGAGGGACTACGGTTTGTCGGGAATGCGGGGACCCTATGTGCAGATTTGTTATCAAAGCGGTTATTCTATGATGTTCTATAGGTGCAAAGAGGTCGTGGTGAAAACCGGAGACAAGGTAAAAACGGGCGACGTGATTGCGTATTCGGATGCCTTTGCTACCGGATACGGCCCGGTTCCCATTGAGAAAACGGAAAGCGAGCTGGATGTTGCGGCGGAATGGAAAACGTGGGCGGCTGAGAACCTGGTAAACGGAGATTACCCCCGCAACCGGAAGGGAGAGACTTACGGCAGCTGGAAGGCTTATAAATATTTGGGTTATGAGCCGGACCTGATAGAAGTCGCAACCTCGACCGGGAAGGTTGCCAGAGTGGTGGGCTATGCCGCCACAAAAGAACTGAACTTTCCCGATTTCGGCGTGGGTACAGAGCACATAGAGGAATTTAACGCATATAACAACTGGGTGGAGGAAAACCAGATTTCCAATGTGATAATCCCGCTTTACGATGAGGAACACAATGTGATAGGAGAATGGGATCACGGTGTTTTAAACGGTGTTCCGAGGGGAAAGACCATCACCTACGCCGAGCTGGTAGAGGCTTCGGAAAAGGGTTGGCCCAATGCCAACGGCAGCCAGGACGTATACCGGGAACCGGAATTCAAGACGATTGAGGAAGCGCAGGAGGCCATGCGCAACGGCTGGCCCGATTATCAGTAAATAGGGTGGGCCGTCCCGGAAGGGACGGCCTCTTTTTTTGTTTTACAAAAGAAAAGATAAATCTTGACTTTTATAAAATTAAGGTTTATAATTAATATTATGAAAGGAGGCGGCGCTGATGACCACTCTGCCCCCTTGGATGGCAGACCTGGACGAACAGGACCTCGCGTTCATAAAACGCTTCATACTGGCCTCCGGCTCCCTGAAGGAGGCAGCGGCCCAGTACGGGGTCAGTTACCCCACGGTACGGCTGCGTTTGGACCGGCTGATTCAAAAAATTCGCCTCAGCGACACAGCGGAAGCGGACCCCTTTGTCTCTCTGGTAAAGCGTCTTGCGGTAGACGACAAGCTGGATTTCGAAACCGCGAAGCTCCTGATTGACACCTACCGCTCTTCTTTTTCTCGAGAGAAAAAGAAGCAAAAAGAGCTTTAGCACGCTCTGCGGCTCGGTGCTGCACCAACCCGGTGCGGCGGCAACGAAGAATGGAGGTTGAACGATGAGCATTATACCGGCAATCGTATGTTTACTGTTCCTGCTGGCGGTACTGGCGGGATGTATCTTCCTGCAAATATTTCTGGCAAGGCGGGAGAGCCGCTGGCCAGGTTTGATTTTACCGCTGCTGACTTTTTTGCTGTCCCTGCTGGGGCCGCTGAATATTATGGATACCGGCAGTGTTTCCCAGAACATCCTGCTGATTCTGGTGACGCTGTTGGCAGGGAATATTTCTACGTTGATTCTGCTGGCGGTGTATTGGGCAGCCCGAGAGAAGCGGCGGACGAAGGACCAGATTGAAAAGATGAAGATCGACGACCTGTAACAGGAAAGGGTCTCCCGCTCGGGAGGCCCTTTT
Organism: Oscillospiraceae bacterium 38-13; assembly: GCA_041223955.1. Classification (GTDB taxonomy): domain Bacteria; phylum Bacillota; class Clostridia; order Oscillospirales; family Oscillospiraceae; genus Oscillibacter. The sequence goes on along the minus strand of JBCLRG010000003.1, from coordinate 211,446 downwards.
TGTCAAAAAAATCCACTTTCAGAAAAAAACCGGGCCCTCTCCCCAGATCCCAAGTCCCGCCTCACGCAGAATAAGCTATTGAAAATCATAAGGCATCATCTCCGAAGCGCGCTATCTAGTATATCAAATCGGGAGGCATTTCGTAAGAGAAGAGGAGGTTTTTCTCCCCAAATACTGTCAGGCCAAGTTCTCCCGGCATAATCTGAGCGTGTAAAAACCAATGGGGAGGCAAACCAGCATGGCACAAGTGACGAACTTTTTTGTAGGCGCAAACAGTGGCGAAGGTTTCCGGAACCTGTTTTCGGAGATGGTGGATATTGAGGATACATATGACTTCATGGTATTAAAGGGAGGCCCTGGCGTAGGGAAAAACACGTTCATGCGAGAGATTGGCCGCTGTGCGGAGGAGGCTGGCTTAGCGGTAGAGTATCTCTGGTGTTCAGGAGACCCGGACTCTCTGGACGGAGTAGTGATACCGGAGCTGCGCTGCGCCGTAGCGGACGGCACATCGCCCCACGTCATCGAACCCCAATACCCCGCCGCAGTAGACCGTTACGTCGACCTTGGCCGCTTCTACGACCTCACCGCCGCCAAAGCCGCCGCCCAGGACGTCAAAACCCGCACCCACTCCTACAAAGCCGCCTACGCCCGCGCCTACCACAACCTGAAAGCCGCGCGTCAGGTAGAACTGGACGCCGTAGCCTCCGTCCGCGGGACCTTCGACAAAGAACGCCTTCACCGCCGCGTCGAAGGCGTAATCTCCCGGGAACTCCGAGCCCACGGCCCCCAGCAGGGCAGAACCATCCGCCGCTTCCTGGGCAGTATTACCCACAAAGGCTACGTCTGGCGCTACGACAGCGTAGATACCCTCTGCCCGAGAATCTACGAATTCGCCGACACCTGGGAGCTGGCAGGCCCAGCCTTGGCGCGGCTCCATACCGCCGCCGTGGAAAAGGGCTGGGATACCATCGTGTGCCCCTCTCCCGAGGACTTGAACCGAATTGAGCACCTCTTGATTCCCGGCCTGGGGCTGGCCTTCGTGACCTCCTGCCCCGGAATGGACTACGGCCGGAAGCCCTACCGCCGTCTCCGCCTGGACGCGATGACGGAAACCGAGGGCAGATCTCGCCTCCGCTTTCAGAGCCGGATGGTTGCCCTGCTCCGCGAGGAGGCGGTAGACGCCCTGAAGGAGGCCAAGAAAAATCACGACGCGCTGGAGGCGGTGTATAACCCCTACGTTGATTTTGACGGCGTACGTGCCCTGGCCGCGCTGGAGGCGGGCCGCTTGCTGAGCTACTGCCGCCGGGCGTAAAATCGGATTCTCCAAAATCGGGCGGCGGAGCCTTCAAAGACTCTGCCGCCCCTTTTTCGTGCCCCCGGCTTTTCCCGCCGCAAACCCGGAAAAGGCCGCTGAAAACAGGATTGCCGGAACGCCGCCGGAGCGTTATAATGGAACCAGCTTTTGACGGAGGCATCCGCCTTCGAAGAACAGGAGGGTTCATATGGCGATCATCGGCATCGATCTTGGCACCACCAACAGCTTGGCCTGCGTCTACCGGAACGGCAGGGTGGAACGGATTCCCAACGAGCTGGGGGAATACAAAACCAGCAGCGCCGTCAGCGTATTGCAGGACGGCTCCGTCCTGATTGGAGCCGCCGCCCGGGAGCGGCTGGTATCGCACCCGGAGTCCACCGCCGCCTCCTTCAAAATCTGGATGGGCATGGAAAAAACGCTCACCCTGGGCGGGCGGCGGTTCAAGCCCGAGGAGCTGTCCGCGCTGGTTCTCCGCCAGCTGCTGGAGGACGCCAAACGCTTCCTCGGCGAGCCGGTGGAGGAGGCCGTCATCAGCGTTCCCGCCTATTTTAACGACGATCAGCGCTGTGCCACAAAGCTGGCCGCCCAGCTGGCGGGACTGACGGTAAAGCGCCTGATCAACGAGCCCTCCGCCGCCGCGCTCTATCACCGTTACAGCACCCAAAGCGGCGCGTGCCAGCTGATGATTGTGGATTTCGGCGGCGGGACGCTGGATGTGAGCATTGTGGAATGCTTTGAGAACATCATTGAAATCACCGCCATCGCCGGGGACAACCGCCTGGGCGGCGACGATATTGACCGGGCCGTTGCCGCCCATTTCTGCCGGGAGAACGGCCTGACGGAGGAGACGCTGGACCCGTCCCTTCGGGCGTCTCTTTACCGGCAGGCGGAGACGGCGAAAATCGCCCTTTCCAGCGCCCCGGCGGCGTCCATCTCCCTCCAGCGGGGGGAGGCGCGGTATCATCTGGTGCTGACGAAGGAGCTTCTGCGGACCCTCTGTGAGCCGGTGTTTCAGAAAGTACGGGCGGTGATCGTCCGCGCGATGAAGGAGCGGAAGAGCCGCATCCATGACGTGATTCTGGTGGGAGGCTCCTCCCAGCTGCCGGTGTTCGGGGACTTTCTGGAGGAGCTGTTCGGGCGGCGTCCCCATCTGGCGGCGGCTCCAGATGAGATCGTGGCTCTGGGTGTGGGCCTCTGCGCGGGCATCAAGGAGCGGACGGAGGATTTACAGGACCTGGTGATGACCGACGTGTGCCCCTTCTCTCTGGGTGTGTCCACCTACAGCCACGCGGGAGACCGGACGCCCCACATGGCGGTGCTGATTCCCCGGAGCAGCATGCTGCCAGCCAGCCATCAGGGGCGGTTTTATACGCTGTATGATAATCAGAAGGGCCTCCGGTTTGAGATTTATCAGGGGGAGGGCTATTTTGCCTCGGAGAACTTGAAGCTGGGAGAGGTGGAGGTTCAGGTCCCGCCGGGACCGGCGGGGGAGCAGTCCGCCCTGGTGACATTTACCTATGACATTGACGGCATCCTCCATGTCAGCGCCCGGAGCAGCGGAGGGGACTACCGGGACCGGCTGATTCTCAATCCCAACCTGCACCTGACGGAGGAGGGGAAGGCCAGGGCCATGGAGCGTATCGGCCAGATTCAGCTGGCGGCGCAGGGGTCCCAGAGGGACAGGCTTCTGCTGGAGCGGGCCCTGCGGCTTTACGGGCAGGCCTCGGAACCGCAGCGGGGTATGATTGGACACTTGGTGAGCTTTTGGAGATACCTGATGGAGCAGGGGAGCCTGATTGACCGGCAGCGGAGCTATGAAGAGACAAAGGAGCGGCTGGACTGGCTGGAGGCCATGGTGGAGGCGGACCCGCTGGAGGGGGATTTCTGGTGCGATGAGGAGGATTTTGACGAGGAGGACTCTGATGAGGAAGCCTTTGATGAGGAGGAATAACCGTGGAATTTAAAATCTGCCAACAGATTGCCCGTCTGTCCGCCCCCAACAACGGCTGGGTCAAGGAACTGAACCTGATCAGCTGGGGCGAAAGGGAACCGGTGTATGACATCCGGACGTGGACGGAGGACCACCGCCGCTATGGAAAGGGCGTGACGCCGGCCGCCGGGGAGATGGTGCGGCTGAAGCGGGCGCTTCTGGAAAAACAGGTATTTTAGAGGGGGATACGATGAACGGTTTTTGGAGTGTTTTGGGGCTGGAGTCCACGGAGGATATCGCCGCCATCAAACGGGCCTACGCGGAAAAAACCCGGCTCTGCCACCCGGAGGAGGACCCGGAGGGCTTTTTGCGGCTGCGGGAGGCCTATCAGGCGGCGCTGGCCTGCGCGGAGGGGAGGGCGGAGAAGGCGGAGCATAACCTCCGCATGAACAGCCGGGCTTTTGAACAGGAGAACCTTCCCGATGGCGGTGCGGCGGACTGGACGCTGGCGCAGGACTTTTCCGGCGGCGCCCGGAACCCTTATGAGGGCGGGGAGGCCATTCGGAAATTCCTGGACCTCTACACGGGGAAGCAGCGGAAAAATCCCACGGCGTGGATGGAGTATTTCGTCTCCGGTCCCTTTCTGGACGCGGGGTGGAATCCCGATTTTACCGCGCTGCTGCTGGAGAAGGTGACGGAGCTGGAGCGGACCGTGCCGCCCGGCCGGGAGTTTTTGCAGTGGCTGAGCATCGTCTACCGGTACTCGCAGGAGGATGTCCGGCAGGTTGTCCGGACGGACGCCCCGGCGCGGCGGGAGAAGGAGCCGGGGGAGGCGGATTTCGATGGGATGGAGTCTATCCTCCGCATCGCCGCCAAAGGCCCCTTGCCCAAGAAGCCCGTGGGCAACGAGTTCGCCATGGTTCAGAGCTTTCAGGATTACCGCCACCTCCTCCGCCTGGCGGAGGCTGGACGCTGGGACCAGGAGGCGCTGGAGAGCTTTCAGGCGGTGCTGAACCGCTACGCCCCCGCCTATATCCGGGAGCGCTGTGAGCAGCGGGTGACACCGGACTGCGAGCGCCACCCGGCGGGCCTCCGGGCGTTCATCCACTTCTTCCGGCGGGAGGACCTGCCGGAGGCGGTGTTCCGGATGGCGTGGCAGAGGCTGAGTCTTAAGAGCGCCCTCATGGGCCGGGCCGGAGTTCTCTATGGTCCTCTGCGGGCTCTGGCCGTGGAGCGGGTTCCGGGCATTGAGGGGGAAGCGCCGGTGAACTTCCTCCAGCTGAACCGGAATCTGGACGCCTACCTGAAGCGCATCCGGAACAACCCGGAGGCGGAACCGGCGGAATCCGCGGCCCTGTTTGCCTCGCCGGAGATGAAGCGGGCCCTGCCGGAGCCCCGGTTCCTGGAGCAGCAGCTGCTGACCAACTCCCCCTGGCGGAGGAAGGGCGTGGGGGAAAGCCTGATCCGCCTCCTTCTGGACTATTACCGGGAGCACGCCGGGCTTCCCCGGGCGGAGGAGGTGGTCTCCGGACTGGAGGAGGACCTTCGGATCTTGGAAGCCGGGCGCTGGAGCCTGGAGGACAATCAGGCGGACCTGGGCGTGTCCCTGACCCACCGGCCCTTCTTCCGCTGGTGGCTGAACACCGCCTTTTACACCGCCAGGGACCCGGAGAGCGGAACGCCCCTGCTGGAGTATCTGGAGAAATATTTCCCCTGGCAGGAGGACTGGAGCCTCCGGTTCGCCGGAGGGGAGACGCGGCGGACCATCCCGGCGGCCATGGCGGAGATCAACTGCTGGCCCATGCACCTGGAGTACCGGGTCAACGGGAAGCCGGTATACCGCCCCTGCCTGACCTGGGAAGAGGCGTGGAGAGAGGAGGCGTTTCTCCTCCTGCTGCCCCTCACCGCCGCTCCCCGGGACTTTTTCGACAGCGCGGCCCAGGGGATTTTCAACCGTCTGGGGGATACCGCCGCCCCAGAGGCGGACCGGGCACAGATCGCCCGGTATCTGGCGGGCCACGTGTGCCGGCTGCCGCTGGGGGACGGCTGCGTCGAGCCGGTTCCTCCGGAAAAGGCACTGCCCATGGAGCTCAGCACCGAGGGCGGTGGGCGGCTCTACACCGCTGTGTGGCGGGAGGACGGAGGCCCGGTGGATATCTACCGGCAGACCTTCTCCGGCCGGAGACTGCAAGAGCGCCTGGAGCCAGACTCTGACGGAATGTGGCCCCCAAAACAAACGCCGTCCGCCGGTGAAACGCCCGCCCGCGCCGCCGCCGGGAGCGGGCTGGAGGCGGCGCGGCAGCGTCTGGCGGAGCTGGCGTCGCCTACGTACTTTGACGTCTCCCGCCTCCCGGAGCTGCCCTGGCACATTTACTTCACCCCCAACGGCGGGGAAGAGGAGTGCCTGACCCATATTGACCTCCTGCGGCCCGAGCCTAAACGCGACATCTCGGAGCTGCTGGAGGAGTGGGAGGAGGTCCCGCCGGAAGACATAGCGGAGGCGCTTGCCGGGCTGAAGCGGGAAGAGACGCCGGAAGACCCCTCCATTTCCCCGGAGCTCCTGGTGACGGGGGAGGCCCTTTCCGCCCTGCTGGGCCGCTTTGCCCTGGGGGAGCTGGAGCGGCTGGAATTGGAGTGGCATCAGGGGCTGCTGGTGCTCCGCCGCGACGGGGAGCGGTACGCCTGCCTGTACTTCGCGAAAAGCCTTGGCCGGGGGGAGCACTGCTATGCCCTGCTGTCCGACCCGGAGACGTACCGGACGGTGGACGGCGACCTGGTTGCCTATCTGCCCTTCGGCATGGGGAAGCTGCCGGAGTACTCCGTATTCCGCAGCGCCGGGGCCATGATGCGGTACATGGATCTGGTGCTGGCCCAGATGGGCCGGGGCGGACTGGAGAGCGGAGGAAAGGGCGGCTGGCTGTGGAGCTGTGATGTGCACCTCCACGACGCCGGACACAAGCTGCTGATGGCGCAGCAGAAGCTGGGCGGCGTGCCGCAGAAGCGGGGAAGGAATTACCTGCTGGCGAAGTTCGTCGTGAGCCGCTTCCCGGCAGAGCTGGAGACGGTGGACCTGAAGGGAGAGAAAACCGCCGGGGCCCTGCGGAGCGGCAGCTATGGCCGGGCCGTCGAGGCGCTGGTCCGGTTCATGCAGGACAAGCTGTCCCGCCTGCGAATTGCCTGGGCCTTCAAGACGCCGGAGGGCGGGACCAGCCTTTGTCATCTGGTGCTTCTGCGGGACGGGGGAAAGTACATGATGTTCTGGCTTCAGGACGGGGAACAGCGGGCGCTGGCCTATGCGGCGGCGGCTCCGGAGCGGTTCATGGGCCGGTTCCTTCCGGCGGGTCTGGTCCACCGGGATTTGAAGCGTGTTCGAAACGGCGTGGACCTGCTGCTGGACGACATCGACAACACGGAGCCCGTACTGGGACAGCCCGGAGAGTTTGTGCCCGTGCCTTATGAAGAGCTCCGGGCGGCGCTGGTGAGCGAACAGGAAGCGTAAAGGAGGAAACGGCTTGAACAGCATATGGACTATTTTAGGGCTGGAGCCCACGGAGGACATTTCCGCCATCAAGCGGGCCTATGCGGAGAAGGCCCGGCTCTGCCACCCGGAGGAGGACCCGGAGGGCTTTTTGCAGCTGCGGCAGGCCTATCAGGCGGCACTGGCCTGTGCGGAGGGCGGGACGCCTCCGGAGGGCCCGCCCTCCGGACCGGAAGAACCGGAGGACGAGGGGTGGAATCTCTCCGAAAGTCCCAAAGTCCCGGACGAGGGGCCCAATCCCTTCGCGGACCATCCGGCGGCAAAGGCTTTTCTGGAGCTCTACACCGGGAAGCAGCGGAAGAATCCACAGGCGTGGCTGGACTATTTCACCTCCGGCGATTTTCTGGACGCGGCGTGGGAGCGGCGGTTTGCCGCCCTGCTGCTGGAGCACGTGACCCGGGCGGAATATCCGGTGCCCCGGGAATTTCTGACCTGGCTGTGCGTGGCCTACCGTTTCAAGGTTCTCCGGATGGAGTACCGGAACCCGGACGGAAGCGCCCGGATAGAGTACCAGTTTCAAATGGATCCGGGCGCGCAGTTCAGCGGGCAGGAGTACATCTTTGAGATCGGGACAAAGGGCCCGCCTCCCAGGGACCCGAAGGGAAACGAGCTGGCGGTTCGATACAGCTTTCAGGAATACCGCCGCATGGTCCGCATGGCGGAGGACGGCGGGTGGGGCGAGAAGGAAATCGCGCTGTGCAGCCAGATCATCGGCTGTTACGCCGCGGGCTATATCTCCGATAAGTGCCGCCAGCGGGGAGACATGGACCACGAGCGCCACCCCGCCGGAGTGCGGCTGATTACCCACTTCTTCCGGCGGGAGGGACTTCCGGAAGAGCTGTACCGCCTCGCCTGGGAGAAGCTGGACCTGAAAACTGCCCTCATGGGCCGGGCGAAGATTCTCTACGGCCCCTTGCGGGAGCTGGTATTAAAGCGTCTGCCGGGGCTGACGGAACAGCCGAAGGCAAGCTATGCCAAGCTGCGGACGGATTTTAGCGGCTACGCCGTCGGCACCTATAAGGCGGGAGGCGAACGCGCACAGGCGACGGAGGAGGACATCCGAAAAACGGACGCGTTTTTCTCCCGGGAGGATTTCCGCCAGGCCCTGCTGGACCGCCGTTTTGTAGAAGAGGAAATGCTTCACACTTGGGTGGAGGCGACCCGCTGCGACTACTTTTTGAAATGTGTGATCCGGTTCTATGAAGAGCATGAAACCGCCCCCTGCGCCCAGCGCGTCATAGGCCGGGCAAAGGATATGCTGAGCGATCAGGCTCTGGCGGACCGGCTTTTGAGGGACCGGGAAGCGAAGATCCCGAAGAGCGGGCCAACCTTGAAAAATGCTCCTTTCTTCCGTTACTGGCTGAACACCGGCTTCTACAACGCCCAGGACCGGGACACCGGCCGCCGTCTCCTGGAGTATTTGAATGCGGAGCTGCCCTATTTGCCAGAGTGGAGCCAAAGGTTTCTGGAGGAGGACGCGGGGTCCCGCCCGGTGGTATGCGCTCTGGGGGAGGATACTGTGGAAATCCGCTTCCATCTGCGCTATATGGAATTTTTCCGGAATAACCGGCAGATTTACCGCTCCTGCCTTCCCTGGAAGGAGGCGGCGGCGCTGGAGAGCACAGACGCGTTCTTCTTCCTTCTTCCGGTGGTTTTGGAGGCCTATGACCAGTACGACGCCGTAAAAGCGGAAATCCTCCGCCGCCTGAAGGACACCGCCGCCCCGAAGGACGGACGGGCCTTTATCGCCGGATGTCTGGCGGACCAGGTGTGCGCCCTGCCTCCGCCGGATGCGGTGGGGCAGGTTCCGGCTTTTGAGGAGGACGAGCCGGAAGAGGACGAGCTGGAAGAGGCTGAACGAGAAGTTCCGGAGCCCCTGCCGCCGGAGAGTGTTCTGCCCTTTGAGGTATTTGGAGAGAATACGGAGCTGCTGTATGTCTGTGTTTGGTTCCAGCGAAGCCGGACGCTGGCGCTGTTCCAGCAGACGCCCTATGGAAGGCAGCTGGTGGAGGGGGGACGGTTTTCGAACATCGGGGACGCCCAGACCGCCGAGGCTCTGGCAAAGCGGCTTGTGGAGGACCAGCTGCATCCCAAGGGCTTCCCGCTGGAGGCGCTGAAGACGCTGCCGGAGGCGGTCTACGCCCAATGGGACTATGCCGCGTGCAGTAAGGACAAGGACCGTTCGCCGCTCTGGGGCGCGCCGGTGAAGCTGTTGGGAGAGGCTGTCACCAGAGAAAAACTGGAGGAATTGCTGACGCTGTTTTCCACGGGACGAGTAGAGCGGATGGAGTGGTCCTGGCGGTGTGCCTTCCCGTTGGAGGAAGCGGCCTGTGAACCCTGCCGGTCCCTGGTGCTGATGAAGAGCGGCGGATGGTATGCCTGCCTTTATTTTGACGATTTCCGCGCGGAGAGCTATGCGCTGCTGGAGAAACCGGAGCTGTATGGCCTGGAAAGGTCCAGTCCGGAGCTTGTGAATTTCCGTCAAGGGTGGCTGTTCCGGGATGTGCTCCATGAGAATTTCTTCACCATCCGGCGGCATCTGGAAAAAATTTTCTCACAGGTGAGCGGGCCTGATAATGTAAAGTTCATGGCGGGCCGGATCTGGAGTTATGCCGTCAATGTGGACCACGGGCGGGTGAAGTATAATCTGGATAAGCAGCTCTTGGGAGGCTTCCCCATGGAGCGGGCGCATAACCGTCCTGACGCCCCGTTTTACTTTTCCGTCCATCCCAATGCCGCCGTGCTGACGGCGGAACAGGGCGGTGTGGAGACGCTGGAGGTGACGGAGGGGAACCGGCTTTGCCTACAGGAAAAGATGAGCCGTTTCCTGGGAGGAGGCTATTCCAAGCTGCGCCTGACCTGGGGCAGGCAGGAGGGCCGGAGGCGGCATATCGTACTGCTTCAGGACGGCGGGCGGTTCCTGATGGCTTGGATACAGGAGGAGAAGCGTAAGGCGGAATTCCATGTGGCGGACCGCTGGACCTATTTGGATGTAGAGGGGAAGAAGTACCCCAAAGATACCTTTGGAAAGCGGGTTACGCCCGCCTATCTGATTCACGGACTGATTCCGCTGCGGAACGCCCTGGATTTGCTCCTGGCGAATCTGGACCACCCGGAACGGGTAACAGGTCCCATTGGGGAGTACGCGGAGGAAAAGCCGGTAAAGCCGCGGCCATATGAGGTTCTTTTAGCGGAGCTGGCGGAGGATGAGGCGGAGGGGGAGGTTTGATAAAGAAAGTTGTCCGGGAGAAGGCAGCCGCATGACACGAAGGTATCATGCGGCTGTTTTTTGAAATGAAAACCACCGGCTGGGCTAGTGGGTCAGAAAAGCTTTGGCTTTGCCAAGAAAGGCGTTCTCCTTTGGCACGATAATAGTAAGATTGTGTTTTATTAGGAAAATACACTGTCAGATGGATTTTATGCTTTGGCGGGGCCTCGCCCATCTCGGCGGTGTCAGTGATGTTGATTTCAATAAACTCTGCAATTCGGTGAAACTCATCCACATACTTAAAGTGAACACTGATATGGTCTACCAATTCAATCAGAATTTCATGGGTCAGTTTTTTGGTGTTGTGCTGGCCTGACTGAACGCAGAACGGGCGAAGCTGGCAAACGGCGTTGACAAGGAACATTCCGCGTTGTTACTGGAGGCACGCTCCAGCCGGGGGCAGACCGTCTCCAGGCCCTCGGCAGGGACGTCGAAGGTGATGTACTTGGAGCGGACGATCCCGTTGTTGCTTCGGGCGATCTGCCGTTTCAGCATATCCACATGGGGAATGGTCTGCTGCGCGGAGAGGGAACGCCTACCTGCCCTTGTGAGCACAGTGCTTTTAGAGCTTATATGTTTGAACGTTGCCAATGGCTTCACCTGCTTTCTGCAAGACTTCAAACTTCAAGGCGGCAAACGGAAGACATCATCCTTCTTCTATTGTCTACATTTAGTGTCTAACATATATTGTACTCTTACACAAGAATTTACAGATTTCTTAGGAAAGCCTCTTGAAAAGAGAAAAACTTTGCCGTAAAATAAGCACGGACTCATTGCCGCTTTTCTTTAGGAGGAACCGTCATGCGTGTAATCACAGGCTCTGCCGGGGGCCGCCGCCTGCTGGAGCTGGAGGGGAGGGAAACCCGCCCAACTACCAGCCGGGTGAAGGAGGGCATCTTCAGCGCTCTGCAATTTGACATCGAGGGCCGCCGGGTACTGGACCTTTTCGCTGGAACCGGACAGATGGGCATCGAATGCCTGAGCCGGGGCGCCGCCTCCGCCGTTTTCGTGGAGGCCCGCAGAGACGCCGCCGCACTGGTAAAACAGAACCTGGCCCTGACCGGCCTGGCGGACCGGGCGGTGGTGGTTAACGGAGACGCCCGGGATTATGTAGTCCGCACAGCCGAGCAATTTGACCTGGTTTTTCTGGACCCGCCCTACGCCTCCGGACAGCTGGAGGAAATGCTGGGGCGTTTGACAGCGCCAGGGTTTGACATTCTCCGTCCTTATGGTATAATCGTAGCGGAACATCCGGCGGGGAAGTCCCTTCCGGCCCTTCCGCCGCTTTACCGCCTCCGGCGGACTTACCGGTACGGCAAAATTGCCGTGTCCCTCTTCCGCCGGGAGGCAGACGAATAGAACGAGGATACCGCACATGAGAACAGCCATCTGCTCCGGCAGCTTCGACCCCATCACCCTGGGCCATCTGGACGTGATCCGGCGGGCCGCCGCCTGCTTTGACCAAATCTGGGTCTGCGTCAGCCCCAATTCTGAAAAACGCAGCCCCATGTTTACCCCGGAACAGAAGCTCCGGCTGGTCCGCGCCGCCGTGGCCGGACTGCCCAACGTGGCGGCGGAGCTGTGGCCCGGACTGCTGGCGGATTTTGCCAGGGACCACGGGGCCTGCGCCATTGTCCGGGGCGTCCGGAACCTGACGGATTTCGACGCGGAATATCAAATGGCGCTGATCAACCGGGACATCTGTCCGGGCCTGGAGACCATGCTTCTGCCCGCCAGCGGCCCCTATCAGCACTTCAGCTCCTCCATGGCCCGGGAAATGATTCGGTACCACCAGCCCCTGGAGAGATATTTGCCCCCGTCCATTCTCCCTTTGGTGGAGAAGATGATCGGGGAAGAGGGAGGTTCACACCATGGCCAATGATATCAACCGGCTGATTGATATGATTTACGAGCGAATCGAGGACGCCAAGGCTCCCGCCCTGAAGCCCAGCATGAGCATTGTGGAGCGGGATGAGCTGCTGGACCTTCTGGACGAGCTTCGCGCCCAGCTTCCGGCGGAAATCAAGCGCGCGCAGGAGCTGCTGGCCGCCCGGGAGAAATTCGTGGAGGATGCCAAGCGGGACGTGGAACGCATGATGCGCCAGGCGGAGCTGGAGGCCAAGACGAAAATCTCCGAGAGCGAGGTCATGTACGCCGCCCGGGAACGGGCCCGGCAGATTGTCACCCGGGCGGAGGAACGCTCCCGCCAGCTCTATAAAGTGGCAAACGATTACGCGGAGGATGCCCTGGCCCGGACGGAGGAAGCGGTCCAGGCCGCCCTGGACGAGGTGAAGCAGTCCAGGGTCCGGTTCCGGTCTGCCTCCGCCGCGAAAATGCAGGAGCAGCGGCAGAAGTTAGACCAGAAAAACGAAGAGGATAATGGTTAAGTTTACATAAAATCCATAAAATTTTGTGCAAAATGCCAATTCTTTTGTGAAAAAATTTGAAAGCAACACAAGATATAGCCATAAAATGCAAGAAAGAGCCTCCATCGGTGCCAAATCTAGCGCCGGTGGGGGTATTTTATTTTGCGAAAACAAACGGGAAAAAAGTAGAACGTGCGTTTTATTTTTGCCTTTTTGGACGAAAAAGTGCGCATTTTGCTGAAAATCCCCCGTTTTCCGTCGAAAAGAAATCCTTGCTTTTCGGGTTGGATTTCCGTATACTAAAGAACAAGCACGGTGGGGAGAAGTGGGGGAGAAAAGCATAAAAGTGGTAGGAAGCCCCATTCCAACCCAAAAAGAGGGGAAAGGGGGCGGTCATATGGCGAGACTGTTGGGCAAGTCCAACAACAGCATTGACACCAAGGGCCGCTTAGTAATCCCCTCCGCCATGCGGGAAGCGCTGGGTGACACCTTTTATATTACCATTGGCGCCGAGCACTGCCTTACCATTTATCCCCAGGCCAAGTGGGAGCAGATGTCCGATGAGATGGACGAGCTGCCCTACACCGAGGCCCGGGCCCTGACCCTTCTTTACGCAAACGCTGTCCAATGCGAGCCTGACGGTCAGGGGCGGGTGCTGATTCCCGCCAACCTCCGGAAGTACGCGGGACTCCAAAAGACCTGCACCATTGTGGGCCTGAATACCTTCGCTGAAATCTGGGACGAGGAGACCTGGACGGAACGGGAGCAGAAGATGCTGAGCGAGATGGACATGGCCGCAGCCATGGACGCCCTGGCCCGCTCCCGCCGGAACCGGGGGTGAGACCCGATGGAATACACACACAAGCCGGTCCTGCGGGACGAGTGCATCGCCGCTCTCCGGATTCGCCCCGGCGGCGTCTACGTGGACGGCACCCTGGGCCGCGCCGGGCACTCCCGGGAAATCGCAAAGCGGCTGACCTCCGGGCGGCTGATCTGCATCGACCGGGACATGGCCGCCATTCAGGCGGCGGAGGAGCGCTTGGCCCCCTGGATGGACCGGGTGCGGCTGGTTCACAGCAACTTCTCGGAGCTGGAGAGCGTTCTGGCCGATGAGGAGGGCGTGGACGGAATGCTGTTCGACCTGGGCGTGTCCTCGCCGCAGCTGGACGATCCGGAGCGGGGCTTTTCCTATATGCATGACGCTCCGCTGGATATGCGGATGGATCAAACCTCCCCCCTGACGGCCCGGGAGGCGGTTAACACATGGACTCAAGAAGAGCTTCGGCGCGTTTTATTTGAGTTTGGGGAAGAACGGTACGCCCCGGCCATCGCCAGAGCCATTGTCCGGGCGCGGGAAGCCCGCTCCATTGAGACCACGCTGGAGCTGGTGGACATCATCCGGTCCGCCATGCCGCCGGCGGCTTTGCGGGAGAAGCAGCACCCTGCGAAACGGAGCTTTCAGGCGGTGCGCATCGCCGTCAACGGCGAGCTGGAGGCCCTGACGCCCATGCTGCGGGCGGCGGCGGACAAGCTCCGTCCCGGCGGACGGCTGGCCGTAATCACATTTCACTCCCTGGAGGACCGCATCGTCAAGCGGACCCTCCGGGAACTGGCCCGGGGCTGCACGTGCCCGCCGGATTTCCCGGTGTGCGTCTGCGGAAAAAAGCCGCTGCTGCGGCTGGACAAGCCCGTGACCCCTCCGGCGGAGGAGATCGCGGAGAATCCCAGGGCCAGAAGCGCGCGGCTCCGGACGGCGGAGAAGCTGGCACAAGAATGACGGAAGGGGGATGGCTCTATGGCGGCGGCGGCGCGGGAGACGCGGTATCGCGGAAAGCAGACGGTGAACGGCAGTCTGGCCTATGATCTGGACTGGGCGGTTCGGGAACGGGAACTGCGCCATGCGGGCAAGGCGGTCAAGGGGCTGGAAAAGGCCCATAGCGTCCCCAAGATTCTGGTCCGGGAGCGGCAGTATGTCTCCAGGCTGGCGGTGCTGAGCGTGGCGGCCATTATGGGGCTGGCCCTTCTGGTGCTGATGAACTATGTGGAGCTGACCCTGCTCTCCGCAGAGACCGTGAAGCTTCAGGAGCAGCTCACCGAGCTGGAGGCGGATAACGTGCACCTCACGGCCCAGTACCAGCAGATGTTTGACATGGCCTCGGTGAAGGAGGCGGCGGAGGCCGCCGGTATGGGCAAGCCCAGCAGCACCCAGATGGACCGGCTGGACCTGTCCGAGGGAGACAGCGCCGTGGCTTACCAGCAGAAGGAGCCGGGATTGCTGAGCCGCATGCTCACGTCGCTGCACGGCAGCGTTTACGCGGTGGTGGAATATTTTGACTGAGCGCGGCTTATAATCCATTGACTTCATCCTTCTCGGTTCTCTGGGCTCTTTATAGACGCGCGGCTCCGGGCGGCGTTTCCCGGCGCGGCGGCAGGAGCAGGAAGACGGGTCTTCTTGCTCCTTGTTTTCAATTTTCCCTGGATTAGGAGGCAGACACATGGCTGACCGTACCCCCAAAACACCCGCGATGCACCGGAAAAGCGAATCCGCCCGCCGGGCCAATCAGGTCATCCGGAAGCGGACCCTGCTGCTGATGATGCTTCTGGGCGTGGTCACTTTCGGAATGCTGTTCTGGAAGCTCTATGATCTCCAGATCAACCAGTATGAGGAGATGCAGGCCCGGGCCGTCCACCAGCAGACGCGGGAGCACGCCGTCACCGCCTCCCGGGGGACCATCTACGACAAGAACCACAACATTCTGGCCAGCTCCACCACGGCAGAGACCATATGCATCAACCCCCTGCAAATTGACCAGTTCGTCAAGAAGCAGGAGGAGACCCAGAAGGCGGCGGAGGAGCGGGCCCGGGAGAAGGGGGAGACCTATACCCCGCAGCCCATTCTGGATCAGAGTTATATTGCCCGGGGCCTGGCCCGGATTCTGGAGATGGACCAGGAGCGGATTGAAAAGGAGATCGCCAAAACCAAATACCAGTACATCAGCCTCCGGCGGAAGGCGGAGAAGGAGCTGGCCGACGAGGTCCGGAAGTTCATCAACGGCCAGATTGACGCGGATGGAAACGAGATTCCCGAGGACCGGCAGCGCTCGGTCTCCGGCGTGTTCCTGGAGCCGGATTCCAAGCGCTATTATCCCTACAACGCCATGGCGGCAAATGTGCTGGGCTTTGTGGATATCGACAACAATGGCGCCGTGGGCCTGGAGGTCAAGTATAACAGCGACCTCTCCGGCACCGCCGGTATGACCGTCTCCGCCCAGAACAACCGGGGCCAGCCCCTGCTGTTCCAGTATGAGCAGTACTTTGACGCGGAGAACGGAAGCGATTTGATTCTGACGCTGGATATCAACGTGCAGATTGCCCTGGAGAAGGGCATGGAGAGCATGCTCAGCAAGTTTGACGCCGCCAGCGGCGGCACCGGCATCGTCATGGACGTGAACTCCGGTGCGATTCTGGGTATGGCCTCTTATCCCAACTACGATTCCAACCAGTCCGGTGTGCTGTATGATGAGAAGCTGAAAAGCAAGCTGGCAAAGCAGCTGGAGGACATGGAGAAGAACCGGGCCAGCTATGAGACGGAGGAGAAATTCCAAGAAGCCGCGTCCGAGCTGAAGAGCAATACCCTTAACAGCCAGTGGCGGAACAAGTGCATCGACTCCACCTACGAGCCCGGGTCCACCTTCAAGCCCATTACCCTGGCGGCGGCGCTGGAGGAAGGGGTTATCAATATGAACTCCACCTTCAACTGTTCCGGTTCCGTCATGGTCAAGGGCTGGGATAAGCCCTTCTACTGCTCCCGGCAGACCGGGCATGGACACCAGATTCTGAAGGAGGCGGTGGGGAACTCCTGCAACCCGGCCTTCATCAAAATCGGTCAGACTTTGGGCACTGGCAAGTTCTATGAATACCTCAAGTCCTTTGGCCTGATGGAAAAGACCGGCGTGGACATGATCGGCGAGGCGCAGGGCATTTTCGCCGATGAGAAGAGCTTCAGCACCAACATCGTGTCCCTGTCTTCCTACGCCTTTGGACAGACCTTCAACGTCACGCCTTTGGAGCTGATCCGGGCTCAGGCGGCCTGCGTCAACGGGGGATATCTCTATGAGCCCTATGTGGTGGAGCAGGTCCTGGACGGCGAGGGAAACATCCTCCGCCAACACGAGACCAAATGCCTCCGGCAGGTGGTCAGCGAGGAGACCTCCGCCAAGGTCCGGGAGTGCTTGGAATACGTGGTGGCGGAGGGCACTGGAAAAAACGGGCAGGTGAACGGCTACCGCATCGGCGGCAAGACCGGCACCGCCGATAAGACCGGTACGAAAACCGCCAGCAATCCCAAGGGCGACATTGTGGTGTCCTTTATGTGTTTCGCTCCGGCGGACGATCCGGAGTATATTATGCTTATTACCATGGACACCCCCAGCCGTACCACCGGGACATATCCCTCCGGCGGCAACATGGTGGCCCCTACGGCCAGCCAGATCATGAGTGAGATTCTGCCCGTTCTGGGCGTGGAGCCGGACTACACCGCCGACCAGCTGGCGGGGGCCGACGCCGCCGTGCCGTATGTGGTAGGCGAGAGCTTGGAGACTGCCAAATCCCGTCTGGAGAACGCGGGTTTTGCCTTCCGCACGGTAGGCGGCGGGGCGGAAGTCACCGGCCAGACTCCGGAGGGCGGGGCCATTGTGCCCAACAACGCGTCCATTATTCTCTATCTGGGGGAGGAGAAGAACGATGCGCTCCGGACCGTCCCCAATGTGGTGGGCAAGACTGCGGCGGAGGCCAATCAGGCCCTGACCAACGCGGGCCTCATCATGCGCGTGACCGGCACTACCAGCACGGAATCCGGAAACGTTACGGCTATTTCCCAGGACCGCGCCGAGGGCACCGAGCTGGCCCCCGGCAGCGTCGTCACCGTCCGCTTCGGCGACAGCTCTGTCCGCGACTGACTTTTTCTCGAGAGAAAAAGTCAGCAAAAAGAGCTTTCGCACGCTCTGGAAGTCCGGCGGTTGCCGGAGCCGGAGCGACGGCAACGGCGCGTCTGGTGCGGCTCGGGAGGCGGTTTGAGCAGGTTTTGCGTGGTTTTTGGCAGGATGTGCTGTTTGCATTGCGTTTCGTTTGGGTTACAATATTCCGGAACGTTTTTATACGGGATGGAGGGTTTACTTGTATGAGGCTGAAAGATTTACTGGCGGGGCTGGAGATTCTCGCGGCGGCGGCGGATTTGGATATGGAGATTTCCAATGTCTGCTGGGATTCCCGTCAGGCGGGACCGGGAGACCTGTTCGTGGCCCTCAGCGGCTACACGGTGGACGGACACCGCTTTATCCCGCAGGCTATGAGCGCCGGTGCGGCGGCGGTGCTGTGTCAGGTCCCGCCGGAGGGGGAGATTCCGTATGTCCGGGTGGCGGATTCCCGCCGGGCGCTGGCGGTGGTGGGGGGAAACTTCTATGGGCATCCTTCGGAAGGGATGACCATGGTGGGCGTCACCGGGACCAATGGGAAGACCACCACCACTTATTTGCTTAAAGCTATTCTGGAGGCGCAGGGCAAAAAGGTGGGATTGATCGGCACCAACCAGAATATGATTGGGCAGGAGGCTCTGCCCACAGAGCGGACTACGCCGGAGTCCTTTGAGCTTCAGGGGCTCTTTGCCCGGATGCGGGACGCGGGATGCACCCACGTGGTGATGGAGGTTTCCTCCCACGCTCTTTATCTGGACCGGGTGTATGGGGTTCACTATGATGTGGGCGTGTTTACCAATCTGACGCAGGACCATCTGGATTTCCATGGGACCATGGAGGACTACTGCGATGCCAAGGCGATTTTGTTCCGGAACTGCGATGCCGGAGTTGTCAACGCCGCCGATTCCTGGACGCCCAGGCTATTGCGGGATAGCTGCTGCGAGGTGCTCCGCTTCTCCGGCTCCGGGGAGGCGGACCTGCGGGCGGAGGAAGTTGTTCTGGCGGCGGACCATGTGGCGTTTACGGCGGTTTACCGGGAAGAACGGGTTCCGGTGCGGGTGAATATTCCCGGGCGGTTTATGGTTGAGAATACGCTGGATGTGCTGGGCGCGGCTCTGGCTCTGGGGATTCCTCTGGAGGAGAGCGTTGCCGTACTGGCCCACGTGCCCCATGTGAAGGGGCGGGTGGAGGTGGTTCCCACCGCCGGGAAGGATTATACGGTACTCATCGACTATGCCCACAGCCCCGACAGCCTGGAGAACGTGCTGTCCACCGTCAAGGGCTTTGCCCGGGGGCGGACGGTGGCCCTGTTTGGCTGCGGCGGGGACCGGGATAAGGCCAAACGGCCGAAGATGGGCCGCGCGGCCGCCTCGGCGGCGGATTTCGTGATTGTCACCACCGACAACCCCAGGACAGAGCGCCCGGCGGACATCATCGCCGGGATTCTGCCGGGGCTGGAGGGAACAGGGACGCCTTACGAGGTTATTGAGGACCGGGTGGAGGCCATCCACTGGGCCATGGACCACGCGGAGGCGGGGGATGTGATCGTCCTCTGCGGCAAGGGGCATGAGACCTATCAGGAGGTCAACCACGAAAAGCGCCACATGGACGAACGGGAGATTGTGGCGGAGTATTTGCGCAAGTGAAAAAACCGCCCGGACGGGCGGGGAGAGGGAGAGATATGGAGATTACGCTGCTGCTGACCATGCTGGTCAGTTTTCTGCTGACCCTGGTTTTGGGGAAGTTTGTGATCGCGGAGCTGAAGAAGCTCCATGCCGGGCAGGAGATTCGGAAGGAAGGACCTGCCTGGCACGCCGGAAAGGCGGGAACGCCGACCATGGGCGGCATTATGTTTATTGTGGGCTCCGGTGTGGTCGCCTTCCTGATGGGGTGGGAGAACATGCTGCGGGGGGAATTTGCCCATCTGTACGTGTATTTGTTCGCCTTGATTTTTGGGTTGATCGGTTTTGTGGATGATTACCGCAAGGTCCGCCAGCATCAGAATGAGGGACTGACGGCCAAGCAGAAATTCATTCTTCAGCTGGCCGCCGCCGTGCTGTTCCTCAGCCTGATGCGGTATGAGGGGCTGCTGACCAACGCGCTGTATATTCCGTTTGTGCACATTACCGTGGAGGTCAACTGGATTTTCTATCTGGTGTTTGCCGCCTTTGTGATTGTGGGCTGTGTCAACGCGGTGAACATCACCGACGGCATTGACGGCCAGTCCTCCAGCGTTACCTTTGTAGTGATGATTTTCTTCACCGCTGCCGCCGCCAAGTGGGGGCTGCTGCCTCTGGCGCTGTTTCCCGCTGCCCTGGCGGGGGGACTGGCGGCCTTCTTCTGCTATAACCATCATCCGGCCAAGGTCTTCATGGGGGACACCGGAAGCCTCTTCATGGGCGGCGCAGTGGCGGCTCTGGCCTTTGCTATGGATATGCCGCTGATTCTGATTCTTGTGGGGATTATCTATATTCTGGAAACGCTGTCCGACATCATTCAGGTAGCTTATTTCAAGACCACCCACGGCAAGCGCTTCTTCAAGATGGCTCCGCTGCACCACCATCTGGAGCTCTCCGGCTGGAGTGAGGCAAAGTTGGTGACGGTGTTCTCCAGTGTGACCGCCGTTTTCTGCGTGCTGGCCTGGTGGGGCATTCAGGGCCGCTATTGAGAAAGAAGATTGATACCGCCGGGCCTTGACGGACTTGCAGGTCCCACGGCGGGCGAACGCGCCCTTTTCCTCCGGGAAAAGGAGGAGAAAGGGGGAAG
The DNA here is from genome assembly GCA_041223955.1 of Oscillospiraceae bacterium 38-13. Classification (GTDB taxonomy): domain Bacteria; phylum Bacillota; class Clostridia; order Oscillospirales; family Oscillospiraceae; genus Oscillibacter. Next base: position 191,290 of record JBCLRG010000003.1, on the reverse strand, counting down.
AACATGGCGGCACGCGGCAGTTCAGCGGCCCGGCGGGAGCCTCAGAGACGGCCCGCCCAGCAGAGGCGGAAGCAGCCCATCCAGACGGTCCGGCGGCCCGCCCAGCCCCGGCAGAGCGTGGTGATTCCATTCCCCGCGCCCCAGCGGCGGCCCCGCCGCCGTCCCTTGAGCCGGGAGGAGGCCCAGCGCCGTCAGGAGATTCGCCTCCGGCGGCAGGCCCTGGAGGAAGAGGGGAAGGAGCTTGCCAAAGGGCCCATTGATCTGCCGTTCTGCCTGCTGGTGCTTCTGCTGATGTCTATTGGGCTGGTGATGCTGCTGTCCGCCAGTTTTCCCTCCGCGTATTACAACACGAAGAACAACGACCCGACCTACTGGTTTGTCCGGCAGGGCATCTTCGCCGTGATGGGCGTGGCCGGTATGCTGATGATCGGAAAGATCAACTATCTGCGGCTGCGGGGCGCCGCGAAAACCCTGATGTACATATCCATTTTTCTCCTGATCTTTGTGGCGATTCCCGGAAACCCCTTTGCCGTGACCGTCAAAGGCGCTACCCGGTGGATCGGCGTGGGCGAGCTGTTCAACTTCCAGCCCTCGGAAATTGCCAAGATGGCCATTGTCATCTATTTTTCCGACAGTATTTCCAGGAAGAAAGATCTCATGCGCTCCTTCCGGTACGGCGTGCTGCCCTACGCGGCCCTGCTGGTGGTCACGGCGGGCCTGGTGGCGATTGAGCCCCACCTCTCCGGCGCGATTCTGATTCTGGGCGTGGGCGCGGCGCTAATGCTGGTGGGAGGTATTAACTGGGCCTGGGTCTTCGGAGCCATGGGCGCGGCGGCGGGAATGCTGTATTTTGCCCTGTTTGTGGTGGGGTACAATACCTCGCGCATCCAGTACTGGCTGAATCCCTGGGCGGATATGAAGGATAAGGGCTACCAGCTTTCTCAGAGCCTGATTACCATTGGCTCCGGCGGTCTTCTGGGCAAGGGGCTGGGGCGGAGCAGCCAGAAGTTCCTGTTCCTTCCGGAGGAGCACAACGACTTCATTTTTGCCATTATCTGCGAGGAGCTGGGGCTGATTGGAGCCACCATTATCATGCTGCTGTTCGCGGCGCTGATTCTCCGGGGCTACTGGATTGCCCTTCACGCCCGGCACCGGTTCGGGAGCCTTCTGGTCATTGGCGTCACCACGCTGATCGCCATGCAGACCTTCCTGAACATCGGCGTGGTGACGGGCCTCCTGCCCACCACGGGTATTTCCCTTCCCTTCTTCAGCTACGGAGGCACGGCGCTGTCCATACAGCTGGCGGAAATGGGAATTGTGCTGTCGGTGTCGCGGCAGATGAAGCCGACGAAAGCCGGCTGACGCCGGTGGTTCAAAGGGGGGACTTCGTTCCCCCTTCCCCCGCAGGGGGGAGGCGGGTCTGTTTTTGAATGGGATGATTTTCTTCCGGTGAGGAGGATTTCGATATGACGAAGCCATTGCAGCGGGTGATTTTTACATGTGGAGGCACGGCGGGACACGTGAATCCCGCGATTGCGCTGGCGCAGTTGACTCTGGAGAAAAATCCGGAGGCGCAGATTCTGTTTGTCGGCGCGGAGCGGGGCTTGGAGAAGGACTTGGTACCCAAGGCGGGGTACGATTTTCAGACGGTCCACATTTCCAGCTTTCACCGCTCCTTCCGGCCTGCGGAGATCCGGCACAACCTGATTTCCCTGGGAAATCTGATTCGGGCGCCCGGGGAGGCGAGGGCCATTATCCGGGCCTTTCGGCCTGACGCGGTGGTGGGGACCGGAGGCTATGCCAGCTATCCGCTGGTGAAGGCCGCCGCCGGAGCGGGGATTCCCACGGCGGTTCATGAGTCCAACCTGGTTCCGGGGCTGACCACGCAGATGCTGGAAAATTATGCCGGGCGGATTATGGTGGGCTTCGAGGCCTGCCGGAAGCACTACCGGAGGCCCGAGAAGGTGGTCGTCACCGGTACGCCGGTGCGGAGTGATTTCTTTTCGATGACAAAGCCGGAGGCGAAAAAGTCCCTGGGGGTGGACGATGGAAGGCCGTTGATCGTTTCCTTCTGGGGGTCCCTGGGGGCCTCGGGCATGAATCGCCAGATGGCGGATTTTCTGGCCCTGGAGGCGGCAAAGCAGCCCTTTCACCACATCCACGCTGCGGGAAAGCAGGGGTATCCTCTGCTGAGAGAGGCGCTGGGGGAGAGGGGCGTGAATCCGGAGGACTATCCGGCCCTTCAGCTGCGGGAGTACATTTATGACATGGCTCCCGTTATGCGGGCGGCGGATCTGGTGATCTGCCGGGCGGGGGCCTCTACCATCAGCGAGCTGACGGCCCTGGGAACACCGGCGCTGATGGTCCCGTCCCCATATGTTACCAACAACCATCAGGAGAAGAACGCCAGAGCCCTGGAGGAGGCCGGGGGCGCGGCGGTGCTGCTGGAGCCGGAGTGCTCCGGGCAGGCGCTGTTTCAGGCGGCCTGCGGCATCCTCCACGACCCGTCCCGCCTCCAGGCCATGGAAACGGCCATGTCCGCCCTGGGAATCCGGGACGCGGCGGAGCGCATTTATCAGACGGTCCAGGAAATTCCGAAGTAACCAGAAGTCCCTCCGGCCCATAGGATGGAGCGTTACACCATTCTTGGAGCGGAGGGACGGAAATGAGCCAGTTCATCATAAGAGGCGGACGCCGCCTGCGGGGCGAGGCCAGCCTTCAGGGGGCGAAGAACAGCGTTCTGCCCATTCTGGCGGCGACGCTGCTGACGGCGGACCAGGTGGAGCTGCGGGGGTGTCCCCGCCTGCGGGATGTGGACGCCTCCGTGCGGATTTTACAGGCCTTGGGCTGTCAGGCCCATTGGGAGGGGGACACCCTTCTGGCGGATACCCGGGGGCTGGAGGGCTGTGCCATCTCAGACGCGCTGATGCGGGAGATGCGGTCCTCCGCCATTTTCCTGGGGGCCATTCTGGCCCGGTGCGGACAGGCGGAGCTCAGCTATCCCGGCGGCTGTGAGCTGGGACCAAGGCCTATTGACCTCCATCTCTCCGGCCTCCGGGCCCTGGGGGCGGAGATCGACGACGCCGGAGGCGTGCTCCACTGCAAGGCCGCCCGGCTGGTGGGCCGGGAGATTGTGCTGAGCCTGCCCTCGGTGGGGGCCACAGAAAACCTGATGCTGGCGGCCTGCGGAGCCTCCGGCATCACCACCATCGCCAATGCCGCCCGGGAGCCGGAGATCGTGGATCTCCAGAATTTCCTCACCGCCTGCGGGGCCAGGGTCTCCGGGGCGGGGACCTCTACGGTGTCCGTGGAGGGCGGACGGCCTCTTCACGGCTGTACTTATACGGTCATGCCGGACCGGATTGTCGCGGCGACCTTTCTCTGCGCGGCGGCCTCCGCCGGAGGGGAGATTTTTCTGCGGGGAGCCAGGGAGGAGCATCTGTCCACCGTCACCGCCGTGCTGCGGGAGGCGGGCTGCTCCATCCGCTCCGGCGGGGAGGGCATCGCCTGCACCTGCAAGGGCCGCCTGTCGGCGGTGCGCCCGGTGCGGACGGCCCCCTATCCCGGCTTTCCCACCGACGCCCAGGCCATTTTGATGGCGGCGCTGCTCCGGAGCCGGGGAGCTACGGTGTTTGAGGAGAACATGTTTGAAAACCGCTACCGCCATGTCGATGAGCTGACCCGGATGGGGGCCGGTATCCGGGTCTCCGGACGGGTGGCGGTGGTCTCCGGAGTGGAGCGCCTGCACGGCGCGCCGGTGCGCAGCACGGACCTCCGGGGCGGGGCGGCGCTGTGCGTGGCGGCCCTGGCGGCGGAGGGGGAGACCCGGGTGTCCGAGGTCAGCCACATCGACCGGGGCTACGCGGACCTGACCGGGGACCTCCGGGCCCTGGGGGCGGAGGCCCTCCGGACCGAAGGCTGACGGAAATGCCGGACGTCCTCAGGCCGCCGGACGGGAGCGGCCTGAAGGCGTCCCCGGAAGAAGAGAACCACACAGGGCGGGCTCCGGCGGGAAGCGCCGGTTTCCGGAACGGTGTTAACGATAGAAGTGGGGCAGAATCATGGCGAGACGGAAACATTCAAAGCGGCGCAGAAGAAGGGGAGGCTTTGGCATCCTCTATAAGCTGCTGTCCGTTCTGCTGATCTGCGGGGCTATTCTCACGGCGATGACGCTGTTTTTCCGGGTGGACGCCATTGTCGTCACCGGACAGCGGCGGTATACGGCGGAGGAAATTCAGCAGGCCTCCGGGGTGGAGCTGGGCTCCAACCTGTATCTTTTGAACAAATACGACATCGTCCGGTCCATCGGGGCCCAGCTCCCCTACATCGAGAACATCCGGGTAAACCGGAAGCTGCCGGACACCCTCCTCATCGAGGTCCACGAGAGCGGACGGCCCTTCGCCCTGGTGCAGGATGGCATCGCGTGGCTGATCAGCGGCAGCGGCAAGATCGTGGAGCAGCTGCCGGAGGCGGAGGCGGGGCAGTACGGCCTGATTTCCGGCTGTGAGCTCCTGGCCCCCTCGGTGGGGACCCAGCTGGCCCTGGCTACGGAGTACTCCGCCCAGCAGACCAGCCTCCTGCAGCTGCTGGAGGCCCTGGAGGCGGCGGGCTTGACGGAAAACGTGGACGGCATCCGACTGGACAACCTGTCCTATCTGAATATGGATTATATCGGCCGCTTCACGGTGTGGATGGCCTATGGCGCGGATTATGATTGGGAGCTGAAGAAGCTGACGGCCACCCTGGCCAATGAGAAAATTCAGAGCAACATGACCGGAACCATTGACCTGCGGCTGAAGGGCGAGGAGGTGCGGCTGATTCAGAATGTGCGCTGAGGCTCCAGGAGGTTTTTTTGAGAATTTGCGTCGAATCCGAAACAGGCACTTGACCGGAGGGAAAAAGTGGCTTACAATAGAGAAATAAAGAAAGTTTCCCCATCTCCGGATGGAATACGGTGAATTGCAGCGCCCCGGCGGGGCGGCGGCACAAATGATAGCAGGAGGCAGCACTATGGCATTTGGTTTGGAAACCAGTCCCGATACCGTGGTCAATATCAAGGTGATCGGCGTCGGCGGCGCGGGAAATAACGTGGTCAACCGCATGGTCAGCTCCGGGACCAAGGGCGTGGACTTCGTGGCCGTAAACACGGACAAGCAGGCGCTGAACATTTCCAGCGCAGCCTATAAAATTCAGATCGGGGAAAAGCTGACCCATGGACAGGGCGCGGGCTCCGACCCGGAGGTGGGCCGGAAGTCCGCCGAGGAGAGCCGGAACCAGATTGCCAAGGCCCTGGAGGAGACGGACATGGTCTTCATCACCGCGGGAATGGGCGGCGGCACCGGCACCGGCGCGGCGCCCATCGTGGCGGAGCTGGCCAAGGAGCTGGACATCCTCACCGTGGGCGTGGTGACAAAGCCCTTCGGCTTTGAGGGACGCCGCCGCATGCAGCAGGCCGAGGGCGGCATTGAGGAGCTGCGGACCAAGGTGGATTCCCTGGTCATTATCCCCAACGAGCGGCTCAAGCACGCCACCGATCAGAAAATTACCTTCGCCAATGCCTTTGAAATTGCCGACGATGTGCTCCGGCAGGCGGTGCAGTCTATCTCCGACCTGATTCGGGACACCGGATTCATCAACCTGGACTTTGCCGACGTCACCGCCATTATGAAGGACGCGGGGCTGGCCCACATGGGCGTGGGCCGGGCCGCCGGAAAGGGCAAGGCCGAGGAGGCCGCCAAAATGGCGATTTCCAGCCCGCTGCTGGAGACCAGCATCAACGGCGCCCGGGGCATCCTGATCAACGTGGCGGGCTCCCCGGACATCGGCCTGGAGGAAATCGAACAGGCGGCGGGGCTGGTTCAGGCCTCTGTACATCCGGACGCCAATACCATTTTCGGCGCGACCTTTGACGAGACGCTGGACGATGAGATCCGCGTTACCGTCATCGCCACCGGCTTTGACAAGGCCCCCGGCCAGCTGACCAACAAGCCGGAGGAGGAAAAGCCGGAAGAAGAGGAGGAAAAGACGGAGGCGCCCGCGCCTCTGGGAGAAGAGGACGTGCCGAAGCCGGAGAAGCCCGAGGATGATCCCTTCGAGGAAATTTTCAAAATTTTCAATAAGCGGGATTGACGCGGGGAATGACAAAAGCTGTGAGACTCTGGAGGCGATTGCCTCCAGAGTCTTTTTCACGCCCTGCAATTCCGGCACAGGAAAGCGCTGTCATGGACGTTCTGCCGCTTTTTGCTTGCGTGAAGTTCCGTTTTCCGCAAATGCTAACCAGGCCGGATACCGCCGGGCGGCGGTGCGCGGAGGCTTTTGAAACTTTTTTCAGAGGCGCCGTTCCGGTGGTCTGTTGGATTTGAAGGAAAGGGGTGATTTGATTGTATGGACCTTCCCAATTGGCAAAGCGGGCGTTGGGCGCCGGGACGGCGCTGGCGCTTGCGGTTCTGCTGTGCGCCACAATGCCTGTGAAGGCCGCCGGTTCCCGGATGCTGGTTCCGGTGGGCCACACGGTGGGCGTGAAGCTCTTCTCCCGGGGCGTAGTCGTGGTGAAGCTCACCGACGGCGGCACGCCTGCCAGAGAGTGCGGCCTTCAGAGGGGAGACGTTATTGTCCAGTGCGGCGGCAGCGCCGTCACATCTACGGAGCACTTTCAGTCGCTTTTGCAGGAAAGCGGCGGCAGCGCGGCGGATCTGGAAATTGACCGGGCGGGAGACCGGATGACCCTGTCGGTGGAGCCCTCGCAGAACGAACAGGGCGTCTACTGCATTGGCGCCTGGGTCCGGGACAGCATGGCGGGCATCGGCACCATGACCTGGTACGACCCGGCTACAGGCGCGTTCGGCGCGCTAGGGCACGGCGTGACGGACACGGACACGGCGCAGCTGATGCCGTTCTCCAACGGTTCCATTCTGCCCTCCACCGTGAAAGCGGTGAAACGGGGAGAAGCGGGCTCCGCTGGGGAGCTCCGGGGAGATTTTGATCTGACCCGGGACCTGGGTCCGCTGTACGCCAACACCAGCAGCGGCATTTTCGGAACGCTGGACGAAGCTCCCGCAGACACGGAGGCGGTTCCCACCGGCGCGGCTCTGCCGGGCCCGGCGGTGATTCGGACCAACGTTCAGGGAGATGACGTCCGGGAGTATGAAATTGAAATTGTGAAGGTGGCGTCCGGTGGAACGGACGGAAGAGACCTGGTGCTCTCCGTCACGGACCCGGCGCTGCTGGAGATTACGGGCGGTATCGTTCAGGGTATGTCGGGGTCCCCAATACTCCAGAACGGGCAGTTAGTGGGGGCGGTAACGCATGTCCTCCTGAATGATCCTGCTAAAGGTTATGGAATTTTGATTGATCATATGCTGGAAGCGGCTGGAAACGGCATAGTCTGATTTCCGCCAAAAAGCACCCACTTGCCATGCGGTTCATCAAGTGGGTGCTTTCTTTCTGCTTATGAAGTTCTATGAGGACGGCGGGAAAAACGGCTTCCGTCACCCCGCTTATTTCATGGGTTCCATGGGCTCTCCGGTTCCCTCCGTGCCGTCAAGCAGCACCGTGCCGTCCGGCAGGGTGAACCGGGAGGCGTCATACTCCGTCTGGTCCACATACAGGGAGGTCATGCGGTACACCGTCTCCTCTCCCAGCAGCTTTTCCGCCTGAACCAGAAGCCCGGTGTCCACCGAAACCCAGTACCGCAGGGAATACCCCACCGGGTCCGCCGCCGTTTCCACGTAGATGCAGCGAAGGGTTTCCAGCGCCCGGTAGTCCGCGAGAACAATTTCCTCAACCGGAAGCTCCAGAATGTCCTCATAGGTGGGGATGGACTGCTCGTCGTCGGCGGAGATGGCGCCCGCCGGGGCGGAATAGACCGGCGCGCCGCTGTCATAGCCATACCAAATATAGGTCTCCTGGCCGTTGGTAATGCTGATGCGGGTCCGGCCGCCGCTGAGGCTCCGGTCCGTTCGGGTCCAGGAACCCCGGACAATGGTGTACAGCTCCTGCGTTCCGCCGCCGCCGGGCCAGAAATATTCCAGGGTCACGCTGCGGCCATAGCTCTCCGGCCGGGACAGGCTGCCGATGGCGGACTGCACCGTCTCCGGGGTGATCTCCACCACCGTCAGCGCTCCGGAACCGGGGCCGTCCCCGGCGGCGGGGTCCCGAGGGGTCATGGAGGAGGGGAGGGTGATGTGGGCGGTGCGGTTCAGACTGCCCCCCAGCATCAGCGCGATGATCATCACCGCCAGGGCCAGCACGGCCCAGGTGATCCCGTTCAGCTTCCGTTTGTCCATGGCGGGCCGTTACGCCTCATAGAAGGCGGGGGGCTCCGCCCGGAGTCCGTAGCGCCATTCGATGGCGTCGGCGATGCGGCGGCAGGCGGTTCCGTCGCCGTAGGGATTCACGGCGTGGGCCATTTTGTCGTATTCCGCCCGCTCCAGAATCAGGCGCTCCGCCATGGTGACGATATCGTCCTGAACCACTCCAGCCAGACGCACCGTCCCGGCGGCCACGGCCTCCGGCCGCTCCGTCTCCCGGCGGAGGACCAGCACCGGCTTCCCCAGGGCGGGGGCCTCCTCTTGGAGGCCTCCGGAGTCCGTCAGCACCAGATAGCAGCGGGCCATGAGGTTGTGCATCTCCCCGGCGGGAAGGGGGTCGATGAGGTGGACCCGGGGAGCGCCCCGGAGGTACTGGTCCACGGCGTCCCGGACGGCGGGGCTGGGGTGGACAGGGTAGACCAGCTCCACGTCCCGGTGCTCCTCCGCCAGCTGGCGGAGGGCCAGGAAGATGTTTTTCATGGGCTCACCGTAGTTCTCCCGCCGGTGGCAGGTGACCAGAATCACCTTTTTCTCCCCGTAGGGCAGGTGGTTCAGCACCTCCGTCTCAAAGCGGTAGTCCTCCCGGACGGTGGTTTTCAGCGCATCAATGACGGTGTTGCCGGTGACGAAAATGTGCTCCGCCCGTCCCTCCCGGAGAAGGTTCTCCCGGTTTCCGGCGGTGGGGCAGAAGTGCATGTCCGCGATGGAGGAGGTCAGCACCCGGTTCATCTCCTCGGGGTAGGGAGCGTACTTGCGCCCGGTCCGGAGCCCCGCCTCCACATGACCCACGGCCACCTGATGATAGAAGGCGGACAGCGCGCCGGAGAAGGTGGTGGAGGTGTCCCCGTGGACCAGAATCATGTCCGGCTTCAGGGCGTCGATGGCGGCGTCCATGCCCAGGAGGCACTTGCTGGTAATGGCGGAGAGGGTCTGCCGGGGGGTCATGATGTCCAGGTCCCAGTCAGGCTTGACGCCGAAGACCTCCAGCACGGAGTCCAGCATTTCCCGGTGCTGGGCGGTGACGCAGCATAGGCTCTCGATGCCGTCCCGGCGGGCCAGCTCCTGCACCAGGGGACACATTTTGATGGCCTCCGGCCGGGTGCCGAAGACGCTCATGATACGCAGCTTGTCCATTATGCCTCCTTGTCTCCGTCCGGGGGAGACGGTTCGCCGTGGTGCCCCAGTTCCCGGAGCTCCTCGAGCTCCTCGTGAATCTCCTCCCGGAGTTCTCTGGGGAAGATCACCCGGGCGGCCACCGCCGCCACGATGCAGAGGGCGGCGAAAAATACCATGGCCCGCTGTTCGCCTCCGGTGGTCAGTACCACGGCGGAGAGGCCCAGCATGGCGGAGATGACGTACAGGGTCGCCACGGCCTGTTTCTGGTTCAGGCCCATGTCAATGAGTCGGTGGTGGATGTGGCCCCGGTCAGCGTGCATGGGGCTCTGACCGTGGGCGATGCGGCGGATGAAGGCGAAGGCGGTGTCAAAAATCGGCAGGCCCAGAATCAGGAAGGGCACGGCGAAGGAGATGATCGCGTAGAACTTAAACAGCCCCTGAATGGACATGGTAGCCAGGATATAGCCCAGGAAGGTGGCGCCGGTGTCCCCCATGAACATCTTGGCGGGGTTCAGGTTATAGGGCATGAAGCCCACACAGGCCCCCACCAGCGCCGCCATAACGATGGCGACCTCCGCCTCGGAGGCCAGCAGGGCGATGACCAGCATCGTCGTGGCGGAAATGGCGGAGACGCCGTTGGCCAGCCCGTCCAGACCGTCGATGAGGTTCACCGAGTTGGTGATGGCCACAATCCACAGAACCGTAAAGGGTACGGACAGGGGGCCCAGGACCCAGTAGAGGCTGTCGGAAAAGATGTTGGGATTGGAGAAGGCCTGAATGACCACGCCGTTCAGGGCGGGAATCAGGGCTGCGGCGATCTGGACCACGAATTTCAGCATGGCGGGCAGGGCCATGATATCGTCCACCACGCCCAGCACCACAATGACCACGGAGCCCAGGAGAATGCTCTGCATCTGTCCGTTGCCCCGGACGCTGCCCAGCAGCAGCACGCTGAGCATGAAGCCGATGAAAATCGCCAGTCCCCCCAGGCGGGGAATGGGCTCCTTGTGCATGCGGCGGGCGTCCTTGGGCACATCCACCGCCCCCACCTTATAGGCAAAGGTCTTGACCACGGGAGTCATGAGGAAGCTGATGACCAGCGCCGCCAGAAGGGCGAGGGCCACGTAGGCTATCAGCTGGTTGTCTAAGGGCATAGTTTCTCTCCTCTAAATTTGTAAAGCAGACTCGGAAGGTAAATTACCGGGGCAGGAAGCCTACCTTTTTATATACCTTGCGCAGGGTGTGTCCGGCGACGCGGGAGGCCCGCTCCGCGCCCTGGCGGTAGATTTCCTCCAGATAGGCCTTGTCGTTCATCAGCCGGACGGCCTCCTCCCGGATGGGGCGGAACAGCTCGATTACGGCGTCCCCCACGGCGGGCTTGAACACGCCGTAGCCCTGGCCCTGGAAGGCGGCCTCGGCCTCCTCCAGGGTTTTGCCGGTGGAGGCGCAGTAGATGGTCAGCAGATTGGATACGCCGGGCTTGGCATCCTTGTCATAGCGGACGCTGGTCTCGCTGTCGGTGACGGCCCGCTTGAATTTGCGCTGGATGACCTCCGGCGGGTCCATCAGGTTGACGCAGCCCTCGGGGTCGGATTTGCTCATCTTGTTTGCGGGATTGCCCAGGCTCATAATCCGGGCCCCCTGTTCCGCCCGGGGGATGAAGGCCTCCGGCAGGGTGAAGACGTCGCCGTAGACGCCGTTGAAGCGCTGGGCAATGTCCCGGCACAGCTCCACGTGCTGGCGCTGGTCCTCGCCCACGGGGACCAGGTCCGACTGATAGAGCAGGATGTCCGCCGCCATGAGCACGGGGTAGGTGAAGAGGCCGGCGGTGATGTTGTCGGCGTGCTGCTGGGATTTCTGCTTGAACTGCGTCATGCGGCTGAGCTCGCCGAACTGGGTGTAGCAGCCCAGGAGCCAGCCTAGCTCCGCGTGCTGGGGCACGTGGCTCTGAATGAACAGAATGCTCTTCTGCGGGTCTAATCCGCAGGCGATATACTGGGCCAGCTGGTTCAGCGCCCTGCGCCGGAGTTCCGCCGGGACCTGCCGGACGGTGACGGCGTGCATATCCACGATGCAGTACACACACTCGTATTCGTCCTGAAGGGCCACCCAGTTTTTGATTGCGCCCATATAAGATCCCAGGGTCAGCTCTCCGCTGGGCTGAATCCCGCTGAAAATCCGTTTTTTCCTGTTTTCCATGAAGCACCTCGCTGTCCGGTCCCGGAGCCCGGGGCCTGGTTCAATTTTACTAGTTTACCACAAAATTATAAAAAGTGCAATTGCCGGAGGAGAAAAAACCGGCGGCCTACGTGCCTGCCGGGCGTTTCCGCGCTCCGGCGGCTAGCGTGTGGAAATCATGGCGTACGCTCCTTTCAAAACCAGGGCCGCTTCTGAAGGGGTCAAAAAAAGACCTCCGCCCCACAAAAGGACCTGTTGCAGGTACTTTTGGGACAAAAGTCTTGAAACTTCTGCGGTGCCACCCAAATTGGCGGGAGAAGAAATCCGCCCTCTCAGCGGCGTGCCGTCACACGCCCTCCTCTGGTAACGGGGGGAGAAGCCCGTCGGAGCCTACTGGGAGCGTTTCCGTTCAGCCCGCCCTCTGCGGTCCATTCCGCAGGTCTGCTTCTGCCGCCGTTCCACCCCCGGCGGCTCTCTGAGAGAACCAGGGTCCCGCATACTCGTCCGCGTCATCGGTTTTTGCGTTTGTACTTGGGGAAAGCATACGCCCCCGGAGCGGCGCTGTCAAGTCTTCCCATGAATTTTGGCGGATTGCCGGATTGCTCGGGGAGAAAGAGGTGGAGTTCTGGGGGAAACGACGAAGGGAGGCCCCCTGTCATAATCGCCTCCGCGTTCCCATATAATGGTGCGGACAACCTTGAGGGAGGAGTGGGAGCGATGGGGAAACGGATGGCGGCCCTGACCCTGGCCCTTTGCCTGGGGCTCAGCAGCTGCGCCCTGAAGCAGGAGGAGGGACACGCGTCCCTTCTGGGCCGGGCGGCGAATCTGGGGGAGGACGTGGCGCTTCTGACTGTGGACGGGCGGGAGATTCCCGCCTGGCGGTATCTTTACTGGCTGGCGCTTACCTGCGGTCAGGTTCGGGAGAAGTACCAGGATTCCGGCTTGACGCTGGACTGGAAAGCCCCTGTTACCGGCGGCGTTCTGGCGGATTACGCCAAGGACCAGGCGCTTGCGAACACGGTTCTTTACGCCACGGTGGAAAACTGGGCGGCGCGGTATGGCTGTGCCCTCAGCGAAGCGGAGCGGACCGCCCTGGCGGAGACCTGGGAGGAGCAATCGGCGGCCCATGGCGGGGAGGACGCGTACTTAGAGGAGCTGGCGGAGATGGGGTTGGACCGGCTCCGGTCCGAGGAGCTGTCGGAAGTGGGGATGCTTTACGCCAAGCTGTATCAGCTGTGCCTCACCGAGGGGAGCGAGCTGTCGGGGCTTCTGGGGACGGTGGACGGCCTGACGGTGGACCGCATTTTAATCAAAGCCGGAGAGGACCGGGAGGCGGCCCGGGAGCGGGCGGCGGAGGTGTTTTCCCGGCTCAATGGAGCGGAGGACCCGGCGGCGGCCTTCCCGGCCCTGGCGGCGGAAGGGGACGATGGCGCGGGGCCCCGGACCCTGCTGCCGGGGGACGGGACGCTGCCCAAGGCGCTGGAGGAGGCGGCGCAGGCCCTGGAGGAGGGGCAGTATTCCGGGATTCTGGAGTCGGAGGAGGGCTTTTCCATTCTCCGCCGCCTGGAGGCGGAAGGGGAGGACCTGGCGGGGGAGGCCTTTGACCGCCTGCTCCAGGAGATGGCGGAGGGAGCGCAGGTGAAGACCACCCCGGCCTATGATGCGCTGGATGCCGCCGCCTTTGACGCGGCGCTGGAGGAGCTGCGGGAGAAGAGGAGCTGATAAGAAGTTCTGCGGATTTGGATGGGCGGATAGAGAAGGGGGCCGGGGACGCGCGGGCATGTGTGCCGGGGCGGGGGAGTGGAAGGCGCTGGATTTTCGTCACCTTGACGAAAACGGCCCTGATTTTGTCAAAGATTTAACGAAATTGTAAAACCTGACAAAAGCCCATTGACGAAACGGGGTGGAGTCTCTATAATGATAGGCAGAGAGGGCGGTCTGGGGCTTGTCAAAAAATTGACGAACTCCTCCGCCCCGCCCGTTGAGACTCCGGCGGCCCGCCGAGCCGCCAAATTATTACAAAACGGAGGAACATCATGAAAGATCTTTATGTTGTGAACTGCTGCCGTACCGCCATCGGCTCCTTTGGCGGCAGTCTGAAGAACACTCCTGCTGCGGAGCTGGGCGCGATTGTGGTCAAGGAGGCCCTGAACCGCGCTGGTGTGAAGCCGGAGAACGTGGATGAGGTCATGTTTGGCTGCATCCTCACCGCCGCCCAGGGCCAGAACGTGGCCCGCCAGGTCTCCATCAAGGCCGGCATCCCCTATTCTGTTCCCGCTTACACCGTGGGCATGGTCTGCGGTTCCGGCATGAAGTCTCTGATCGAGGGCGCCCGCTCCATCCTGGCTGGGGACGCCGACGTTGTCGTCTGCGGCGGCACCGAGAACATGAGTGCCGCTCCCTTCGCTTCCATGGATGCCCGCTGGGGTGCCCGCATGGGTGACAAGAAGCTGGTGGACACCATGATCAAGGACGGCCTGTGGGACGCCTACAACAACTATCACATGGGCACCACCGCTGAGAACATCAATGATATTTGGGGCATTACCCGCCAGGAGCAGGACGAGTTCGCCGCTTCCTCCCAGCAGAAGACCGAGGCCGCTCAGGCCGCCGGTAAGTTTGAGGCGGAGATCGTGCCCGTCCCCGTGAAGGTGAAGAAGCAGGTCGTGGACTTCAAGGTCGACGAGTATCCCAAGGCCGGCGTCACCGCCGAGGGAATTGCCAAGCTGCGCGGCGCGTTCCCCGTGGGTCCTGAGTCCCCCAACCCCGAGGTGGTACACACCTTCGACGTCACTGGTAAGAAGGAGACCGAGGACAAGGGCCAGCAGCGTGTTACCGCTGCCAACGCCTCCGGCATCAACGACGGTGCCGCCGCGATCATTCTGGCTTCCGGCGAGGCTGTGGAGAAGTATGGCCTGAAGCCTATGGCCAAGCTCATCGGCTGGGGCCAGGGCGGCGTGGATCCCAAGATCATGGGCGTGGGCCCTGTGCCCGCTTCCCGTCAGGCCATGGCGAAGGCTGGCGTGACCATTGATGAGATTGATCTGATTGAGGCCAACGAGGCTTTTGCTGCCCAGTCCATCGCTGTGGGCCGTGAGCTGGGCTTTGACATGGCGAAGGTCAACGTCAACGGCGGCGCGATTGCCCTGGGCCACCCCGTGGGCGCTTCCGGCGCGCGGATCATTGTCACCCTGCTCCATGAGATGCAGAAGCGCGACGACGCCAAGAAGGGCCTCGCCACCCTCTGCATCGGCGGCGGCATGGGCGTAGCCACCGTCTTCGAAAAGTGCTGAGTTACTTTTCTTGAAAGAAAAGTAACCAAAAGAACTTTAGCCCGCTCTGGAAGTCCGGTGGTTGACTGGGCTGGAGCGACGGCGACGCGGCATGTGGTTGCCGGGGCTGAAGGGAGTACGATGAAATTTCAAAGAGGGGCCTTCGGGTCCCTCTTTGGCTGTTGAGGAGAGATATGATGAACGGGCATTATTTGGGCTTGGGCCATGTGGCTGTGTACACGCGGAATATTGAGGAGAGCGTTGCTTTTTATGAGAAGCTTGGCGGAACCGTGAAGGGACGGGGCTGTGTTTCCGTGCCGGAGGGGGAGAAGAAGCTGGCGCTGGTGCTGTTTGGCGGCATTACGCTGGAGCTGATTCATAGCCCTGGGGATATGCCGATGGGGGAGGGGAATGTCCCCCATTTCGCGCTTTTGGTGGATGATCTTGACGCCGTGGCCGCAGAGGTCCGGGCGGCGGGAGTTAACACCTTCCTGACACCGGAGAAGAAGGTTCTGCCGGACCTCTTCGGGGGCTTGCAGAACTGGTTTTTTACCGGCCCTTCGGGAGAGCAGATTGAGTTGTTGCAGATGCTGTAAAGGGAAAGGGCTTCCGTCATTTGGCGGAAGCCCTTTTTGTGGGGACAGGGGGTTAATGGAAGAGTTTTCGCGCGATCCAGATAAACAGGCACGCTCCTGTTACGTCGACGATGAGGTTGGCAATCCAGCCATAGGCATGGAAGCCGAAAAAGCCGAAGACCGTACTGCCTACGGCGGAGCCTATGATGCCGATGATAACATTCCGGAGGAAGCCTCCACCGGCGTCCATCATTCTTCCGGCTATCCAGCCCACCAGCGCACCCATAATCAGGGAACCTAACAAATGAAACATAGCGTATACCTTCTTTCCTTAGTCTTCAATATATTCCCGCACCCGGTAGACTGCGCCGATTTCCTCCTCGCAGATTTTCCGGCACGCTTCAATTTCTTCCCGGGGAATTGTATCCACCACCGTCATCATGACTGTGGGAACGTACTGCCGGAGCTCTTTTGCAAAGGCTTTCATGGCCTCGTAGGCTCCCGTCTGCACCGGGTGGCACAGGGCGTCGTACTTCTTCGCCGTATCGGTGTTCAGCGAGATGGATACCATGTCAAACCGCCCTGCGAAGTCCGGGCAGATATTCCGGCCATGAATCAGGCTCCCGGTGCCGTTGGTGTCCATGCGGGTGAAGGGCTTTTTGCCCTTGGCCTTCAGCTGGTCAATCACCCAGCAGATATCATCAATCCGGTAGCTGGGCTCGCCGAAACCGCAGAACACCAATTGCTTGTACTGGGAGAGGTCCCGGCTTTCAATATCCGACAGGATTTCCTCCCGGGTGGGTTCCCGCTCCAGCCAGAGGTTGTGGGTGTAAATGCTGCCGCCGTGGCCGTTGTGCCGGAGGCAGAATTCACAGTTGAAATTGCAGCGGTTGGTCGTGTTGACGTACAGGTTTTCCCCGTACTCATAGGTGATGGTAAATCCTTTTTCCATAGAGATTGCTCCTTAATGATTATCAGCTCAGATGGATTTGCGTCAGAGTAAACACGCCGTCCCGATAGGAGACCAGCGCCTGAATCTCCGCCGCGTAGGACAATGTGGGAAGGAAATGCTCCCCGCCGGAGAGCCATGCGGAACCGTAAAAGCGGATATTTTGTCCGTAGAAGAGGGGGGCCGGCGTAACTTCGAAGCGGACAATATCTCCGGCGCGGAGTCCTTGAATGGTCTCCGGGTCTCCGTCGTTCGGAAGGAGTCCGGTAATGTCCACCAGCTCCGCTCCCAGAATGGAGTAAGTTCGTCCGTTCACGGTCTTCACAGACAGGGCTTTGCTCAGGTCTTCGAAAAAGAACTCCTGGGGAATGGCGTAGTCCGTCAAAGTCCTGTCGGGATTCTTCTCCAAAATGTGCAGGTTGTCAACGGAAACTCCGGTGCCGGTACCAGGGTGGCAGATGACAATGACTCGTCCTCCTGATCGCCGTCCGCATCAAGGCAGAAGAGCAGGGGGAGGACCTGCTGAGGCGTCAGCCAGGGCCAGTCAAATTCTGCCCGGCTGTCTCCCCAGCGGATGAGGACGGTGTTCTGAGAAAGGGCATAAAAGGCGGCCTCGTTCTCCGGAAGCTCCGACACAAGCACCGGGAAGGAGTCATCCAATATAGGATTTAGGAATATGCTTTTGGGAAGCTCGAGATTTTCTGCCGGAGTACGGCCCTCTGTCACAGCGGCGGGGGTGGAAAGCTCCGCCAGTGGGGACAGCGGAGGGAGAAAAACGGTTTCAGAGGCTTTTGGGGACTCCTCCGGCAAGGTGTCCGCCGGGGCGGGGGGTTTCGCATCCGGCCAGTGCCAGGAGAAGGAGGAGAAGCAGACTCTTTTTCATGTGGATATATCCCTATTGGTCATAGCTGTAAAGGTGGAAGTCTTGTAGGGTAAACACTCCGTCCTGATAGAGAATCCCGGCAGAGGTATCCGCCACATAGCAGGGGACGGCGCTGCCCCTGTGGCTCATACAGAACGCGCCCCGGAATCGGAGGCCGCCCCATGCCTCTATGTCGAACCCGGCAATCAGACCGGAGGAAGCCGTATCCAAATCCAGATTTCTATCCTGAAGCTCCACCAGCTCATGGCCCAGTATGGCGAAGGTTCTGCCGCTGATTTCAGCGGTGTCGAACAGTGCGGGGAGCTGTTCCTGCCACAGGCTCTCGGGGAAGGTGTAAGAGGTCAGGGTTCCGTCCGGGCCTTTCTCCAGAATATGCAGTTCTTCAATGGAGACGCCTGTCCCGCTGCCGACATAGCAGATGATGATCAGTTCATCCTCCTGGTCGCCGTCTACATCGAAGCAGTCCATTCTGGGCAGGATTGTCCTGGGGGTAAGAAAGTCCCAGTCGAATTCCGCCAGGCTGTCTCCCCAGCGAATGAGGACGGGGCTCTCCCCATTGGCCTGATAGGGGGCGGCGTAAAAGGCTGCGTCTGCTTCCGGTGCTTCCGCCAGAAAGCCCACCACGCCGCCATGGATCCAGCCCTCTGCGTTATACCGGGGGTCGGCAAGGGAGGGCGGCAGGTCCTAGTACTCTGCCGGGGCCCGGCCCTCCGTTACCACGGCAGGGACGGAGATGGGCTCCAGCTGCCGGGGTTCCGGCAAAGAAACGGCTTCCGCCGGGAGCTTGTCCTGTAAAACTTCCGGCTCCGTTGAGACGGGGGTACTGCAACCGGCCAGTACCGCCAGCGAAAATAGTATGAGAAGTAAAAGGAATCGTCTCTTCATGCGCCTCCGTCCTTCCCAGCCAGCCTTCGTCGCCGTCGCTTCGAGTTGGATGTCCTCCAGACATTCAGAGCGTGCGAAAGCTCTTTTTGCCTACTTTTTCTCTCGAGAAAAAGTAGGTTAGTCCCACCAGAAGAACCATTTGGTGGATTTGGATAGGGAGTCTGCCAGATAGCCTACGTTCTCACAGCCCTGATCTACGATGTCGGGGCACAAGGCGTATTGCTCCATAGCAAGCTCCATGGCCTGTTCCCGTGATACGGGAGCGGGCAGATCATATTCCAGTACGCTCCGGGTCAGGACGGCGGGCACAGCGCCGTACTGCTCGAACCAGTATTTCGCCACAGCCATCTGCTCCTCGTCGCTGGGGCACTCGTTCCAGCCGCCGAAGGGCATCCAGGCGAAGACCTCCCAGGGATGCTCCGCCGGGATTTCCGCCAGTACCAAAGGGATGGTTTTGTTCCGGTAGTCGGTGATTCCCAGAAAGCGGTCGATGGCCTCGCCTCCCTCCATGGGGCCCAGGACGGTCTCGTCAGGCCAGGAATAGCCATCTTCCTCCGCCGATTCCTTCCAATAAGCAATCCGCTGCTGGAAATACGCCTTGCCTTCCGGTACCTCCGCAGCCCGGAGCTCTTCCAAGTATACCGCCGGGGATTTTTCCCGGGAAATGGCCGCGTCTTCCCAGTCCTCTGCGGAGATAAGCAGGGGCACAAAGCTCTCTTTAACACTCCGGGCTTTTGCGGACTGGTAGGCTTCCATGATTTCCTTTACCGGCGTCCCGGCGGGGAATTCAGTGCAGGGGCAGCCCAAAAAGACTTTCAGGTTCTCAAACATCGGAATTTCCTCCTATATAAAAATGTTTCCAAATACCTTACTCCACATTCCGAATTCGCGAAAACAGCCGCAGGCCGTTCTCCCAGGTAATCCGGGTCATCTCTTCCGCAGTAACGCCTTTCCACTCCGCCAGCTTCTCAATGATATAGGGCAGGTTCCGGCTGTCGTTCCGCTTTCCCCGCAGAGGAACCGGGGAAAGATAGGGAGAATCCGTCTCCACGACGATGCGGTCCAGAGGCGTGAGGGCCGCGACCTCCGGGGCCTTCTGGGCATTTTTGTAGGTGATAGGCCCGTCAAACCCCAGATACCAGCCCCGTTTCAGCAGCTCCGCCGCCATTTCGGGGCTGCCGGAAAAGCAGTGGAACACGCCCCGGAGCTCCGGGTAATCCAGCACAAGGGCCAGGGAATCCCCGTGGGCCTCCCGATCGTGCACAATAACGGGAAGGTCCAGCTCCAGCGCCAGCTCAATCTGCCGCCGGAAAACCATCTGCTGAAACTCCCTGGGCGGATTGTCTTTCCAGTAGTAGTCCAGGCCGATTTCCCCCACAGCTACCACCTTCTTATGGCGGCAGAGATCCCGGAGGGCGGCGAACTCCTCCTCGCCGGTCCCGGCGCAGTCGGAGGGGTGGATGCCCACGGCGGCGTAGACAAAGGGATAGCGCTCCGCCAGGGCGATGGCGGCCCGGGAGCTCTCCAGCTCACAGCCGGGGTCCACCACCAGCCCCACGCCGGAGGCGGGCAGGGCGGAGAGAACTTCATCCCGGTCAGACTGGAAGCCGCCGGAATCGTAGTGGGCGTGGGTATCGAAGATGGGCATGAGGGAACCTCCTTTGGAAATGGGACAAACGAAAAACAAAAAGGACATCCGAACGGATGCCCTTTTGGCCTGACGGCCTCCGGGCGTTTCACACGGAAGCGTCATTCCCCAGCGGGGGACTATGTGGATTAACCGATCCGATTGAGCTTCAGGGTCATGGCGCTCTTCTTGTGAGCGGCCGCGTTCTTGTGGAGAACGCCCTTCGCCACAGCCTGATCGACCTTCTTCACCGCAACCTTGTAAGCGCCATCGGCATCGGTGCGATTGCCCTCCGCCGCTGCGGCCTCGAACTTCTTGATCGCGGTTCTGAGATCGGACTTCGTGGCCTTGTTGCGGGCGTTCCTCGCCTTACCGATGAGGACGCGCTTCTTGGCAGACTTGATATTCGGCAAACCAAACACCTCCTTTGGCCGTTGAGTTCATAGGGATAAGCCTGGAACGAAATCTGAGCGCCGCCGGAAATCCGCCGCCATTTTGGCCGCCTGATCTCCGTCTGTTTTCAAATTCCGTGCTATGCTCACCGTACAGACCTATATTTTAGCAGGGAAAGCTCCAAAAAGCAAGGTTTTTTTTTCATATTTTTGCCGCTTTCTTCATCGGGGCAGCAAAAGACACGGATTCAGGAGTTTCTCCGCTGGAATTTCCAGCATGTTCGGCCTTCAAAGCGCATAAAATACAGGGAAAAACTTACTTTGGGGGAGGAGACCGGTATGACCTCACGGCAGACGGGACAGCGAATCAGCGCGGCGCGGCGGAGAACCGTCCGGAGCGGCGCGGGCCAGAGACGGAGGAATGAGCCCCTGGCGGCCAAGGACCTGCGGCGGCTGGCGCAGCTGGTGGCATGCGGCAGTGTCTTTGTGCTGCTAGTGGCCGTCAAGCTCCTGCTCCCGGCGAAAATGGCGGTTTTCAATGAGAAGCTGACCGCCGTCATGGAGCAGAATATGGACGTGCAGGCGGTGTTTTCCGCCGTGGGCCGGGCCTTTTCCGGAGAGGAGGGAAGCGGCGTGGGGGAGGTCTATCAGGCGGTTTTCCACCCGCAGACGGGAACCGGCCGGGAAACCGACGTCCCCCCGGCGGAAGGTGATTCCCCTGAGAGGGGAGAGGCCTCCCGGACGCCGGAGGGCACTTCGGAGGCGCTTCCCGAGGCGGGCGGGCTGACGAAGACCGCTTTTCAAACCTCCTGGAGCGGGGAGGCGCTGGATACGCTGCGGCGCTTCCGCCAGAAGCCGGAGGCCTCCCAAGCCCCGGAGCGCCCGGGAGCGCCGGAGGCCTCCAATCTGGCCTATGTGCTGTATTCCCAGGAAAACCTCCCGGAGGGGGTCAGCATGGAACAGGTGATTCTGGGTTTTGACTATTGTACCCCGGTCAGCGGAGCCCTCAGTTCCGATTTCGGCTACCGCGAGCATCCCACGGAGGGTGAGGAGCGGTTCCACTACGGTGTGGACCTGGCGGCGGAAATCGGGACGGAGGTGGAGTGCTTTGCCGACGGCACCGTCACCGCCGTGGGGGACAGCAGCAGCTATGGGCGCTACTGCGTCGTGGCCCACGAGGGGGGCTATTCCACCCTGTACGCCCATTGCAGCCGGATTACGGCCAGCTCCGGCACGGCGGTCCGCCGGGGCGATAAAATCGCGGAGGTGGGAGACACCGGCATGGCTACCGGCCCTCATCTTCATTTTGAGCTCCAGCGGGAGGGTACATACCTGAATCCGATTTACTATGTTTCCACGCTGTAAGGTCTCCGGCGGATTTGTCCTGCTGGCCTTCTGGTTCATTCTGGTCAACGGCTGGGAGCCGCTGCTCACGGTTCTCTCCGCCGCCGCCGTCCATGAGCTGGGGCACTGGCTGACGCTGCGGTTTCTGGGGGCGGAGATCACCGCTTTGCGCTTCAGCGCCCTGGGGGCGGTGCTGGAGACGGACAGCGGGGGGCTGTCCTACAGCGGGGAGCTGGCGGCGGTGCTGGCGGGTCCCGCCGCCAACCTGCTGGCCGCCGCGGCGCTGGCCGCTCCGGAAGGCGGGCGGTGGATGGCGGCGGTGGGGGCCCATCTGGTGCTGTGCCTGTTCAACCTCCTGCCCATCTATCCTCTGGACGGAGGCCGGGCCCTGTATCTGCTGGCGTCTTGGCTGGCGGGACCGGCGGCGGGAGAGGCGGCGGTCCGCTGGGCGGGGACCGTTACGGCGGCGGCTTTGGCTGCGGCGCTGGGATATGTGATGTGGCGGACCGGGGGGAGCCTGTGGCTGCTTCCCGCGCTGTGCGCCGGCGTCCGGTGGGGGCTGCTGCCCTGGTTTTCCCGCTAAGCGGCGCGGAGGCGGCTTTTCCGGAAAAAGGTTTGCCAACGGCCTTGTCAATTGGGTTTGGTTGTGGTAAGATGAACAAAAGATTGATAAGAAAGCGGTGGCTATATGGAAAATTATTCCTTTAAAACCGTGACCTTCGGCGGGTTTGACAAGCAGGATGTGGTGCGGTACCTGGAACAGGCGTCGGAAAAGGCCGCCGCCGTACAGCAGGAGCTGGAAAAGGAGCTGGACGCGCTTCGCGGACAGACGGCGGAGCAGGCGGAGAAGCTGGAGAGCCTGGAGGCCCAGGTAGAACAGCTTACCGCGCAGCGGGACCGGCTTCAGTCCCAGCTGAACGAGGAGACCTCCACCCGGAAAAACCTGGAATCCCTTCGCTCCCTGGAGCAGGACGTGGCGCGGCTTACCGCTGAGGCCGATGCCCTGCGCCCCGACGCCGAGGCCTACGCCCGTTTTCGGGAGCGACTGGGGGCCATCGAGTGCGAGGCCCGGAACCGGGCCGACGATCTGGAGGATGCCGCCGCCGCCCAGACCCGCCGGACGACGGATGCCTTTCTGACCCAGTACCGGAAGCTGATGGAGACCTTTACCACCGCCGCTGGACATGTGACCCGGGAGCTTCAGAAGATTGAGGCGGCGCTGGCCCTGCTTCCCCAGAGCATGGAGGAGACGGAGACGGAGCTGAACGCGCTGGCGGCCAGCCTGCAAAAGGGGCCGGACGGCCGGGCGGTTTTTTTGAGCGGGGGACGGTCTCAGAAACCGGCGGCGGATTGTCCCCCCAAGGAGACGGAGGACCCGGCGGAGGAAGCCCTCCGGACAACTGGGAATCCCTGAAGAAGAAGCGGGCGCTTTTGCGGCAGGCGGGAATGAAAATCCGCCTTTTGGGAAAGCTATTCCGGAATTTCTGACCGCTGGTCAGACGGAAAGGAGCACCCCTTATGGCCCGTTTGAGCACCTATTTTTCCCTGGAAAACGCCGGAGACAGACACGATGAGAAACGATTGAAGCAGGGGCTGGACACCCTGCCCGGCGTCACCGCCGTCAGCCTCAGCGACCGGGGCTGCGTCGCGGTGGACTACGATTCCAGCGGCGTCCGGCAGGAGCAGATTCGCCAGAAGGTTCAGGAATTGGGCTATCAGCTCCGCTGCGAGGATTGAGCCGAATTCTTCCGGAATAGTCCTTGACACCGGGGACAAATCTTGCTAATATACTAAGAGAGTCAAGTGAATACCGCAATGATCGGAAAGAGTAACCGACTGCCCGAAGAACAGAGAAGGCGCGTCACCGGCTGTAAGCGCGCCTGCGGAGGGAACGGCGAAGTGCGTCCGTGAGCGGGAGGGGAGATCCCTCCGCCCGGCCCCCGTCAAGGGCCCCTTGAGTGATAAATGAGAGTGGAACCGCGATTCGTCGCCTCTCGTACTTCGGTACGGGAGGCGTTTCTGCTGCCTCCCGGCCTGACAAGGAGTGAGCTGTCATGTATTTGACTCGCCTCGGCGGCCTGCTGGCCGCCTACCAGCGCCGGGACCCCGCAGCCCGGAGCAAGCTGGAGATTTTTCTCCTCTATCCCGGCGTTCACGCCCTGCTGTGGCACCGGGCCGCCCACTGGATGTACTGCCGCCATCACTATTTTCTGGCCCGCTGGATTTCTCAGCACGCCCGGAAGAAAACCGGCATCGAGATTCATCCCGGCGCGAAAATCGGCCGCCGCCTGGTCATCGACCACGGCATGGGCATCGTCATCGGCGAGACCGCCGAGATCGGGGACGACTGCCTCCTCTATCAGGGCGTGACGTTGGGAGGAACCGGAAAGGACCAGGGGAAGCGCCATCCCACATTGGGGGACAATGTGATGGTGGGTTCCGGGGCGCGGGTGCTGGGGCCCTTCAAGGTGGGGGATAACGCCCGCATCGCCGCCGGAGCCGTGGTTCTGCGGGAGGTGCCGCCGGGGTCTACCGCCGTGGGCGTGCCCGCCCGGATTGTCCGGGTGAACGGCTGTCCCGTGTACTACGCCGACGACGTGGACCAGATCAGCGTACAGGACCCGGTGCGGGAGGAGCTGGAACGGCTGGCCCGCCGGGTGGAGGAGCTGGAACAGACGCTGGAGGACCGGAAGGGAAAAAGACGGCCTGCCTGACCCAAAGAGAAGACGCTGTAAAACCGGCGGAAAGGGCAAAATCGATGAAGCTGGAAACTGTGGAGAAGAAACTGGGCTTGACCTACCCGCAGGCGTTTCGGGAGATTTATGAGAGCGGAGCCATGCGCTGGATGTGCGGCAAGCCTCAGGCAAAATCCCACTTGGGTCCAAACCTGCTCCTAAAAACCTTGAATCCGGAGTATTACCCCCATTGGGATTTCCTTTCGTTTTCCATGGTCGAGAGGACGCGGGGGACGCTTTTCCTGCGTATAAAGCTGAACCGGGGCCGATGGAAGGAGGGCGCTCAGCCGCTTCCCTTTGCCGTGACCACAGAAGGCGATATTTATTTTCTGGACGCCGCCCTGGAGGATCCGGCTGCGCCGGTGTTCTGGTGGATACAGGAATATGGCACGATAGGACGCGTCCATCACAGCTTTGAAAACTTTATCTGCTCCAATCTCTGCTGGCCGGTTCTGCATTATGGAATGGCCGCTGATCATTGGTGGGTCCAAAATCAGCTCCGGTGGCTGACGCCGGAGCATCAGGCAGTGTTGGCCTCCGGGGACCCGGCTGCTCTGGAGACGCTGTTTACACAAACAGGATGCTGTGAAGACGCGGATTATATAAGCTATTGAACGAACCGGAGAAACCGCTGCGGAACCGGAAGGACAGAGGAGGAAAAGATGAAGCTGGAAACGGTGGAGAAGAAACTGGGCCTAACCTATCCACAGGCATTCCGGGAGATTTATGAGAGCGGGGCCATGTGCTGGATGTGCGGCATACCCCAGGCAAAGTCTCATCTGTTTCCCAACAAAATGCTGGAGCCGGAATCCTACCCTTACTGGAATCTGCTGGAATTTTCAACGGTCGAATGGTCGAGCCAATACCTGTTGGAACGCGTTCAGGAGGCGGGAGGCCGCTGGAAAGAGGGCGTGCGGATTCTCCCCTTTGCCTGGGATGACGAGGGGGACGCTTATTTCTTTGATGCCGCGCTGGAGGACCCGGCCGCGCCGGTGTTCTCCTGGATGAGGTCCTTTGGGGAAGCGGGGCTCGTCAACCGCAGTTTTGAGAATTTTATATGTTCGCATCTGTGTGAGCCGGTTTTGAACCGAGGCCTGCCCGCGAACCACTGGTGGGTTCAGAACCAGCTCCGATGGCTGACGCCGGAGCACCGGGACGCTTTGACTTCCGGGGACCCGGAGGCGCTGGAGAAACTGTTTTCCGCAACAGACTGTTGGGAAAATACGGATTATATAAGCTATTAAACAATAAGGAGAAGGAAGCCATGTATCTCTATAATTCCGCGACACACAAAAAAGAGGAGTTCAAAACCCACACCCCCGGCCGGGTGGAGATGTATACCTGCGGGCCTACGGTTTACCACTTCGCCCATATCGGTAACCTCCGGAGCTATATCATGGAGGACGTGCTGGAGAAATACCTCCGCTTCGCCGGGTACGACGTGAACCGGGTCATGAACATCACTGACGTGGGCCACCTCTCCAGCGACGCCGATACCGGCGAGGACAAGATGCTCAAGGGCGCGAAGCGGGAGAACAAGACGGTGATGGATATCGCGAAATTCTACACTGACGCCTTTTTTGACGACTGCCGGAAGCTGAACATCAAAACCCCCGACGTGGTCCAGCCCGCTACCGGCTGTGTCGACGAGTATATCAAGATCATCTCCAAGCTGGTGGATACCGGCTATGCCTATCTGGCGGGGGGAAATGTTTACTTCGACAGCTCCAAGCTGGAACGGTACTACATTTTCAACGACCACGACGAGGAGGATCTGGCGGTAGGCGTCCGGGAGGGCGTGGAGGAGGACTCCAACAAGCGGAACAAGAACGACTTCGTCCTCTGGTTCACCAAGTCCAAGTTCGAGGACCAGGCCCTCAAGTGGGATTCCCCCTGGGGCGTGGGCTATCCTGGCTGGCATATCGAGTGCTCCGGTATTTCCATGAAGTACAACGGGGAATATCTGGACCTCCACTGCGGCGGCGTGGACAACGCCTTCCCCCACCACACCAACGAGATCGCCCAGTCCGAGAGCTATCTGGGCCACCCCTGGTGCCCCCAGTGGTTCCATGTCCACCACTTGAACGACCCGGCGGGGAAGATGTCCAAGTCCAAGGGCGAGTTCCTGACGGTCTCCCTGCTGGAGGAGAAGGGATACGACCCCCTGGCCTATCGCTGGTTCTGCCTCCAGAGCCATTACCGGAAGACGCTGGTGTTCTCCTGGGAGAATCTGGACAACGCCGCCGCCGCCTATAACAAGCTGCTGAACCGGATTGCGGCGCTGAAGCCCGAAGGGGACGTGGACACGGCAGTGTTTGAGGAATACCGGGCGAAATTCCTCCAGCAGGTGGGGAACGACCTGAATACCTCCATGGCGGTGACGGCGGTCTTTGACGCGCTGAAGGCCAAAACCAACGACGCGACCAGACTGGCAATCATCGGGGAATTTGATAAGGTGCTGTCCATGAGCCTCCTGGAGAAGGCGGCGGCCTTCCGGGAGAAGGCGGCGCAGGCGGTCCAGTCCGGCGGCGGGGATTATGTCATCACCGGCGAGGGAGACCCGGAAATCGACGCCAAAGTCCTGGCCCGCTATGAGGCCAAGAAGGCGAAGAACTTCGCTGAGGCGGACCGGATTCGCGATGAGCTGAAGGCTCAGGGGATTGAGGTCACGGACGTGAAGGGCGGAGCGGCCTGGAAGAGAATTTGAGATACGGAGCGTCCCTGCCGAGCGGCAGGGACGCTTTTGTGTTCACCAAAACATGAAGGGAACTTCATATTTCTTCTTGACAAAGAGAAATTCGCGTGATAATATGAAGCTAGCTTCACAAGAAGCAAACTTCACATAAGGGAGGGACAGCGTGAAAACAAGGGTGAAGGAGCTGCGGAGCGCGGCGGGCATGACCCAGCAGCAGCTGGCAGAGCGGGTTCATGTCTCGGCGCGGACCATCATCTCCATTGAGAAGGAGCAGTACAGCCCGTCGCTGATGCTGGCCTACCGGATGGCGGAGGTCTTCGGCGTGACGGTGGAAGAGCTTTGCTGTCTCAAAGAAAACCGGGAAATGGAGGATCGGAAGTATGAGGATATGCCATAAAAGGCGTTTTGCCGCCGGAGGGCTGACGGTGCTTGCGGGGCTGTTTTTTCGGGTGTTTCCGAGGTCATTACACAGTCTCTGGCAGCGCTTGTATCTGAACAAATCATTATAACAGAGGAGAACGGCATGAAAATCTATCATAAGAAAAACTTTGCTTCCGGGGTGTTTGCGCTGTCTCTTGGCGTGCTGAACCTGGTGCGGAGCGCTTGGCAGGGCTTTGAGTGGAATGACGGGGCGCTGGTAGCTCTGCTGCTGTTTCTGGGCGGGGCCTGTGTTATTCGGAGCCTGTCCCCCAGGTGGTCCCAGGAGGACAAGGTGGAAGAGAGGGACGAGCGGAACCAGCTGGTGAAGCTGAAATCCAAAAGCCGGGCGTATTCCATCAGCCAGATTGCCTTTCTGGCGGCGGAGCTGGTCCTGATCGCACTGGGCAAAATAAGAGGGCAGGAGATACTGATCTATATGGGCCTTGGATTGATGGCAGCATTCTTCATCTCCCTGCTGACGGATTTCTTCACCTGGGTCTACTACGATGAACATACCTGAAAAAAGGACCCGCTTTCGTTGAAAGCGGGTCCTCGCAAATCTTCGTCGCCGTCGCTCCGGGTTGGGTGACCTCCAGACTGCCAGAGCGGGCGAAAGTTCTTTGGATACTTTCTTTCAAGAAAGTATCAGTTCCGGCCCACGGCTCCGGCGGAGTCTTTCAGGAGCACGTCGTGGGCTCCGCCCTCTACGATGGAGACGGAGGATACCAGCGTCAGCTTGGCCTTGTCCCGGAGCTCGGGTATCGTCAGAGCGCCGCAGTTGCACATGGTGGAGCGAATCTTCGCCAGGGTGGTGGCCATGCCGTCCGCCAGGGCTCCGGCGTAGGGGACGTAGGAGTCCACGCCCTCCTCAAAGGAGAGCTTCGACGCGCCGCCCAGGTCGTAACGCTGCCAGTTCCGGGCCCGGGCACTGCCCTCGCCCCAGTACTCCTTCATGTAGCTGCCGCCAATGAGAATCTTGCTGGTGGGGGACTCGTCAAACCGGGAGAAGTACCGCCCCAGCATGCAGAAATCCGCTCCCATGGCCAGCGCCAGTGTAATGTGATAATCCTGTACAATGCCGCCGTCAGCACAGATGGGCACGTATACGCCGGTCTCCTCAAAGTACCTGTCTCGCTCCGCCGCCACGTCGATCACCGCCGTGGCCTGCCCCCGGCCAATGCCCTTGGTCTCCCGGGTGATGCAGATGGAACCGCCGCCGATGCCGATCTTTACAAAATCCGCCCCAGCGTCCGCCAGGAAGCGGAAGCCCTCGCCGTCCACCACATTGCCCGCGCCTACCTTGACACTGTCGCCATAGCGCTCCCGTATCCACTTCAGGGTCCGGGCCTGCCACTCGGAATAGCCCTCGGAGGAGTCTATGACCAGCACGTCCACCCCGGCGTCCACCAAGGCGGGAACCCGCTCGGCATAGTCCCGGGTGTTGATGCCCGCGCCTACCACATAACGTTTCTGTCCGTCCAGCAGCTCCAGAGGGTTTCCCTTGTGGGAATCGTAGTCCTTCCGGAACACAAAGCTCACCAGATGCCCATCATTGGACACGATGGGCAGGGCGTTGAGCTTCCGGTCCCAGATGATGTCGTTGGCCTCCTTCAGGCTGGTGCCCTCGGGAGCGTAAATCAGCTTGTCAAAGGGAGTCATAAAATCCGTGACAGGGGTAGAGGGGGCCAGGCGGCTGACCCGGTAGTCCCGGCTGGTGACAAGCCCCAGGAGCTTTCCGGAGCCGGTGCCGTCATCGGTGACGGCCATGGTGGAGTGGCCGCTGCGCTCCTTCAATGCCAGCACGTCCGCCAGGGTGTCCCCAATCCGGAGGTTGGAGTCGCTGGTGACAAACCCGGCCTTGTAGTTCTTGACCCGGCGGACCATCTCCGCCTGCTGTTCCGCGGGCTGGGAGACAAAGATGAAGGCAATGCCGCCCTCCTTGGCAAGGCCGATGCCCATCTGTTCGCCGGAAACCGCCTGCATGACGGCGGAGACCATGGGGACGTTCATGGTCAAGGGACATTCCTCACCCTTTTTATACTTCACCACCGGGGTCTTGAGGGACACGTTGGCGGGGATGCACTCGGCGGAGGAGTAGCCGGGAACCAAAAGATATTCGCTGAAGGTGTGGGAGGGCTCGGAGAAAAAGTAAGCCATGGGGCGGCACCTCGTTTCTATAAATTTTACGCAGTATACATGATGCAGAGGCGCTTGTCAAGCCCCTGCCTCGGGGATTCGGGGAAATTCTTTCCGCTCCGGCCAGGCGCTCCTCAGAGGCTGAAATAGTCTCTGGCGGCCTCAAAGAGGTGGAGGTCATATTCCCCGGGGACGTTCCGATACAGGCCCGGACCAATGCGCTCGGCGTGGCCCATCTTGCCGAAGACGCGGCCGTCGGGGGAGGTGATGCCCTCCACGGCCCACACGGAGCCGTTTGGGTTGAAATCCGGGTCCATGGTGGGAGCGCCGGAGAGGTCCGCGTACTGGGTGGCAAGCTGTCCCTTTTCCGCCAGCTCCTCCAGGAGCTCCGGAGAACACAGGAAGCGGCCCTCGCCATGGGAAACGGGAACGGCGTAGACCTCGCCGGGGTTCACCCGGGCCAGCCAGGGGGAGCGGTTGGAGACAATGCGGGTATATACAATTTTGGACTGATGCCGCCCGATGGTGTTAAAGCTCAGGGTGGGGCAGTGCTCATCGCAGTCCATAATCTCGCCATAGGGGACCAGCCCCAGCTTGATGAGGGCCTGGAAGCCGTTGCAGATGCCCAGAGCCAGGCCGTCCCGGTTTTTCAGCAGGTCCATGACCGCCTCGGAGACCTCCGGCCCCCGGAGGAAGGCCGTGATGAACTTGCCGGAGCCGTCGGGCTCGTCGCCGCCGGAGAAGCCGCCGGGAAGGAAGAGAATCTGGCTCTCCCGGAGCTTTTGGGCAAAGGCGGCGGCGGACTCGGACACGTCCTTTGAGGACTGGTTGTTGATCACGAAGACCTCCGCCTCCAGGCCCGCGCGGAGGGCGGCCCGGGCGCTGTCGTATTCACAGTTGGTGCCGGGGAAGACGGGGATGAGGACCTTGGGCTTGGCAGCGCCAATCTTAGGGATGGGCCGGGTAAAGGCGGGACAGGAGAGAACAGGCGCCTCGCCCTCTGCGGGAGTCCGAGTGGGGTAGATGTCCGCCAGGACGGACTCGTTCAGGGAGAGAAGTTCGTCGATGGAATAGCGTTCCGGCTTTTTGAAACGGGGATGCTTCAGCGTAATCGTGGGTTCCGCCACGGTCTCGCCAATCTTGGAAATTCCCCAGGTCTCCGGGATTTCCTCCGACAGCTCGGCGATGATCGAGTGGGGATTGCTGATGGACCAGAAATAGTTTTCGGCCTTCTGGCTCACATTCCGCACATCAAAGCCGATGCGGCTGCCGAAGGACATCTTCATGACCGCCTCCGCCGCCGCGCCTTCGCACAGGGCCCATGCGGCCTTGACCTTGCCCGCCTGACACAGAGCATGGTACTGTTCCCAATTCTCCCTGATATCCGCCGGTTCTCCGCCGCCGCAGAAGAAATAGACCGGGTGCCCCGGCTCTTTGAATTCCGGAGTGATGATCTCATGGGCCCGGATGGGCGCGACCGCGAAGGAAATCAGCGTAGGCGGCACATCCATATTCAGGAAGGAACCGGACATGGAGTCCTTGCCGCCAATCGCCGCCGTACCGTAGTCCATCTGGGCCTCCATAGCGCCCAGAAGCGCCGCGAAGGGCTTGCCCCAGCGTTTGGGGTCCGTGCGGAGCTTTTCAAAGTATTCCTGAAGCGTGAGATAAACCTTCCGGTAGTCCGCGCCTGCGGCCACCAGCTTGGTGATGGAATCCTCCACGGACTGATACGCCCCGTAGAAGGGAGACGCGGAGAGAGTTTCGGGGTCGCAGCCCCAGGCCATGACGCTGGCCTGATCGGTTTCCTGGCCCGGCAGCACCGGCAGCAGCGCTGCCATGACCTGCGCGGGGGTCTTCTGGTATTTGCCGCCGAAGGGCATCAGAAGCGTGCCTGCGCCGATGGTGCTGTCGAAGCGCTCCACCAGCCCCTGACGGCTGGCACAGGTGAGGCTGGAGGCCATTTCTTCATAAGAACGGAAACGGTCCTCTGCCAGCCGGGAAAAAGCGGCATCGTCATGGGGCGGCACGGAAACGGTGGTGTGCTTCACCGCGCCGTTGGAGTTCAGGAACTCCCGGCTCAGGTCCACAATGGTCTCGCCCCGCCAGCGCATGACCATGCGGGGCTCCTCCGTCACCCGCGCCACCGGATACGCGTCCAGATTTTCCGCCCGGGCGGCGGCGATGAATTTCTCCGCGTCCTCCGGGGCCACGACAACGGCCATGCGCTCCTGGCTCTCGGAGATGGCGAGCTCGGTGCCGTCCAGGCCGTCGTATTTCTTCCGGACCGCGTCCAAGTCGATGGTCAGCCCGTCCGCCAGCTCGCCGATGGCCACGGACACGCCGCCCGCGCCGAAGTCGTTGCAGCGCTTGATGAGGCGGGTGACCTCCCCGTCCCGGAAGAGGCGCTGAATCTTCCGTTCTTCCGGGGCGTTGCCCTTCTGGACCTCGCTGGCCATGGTCTGGAGAGAGGCCTGGTTATGGCTCTTGGAGGAGCCGGTGGCGCCGCCGATGCCGTCCCGGCCCGTCCGGCCGCCCAGAAGGATGACCACGTCTCCGGGGGCGGGGCGCTCCCGACGGACGTTCTCCGCCGGAGCCGCGCCCACTACCGCGCCGACCTCCAGATGTTTGGCGATGTAGCCGGGGTGGTAGAGCTCCGCCACGTGGCCTGTGGCAAGGCCGATCTGGTTGCCGTAGGAGGAATAGCCCGCCGCCGCCGTCTGGCAGAGCTTCCGCTGGGGCAGCTTGCCGGGAAGGGTGTCCGCCAGCGGCGTCCGGGGATCGCCGCAGCCGGTGAGGCGCATGGCCTGATGGACGTAGGCCCGGCCGGACAGGGGGTCCCGGATGCACCCGCCGATGCAGGTGGCCGCGCCGCCGAAGGGCTCAATCTCCGTGGGGTGGTTGTGGGTCTCGTTCTTGAACATCAGCAGCCAGTCCTGGGTTTCCCCGTCCACCTGGGCGGGGACGTGGATGGAGCAGGCGTTGATCTCCTCGCTCTCGTCCAGCTCTGGAAGGAGGCCCCGCTTTTTCAGGGCCTTGGCGGCGATGGTGGCGATGTCCATCAGGGTTTCGGGGCGGTCCTTTGCCTTCTCGCCATAGACCTCGTTCCGCAGCTTCAGGTAGTGGTAATAGGCCGTTTTGACCCGGGGATTCTCAATCTCCCCGCCGTCGATGTGGGTGGAGAAGGTGGTGTGGCGGCAGTGGTCGGACCAGTAGGTGTCCACCACCCGAATCTCCGTGATGGTGGGGTCCCGCTTCTCCGTGTCCCGGAAATAGGCCTGCAAAAATTTCAGGTCATCCAGATCCATGGCGAGGCCCAGACGCTCCAGCAGGGCGGACAGGGCATCCCCGTCCATGGCGGTGAAGCCGGAGACGGTTTCCACCCGCTCCGGGACCGGATGCTCCTGAACCAGCGTGGCGGGCTTGTCCAGAGAGGCCTCCCGGCTCTCCACGGGGTTGATGAGGTGGCGGCGGATTTTCTCCTGATTTTCCTCGGTAAAGGGGAAGGGGCCTCCCTGTCCAGCGCTCTCGAACCAATACTCCGTGGCGGTTCGCACCAGAGGGCGCTCGCCGCCGGTCATCAGCTGGATGCACTGGGCGGCGGAGTCCGCCCGCTGGTCAAACTGTCCCGGCAGGGACTCCACAGCCAGAGACCACTTGGGGCACTCCCCGGAGACGGGAACCATCTCGTCCCAGACAATATCCACCTGGGGCTCGGAAAACACGGTCCGGCGGGCCTTCTCAAAGGCCTCTCCGTCCAGATGCTCCACGTCGTAGCGGTGGAGAATGCGAACGCCGGTGATGCTGGGGATGCCCAGGAAGTCCCGCAGGTCCGCCAACAGGCCTCCGGCCTCGGGGCTGAGGCCGGGGCGCTTTTCCACATAGATTCGCCTTACCATATTATCCCTCCAGAGCCCGCAGGGCCCGCTGTCCAATGTCGCGGCGCATGTATTTGCCGTCAAATTCCACCCGTTCTGCGGCGGCGTAGGCATCCCGCAGGGCGTCCCGCAGGGTTTCCCCGGCGGCGGCGACGCCCAGAACCCGGCCTCCGCTGGTGACGAGCCTGCCGTCCTCCAGCTTATCCCCGGCGTGGTAGACGGTGACGTTTGCGGGAAGGTCTCCGGGGACGGCAATCGCCTTGCCCTTTTCATAGCTGCCGGGGTATCCGCCGGAGGCCAGGATGACACAGGCGGCGGCTCCGCCGGACCACTCCACCTGGAGGCTCCCCAGCGTCTCGTCTTCCACGGCCCGCAGGATGGTCAGCAGGTCTGTTTTCAGCAGGGGGAGGACCACCTGGGTCTCCGGATCGCCGAAGCGGCAGTTGTACTCAATGACCCTGGGCCCGTCGGGGGTGAGCATGAGGCCGAAATACAGACAGCCCTTGAAGGGACAGCCCTCGGCCCGCATGGCGGCAAGAGTGGGGAGGAAGATGGTTTCCATGCACTCCGCCGCGATTTCCGGCGTATAGCAGGGGTTGGGGGCTACGGTGCCCATGCCGCCGGTGTTGAGGCCGGTGTCGCCCTCCCCGGCCCGCTTGTGGTCCATGGAGGAGACCATGGGAACGATGGCCTTGCCGTCGGTGAAGGCGAGAACGCTGACCTCCGGGCCCGTCAGGAATTCCTCCACCACGATCTCCTTGCCGGAGTCGCCGAAGGCCCGGTCCTCCATGATGGACTTGACGGCGGCCTCCGCCTCGGCCAGAGTCTGGGGAATGAGCACGCCCTTGCCCAGAGCCAGGCCGTCGGCCTTGATGACGATGGGGAAGGAGGCGGTTTTCAGATAGGCCAGCGCCCTGGCGGGGTTGTCAAAGACCTCATACCGGGCGGTGGGGATGCCGTACTTTTTCATCAAATTCTTGGCGAAAACCTTGCTGGCCTCGATGCGGGCGGCTTTGGCGTCCGGGCCGAAGCAGGGGATACCGGCCTCATGGAGCCGGTCCACGCAGCCCAGGGCCAGGGGATCGTCCGGGGCCACCACGGCGAAGCCGATGGAATGGGTCCGGGCAAAGTCCACGATTTTGCCGATCTCCGTGGCTCCGATCTCTGGGACGCATACAGCGTCTGCGGCGATGCCGCCGTTTCCGGGGAGGGCGTAAATGGTTTCAACCTGGGGGTTTTCCTTCAGCTTCTTAATGATGGCGTGTTCCCGGCCGCCTCCGCCGACGACAAGCAGATTCATAAATCCACCCTTTCTATCTCAAGTGTTACAGTTCTTCCCAATCGATGCAGTCCGGGAGTTCCTGAGAATGGAAGAATGCCAGAGCGCACCTCATGGCAGCGGCGGCAGAAATTACCTGATAGGCGGCAATTTCGTACTGCCCGCCGCAAAAATCAATGGAGCCCGCCGCGTCCCCGTCCCCCAGGGAAGCGGCCATATCCCCGCCCTCTCCGGCAAAGTAGTTCACAACGGCCTGTGCGCCTTTGACCAGAATGGAGAGGCAGGGGTATCCGCCCTCTTCCCGCGCGCACCAGATTTCGTTGTCCTCGCCGGAGGTGAAGCAGCGCTTCAGATGGGCCTCGTATTTCCCCGGAGAGGGGCAGAAACAGGAGCCGGACCGGCTGGCGACATGCATGGAAGCCCTCCTCCGCGTCAGTGGTGGAAGAGACGCATGCCGGTGAAGCACATGGTTATGCCGTACTTATCGGCGGTCTCAATCACGTGGTCGTCCCGGATGCTTCCGCCGGGCTGGACGATGAACTCCACGCCGCTCTTCCGCGCCCGCTCCACATTGTCCCCGAAGGGGAAGAAGGCGTCGGAGCCGCAGGTCACGCCGGTCAGCCGGGCAATCCAGTCCCGTTTCTCCTCCGCGCTCAGGGGCTGGGGGCGCTCCCGGAAAACCCGCTGCCACGCGCCGTCCGCCAGCAGGTCCTCCCACTCGTCGGAGAGGTACACGTCGATGGCGTTGTCCCGGTCCGGGCGGCGGACGCCCTCCAGGAAGGGCAGGGCCAGAACCTGGGGGTGCTGGCGGAGCCGCCAGCTGTCCGCCTTGGATCCGGCCAGCCGGGTGCAGTGGATGCGGCTCTGCTGGCCCGCTCCCACGCCGATGGCCTGGCCGTCCTTCACATAGCAGACGGAGTTGGACTGGGTGTATTTCAGGGTGATGAGAGCCACCATCATGTCGGTTTTCGCCGCTTCGGGGAGGGTCCGGCTCCTGGTCACGATGTTGGTGAGAAGCTCCGGTCCAATCCGGTACTCGTTCCGGCCCTGCTGGAAGGTGACGCCGAAAACGTCCTTGTACTCCTGGGGGGCGGGGCGGTACTCCGGGTCGATCTGGACCACGTTATACCCGCCCTTCTTTTTGGTTTTCAGGATGGACAGGGCCTCCTCCGTGTAGCCGGGGGCGATGATGCCGTCGGAGACCTCGGCCTTGAGATATGCCGCTGTGGCCGCGTCGCACACGTCGGAGAGCGCCGCCCAGTCTCCATAGGAGCACAGCCGGTCCGCCCCCCGGGCCCGGATATAGGCGCAGGCGATGGGGCTCAGCTCCGCACCGTCCTCCACGAAGTAAATCCTCCGGTCCGTCTCGCTGAGGGGCAGGCCCACGGCGGCTCCGGCGGGGGAGACATGCTTGAAGCTGGCGGCGGCGGGGAGGCCGGTGGCTTCCTTCAGCTCCCGGGCCAGCTGCCAGGAGTTCAGGGCGTCCAGAAAGTTGATGTAGCCGGGCTTGCCGTTGAGAACGGTCAGGGGCAGGTCCCCGCCGTCCTTCATGAAAATGCGGGAGGGCTTCTGATTGGGGTTGCAGCCGTATTTCAGTTCCAGCTCGTTCATATTCCGCGCTCCTTTTTTAATTTATTCTTCCCTTAAATAGCGCTCCATCATCGTCCAGTAGGATTCCCGCTTTCCGCATTCCGGGCACACAACGGAGCCGTACACCAGCGGCAGGACCGGCAGAATCTGCGTGTCCCCGAAGCGGGACAGGAGACCGCTGAGCCACACCGCCTCGTCCTCCAGAGCCATGCCGTCCCAGGGAGAGAGGGCGGCGGGGTCCAGGGACGGCAGGGGAACGCATTCGTCCTCCCAGCCGCAGGAGCACGCGGCGGGACCCTCCTCCCAGCAGGAGCCGGAGAGATACCAGAGACCGTAGGCGTGCTTCCGGTCTCCCAGAACCGCCAGAGCGGACAGAGCAAACATCTGCCGCTCATCCGCCGGGGCGGCGGTCAGAACATCCATATGGTGTTGAATCAAGCCCGCCACCACAGGCCGGAGAGCCGTCAGGCCCTCCTGAAATTCCCGCTGGATTTCCGTGCCTTCCTTTAGGGGGCATTCCGCCTCGGCGGCTATCGCCGCGCCCATCTGGGCGGTCAGGAAACTCTGGTCCGCCGGGGAGAGGGTTCCGCACAGCGCCGCCAGGTGGGGCAGAACGTAAGCCGTGGCGCTGTACCAGCTGAGCTGGTGGCTCAGATCATCAGCTAGGATTTCCATTCCTTCCCGGAATTCCACCTCCCCCGCAAGAAGACGGCGGAGCCATGTATCTGCGTCGTTTCCGGCAGCGCTGAGCGTCTGCCACACCGGGGCATTCAAGTCTTTCATACAGGGATTCTCCTTATCATTCCTCTACCGAGTCCTCATTGATAAAGTCGTATTCGTTTTCCATCAGCAGCTTCAGATAGCCGTCAAAGCTGCCGGCGATGACCTCCAGCCCGTCGGGGTCGTGGAGAAAGCGGACCACCTGCCCCGCTTTGCCCGTTTCCGAGGGGGTGAAATCCAGAAAGAGCCGGGAGGTTCCGCCGTTGTTCATGCAGTCGGAGAAATGGAGCCAGCGCAGATGTTCCGGGTCATCCGTAATCCGTCCATCCACCGGGATGTCCTCAAATTTCCGCCGGATGAGGGAATTTCCCCATTTCGAAACATCGTTCCGGGTCTCCAGCATCTGCCTGGCGGACAGGAGGTAGTAGGGGTATTCCTCAACGTCGGAACCCAGAAGATAGAAGCAGGTTTTTTCGCCGGGCCGGTATTCCCGGTAATAGGTCCCGTCAGCAAATCTCAGCAGGGTTTCCAGACTGGCGGGAAGCTCCGGATACAAGGCCTTCAGGGCGGCAAGGTCTTCCTCAGACGCCCCGTGGGCCACGGAGGCGAATGCCTCCCAGAGCTCCCCGGCGTCCGCGTCCTCATAGGCTTCCCGCAGGCCGTCCAGATAGCGCCGGGCCAGATTCCGGCCCTGCTTTTCCAGCCAGCCGGAGAAAATTTCCTCCAGGAAAGCCTGAAAGGAAGGGGACACCGGTTCCATTTTGTCGTTCAGAGCATCCCGCCCCGTGTCCTCCGGAAGATCGAACAGAACCTCGTGGCCAATCTGCACCACGGGACAGCGGTCCTCGTCGGGCATGTTCGCAAGGTCAATGCAGCGAAGAAAATATCCCTCTTCGTCCCACAGGAAGGGCAGATAGCCCGCCCGGACCAGCGTAGGATTCCAGGACTGATCCAAGTTGAAGAAGGGCTCATCCGGAGTGTGCCGTCCAAGCCCCGCATCATCAAAATAATGGCAGCAGGTGGAGAAAAAGGTCCGCAGCAGGGAGGGAAAGGGACATCCCGCCGCCTGTTCCTGACGGTCCAGATCTTCCGCCGTCACCGGGGAGGGAATCAGTTTCCACCGGCACCAGCCGTCCGAATCTACCGGTCCCGCCCGCATGGCCTCCGGCACGCCGCACATTCGGGTGAAGATCGGGTGCTCCGCCTCCAGAGCACGGTACAGAGTTTCCATGCCGGTTTTTATAAAAGCTCTCTGCTCCGCCGGTGTCATCATCGCCTCAGTCCTCCGTCAGCTCGAAGGGCTCCGGGCGGAATTTCCCATCCTCCCCCCGGACGAAGGCGCTGCGGTAAGGGGCGTCCAGCAGGGGAATCACCTCAGGGTCCAGATTGCAGACGGTGTTGAGGTCGTAAACTCCGGTGTGGGAAATCTCGGCGATATACGCCTCGCTCTCGTCGCCGGAGAAAAAGCGCCAGCCGCTGTCGGGGAAGCCCTGCTCCGGCTCCTCCCGATAGCACCAGCCCACTTTGCATCCGTCCACGGCAATCCGGTCCGTGAGGAAGCAGCCGTTGGGGCCCTCCCAGTCGGGAAGGTACATTTTCATCTCCGAGGGCCAGAGCTGGTATTCCTTTTCCCGCTTGGGCGCGTACCAGAAGCCGCTGTCCCAGGCGGCGTCGTTGGCCAGCAGGGTCCGCACCAGGTCCATCCACATCCGCTGGGCCTTCTGGATTTCCGGCAGGGGAGTCCCCTGACGGAAGTCCCAGTACAGCGCGCCGCAGACCAGGCTGGCGGCGTATTCCTCCCAGCTGTGGAAGGCCTGGGCCTGTGTGATCTGCTCCTCCGCCAGCGTGTCGAACTCCTCCCGGGTCAGGAGGCCGCAGGCCAGCCCCGCCCGGAGGTGGCCCATCCGTTCGCTGATGTCCCAGGCGAGATAGCCGAGGTGGTCCAGCAGGGGGTAGAACTGGGCGGAGAAATCCCGGGCGGCGGCGAAGAAACCGGCGGCGGCGGGCGTCAGGGCCGCCAGATCGAAGAGGGGACGGCCCTCCCAGACGGATTCAAAGTCCAGATACTGGTCATGGCAGTGGAAGTGCTGGTCGCAGAAGTCCAGAAGGCTCTGCCGGTCCGTAATGCCGAAGATCGATTTCAGGTGCACCCGGCACGCGGCGGCATCGCCCTCCGCTGCGCAGAGGGGCAGGGTGGTGAAGTAGTCCGCCGCCCCGGGACCGGGGAGGCCCGGCGTTTTCCGCAGGGCGGGAACCCCCGCCAGCAGGGCGATGAAGGCGTCCCGTTCACAGGGGCGGCGCTTCCGGCGGGAGCGGGAGAGCAGGACGTTGATGTCCTTGCACAGGCCCTCGGCAGGGGGGCTGGCAGGGTGGAAGTCGTGAAGTTGAGAGCGGTCCATGTTGAAACCCTTCCTTTCAGTCAGCGGACAGGCTTCGGGCGGTCAGCTCCGCCGCCTGGGGCAGCAGTACCCACTCCGCCTGTTCCATCACCCGGCGCTGAAGCGTTTCCGGCGTATCGCCGGGGAGAACGTCCACGGCCTTTTGCAGGAGAATACGGCCTCCGTCGGGAATTTCGTTTACCAGATGCACCGTGGCCCCCGTGACCTTCACCCCCCGGCGCAGGGCCTCTTCGTGGACCTTCAGGCCGTAGTATCCCTTTCCGCAGAAGGCGGGAATCAGGGAGGGGTGGACGTTGAGGATGCGGTCCGGCCAGCGGCGCACGAAGTCTTCGGACAAAATGGAGAGAAAGCCCGCCAGGACGAGCATGTCCACCCGGTACTCGGTGAGCAGTTTCGTCATTCCGGCCTCAAATTCCTCCTGCGTACGACCCTTCCGGGGCACGGCGAAACCGGGGACACCGTGGTTTTTCGCCCGCTCCAGGGCATAGGCCCCGGCGCTGCTGGACAGGACCACCGCGATCTCCCCATGGGGGATTTTACCCGATTCCCAGGCGTTTAACAGGGCCTCCAGATTGGTTCCGCCGCCGGAGACCAGGACGGCAATGCGCGCCCGGCTCATAAGACCGGGGGGCAGACCTCGCAGAAGAGGACGCCCCCGCTGCCCGGGTGGACGCTGCCCACGACGGCCGCGTCCGGCTCTCCGGCGGCGTGCAGGAGCGCCAGAGCCCGGTCCGCCTCTTCCGCGGGAACTGCCAGCACCATGCCGAGGCCCATGTTGAAGGTGTTGTACATGTCGTGCTCAGAGACGTTCCCCCGCTTGGCGATGAGCTCAAAAATGGGGAGCCGTGGCAGCATGGCGGCGTAGAAATGGGCCTCCAGCTCCTTGGGCAGCATCCGGGGCACGTTCTCAAAGAAGCCGCCGCCGGTGATATGACTGGCTCCGTGGAGGTCGATTCCCCCCTCCAGCAAGGCCTGAACCGGCTTGACATAGAGCTTGGTGGGAGCCAGCAGGACCTCGCCCAAGGACTTGCCCTCCAGCTCATCCATGGGAGTTTTCAGGTCGGCATGCTCAATGTCAAAGACCTTCCGCACCAGGGAGAAGCCGTTGGAGTGGACGCCGGAGGAAGTCAGGCCGATGAGGGCGTCCCCCTCCCGGACCTGGCTTCCGTCTATGATCTTCGGCTTGTCCACCACGCCCACGGCGAAGCCCGCGATGTCGTAGTCGTCGGGCGCCATGATCCCGGGGTGCTCGGCGGTCTCGCCGCCGATGAGGGCGCAGCCGGACTGGACACAGCCCTCCGCCACGCCGGAGACGATGGAGGCCACCTTTTCCGCCTCGTTCTTCCCGATGGCGATGTAGTCCAGGAAGAAGAGAGGTTTTGCGCCGCAGCAGATGATATCGTTGACGCACATGGCTACGCAGTCGATTCCGATGGTGTCATGCCGGTCCAGCAGCTGGGCAAGGCGGAGCTTGGTGCCTACGCCGTCGGTGCCGGAGACCAGCACCGGCTCCGTCATGCCCGAGAGGTCTGGGGCGAAGAGCCCGCCGAAGCCACCGATGCCGGAGACCACGCCGGGGATTTTTGTCCGCTCCACAAAGGGCTTCATCAGCCGCACGCCCTCATAACCGGCGGTGATGTCCACGCCGGCGGCGGCGTAGGCGGTGGAATGGGAGTTGTTCATACCTCGATCTCCTTCCAGCATTTGCACTGCTCAATCCGCTTCCCGCCGTCGCCCTGCTGTTCGTCATAGGCGAACTGGTTCAGCAGGGCGCAGGGGAACTCTCCACATTGGCCGCAGTGGGTGTAGCCTTTTCCCTCGCAGCACGCTTTTACAGGACAGTTGTCGCCCCAGAAGGGCTTTTGAATCTCCGTACAGCCGGAGCAGCCCGGCTGTTCCCGGCAGGCGCATTCCCCGCATAAAATTCCGCATCTTGACTCGATCATCGCGGCCCTCTCCTTTTTCTCCATTATTCTTTGCCTGTCCAGCAGTAGGTGCAGATTTTATCCCTGTCGATGCCGATGGCCTCCAGCAATCCGTTCAGGGATTGATAGCCCAGGGAGTCGAAGCCCATTTCCTTACAAATTGTCTGGAGCATGCACTGGCCCCGCTCCGTGGCGGCGTCGGCGTATTCCTCCAGGTGCTCCTGGCCCGCGTCGCCCTCCAGGGCCTGGATGGTCTTGCGGCTCAGGAGCTCCATGTCGGAATTGCTCCGGGAGAAGTTCAGGTATTTGCACCCGTACATGATAGGGGGGCAGGCGGAACGCATATGGACCTCCTCCGCGCCGGATTCGTAGAGGAATTCCACCGTCTCCCGGAGCTGGGTGCCCCGGACGATGGAGTCGTCCACAAAGAGGAGCTTCTTCCCCCGGATGAGCTCATGAACGGGAATCTGCTTCATCTTGGCCACCTGATTCCGCACCTCCTGGCTCTCCGGCATGAAGGACCGGGGCCAGGTGGGGGTGTACTTCACGAAGGGCCGGGCGAAGGGCTTGCCGCTGCGGTTGGCGAAACCGATGGCGTGGGGAATGCCGGAGTCCGGGACGCCCGCCACGTAATCCACCTTGGGGAGCTGGCCCCGCTGGACCTCGTCCCGGGCCATGATTTCACCGTTGCGGTAGCGCATGACCTCCACGTTCATCCCCTCGTAGCAGGAGTTGGGATAGCCGTAGTAGGTCCAGAGAAAGGCGCAGATGCGCATGTCATTTCCGGCGGGGGCGAGAGTCTCCCAGCCTCCGGCGGTAATCCGTACAATCTCCTGGGGGCCCAGCTCATAGGCGTCCTGATAGCCCAGCTTGTGATAGGCGAAGGATTCAAAGGACACGCAGCAGCCCATTTCATTCTGCCCGATGAGCACCGGCAGGCGGCCCAGCCGGTCCCGGGCAGCGTAGATGCCCTCCGGGGTGAGGATGAGGATGGTCATGGACCCCTCGATCTGCTCCTGGGCATAGCGGATGCCGGAAACCAGATCGTCCTTCTGGTTGATCAGGGAGGCCACCAGCTCCGTGGCGTTGACCTTGCCGGAGCTCATAGCCATGAACTGGTGGCCGTGGTCGGAGAAATAGCGCTCCACCAGCTCCTCGGCGTTCTGGATGATGCCCACGGTGGAGATGGCGTACAGCCCCAAGTGGGAGCGCATCAGCAGGGGCTGGGGGTCCGTGTCGCTGATGCAGCCGATGCCCGCCTGCCCGTGGAAGGAATCCAGGTCCTTCTCGAATTTCGTACGGAAGGGAGTGTTCTCAATGTTATGTATCTGCCGGTGAAAGCCCTGTTCCCCGTCGTAAGCGGCCATGCCGCCCCGGCGGGTGCCCAGGTGGGAGTGGTAGTCCGTGCCGAAGAACACGTCCAGCACCACGTCCCGTTTTGAAATCGCGCCAAAAAAACCGCCCATTCGCAGCCTCCTTTATTTTTTGCGCCTACGCAGAAAGAGCCAGATTCCAGCCCCCAGCGCCGCCAGAAGCACCAGGGCGGCAATTCCGCCGGGAGCGGCGGCGATAAAAATTGCGGTGGGTCCGTCGGGCCCGCCGATGACGCCCATTACAGCGCCTCGTTCATCCGGCGCATGACCTCGGCGTAGGCGTCCTCCACGCCCCCCAGGTCCCGGCGGAAGCGGTCCTTGTCCAGCTTTTCGTTCGTCTTGGAATCCCAGAGGCGGCACGTGTCGGGGCTGATTTCGTCCGCCAGAACGATGGTCCCATCCTCCAGGCGGCCGAACTCCAGCTTGAAGTCCACCAGCGTCACGCCGCAGGAGGCCCAGAAGGCTTTCAGGAAATCGTTGACCTGGAAGGCGTACCGCTTGATGGTTTCAATCTCCTCCGGCGTGGCCAGCTTCAGGGCCAGGGCGTGATAGGAATTCAGCAGGGGGTCCCCCAGATCGTCGTTCTTATAGGAGAACTCAATGGTGGGCGTGTCAAAGACGATGCCCTCCTCCACGCCGTAGCGCTTGGCGAAGGAACCGGCGGAGAGGTTGCGGATGATAACCTCCAGCGGGACGATGGACACCTTTTTCACCACAGTCTCCCGCTCGCTCAGCTCCTCCACGAAGTGGGTGGGAACCCCGGCCTTTTCCAGCTTCGCCATGAAGCGGTTGGTCATCTGGTTATTGATAACACCCTTGCCCACGATGGTGCCCTTCTTCAGGCCGTTGAAGGCGGTGGCGTCGTCTTTGTAGTCCACGATGTACAGATTCGGGTCGCTGGTCTTGAACACTTTTTTGGCCTTGCCCTCATAGAGCTGTTCCAGCTTTTCCATTGAAAAAGTCCTCCTTGATGTTTCTTGAATAAAATGTCCGTTCAGTGATAGCCGGGAATCAGCAGACGGTTTGCGGTCCAGTGCCAGAGAAATTTTCCGGCCTGTTCCCGTTCCTTGTCCGAGCGGAATTCCGGCAGTTTCCAGACGGCTTCCAGCGCCTCCTGATAGAGGGCCGGGCAGGGATTGCGGTTGTCGTGCATCCAGAGGGAGAGGGCGTCCCGGTCCTCCTCCGTCATGCGCTGTATGCGGGGTTCCGTGCAGTCGATGAGGGCGAGGCGGCTTCCCTGGCCCCGGAGCTTCCGGTCCATGCCCTCCAGCCAGGGGAGAACATGGACCTTCAGGTCGCGCTCCAGCTGGTCCATGGCGCGTTCCACGGAAAGCCCCGTTGGACGCTGATAATACCGGCAGGCGATGTCGGCGGGGACGCCCACGGGGGGAGCGCTTTCCCATCAGGAGCTTTTCCATGTGAACCCGCTCCCCCAGACAGAAGGCGGGGTAGATCTGCCAATTGGGGTTGAAGCAGCAGTAGACCCAGCCCACGCTGAGGGAGCCTGTCCCCTCAAAAAAATCCCGGCAGAAGAGAATATGGTCAAAGATGCGCCGCTCATGATTCCGGGTGAAGCCGTAAAGGCCGGGGCTGGTTCCCTGAAACGAGAAATCCGGAAACCGCTCCGCCATCATCTTCACCAGATGGCGCTGAATGGGAATGCTCCGCGTTCCGGGCATGGGGTCAGATTTCCGCCTGAAGGGCGGCGTCCTTTTCCTCAATCTGAGCGGCCATGTCCTTT
Organism: Oscillospiraceae bacterium 38-13; assembly: GCA_041223955.1. GTDB lineage: Bacteria > Bacillota > Clostridia > Oscillospirales > Oscillospiraceae > Oscillibacter. Next base: position 146,872 of record JBCLRG010000003.1, on the reverse strand, counting down.
CGGGAGGCGTCCAGCCAGGAGGCCAGATTCCCGTCGCTGACCGCCAGAATCTGGGCGGCGAGAATGGCGGCGTTTTTGGCTCCGTTCAGGGCCACGACAGCCACGGGAATGCCGCTGGGCATCTGTACCGTGGCCAATAAAGCGTCCAGCCCGTCCATAGCGCCCCCTTTGATGGGGATGCCGATGACGGGCAGGGTGGTGTTGGCGGCCACGGCGCCCGCCAGATGGGCGGCCATGCCGGCGGCGCAGATGATGACGCCGAAGCCGTTTTTCCGGGCGTAGGAGGCGAATTCCGCCACCTGAGCGGGGCTGCGGTGGGCGCTCATGATATGGGCCTCATAAGGGATGCCGAAGGCGTCCAGCTGGGCGCAGGCGGCCCGGACCACCGGCCAGTCGGAATCGGAACCCATCAGTACAGCAACTTTTTTCATAGAGAACAGCTCCTTTCTAGTTCTGATCGGGAAGTGCGGGGGAAGAGAAAACGGCGTTGGAACCCGGCTCCTCTACAGCTTTTTGCGCATGACCGTGTGCCGGAAAATTCCGTCGGCGAAATACTCGGCGGAGCAGAACACCGGCCTGCCGTCGATGTCGAAATCCACCTCCTCCATGTACAGCAGGGGCGTGCCCACGGGGACCTGGAAGATGTCCGACAGCTTTTCATCCGCCGGAATGGCCCGGAGGTCCGTCAGGTCCAGATAGGGGAAGACCCCGCAGCACTGCTGGAGAAAATGGAAAATCGGCAGTTTCAGGTCCGCCTCGGTGTAGTTCTTCCGGATGAGGGCCCGCTCGACAATGTCCTCGCAGTAAACGGCGGGACGGCCGTCGGCGGTGCAGAGCCGGGAGACCCGGAGCATGGGCGTTCCCACCGGAAGGCGGAGCTGGGCGGCGGTTTTTTCATCCGCAGGTTCCGGGGCGGCGCTGATGGAGGCCACCGCCGGAGTAAACCCGTTCTGGCGGATCATATCCAGGAACTCGATCTCGATATCCATCCGGGTCTGTACCTCCAGAACATGGCGGTTGATAATCGTGCCCACTCCGTGACGGCGGGTGATGAAGCCCTCCCGCTCCAGAGAGGCCAGGATGTCCCGCAGCTGCGTGCGGCTGATTCCCAGACGGACGCAGAGCACGCTCTCCCGGGGAAGCCGTTCGCATTGGGCGTATTCACCGGCCCGCATGGAGGCCAGCAGCTGAGCGCGAATGGCCTTGGTATGAGAGATCTGACTGTTCATTCCATATACCTCGCTCTGATGAAAATTCCGGGGCGGACGCCCTCCGGCAAGATAGGTCGTACCTATTGTATCGGTTTCAGGGCCGGACCGCAATTGGCAAAATTGACAGTTCTCACCGGCTTCTCTCCGCCGCTTCTCATCTCTTCGTAAAGACCCGGCCCAAAATAGAGGGGCCCCCGGCAAAACCGGGGGCCCGAGGGCGCGTTATTCCAGAATATAAACTGTGCAGGTCCGCCTGCCGAATTGGATGCATTCGTCATAGGTGTCGTAATAGAGATCGATTTTGTTGCCCTTTACGCCGGTGTCCTCGGCCACGGCCAGACCGTAGATCACGCTTCCGTTGGAGGCGGCGATATACATGCGGGTTCCCAGGGGAATGACGCTCTTATCCACCGCCACGGTGCCCACATGGACTGCGGTGCCGCTGGCGGTGCGGGTGCCCACGCCGCCGTGGCCGGAGGTGTAGGCCGTGGCGGTCATGCTGCGGACGCCGGAGTAGTTCAGCTCCGTGCCGTCCTTCAGGAACAGCGTGCCGCTGCCGTCGGCGTTTTCGGTGACGTTGGCGATGCCGCCGCCGGTTTCGCCTGGCTCGGTGAGCAGCTCATCGCCGCCGCTCCCCGGAGAGGCGGGCTTGGAGGTGTTGGGTTTGGGGGCGGGTTTCGCCGTGCCGTATTCCACAATCCGGTCCACGGCGGTGGTGTCCAGCTCCTCCACAAACTGGCGGGAGAGCTCCGCGCCGTTGGACCATACCACTTCATAGACCGAGGAGCGCACGCCGTCGGAGCCCTCCTGAAGGACCCGCTCCTCGCCCTCCGGAAGGTCGGGGTTGGGCACCCGCTGGGTGAGGAAGGCGACCTCCTCCGTCACGTAGTCATAGTAGGTGAGGTCGGAGGTGACATTCAGCTCCACGCCGGTTTCGGAGAGCTTCACGCCCACCATTTCCAGGTCCGCCGGATAGATGTGCAGCCGCCCTAGAAGGGAGGAGACGCTTTCCTTGTTGGACTGGATGGTGACGGCGGAGCCCTCGTGACGGACGGTGACGGTGGTGTCTGCCTGTAAGGTAATATCATAGCCATGGCTGCCGTTGGAGACGTAAAGCATCTTGGAGGACAGGTCCGGCGGGGTTTTCTGCTCCGGGTCCAGAATGATGGCGGCGTCATCCGCTCCGGTGATGATATACAGGGAGTCGGCCCAGCCGGTGGCGGAAAGGCTGGTAAGGGTGGCAACGGCCAGGCAGAAAAGCATCATGCCGCCGCGCCGGCAAAGGGTGTATAACGGGTTCGGTTGATCGTTCAAGTTCATACCCTCCTAAAGGTTATTTCACGGCGCGGACCCGAAAAGGAGTCCGCTTTCACAGACGGCCCGAAGATGGGCGGGAGAATGCCGTGCTGGTCCCCGGCGGGGGAGTATTGGGCGGCTGTTTTCCCCAAAGCGGTAAAACGGAGGCCATGAAGGCCGGCGGAAAAGAGGGGGAAAGCAGCTTGTAACTTTTGTTACCAACGGGAAACTGTGACCAGTATACACCGTATCCCCCACTTTTGTCAAGCCTTTTGGTGTTTGAGTGCACTCTTATCCCCACTTTTGACCCGTTTGGACAAGAATTGACTGGAAAAGATTCCTGCGGACGAAGGAAAAAGGTTACAAAAGAGTAACGAAAAGAAACGGAGGGGAGGGGGGAGGGAGGTCCGCCGGACCCCTCCGGCAGATTTTTATCGGGATATAAAAAAGCCGCCCACGAATTCGTGGACAGCCCTCTTATCGAAAAAATGCCGCTTGAAAAACCGGAATAAATCCGTGTCAGATTGAAATCCAATGTCTTTGTTCTACATCCCCGTCTGAATTTACGAACTCATTTTCAAGAATGCCGCCGTTTTTTACGATGGATCTGGCAGAACCGATATTATCCTTGCCGCATGTTATCAGCGCCTTATCGATACCCAGCTTCTTACATTCCATCAGCGCCAGACGGATCATCTCCGTCGCATACCCCTTCCTTCTTTCGCTGGGCCTGATTCCGGTTCCGATGTGTCCGCCTTCTTTCAGAAGGAAATCATTCAGGTAATGACGGATATCTACGGCGCCAAGAAGCCTGCCCCTGTCCTCGTCCAGAAGAAAGAACACCGAATCGGGAACCCGGTCTTCCGCAGCTTCTTTTATTTCGAGGTGTGTCAGATAGTAATCGAAATCGCGATGATCATTTTTAAAGATCGCCCACGGCGAATGATTGGTGTGATTAATTTCCTGATCTGCTTTCCATTCATCGATCATTTCACACAGCTGCTTTTCATATTCCTTAGTGAGCTTTATCAACTTTAACGCCATAGTTTCCTCCATCAATCCGAATGGTGTTCGCCGAAGAACGGGATTTCGAAAAAGCAACCCCGGCTGTCGAAAAGCGTTTCAACAGCCGGGGCCATTCCTCCGTCTTTGGCGAAGGATTTACTTCGCGGCAATCGCCTCGATCTCGCACAGGACGCCCTTGGGCAGAGCCTTCACGGCCACGCAGGAACGGGCGGGCTTGGAGGTGAAGTACTTGGCATAGACCTCGTTGAAGGCGGCGAAGTCGCCCATGTCGGCCAGAAAGCAGGTGGTCTTGAACACCTTGTCAAAACCGGCTCCGGCGCTTTCCAGAATCGCGCCGACGTTTTTGCAGCTCTGCTCCGCCTGAGCGGCGATGCCGGCGGGCACCTCGCCGGTGGCGGGGTCCACGGGAATCTGGCCGGAGGTATAGATAAAGCCGTTGACCTCAAAGCCCTGGGAATAGGGGCCGATAGCGCCGGGGGCGTTCTTGGTTTCCAAAACAGTCATGGTTTGCAGTCTCCTTTTGTAATTGATATCTCTACTGTAATATAGATCGGAAGAAAAAGCAAGTATATTCCGGAATTTTCCACAGCTTCTTAAATAAGGGGCCGGAAGGAGAGGGCTTCCAGCGCCTCCTTGTGCTCCAGAGGGCAGAAGCGGAGGTCCGCGTCCTGAAGCCCGGGCAGGTCCAGCAGAAGGCGGCAGTCGGAGAAATCCGTGTGGTAAAAGCTGATGCTTCGCAGGGCCCTGCATGCCGGGAGGAAGGAGAAGTCCCCCACCCGGAGGTCCTGAAGCCGCAGATGCTTCAGGTTCGGCAGCTTCGCCAGCAGGGGCCAGAGGGCCGGGTCTTCCACCTCGACGCCCTCTATCAGGAGGCTTTGCAGGGCGGTCATCCGCCCGATGACGGACCAGTCGCCGAGATCGTAGTAGTAGGGCGGGGGAGGGGGATACTCTCCCGGCGGACAGAGGTAAGCGGCGCCGTCCCGGTATTCCAGGGCCGTCCTCATGTGAAGCTGGACCTTCAGAGTTTTCAGGCGGGCGATGTCCTTCCCCCAGTCATAGGCTGTGGAAGGAATGCGCCCAAACTGCTCCTCCATCAGGCGGGCCACCAGAGGATGAAGGGGAATGCCTCCGGCGGGGCGGGGGCGGTCCATACCCAGGTCCCGGACCTGATCCGGCAGCAGGGCCAGACGCCAGGTCATACGGTGATCCGGCGTGTACGCCGGGCGCTGCGGAAGAGGCTGCGGGGCCGCAGAAGTCCGGGGGACCGGATGGCGGTTGGCGGTGGAGAGCTCCTGGTACTTCGGCCCCGCAAGGCAGCAGTATAGGGTTTCTCCGTCTTCGCTGAGGCAGAAGCTGATGTTTCCCTGAAGATGGCCGTGGGCCTCCAGCTCTTTGCGATCAATTCCGGCGGCGGAAAGCGCCTCCTGAATTTCGGGCTCCTTAGTGAAACGCTGCCCGCCGTGCCAGCCGTAAGCGGCCTCCCGGAGCATTTCCAGAAGAAACTCCTCCGTATGGTCCGCCCATTTGACATAGGTCACATAATCATCATCGACGGAACCGTAAACCGGCGGGTCGGGATTTCCGTCCAGCAGGTCCTGCACGCGGTATCCGGCGGACCATACGCCCTGATTTTCATACCAGATGAGAAGATAGCAGTCCGTCTCCTCGCCCCAGCGCTCCTGGGACATCTGCCAGAGCTTGAAATAGGGGTCGGAGGAATCCGGTGCTCCGCCGCGAACGGCGTCTCGAAAGTCCTGTTCCCGCTCCTTCAGCTCGTCCTCTATTAAGAAATAGGTCAACGAAAGCTCCGCCGGTTCCTGGAGCTGGTTAAAGTGATAATTGATGGAATCCCTGCCGTAAGTTCGCAGAAAGTCCCGGTAAACCGGCGGCAGAGCGACTCCCAGACGGGCCTCCGCCTCCTGAATTTCCGCGTCGGAAAAGCCCTGATGCTGTCCGTCTTTCAGGAAGAAATCCATCAATACAGACAGGGGCGGATTGTACAGAAACGCCATATCGCGGCCTCCTTTTGCGTATGCAGAAAAATTTGCAGGAAAAGGCGGGACGCAAAGCCCCGCCTTAATGTTCCATGGGCAGCAACCGCAAGCTATCCCGCCGCGTTTTCCCGGATGTAAGCCTGATCTTCCTCTGAAAATTCCTCCAGAGCGGCGGCAAAGGCCTCCGGGTCCGCAGACCTTTGGGTTTCCAGAATTGCGGAGATACTCGCCTGGGCGTTCTTCCAGCCGCTTTTGAGAGTCAGGAAAAAGGCCATCATGTTTCGGGTTCGGACCGCCTGGTCCGGTCCCACCGAGGCGGCCCTCAGCGCCGCCTCCAGAGACGGCCACCACTCGGAACCGTACAGGAAGGGTCCCAGAAATCCCAGGTTCTGCCCGGTGACGTGCCCGACGCAGTTCAACAGCTCCATGGGCTCCACGTCCTGCCCCCGCATCACGTCCAGGGCCAAACCCCGGAAACGCAGATTGGCCTCCGCAAAGGCCGCTGTGTCTCCGGTGCAGGGCTGGAAGGCCTCCGTCGGAGCGTCAAATCCGTAATAGTCCTTGATGAAATCCTGAGCGGCCCCCACAGGGGTCAGCAGCTCCGGGCGCTCCCCGCCGCCGCAGAACTCCTGAAGGTTCGCGTAGTACTCAGCGGCGGGCTTGCCGGTGTCGGGGAAGTAGAGGCAGACGTTGCCGTCCTCATCCAGCCAGCGCTCCACAGCCCAGATGCCTCCCGGTCCCTGAGTGGCGGGCTGGGAGAGAACCAGAACGCCGGAGAGCGTCCGGTTTTCGCCTGAAGGCGGATTGTAGAATTCGAGGCAGATGTGTTCCCCTGTATATGTATAGGGCTGGTCCAGAAGCTGGCCGCCGTTATAGGGCGTCAGTCCGTTCCGGGTGAGGAAGTCCTCCCGGACTGCGGGACCGATCTCCGCCAGCTCCTCCCAGACCGGCCAGTCCGGGTGATCCAGGAGGCTGCCTTCGTGGAGGCGGTAGAACCGCACGTCGGTGGGGTGGGTGTAGGCGTAATAGAGCTCGCCGTCGGTGGCGAAAATCTCAATGCCTGGATAGTCCAGACAGAGAAGCTGTTCCATCCCCGCCCGGTCCACCACGGCGAAGCCGAACAGATACCCGCAGCCGTCGCTGCCGGAAGCCCCCGCAGCCTCTATAGAGGCCGTTTCCGATACGCTGAGAACAAAGCGCTCCCCGGCGTAAGAGGGAAAGGCGGGCTCATCGGTGATGGTGAGTTGGTCTGTGTATTGCGCGGGCAGGGCAAAGAACAGGCCGTCCTGTTCCAGGATGGTGAGCGGCTCGTCTTCCGCGCTGTTGGGCGGCTCCCGGCCGGGGAGGTCCGGTTCCCCGCCGCAGGCCGAGAGGATGAGCAGGCAGGCCAATGCCAGAGCATGGTAACGGTGCATCGGCAGGGCTCCTTTCCTTATGTGATGTGAAACGCCGGAAACTCTGGGGAGGCCGGTTAACCGGCCTCCTCAGACAGTTCGGCGAAGAGGTGGACGTCCGGGAACTCCGCCAGGGCGGCGGCAAAAGCGTCGGGGTCCGCCTCCGCCTGGGTCCGAAGGATGTTTTCCAGCGGGGTGCGAAAATCCGTTTGGGCGTCTCTGGTTTCCTGAAGGAAGGAGAGGATCATGGTGTCCCGCCACTGCTGGTCCTCGCCCACGGCGGCGTCCGCCACAGCGGACATCAGAGGCTCAAACCAGTCGGAGCCGTACAGGTTCCGGCCCAGGACGCCCCAGTTGTCCGCCGCCGCACCGCCTACGCACTCCAGCAGCGCACGGGGGTCCACATCGCCATAAAGTTCCACATCCAATACGATATCTATAAGACGGGTGTTCCACTCCGTGTAGAGCTGGTTTACCCCTCTCGTTTCCTGAAAACTGCCCTCTGTGGTCTCATGGGTGAAGTAGTCCTTCACAAAGGCCGCCGCCGCCCCGGCGAGGGTCCGCAGTTCCGGGTGTTCCCCGGTGTCGCACTGCTTCTGTATTTCTCCGTAGTATTCAGCGGCGGGCTTGCCGGTGTCGGGGAAGTAGAAATATTGATTGCCGTGGATATCCAGCCAGTGGTCCACAGCCCAGATGCCGCCCTCGCCCTGCCGGACGGGCTGGCGGAGGAGGAGCTGGTAGTAGATGCGGGTATCGCCGTCCTTGGCGAAATAGGGGTAATAGCGCACACAGGCGTAATCCACGCCTTCCGTCCGATGGTCGATATAGTCCTGTTCGTCGAAGGGCTGGAGACCGTTCCGGGTAATGAAGTCCTCCCGGACCAGGGGACCGATTTCGTTCAGGGCCTCCCAGGTTTTCCAGTCCGGGTGATCGATAACATTTTCAGCGTCCCGGCGGTAAAACTGCACATCGGTGGGGGAGGTGTAGGAGTAGTACCGCTCCCCATCGGTGGCGAACACAAACGCATCGGAGCTGTAGGCGTTGAGGGACTGCTCAAAAGCCGCCTGGTCCATCTCCAGAAAACCGAAGAGAAACCCGCACCCGCCGCCGATGTCCTCCATGGCGGCCTCATAGGACGCGGCTTCATAAACGGAAATCAGGGGCTTCCAGCCCTCCTCCGCATCGGAGAACTCCGTATCCACCCGGAGCAGGTCCAGATATTCGTTGGGCAGGGCCACCTGCATCCCGCCGCAGTCGAAGACGGTGGTATCCTCTCCGCCGGCATCGCTGCCGGTATCTCCGCCGCTGTCCTGAGGAGGCGGGGAGGGCTCCGGGGTCCTGGTCTGGTTTCCGCAGGCGGTGAGGGTGAGCAGACAGGCCAGAATCAGGGCAAATGTTTCCAGACGGCGCATAAGCGGCACTCCTTTCTTCTCTGTTAATAAAATGCGTACAAACAGCAAAACCCATACAAAGAGTATGACAGTTCTCGGACTGGAAAAAATCACAAAATCACAACAAAAAGTAACAATTTGGAAACGAAAGACCGGACCGTATGTGCCCCCAAGTTTTCCACTGTTGTGAATCGGCGGCGGACGTGGTATAATCATCCAGACTGCGATTTTGCCTTTTGACAGGAGGATTTTCCTATGAAGCTCATGGTCATCGACGGAAACAGCATCATCAACCGTGCCTATTACGGCATTCGCCCGCTTACTACCCGGGATGGGCTCTACACCCACGCTGTCTTCGGCTTTCTGACGACGCTGCTCCGCCTGGATGGGGAGGAGTCCCCGGACGCCCTCTGCGTCACCTTTGACCTCCACGCTCCCACCTTCCGCCACAAGGCGGACGCTTCCTACAAGGCCACCCGGAAGCCCATGCCGGAGGAGCTCCGGATGCAGGTGCCGGTGCTGAAGGAGGTGCTGGACGCACTGAACATCCCCCGCTACGAGCTGGAGGGCTGGGAGGCCGACGACCTGCTGGGCACCATCTCCCGGAAGTGCGCCGGGGCGGGCTGGGAGTGTGTCGTTGTCACCGGAGACAAGGACAGCCTCCAGCTCATTGACGAGACGACCAAGGTGAAGCTGGTTTCCACCCGTATGGGCCAGACCACCACCCGGGATATGACGGAGGAGGCCTTCCGGGAGGAGTACGGGTTTGCCCCCATCCACATGATTGACCTCAAGGCCCTCATGGGGGACAGCTCCGACAACATCCCCGGCGTGAAGGGCGTGGGGGAGAAAACCGCCATGGGCCTTGTCCGAATGTATGGTTCTATTGACCATCTCTATGCCAATATGCCGGAGATCATGACCGCGCCGGACACTCCCGCGAAGCCCGGCATCATCAAAAAGCTGACGGAGGGGGAGGAGTCCGCCCGCCACTCCCATTGGCTGGCTTCCATTGTCACCGACGCGCCCTTGGATTTCCGGCCGGAGGACAATCTGCGCAAGGTCCCCGGCCCCGGGGCGTATCCGCTGTTCTTAAAGCTGGAGTTCACCAAGCTCATTGAAAAATTCGCACTCAGCCCGGACAGCGCGCCGGTCCCGGAGGCCCGGAAGAAAACCGCCGCCGTGGAGACTGTGACGGACCCCGCCCGGGGAGCGGAGCTGCTGGCCCTCTGGAAGGCGGCGGACCACGTGTCCGTGCTGGTCCTGCCGGACTGCTCCGCCGTGGGGGTTTACTGCGAGGCGGAAAACGCCGTGATGGCGGAGCTGTTTTTCGAGCGGTATCAGGGGGACTGGAACGGCCTCCTGGCGGACCTGTTCGCAAAGGAGGTCCGGAAAGTCTCCCACAATGTCAAGGACCTGATGCGGACCCTTTGGGAAAACGGCCTTCCGGCGGAGGGCTTTGTGTTCGACACCGCCCTGGCGGCCTATCTGCTGGACGCCACGGCAGGGAGCTACGACCTTCAGCGCTTGTTCGTCGGCTATTTTAATGAGGAGCTGCCGCAGCCGCTGTACCTGGAGCCCGACGCGTTCTCCCTCCTGGGGAGCGGGGAGGCCGCCGCCTCCCTGGACAGCTATGTCACGGCGGTGGAGGCCCTGTATGACGTTCTGGCCCCCCGCCTCCGGGAGCGGGAGCAGTGGGGGTTGTTCCAAACTGCCGAGCTGCCCCTGTGCCGGGTGCTGGCCGAGATGGAGCGGACGGGCTGCGGCGTGGACGCCCGGGCGCTGTCGGACTTCGGCGAGAGCCTGTCCGCCCGGATTGCCGGGCAGGAGAGCGCCATCTATGAAATGGCCCGGGGGAGCTTCAACATCAACTCCCCGAAACAGCTGGGGGAGGTGCTGTTCGAGCGCCTGGGCATGCCCCACGGGAAGAAGACGAAAACCGGCTGGTCCACCAACGCCGATGTGCTGGAAAAGCTCCGCTTTCAGCACCCCATTGTGGATGCCGTGCTGGAATACCGGCAGTTCACCAAGCTGAAATCCACCTACGCCGACGGCCTCCTGAAGGCCATAGACCCCGATGGTCGGGTGCGGACAAAGTTCCAGATGACCGTCACCGCCACAGGCCGTCTCAGCTCCACAGAGCCGAATCTGCAGAACATCCCCACCAGGACAGACTTGGGCAGCGAGTTCCGCCGGATGTTCACAGCGGCGGAGGGCTGCGTCCTGGTGGACGCGGACTACTCGCAGATTGAGCTGCGCATTCTGGCACACATCGCCGGGGACGAGGCCATGCGGGCGGCTTTTCTGGCGGGGGGAGACTTCCACGCCGAGACGGCGGCGAAGGTCTTCCGCGTGAGCCGGGAGGAGGTCACCCATGAGATGCGCCGGAGGGCCAAGGCCGTGAATTTCGGCATTGTCTACGGCATTTCCGCCTTCTCCCTGAGTCAGGACCTGGGTGTTGCCGTCGCCGACGCGAAGGCGTATATGGAGGCGTATTTTGCCACCTTCCCCGGCGTGCGCCGTTATATGGACGAGGTGGTCCGCCGGGCGCGGGAGACGGGCTATGTGGAGACCCTGCTCCACCGCCGGCGTGACCTGCCGGAGCTGACCTCCTCGAATAAGAACATGCAGGCCTTCGGAGAGCGGGTGGCGCTGAACATGCCCATTCAGGGCACGGCGGCGGACGTGATGAAGCTGGCCATGGTGAAGGTCTGGAAGCGCCTTCGGGCGGAGAAGCCTCAGGCCCGTCTGGTTCTCCAGGTCCACGACGAGCTCATTGTCGAGTGCCCCGAGGCGGAGGCGGAAGCCGTGGCCCGGCTGCTGGAGGAGGAGATGGAGAACGTGGTCCATCTCAGCGTGCCCCTGACGGCGGAAGCTCACTGGGGAAAGAACTGGCTGGAAGCCAAGGGGTGAGGATGTTCGGATTTTCGATACTGGGGGCGCTGTTCCTGCCGGCGCCGCCGGTTCCAAACCTTGGCATCCATCTGGAATATCATAAGGAGGCTTTGCAATGACAAGAGAGGACCAGCGGATGATCCGGGAGCTGGAAAAGACTCTGAAAAAGACTTGCAGGGAGACCGGAAAGCGCCGGGGCTGGAAGACAGTTTCCGGTGAGCAGTACCAGGTTCGGGACGGCTTTTTGTACGTCCTGTATATCGCCCTTCCAGCCTTTTTCGACCGGGAGCGGGCAGTGAAAGTAAATCTGCGCTGCAAGCCTCTGGCGGTAGATGAAATGTACTGGGACGTGTTCCGGATGGCGGAGGAAGCAGCGAAACAGCCCTTCAGCTTCCATGTCACTGGAGCCTTTACCGCCAGGGGACTGTGGCTTCCGCCGTGGAGGGAGCCGCTGTCCGAGCCGGAGGCTCTGGATGCGGTGGTGGAGGCCGTTTTTGACCGGGCGGAGGAGCTGGCGGAGAAGGAGATTGCGTTTCCGGACCTGCCCGCTTATCGGAAGCGGCTGGAAGAGGAAGACCGTCCCCGGACTCTGGAGATTATCCTGTGCCTCTTGTGCGAGGGACAGTATGCCGGGGCCCTGAAGCGGATTGAAACAGAACTGTCCCGGGGCGAAACCGGCGGCTTTTCCCGGATGGGCGGGAAGCGGAGCATTCTGGAAGACGCCCGGAACTGGTGCGCCGCCAGACTGCGGGAGGCGGAGGGATGAAGCGCCTCTACCTCATCGGCGGCCCCATGGGCGTGGGAAAGACCACCGTCTGCCGGGAGCTCCAGAAGCGGTTGGACCGCAGTGTTTTCCTGGACGGGGACTGGTGCTGGGACGCGAACCCCTTTCAGGTGACGGAGGAGACAAAGGCCATGGTGACAGAGAACATCTGCTTTCTGCTGAATAATTTCCTCCGCTGCTCCGTCTACAACCATGTGGTTTTCTGCTGGGTGCTCCACCAGCAGGCGATTTTAGAGGCCATCCTGTCCCGCCTGGACACCTGGAACTGCGCGGTTCGCGCCATCTCCCTGACTGCCTCGCCGGAGGCCCTGACGGCCCGGATTACGGCGGACATCCGGGCCGGGCGGCGGGAGCCGGAAGCACTGGAGCGGAGCCTGGCCTATCTGCCGCTGTATGCCGCCCTGAGCACGGAAAAGCTGGACGTCTCCCGGCTGACGCTGGAAGAGGCGGCGGAGCGAATCCTGGAGGGCTGTCCATGAAACGCCTGATCGTCCTCCTCGGCGTGGCGGGGGTATCCCTCTCCGCCGTGTTCGTCCGCTGGTCCACGGCCCCGTCTCTGGTGTTGGCCTTTTACCGCATGGCGTTTTCGGTGCTGCTTCTGGTTCCTCTCGCTATGGCACGCCGGGCGGAGTTCCGGGACCTCCGGCGGCGGGAGCTGTGCCTGAGCCTTCTCAGCGGGGCCTTTTTAGGCGTCCATTTCGCCTGTTATTTCGAGTCTCTCCGCTGGACCTCCATCGCCGCAGCGGTGGTGCTGGTGGATACGGAGGTCTTATTCGTGGCCCTGGCCTCAGTGCTGATTCTGCGGAAGAAGCTCAGCCGGAGGGCCTGGACGGCGGTGCTGCTGGCCTTTGGCGGCGGCGTTGCGGTGGCGCTGGCGGATGCCTCCGGAGGGTCGGCCCTCCGGGGGAACCTGTTCGCCTTGGCGGGGTCGGTATGCATGGCGGTCTATACCATGCTGGGGGCCGTCTGCCGGAGGCGGCTTTCCACCACCGTGTATACATCTCTGGTCTACCTCTCAGCGGCGGCGGCCGTGCTGCTTGCCGCCTTGGCGGCCGGACAGGCCCTGACCGGCTGGGGACCCGTGAACCTGCTGGCGGGGCTGGGCATGGCGGTGTTCTGCACTTTGCTGGGACACAGCGTGTTCAGCTGGGGCCTCAAATACCTGCCTCCGGCCTTCATCTCCACGGCGAACCTGCTGGAGCCGGTGCTGGCCTCCGTGTGGGGGCTGCTCCTCTTTCAGGAGAGGCCGGGGATGCTGGTGGTGCTGGGCGGCGGAGTGATTCTGCTGGGCATCGCCCTGTACAGCCGGGAAGAGGCATAAAAAGGAGGGAGGACGGTGGAGAAGCATCCTCCATGGAAAAAGCGGTTTTGCATAGGTCTTTTGCTGGCGCTTCTGTGCTATATGCTGCTGGTGGAATTTGGTCCTCTCGTCCTGCTTTCCGCTTCCATATTTGGCCTGTCAGGCTTATGGGTATTTGGACGGAGCTGGTGGAAGGAGCGCCGGAACCGCCTGAAGCGGGAAGAGATGGATGCCGCCGGACGGGCAGCGGTGGAACGCCGCCGGGAAGCCTGCCGGAATGCCCGGTATACTCCGGAGGAGCGGGAACAGGCAGTGGCCTATATCCGGCGGAACCTGGGCCCCATCGCTGGCTGGGATCGGGAGAAAACGGGAGACGTGCTGGATATCAGCGTGGCCCTCATCCCGCCCACGGAGAGTCTGCCTTTCTGGAAAGCGGCCACCGTAGGAGCGGGGGCCTGTACTGTTGAGGCGGGAGATTTGCAGATGACTCCGGAGCGGATTGAGCTGATGATGGCCCTGCCGCCGGACTGGGATTCCTCGGAGCGCTGGCCGGGCCGGATTCTGCGGGGCATGGCCTGGTATCTCCTCATCACCAGGGGCTTTTCAGGCTATGATCTCTACCGGGGACTGCCGCTGGCTGGTGCGGGTTTTGCCGGAGCCGTTGCGGACAGCGATTTCCCGGGGATGCCGGAGCTGGCGGTCGCTGATCTGCCGGTATCGTTCCGCTGGGTAGTCCCTCTTTTAAAGCCGGAGCTGGACTATTTTCTCCGGCGAGGCTATCAGGGCTTGGAGCGGCGCATTCCGGCCTCCCGTCCCTGGGCGGACCCGAAACGGGAGCCCTGGATGGACCCCTTGACCTGGTTTCAGGAGGATATTGCCCCCTTCCAGTGGTTTGAGGACGGGGAGCGGTTTTGTCTGGGGCTGGAGACGGGAGTGTTCTGTCAGGACCTGTTTCTTCAAGCAGGCCTGAGCGGTACGGGCAGGGACTGGGAACGTCTGGCCCGGGAGTACCTGCGGCAGTACCAGCCCAACGATGGGCCCTTTGTGGAGTACGCCTGTGGGGAATGGTCTTTTTTCGCCGCCTCGGAAGACCGGGAGATCATGGAGCAGCTGGCTCTTGGACTCTCGGACCTGCTGCGGGACGACCGGGCCGGAGCCCGGTGCCTGTTGTCCCCGTCCAGGTGGCAGTGATATGGAAGGAGTACGATTGAATGGAGAATCCAATGAAGGTCCGAATCGTCCCCATGAACGGGGACTATCTGGACGAGGTGGCGGAGCTGGAGCGGGTCTGCTTCCCGGACCCATGGTCCCGGAACATGCTGAAAGAGGAGCTGGAAAACGACCTGACGGCCTTCCTGGTGGCCCTGGACGAAGGGGGAGCCGTGGCGGGCTACGCGGGACTTCAGGTGGTGCTGGACGAGGGGTATATCCTCAACGTGGCGGTCCGTCCGGACTGCCGCCGCCGGGGCGTGGCGGGACAGCTACTGAACGTGTTTTTGAACTTTGCCAAGGGGAACCGGCTGGCCTTTTTGTCTCTGGAGGTCCGGGCCTCCAACTATTCCGCCATCGCCCTCTATGGAAGCCGGGGCTTCCGGGGTGTAGGGCGGCGGAAAAACTACTATGAGCACCCGAAGGAGGACGCGGTCATCATGACCCTGGACCTCACCGGGGGACAGGAGGACGCATGATGGAACTGAAGCTAGCCTCGCCGGAACAGGCGGCGATGGTGTATGGACGGGACTTGAAGCCCTCCTTTCCTCCCTCGGAGCTAAAGCCTCTGGCGAATATTCAGGACATGATCCGAGACGGCTGCTACCGCCCCTGGTGCCTCTTTGACGGGGAGGAGATCGCAGGGGAGTGCTTCCTCTGGCTGGGCCGTCCCGGCTGGGCGCTGCTGGACTATCTCTGCGTAGCGGAGAACCGCCGGAACGGCGGGGAGGGGGCCCGGATGCTGGAGCTGCTCCGCCGGGTGGAACCGGACACGGTCATTTTAGTGGAAAGCGAGGCCCCGGTTCACGCTCCGGACCCGGCTCTGGCGGAGCGCCGCCTGGGTTTTTACGCCCGGAATGGCCTTCGGACTGCCGGGTACGATACGGATGTGTTCGGGGCTCACTACAAAATGCTGTACCTGTGGAAGGAGCCTCTTCCGGATGGGCGTTTGATGGAGGAAAACCGCTTCATCTACCAGAACCGCTTCCCCAAGGAGAAGTATGACCGCTATGTCCGCATTCCGCGGGACCCGGCGGCGGGGCCCATTCCGCAGACCCCCTGGAATGAAGAGTGAGGGAGAGAAGGTATGAAAATTTTAGGTTTTGAGTCCTCCTGTGACGAGACCGCCGTGGCGGTGGTGGAGGATGGTCGGAGGGTGTTGTCCGACGCCATTTCCTCCCAGGTGCCGACCCACGCCCTGTACGGCGGCGTAGTGCCGGAAATCGCCTCCCGCAAGCACGTGGAGGCGATTTCCGCCCTGACGGAAAAAGCTCTGGCGGACGCGAAGTGCACCCGGAAGGACATCGACGCCGTGGCGGCGACATACGCGCCGGGGCTCATCGGGGCGGTGCTGGTGGGGCTGAGCTTCGCCAAGTCTGCTGCCCTGGGGCTGGGCGTCCCCCTGATTCCCGTCCACCATATCCGGGGCCATATCGCCGCCAACTATCTGGCCTTCCCGGAGCTGGAGCCCCCGTTTTTGGCGCTGGCCATCTCCGGGGGCAATACGCTGCTGATCGATGTGGCAGACTACACGGACATGCGGATTTTAGGAGGCACCCGCGACGATGCGGCGGGAGAGTGCTTTGACAAAGCGGCCCGTGTGCTGGGCCTGCCGTACCCCGGCGGGAAGCCCATCGACAAGCTGGCCCGGCAATCGGCAGGAGGGGTGTATAAGCTGCCCCACGCCCATGTGGACGGCGCGCCGCTGGACATGAGCTTTTCCGGCCTGAAGACGGCGGTGGTCAATCTGGCCCACCACGCAGAGCAGGTAGGGGAGCCCCTGGACCGGGGAGCGCTGGCCCGGGATTTCACCCAGGCCGTCAGCGACACGCTGGTTCCCCGTACCATGGAGGCGGCGCGCCTGGTGGGGCGGAAAACCATCGTGGCCGCCGGAGGCGTGGCCGCCAACTCCATCATCCGGGGAGACCTGGAGCGGGCCTGCCGGGAGGCGGAGTGCCGTCTGTACTTGCCGCCCCTTCGCCTCTGCGGGGACAATGGGGCCATGATTGCCGCTCAGGGCTATTACGAGTTCCAGGCGGGCCACACGGCGGGAATGGAGCTGAACGGATATGCTACGAGAGATATTTCTGAGGAGTTGAAATTCATGTAAAGTGAATTTGCTTTATATAAAATCGGCTAGGGAAACGGGTACAATACGGTCATTTCAGATTATCTCCGGAGCGTTGAAAAATATATAGAGTAAAATGAACGGAACCCACAGACGGGTTCCGTTCATCGTCGTTTTATAGAAATATTCTCTATGAAGACCATTTTTAGAACGCGCAAACAGATATAAAGTAATTCCGCTTTACATGCGTTCCATCCCTTCGGATGGCACCCACAGACACGCCTCCAAATCAACCGTTCCATCTAACCGAAAGGCCACGCCCTCCGCCTCTAAAAGTGCCCGTTGCGTACCAGGCGCGTGGAGGTCAAAAGCCGCCTTCGTTCCCCCGAAACGGTCCACCACCCGGTGGCATGGCACAGCGGGGTCCCGGCAGTCTGCCATAGCGTAGCCCACCATCCGGGCACAGCGGGGCATGCCCGCCAGACGGGCAATCTGACCATAGGTCGCTACCTTCCCGGCAGGAACGCGGCGGACGATCTCCCGGAAAACGGCGAACGTCCGGCCGCTCACCGTTCCCGAACCTCGTACAGGTCCACTCGCCGGGCGGAGAGTATGGGGAGCTGCCGCCGGACGGCCTCAATCCGGCGCAAATCCAGGTCAGCGCACAGCATTTCCTCTCCGGCCCCGGCCCGGCATAGCACGGTCCCCCAGGGGTCCACGGCGAGGGAGTTCCCATAGGCCACATAGGATGCCGCCTCATCCCGCGCCGGAGATACCCCCACAGTGAAGCACTGGTTATCCACCGCCCTCTGTCGGAACAGCAGTTCCCAGTGGGCGGGGCCGGTGGTCATATTGAAAGCGGCGGGGACGAATAGGCATTTGGCCCCCCGGAGGCACATGCACCGGGCCAGCTCCTCAAACCGGAGATCAAAGCAGATGCAGAGGCCCATGGTTCCGAACTCCGTCTCGAAGGTGGTGACGGCATTTCCCGGGGAAAGAACGGCAGACTCCCGAAAGCTCTGCCCGCCCTCCACGTCAATATCAAAGAGGTGGGCCTTCCGGTGCCGGGCGAGGAGCTGCCCCTGCCGTCCATAGACAAAGCTGGTGTTGTAGATACGGTCTTCCTCCAGCTCCGGCAGGGACCCGCCCACAATATACAGCCCCAGCTCTGCCGCCAGATAAGACAGGGCGGTCTGCGCCTCGCCGCCCGCCTCCTCGCCATAGGCCCGGAAACAGGCGTTGTCATAGGGGCAGCAGAACATCTCCGGCAGGATGGCGATGTCCGCGCCGGAGGCTTTGGCCTCCCGGAGCTTCCGGGCGGCGGTTTGGAGGTTTGCGGTTTTGTCCGCTGTCACGGACATCTGAATCAGAGCAGCGCGCATCAATCCGCCTCCTGTCATGTGTATTCCCGCAGAACCAGCTCCGTGGCTCCGCCATCCGGGGAGAGAGCCAGCCGCCGGACCTTTGGGTGGGCAGAGTAGGTCTCCCGGATAAAATCCCGCAGGGCGGTTCCGCCATGGAACCCGTGAATCAGGCGGAGACGGTAGGTCCCGCCCCCGGCCCGGCGGAGCAGGGCGTCCACCGTAATTTTTGCCTGATAGGTATTTTTCCCATGGAGGTCCACGGTGACAACGCCGGGTCCCACAGGCCCCACCTCCTTTGCTGTTCTGAAAAAGATTGTATCACAGGCGGAAGGGTGTTACAATAGAGAAAACGGATATAAGGAGGCCCGGGTATGGCAGTTTACACGGAGAAGAAAACCTATCAGACAAAGGCCCATATGGGCATGATCGACGTGACGGAGGACTTTCAGCACGCGGTGACGGCGGCGTGCCGGGAGCACGGCATTTCCGCCGGAATCGTAACCGGCTTCACCACCGGAGGCGTGGCGGGGCTGACCACTCTGGAGTTTGAACCGGGGATGGTAAACCACGACCTGAAGGCGGCACTGGACGTGTTTTCCCCCTATCTGGACGAACAGGGGCGCGTGGTGCCCTACTGGCACCATGAGACCTGGCACGACGACAACGGCTCCTCCCACATCAAGGCGGCGCTGCTGTCCCCCTTCATCACGGTGCCCTTTGTGGACGGAAAAATCACCGTTGGCCCCTGGCAGAATCTGACGCTGATAGAGTGCGACACCCGGAACCGGGTCCGGGACATCGTGTTTCAGGTGATGGGGGAGTAAGGCTGTGGGACTGCTTCTGGGCTTTGGCCTGATGGGCGTTTTTGCGGGAAGTGCCCTAGCTGTGGTGTGCTTCAGCGAAGCCCGGCAGCTTCTGCGCCGGGGCTGCCGTCTTCCGGCGGGAGGCTTTGCGGCGGGGGCGGTTCTGTGCGCCGCCGGAGCGCTGGGCGGGGCTTGGCTGGCCTGGAACGTCGTTGGGTTCCGCTTTTAGAACCTGTATTCATAACCGGGGTATGCCGGATGGACGAGGATTTTTCCCGTCAGACAAGGAGATTTTCCGCAGCCATCCTGACGGATGGCAAGGGAAAGCGACGCGGTATGGCGGGAAAAAGACCGCCTGGACGGCGTGCAGCGGTTATGAATAC
This sequence comes from Oscillospiraceae bacterium 38-13, assembly GCA_041223955.1. Taxonomy (GTDB): domain Bacteria; phylum Bacillota; class Clostridia; order Oscillospirales; family Oscillospiraceae; genus Oscillibacter. The sequence continues at coordinate 127,754 of JBCLRG010000003.1, read as the reverse complement.
AGGTTCTTAGATACGGGGCGGCTCCTGGAGCGCAGGGGCCGCCCCGCAACCTGTCCGGGGAGGTCTTGATCAAGTATCAATGAAAGCCGCCGCCGCATAGCCCACCTGATCTCCATAGTGAACAACATACCAGCCCTGCCACTCGCCGTAGATGGTGACGGGGGCCCCGTCGGGCATATTGGCGAGGATGGTTCCGGTGGGGGCGGGGTAGCTCCGGAGATTGAGGGTTCCATAATTCACAGCCACCCGGCCCTCCACGGGGTCTGCGGGATAGATGAAGGGCAGGCCGAAAAGCTGGGTGAGGGCTCTGGCCAGCTGCTGGGCGATGGCGTCCATGTGTCCCTCAATCCAAACCGCGTCGGCATAGTTGTCGTGATACCCGATTTCCACCAGTACCGCCGGGGCCTTGGACTGAGCGACCTCGCCCAGGGTGGTGGTGGACCGGGTCGTTACCTTGTTGGGCAGCGGGTAAATTTTCCGAAGCTCTTGAGCGATGAGCTCCGCGCCCCGCTGGCCCTGACGGCTTCCGGGGTAGTAAAAGGCGATGATTCCCCGTTCCTCACCGTAGCGGCCCTCCGGAGCGCCGTTGGAGTGGAGGGCCAGGTAGAAATCGTAATAACCCTGATTGGCCTCCCGGATGGAGGACCCGGCGGTCATCTCCGGGCGGTTCCGGCGGTATTGGATTCCGTTGGAGACCAGATAGGGGATGAGGGCGTCCGCCAGCAGGTTCATGTTGTACTCCTCGGAGCCGCTGCCGGTTACGTAGCTGTTCCACTCCTGTGTGGAGGGACTCAGGTAAATGATAGGCATCGTCATTCCTCCTTCTCTTTGAATCCTATGGCAAAGACGGCGGAAGTGTGATACACTGGGAGGGAAAAAAGTTGGGAGGTCAAATTGATTATGAAAGCAGAGCGGAATTATCCCAGCGTCACCGTCACCCCCAAGGCGGAGGCCGCTGTACTCCGGGGGCATCCCTGGATTTACGGAGAAGAGATCACCGCGCGGAGCGGGACGCCGGAGAACGGGGGCCTGACGGATGTACTGGGCAGGCGGGGGCAGTATCTGGGCACCGGCTTCTGGTCGGAACAGTCCAAGATCCGGGTCCGGCTTCTTTCCCGGAATGCCAACGACCGTTTTGACGCCGCGTTTTGGGAGCGGAAGCTCCGCTGGGCCTGGGAGTACCGGAAGACCGTCATGGACCCGGAGGACCTGGATGCCTGCCGGGTGATTTTTGGGGAGGCGGATATGTTTCCGGGCCTGACAGTAGACCGGTTCCACGACCTCCTCAGCGTGCAGGTGCTGTCCGTCGGCATGGAAAAGGTGAAGGAGCTGCTGTTTCCCCTTCTGGTCCGCATACTCCGGGAAGACGGGCAGGAAATCCGGGGAGTCTATGAGCGGAACGAGGCCGCTCTCCGGGAAAAAGAGGGGCTGGAGATGTACAAGGGCTGGTTCCACCTGCCGGGAGAAACGCCGCTGGAGTCTCCGGTGACGGAGATCACGGAAAACGGCGTGCGCTATCTGGTGGATGTGGAAAATGGCCAGAAAACCGGCTTTTTTCTGGATCAGAAGTACAACCGCCGCGCGGTAGCCCGGTTGGCAAAGGGCAAGACGGTTCTGGACTGCTTTACCCACACCGGTTCCTTTGCCCTGAACGCCGCCCTGGGCGGAGCCGCCCACGTGACAGCGGTGGACGTGTCGGAATCCGCCGTGGAGATGGCCCGGGCCAATGCGGAGCGAAACGGCCTCGGCCATGTGATGGACTGCATAGCCGCCAACGTCTTTGAGCTGCTTCCCGCTCTGGAGAAAGAGCCGGTGAAGTACGATTTCATCATCCTGGACCCTCCCGCCTTCACCAAATCCCGGAAGACGGCGGCAAACGCCATGACGGGCTATAAGGAAATCAATTACCGGGCGATGAAGCTGCTGCCGAGGGGAGGGTATCTGGCCACCTGCTCCTGCTCCCACTTTGCGGAGGAGGAAGCATTCAAAGCCATGCTCCGCTCAGCCGCCCGCGACGCGGGAGTCCGGCTCCGGCAGATCGAGGCCCGGCAGCAGAGCTGTGACCATCCGATTCTGTGGGGTGTGGAGGAGACAAACTACCTGAAATTCTATCTGTTTCAAATTGTGTAAAGGAGAAATGCTTTCTTGAAAAAAGCAGGAATTTTATGCGCCGCCGACACGGAGCTGCATCCCTTTTTGAAGCGCATGGACGTTGAACGGGTGGTTGAAAAAGCCATGCTGAGATTCTACGAAGGGACGATTTTGGGGATTCCCGCCATAGCGGTGTACAGCGGCGTATGCAGGGTAAACGCCGCCATAGCGGCGGAACTGCTGATTGAACGTTTCGGCGCAGACGGAGTGATCAACGCCGGAACTGCCGGAGGCGTGGACCCGAAGGTTCGGCTTTTTGATACGGTCATTGCGGAGCGTTCGGTGTACCACGACGTGTCGGAGGACATTCTGACCGAATTTCATCCCTGGCTGCCCTCCGCCTACTTTCCTTCCGGCGAAGAACTGCTTTCCGCCGCCAGAAGCTGCGCCGAAACCCGCCCCATTCTGTTCGGCACGATTGCCACCGGTGAGCGGTTCATTGAAAGCGAGGCGCACCGGGAGCGTATCCGCAGGGCCTACGCTCCTCTGGCGGTGGATATGGAAACCGCCGCTGTCGCCCATGTCTGTTACGTGAACCGCGTTCCCTTTCTGGCGGTAAGGAGTATCACGGATACCGCCGGCGGCACCGGCGCGGCGGACTTTGAACGGAATTGCGAACAGGCCTCGGAAATCGCGGCGGAGATCACCATATCGATTTTGCAAAACTGGTCCGGAGCCTGAGCCCTGTGTGCATAAAACCCCGGCGGATGCTCACAGCGTCCATGCTGTCCGCATGCCGTTCAAATCCCCAGTCACCTGAAGGAAGCGGAGGGAACAGACCGCGTCAGCGGTAAACAGGAGCAGAAATCCAAAAGTAACCACAGGAGGAACCTCCAGTATCTCCACACCGGGCTGAAGGAACCGGACTGCCAGCGCCGCCAGCAGTCCCCAGGCCAGCGCGAAGGACGGACAGACCCGCCCGTGCAGATTGCCGGGGACCTGACTGTAATCCCAAAATCGGACGCCTAGGAACCTCTCTCCGGCCCAGTGATAAACATATTCCACAGCGGTAGCCGCCAGCCCGCCAAGAACAATCAGACCAACCCAGCCCATAGGCGGCAGGGTCAGAACCGCCAGCATTCCCAAGCCGTACACCGGGCACAGCGGCAGGAGCAGCATGCAGCGCCGCCGCCGGTCCTCGGACCGGGAGAGGGCGGCAAAGGCCAGCTCCAGCAGCCACCCCAGGAAGCTGTATATCCAGAAATACCAGAGAAACAAATCCCATCACCTCGGCATCAGTGTCTCCAAAGGACAGCGGGGTATCCGGCTCTTGCGCCGGTAGTTTTTTCATGCTATAATAGGGCCGAGAAAGTCGAAAAAGGGCGGTAGACAGCAAAAAAGACAGGAGGACTTTAGAAATGGATACTTGGGAGAGCTTGCGCAAGGAGTGCATGGGCTGTAAAGGATGTTCCCTTGCGGACACCCGCCACAACGTGGTTTTCGGCGACGGCGCGGAGGACGCGGAAATCCTCCTGATCGGGGAAGGCCCCGGCCAGCATGAGGACGAGCAGGGCAAGCCCTTCGTGGGCCGGGCCGGGAAGCTGCTGGACGATATGCTGGAGATGGTAAACCTGGACCGCACTAAGGTTTACATCGCCAACATTGTCAAGTGCCGCCCGCCTCAGAACCGGGACCCCCTTGGCGTGGAGCAGGACGCCTGCATCGGCTGGCTCCGCCGCCAGACGGCGCTGCTGAGGCCGAAGATCATCGTGTGCCTGGGCCGTATCGCCGCGAAGTCCATTATCAAAAACGACTTCCGCATCACCCAGGAGCATGGGCAGTGGTTTGAGCGCAGCGGCGTACAGATGACCGCCATTTACCATCCGGCGGCGCTGCTGCGGGATGTCAACAAGCGGCCGGAAACCTTCGAGGATATGAAGGCCATTCAGGCAAAGATCCGGGAGCTTTGTGAGCACACGGAAGTCTGAGGACCCGCAAGGGGAGAGACGCTGTCTCTCCCCTTGCTTTTCCTGAATTGTCAACCAACTCCAAAAAAATGGTTGACAATTGGGGGAATTTGCGGTATGCTGTCTCCAGCGACAAAAAAGGAGGAACCATAAATGCAGACCACATCCCGGCTGAAGACAAAGGATTTGACCCTCATAGCACTGTTTGCCGCCCTGATGGCGGCCTGTGCCTGGATTTCCGTACCTGTCCCGCCGCCGCTGGTGCAGTTTACCATGCAGACCTTTGCCATTTTCGCGGCGCTGCTGGCCCTGGGGGGCAGGCGGGGGACTTACGCCATCACCGCCTATTTGCTTCTGGGGGCCGTGGGCGCGCCGGTGTTCAGCAATTTCCGGGGTGGTCTGGGGGTACTGCTGGGGACCACCGGCGGCTATATTCTGGGATTCTTCTTCCAGGCGCTGCTGTATTGGCTGATAACCGCGAAGCTGGGGGAGACCCTGCGAGTAAAGATTCTTGCCAGCGTTCTCAGTTTGGCGCTGCTCTATGCCTTTGGCACCGCCTGGTATCTGGTGCTCTATGCCCAGAGCGGCAGTCCCATGGGTGTGATGACCGCCCTGGGCTACTGCGTTTTTCCCTTCATCATCCCGGACCTGCTCAAGCTTGCTCTGGCGGTGCTGTTGTCCCGGCGGGTGGAAAAATATCTATAGCAGCTCTTCTCCTTCCTATAGGAACCGGCCGGTGCTTGCGAGCACCGGCCGGTTCCATTTAGTCATGTATTAAAGTTAAGAGAGGCCTCCCACATTCAGGAAAAGGACAGCCGCATATCGTACCAGAGGGCTCCTCCATGGGTAGAAGCAGAGACGCCCTCGCTCTGATAGCCGAATTTCTCATAATAGTGAAGCAGTTCGGCTTTACATGTCAGCACGCAGCCTTTTCGGCCCTGAGCCCTGGCGTCGGCCAGGACACGTTCCATCAGAAGGGCGGCCCGGCCCTGTTTTCGATACGCCGGAAGGGTATTGACGCCAAAGATCATCTGCCAGCCGCCGCGCTCATCGTGAAGAGAGGCGTCGGCATACATCTCATCCCGAAGCAGGGATTCTTCTGTAGTCAGCCCGTTGATAAAGCTGACCGGAAGCCCGTCTTCCTCCATCAGCCAGAAGTGGTTGGGGTAGATGGCCAGGCGTCCGGCCAGGACCTCTTCCGACGCGGCCTCAGCCGGGGGGAAGCAGGCGGCCTCAATCGCCGCCAGGACGGGCAGGTCCTCCGGGACGGCGGTGCGGATTCGCATGGGAATTCCTCCTTGGACCGGACGGCATGGGGGAGACTTTTTAAATGTGTCCGTTCAGGTATTGATATTCCAGCAGCAGGCGGCCCGTGCCGCTGGTCATATTTTCAAAATAATAGGGCTGATCCGCCCGGAAGCGAAGCGCGTCCCGCTCCAGAAGCTGAAAGGTCTGTCCCTCCGCCGTCAGGCTGACGGAACCGTAAATCACCGTAGCGTGGCAGACGCAGCCGGGAACGGAGGGGGAGGGGGCGTAGCGCGCGCCGATGTAAAGGTCCAGAAAGCAGCTGGCCATACTGCACACGCCGTCATAGGGGAGGCTGGGCCGCAGAACTGTTCTGCCGCCGTCCAGCCGCCGGGGCCTGGTGTCCTGAATCCGGGCCAGAATGGGGAAGACGTCCTCGGCCTTATCGGACGCCGTTTTATCCGTATTCGCATGGTGCGGCAGGATTCCCTCCTCCGGAATGGGCTCCAGGCCGTCAAACAGGTCGTCCATGTTCGTTTTCCTCCGTTCTCTGTCTCATCGGAATCGCATGCTCCATACTACCTGTTTTGCCGGGATTTGTCAAGACTTTCACGGAAGGGTTCCCGGCCCGCCGTTCTTCTCAGCGGTCCGGGCGGCGGGGGAAAAATCGTAAGAAAACCGTAAGATTTTTGTCGAGTTGTTTGTAAGAAATCTTTTCTATACTGTCCTCAAATCCGGCCTCCGGCCGAACAACAGGGAGGACAACATGAATTACAGACAACTGAAAATCTTTGCCGTGTGCTGCATGGTCTTTGACCACGCCGTCCGCATCTTTCCCCTGCACCAGATATTTGGCCCCTTAGCGGACGCCCTGTGGAACGCGGGGTACGGCAGCGCGGCGGATTGGCTTCTGAGCAGCTTCCCAACATATTTAATGTATATTGGCCGTCTGGCGGCCCCCATCTTCATTTACTGTATCGCCCGGGGCTTTACGCACACGTCCAGCATCCGCCGCTACGCGGGGCGGGTTCTGCTGACGGCGGTGATCGCGCAGGTCCCCTATACGCTGTTTGATCTGGCGGAGCTGCGTGTGGTGGGCCTGGAGGGGGACTGGCGGGAGACAAGCTTAAACATCCTCTTCACCCTGGCCTTGGCCCTGTATGTTCTGGCGGTCCATGAGGAGCTGAAGCGCCGGAACCTGCTCTGCCTGAGCCCCCTGGCCGTGGCGGCGGCCACCTGGTGCGCCGCGGCGCTGAACATGGAGGGAGGAAAGGGCTATATCATCCTGGCCTGGGTTTACCACATAGCCCGGAACCGTCCCCGCTGGCAGAAGGCCCTGCTCTACCTTCCCGCCGTCATACTGTCCCGCCGGGGCCTGATTCTGTGGGTGCTGGAGAGCGCGGGAACGGCGGAGCTGTCCATGGTTCTGGCGAACTGCCTCCTGAATGTGCTGGGCAATTATTTCGGGATGCTGATTACACTTTCGGACAACGGCGAGAAGGGAAGGGCCGGAAAGGGCTTTCAGACCTTCATGTACGCCTTTTACCCCGCCCATTTCGCGATTTTGGCTCTGATTGGATTCCTTCGTCCGCCCCTGCTGTGAGCCGGACCGGGGAAATCCCTGGAAAAACAGGAAAATGAAAATCTTTTTGCCAAAAACGCTTGACGGCAGGGGAAGGTCATGCTATAATGCCTACTTGCGCGGACCAAAGTCCGTGAATTTTGCTGTGCGCTTGGAAACGGCGGAAGGCCATCCAGCGGAGTCCCGGCGTCAGGAGGTTTGTCCCATGGAGGCTGAAAAGCGGGTTGTGGGCGTGAAGCAGTCCCGCAAAGCCATCCGGGAGGGACGGGCCCTCCGGGTCTGTCTGGCCTGTGACGCCGACCCCGCCATCACGGAGCCCATCGCCGCCGAGTGCGCCGCCGCCGGTATCCCCTTGGAGATGGGGCGGACCATGGCCCAGCTGGGCCGGGACTGCGGCATCGCCGTGGGAGCCGCCGTGTGGGCGGTGGTGCGGGACTGAGAAACGCGCTGCAATAATTTTGGTTTTTTCGGAATAGCCGGTTGGCTTTCTGTAAAAAATAAACACTGAATATGAAAGAAAGGAGAACATCAATGCCTACCTTTAACCAGCTGGTCCGGAAGGGAAGAGAACAGGCTTCCTACAAGTCCAACTCTCCCGCGCTGCAGTTCGGTCTGAACACCCTGAAGACCAAGACCACCAACCAGCCTTCTCCTCAGAAGAGAGGCGTCTGCACCGCAGTGAGAACCGCGACCCCCAAGAAGCCCAACTCCGCCCTTCGGAAAATCGCCCGTGTGCGCCTGACCAACGGCTATGAGGTCACCGCCTATATTCCCGGCGTGGGCCACTCCCTGCAGGAGCACTCCGTGGTCATGATCCGCGGCGGCCGTGTCAAGGACCTCCCCGGCGTCCGCTATCACATCATCCGCGGCACTCTGGATACCCAGGGCGTTTCCGGCCGGATGCAGGCCCGTTCCAAGTACGGCGCCAAGCGGCCCAAGTCCAAGTAAGGACACCCCTAAACGAATTACTTTGCCGAACAGGTTTTTATATAAATCGGGGCGTTGCCCTTCGGCAGAGGCATTCACGGAAGGCTGAGATACGCCTTTTGAGTACCTATGAGATCATAGAATCATTATGAAGGAGGGAAGCATAGTGCCTAGAAGAGGTAATGTTCCCAAGAGAGAAATTCTGCCCGACCCCATGTACGGCTCCGTGCTCGTGACCCGTCTGGTCAACAACGTGATGCTGGACGGCAAAAAGGGCGTCGCGCAGAAGGTGGTCTACAGCGCCTTCGACCAGATTAAGGAGAAGAGCGGCAAGGACCCCGTTGAAGTGTTCACCCAGGCTATGGACAACATCATGCCCAGCCTGGAGGTGAAGGCCCGCCGTGTGGGCGGCGCCAACTATCAGGTTCCCATGGAGGTCCGTCCCGCCCGGCGCACCACGCTGGGCCTGCGGTGGCTGACCACCTATTCCCGCGCCCGGAGCGAGCGCACGATGGCCGAGCGCCTTGCCGGCGAGATCATGGATGCCGCCAACAACACCGGCGGGGCCGTGAAGAAGCGCGAGGATATGCACAAGCAGGCCGAGGCCAATAAGGCTTTCGCGCATTATCGCTGGTAAGCTAGTTAGGAGAAAACAGGTATGCCGAGAAAAACATCCCTTGAAAACACCAGAAACATCGGCATTATGGCTCACATCGACGCGGGCAAGACCACGACTACCGAGCGGATCTTGTTCTACACCGGCGTGAACTATAAGATTGGCGAGACCCACGACGGTACCGCCACCATGGACTGGATGGCCCAGGAGCAGGAGCGCGGCATCACGATTACGTCCGCCGCCACCACCTGCTACTGGTCTGGTTCCAAGAACCAGTTCAACCCCACCCGCATCAACATCATCGACACCCCGGGCCACGTGGACTTCACCGTGGAGGTGGAACGCTCCCTGCGCGTTCTGGACGGTTCCGTGACGGTCCTCTGCGCCAAGGGCGGCGTGGAGCCCCAGTCCGAGACGGTCTGGCGTCAGGCGGACACCTACCGGGTTCCCCGGATGATCTACGTCAACAAGATGGACATCATGGGCGCGGACTTCTACAATGTGCTCCACATGGTGGAGGACCGCCTGAAGTGCAACGCCGTGCCCATCCAGCTTCCCATCGGGAGCGAGGAGACCTTCAAGGGCATCATCGACCTGGTGGAGATGGACGCGGACGTCTACTATGACGATCTGGGCAAGGACATGCGGGTGGAGGAAATTCCCGCCGACATGGTGGACCTTGCCAACGAGTATCGGGAGAAGCTGATGGATGCCGTCTCTATGTTCGACGAGGAGATCATGGAGATGTATCTGGACGGCCAGGAGGTTCCCCAGGCCAAGATCCGGGCCGCGATCCGCAAGGCCACCATCGCCAACGAGATGGTTCCCGTCGCCTGCGGCACATCCTATAAGAACAAGGGCGTGCAGAAGCTGCTGGATGCCATTGTGGACTATATGCCTTCTCCCACCGACGTTCCCGCCATCAAGGGCGTGAACCCCAACACCGAGGAAGAGGAGGAGCGTCCCTCCTCCGACGACGAGCCCTTTTCCGCCCTGGCGTTCAAGATCGCCACGGACCCCTACGTGGGCCGTCTGTCCTTTATCCGCGTCTACTCCGGTACGCTGAACACCGGCACTCAGGTGTTGAACTCCACAAAGAAGCAGAGAGAGCGCATCGGCCGCATTGTGCAGATGCACGCCAACCACCGGGAGGATCTCGAGACCGTGTACTCCGGCGACATCGCCGCAGTCATCGGCCTGAAGAATTCCACCACCGGCGATACCCTCTGCGACGAGAAGCACCCTGTCATTCTGGAGTCCATGGAGTTCCCCGAGCCCGTTATCCGCGTGGCGATTGAGCCCAAGACCAAGGCCGGTCAGGAAAAGATGACCATGGGCCTGATTAAGCTGGCAGAAGAGGACCCCACCTTCAAGACCTACACCGACGAGGAGACCGGCCAGACCATCATCGCTGGTATGGGCGAGCTGCATCTGGAGATCATTGTGGACCGCCTGCTCCGGGAGTATAAGGTGGAGGCCAACGTGGGCGCACCCCAGGTCGCTTACAAGGAGACCATCAAGAAGCAGGTGGAGCAGGACACCAAGTACGCCCGCCAGTCCGGCGGCAAGGGCCAGTACGGTCACGTCAAGATCCGCGTGGAGCCCAACGAGTCCGGCAAGGGATACGAGTTTGTCAACGCCGTCGTGGGCGGCGCGGTTCCGAAGGAGTATATTCCTGCGGTTGACGCGGGCATCCAGGGCGCGATGAACGCCGGCGTCTTGGCCGGATTCCCTGTGGTGGACGTGAAGGTCACGCTGTATGACGGCTCCTACCACGAGGTGGACTCGTCCGAAATGGCCTTCAAGATCGCTGGTTCTATGGCCTTCAAGGAGGCCTGCCGCAAGGCGGGAGCCACCCTGCTGGAGCCCATCATGAAGGTTTCCGTCATCGTTCCCGACGAGTATCTGGGCACCGTAATCGGCGATTTGACCGCCCGGCGCGGTCAGATTCAGGGCCAGGAGGCCCGTCCCGGTGCGCAGCAGGTGGATGCGCTGGTGCCTCTGGCCAGCATGTTCGGCTATGCCACCGACCTGCGTTCCAGCACCCAGGGCCGGGGCCAGTACTCGATGGAGCCTCACAGCTATGAGGAAATTCCCAAGAGCATCGCGGAGAAGATTGTGGAGACCCGCGTCAAGACCAACTGATCATTTTGCGGTTCGCCGGAAAAGCTCTGGACCAAATTGGGAAAAAGGGATTGATTTTCCAGGCGGAATACTGTAGAATAGACATTGTTGATTATCGTTTCTCAATGCCGCAACCGCAACTGAAACATTTATAGGAGGATCATCAAATGGCTAAGCAAAAATTTGAAAGAACCAAACCCCATGTTAACATTGGCACCATCGGCCACGTCGACCATGGCAAGACCACCCTGACCGCCGCGATCACCAAGTGGCTGTCCCTCCAGGGCAAGGCCGAGTTCGAGGCTTATGACAGCATCGACAAGGCTCCCGAGGAGAAGGCCCGTGGTATCACAATCAACACCGCCCACGTGGAGTATGAGACCGAGAAGCGTCACTATGCCCACGTCGACTGCCCGGGCCACGCCGACTATATCAAGAACATGATCACCGGCGCCGCGCAGATGGATGGCGCCATCCTGGTCATCGCCGCCTCCGACGGCCCCATGGCTCAGACCCGTGAGCACATCCTGCTGGCCCGCCAGGTGGGCGTGCCCGCCATCGTCGTGTTCCTGAACAAGTGCGATCAGGTGGATGATGAGGAGCTGCTGGAGCTGGTGGAGATGGAAGTCCGCGAGCTGCTGAGCACCTATGAGTTCCCCGGCGACGATCTGCCCATCATCAAGGGCTCCGCTCTGAACGCCCTGGTGTCCGATTCCAGCGACGCCGGTGCTCCCGAGTATGCCTGCATCAAGGAGCTGATGGATGCCGTTGACGACTATATCCCCACTCCTCCCCGCGACGATTCTCTGCCCTTCCTCATGCCTGTGGAGGACGTGTTCACCATCTCTGGCCGCGGCACCGTCGCTACTGGTCGTGTGGAGCGCGGCCAGCTGAAGCTCAGCGAGGAAGTTGAGATCGTCGGCCTTGCCGAGGAGACCAAGAAGACCGTCGTTACCGGTATCGAGATGTTCCACAAGCTGCTTGACTTCGCTGAGGCTGGCGACAACATCGGCGTTCTGCTCCGTGGTATCGACCGCAACGGCATTGAGCGCGGCCAGGTTCTGGCAAAGCCCAAGTCCATCAATCCCCACACCAAGTTCAAGGGCCAGGTCTACGTCCTGTCCAAGGACGAGGGCGGCCGTCACACTCCCTTCTTCAACAACTATCGTCCTCAGTTCTACTTCCGTACCACCGACGTCACCGGCGTCATCTCTCTGCCCGAGGGCACCGAGATGTGCATGCCCGGCGATAACGTCGAGATGGCCGTTGAGCTGATCACCCCCATCGCCATCGAGAAGGGCCTCCGCTTCGCTATCCGCGAGGGCGGCCGTACCGTTGGCTCCGGCGCTGTTACCGACATCGCTGAGTAAGTTTCTGTGCATAAAAGGACTGCCGTTTTCGCGGCAGTCCTTTCTTTTTCGGAATCTCAATGGAGAAATAAAGGGGTTCGAAAGGGATTGAAAAGAGGCTTGAAGTAGAGAGAAAAAGCATTTATAATGAAAATATAGGCAATGCAAAAACTGGGAGGTTTAAGCGATGGACAGGGCTGATTTTTTGAAGAAGCTTGCCGCAATAAAAGAGCGCATAACCGCCGCGAATGGTGAGATTTTTACGTTTGAAATTGGGGAACCAGCCAGCCCCCGGTTAATTGATGAAATTGAGCACAAATATGGCGTATTATTTCCTGCTGATTTTGTCCGCTTTCTCACGGCAGTTGCGGGAAAAGTGGATATTTCATGGGGTATCTTTACGGATGAGTAGGCAAAGCTGGACCGGCAGTTTGCTTTCAATATTCCAGATTCCGGGCGTCTTTTCTGGAGTGCGGAACAGTATCTCAAGGATGAAATTTTCTGGTATACGCAAAATCCGAGAAATTTTTCATTTTTGGAACAGAAGCTCCTGCTGAATCAGGTTGACAATGGAGATTTGATTTTGTTCGATCTTGCACCTTCCGGAGATCAAAAGCCGATTGTATACTATAGCCATGATGCGGAATATGAGGGACTTCCCCAGGTGGCGTCCTGCTTCGAGGACTACATCCAAAATCTTTTGAAACTGGGACTGGTTGGAGATGATTTTTACATTCTGGAACCGTTTCTAAATACGGCCCAAGGCGGCATAGACGCGGAACAGCCAAATGCCTTGGCATGGAGAAGGGTTTTCAGATTGCTCTGAGTTCCTTTTTGACCCGTGCGGAGCGTCATAAAATTACCCTTGCCCGGAAACGCTGTTTTCCAGGTAAGGGTAATTCTCTGACTATGCGAACCGGGCCGAGCAGCCTTGGATAACCATCTCCAAAGCCCCCGCCCTTATTTCTCTTCCGGCGGAATCAGCGGAGCCTGAAACCCCTTCGCCCCAGATGAACAGACATCTCCGGCTACCGGCACGTCGTCACAGATGTAGAGATTAGCCTGAACGCCCTGGGGCTGGCCCGGGTAATTCTTGACGGTGTAGGTAGACCGGCTGATCTGCTTTCCACAGCACTCCGACAGGTCAAATCCTTGGGAGAGCTGGAGCTCATTGTAGCTCCGATAGGGCTCCTCCAGCTCTGCAGGCAGCAGAAATTGCAGGGTTTCAATGGGCTCCGGCTCCACATCCCAGCCCAGGGACTGGAGATAGGCCACCTGCTCTTCGTTGCAAGTGAGCTTTGGCAGCGGTGTCTCCGGCTCATCGGGCGTCCGTCCGGCCAGGACAATCAGCGCCGCCATGACCACGCCCAGGAAGAGGACGGAAGCGGCGGCTCTCTTTCGTGAAAACTTGGCAGTCCAAATCAACATGGCAATCCCTCCTGACAGTTCCTTATTCATTTTGCGGTAAAAATATGATACAATTATACAAGCAATTCAAATCCCGTCTCTAGGCCCTGTTTGAAAAATGGCAAAACGCCGTCTCGGGGCATCTTTTTCCGCAGGGCAGCGTTGATTTTCCTTGCCGGGCGATAGCCCGTCTGCGAAAAATCGCCTTGTCTGGCGATTGGATAGCCGCTGGCGGCTTTGCCGCCTTACGGATATCACATGCCCATTGGGTAAAAAATCTCCCCCAATCCGGCATTCCGCCATTTTTCAAACAGGGTCTAGCTGAGAACGGTATTTTCACCCCGAGAAGTGCGAAAAGGAGAAGCGGTATGGAAAAGCAGCGGCTGGATAAACTGATTGCCTCCACCGGCAGATGGTCCCGGAAGGAGGTCCGGGAGCTGGCCCGGCAGGGACAGATTCAGGTGGACGGCGTCCCCGTCCGGGGTCCGGAGAAAAAGTTCGACCCGGAGACAGCGGCGATCACGGTAGCGGGCGAGGCGCTGCAATACCGCCGCTATACCTGGCTCATGCTGAACAAACCGGCGGGGTATCTCTCCGCCACCGAGGACGGAAGAGGGGAGACCGTCCTGGACCTGCTGCCCCAGGATCTCAGGCGACAGAATCTCTTTCCGGTGGGGCGCCTGGACAAGGACACGGAGGGCCTCCTGCTGCTGACCAACGAGGGGGTTCTGGCCCACGCGCTGCTTTCGCCAAAGCGGCATGTGGACAAGGTCTACTACGCTCGGACGGCAGGCCGTTTGACGGAAGAGGACTGCCGGGCCTTTGCCGGGGGCCTGTCTCTGGAGGACGGACTGCTCTGCCGTCCCGCGAAGCTGGAAATCCTCTCGGCAGGGGAGGAGAGCGAGGGCCTTGTCACCCTGCGGGAGGGGAAATTTCATCAGGTAAAACGGATGCTGGCCGCCAGGGGGAACCCGGTTTTATATCTGGAGCGCGTGCGGATGGGAAATTTATCCCTGGATTCAGGGCTTTCCCGGGGTTCTTTTCGCTTTTTGACCGAGGAGGAGATTGAAGGACTCCGCAGCCTTGTGTAGTTCTTAGAAAAAGCTCGAATACTTACCAAAAAGAGAATGAGTTTTTTGTTGAAAAAAGAAAAAACATCTTGCAATTTGGTGAAGTTGCCGATATAATATAACTGTTTTTATGAGACGCACAAATGCTTCCCCGGTATTTTAGGTGAGGAGGACGGCCATGTCTGGAAGAATTTATCAAAATGTGGTATTGCAGCTGAAGGAAAATACGGATCGCACCATTGGCGTCATGGATGGGGAAGGTGTGGTCATCGCGTGCAGCGAGCTATCCATGATCGGGCAGCGCTGGACAGAGTATGTTTCGGTGGTGAATAACGCCGCCGGCGCGCTGGTTTCCTATGATGGAAAGACCTTCAAGGCGCTGAACGGCTGGGGGAATCAATTCGATTACGCGGCCTTTGCCTTTGGAGAGAACGACGTCAGCAAGGCCGTCTGTTCCGTGGCCACCGTGGCGCTGAACGCCGCTAAGGCCTATTATGAGGAGAAGCATGACCGAGGGTCCTTCATCAAGGACATCATCTCCGACAACATCATGCTGGGCGATATCTATATGCGGGCCAAGGAGCTGCGGGTGACAGCTGACGTGGCGCGAGGCGTCTTTGTGGTCCGGGCCCTGAAGAAGGGGGAGTCTGTGCCCACGGATGTGGTACAGGCCATGTTCCCGGACCGGCAGAACGATTTTGTTCTGAGCATTGGAGATGGGGACGTGGTGCTGGTCCGCCAGATGCCGGAGGGCGCCGGTTTCCGGGAGCTGAACAAGATTGCCTCCTCCATTGAGGAGAGCCTGCGCTCCGGAGCGGAGAGCACCGTGGTGGTGGGCATCGGCACCATCGCCACCCATCTGCGGGATCTGGCCAAGTCCTATAAGGAGGCCCAGATTTCCATTGACGTGGGCAAGGTGTTTGACACGGAAAAGTATGTCATCAACTATGAAAATCTGGGCATCGGCCGCCTGATCTACCAGCTGCCCACCACCCTTTGCGAGATGTTCCTTCAGGAGGTTTTCAAGAAAAATCCCATCGACGCTCTGGATAAAGAGACCCTGTTTACCATTCACCGCTTTTTTGAGAACAACCTGAACGTATCCGAGACGGCCCGGAAGCTCTTCGTTCACCGGAATACGCTGGTATACCGCCTGGAGAAGATCAAGAAGCTGACGGGACTGGATCTGCGGGAATTTGACGACGCCATCACCTTCAAGGTGGCCCTGATGGTCAAGAAATACCTGACCTCCCGGGGAATCGACTCCTGAACCTGAGACCGGAGCGGCGGACAGCTGTCCGCCGCTTTTTCCCGGCATCCGGAAGTCCCGATGGAGCCGGACAGAAGGGCGGGGGAGCATGCGTATTCAAAGCCGGGAAGAGCTGGAGAAAATCTGTCCTCTCGAAAATGGAATATGGAACCGAGAAAATTTATATGAGTATCTGGTGCAAAGCTGTGACCGGCGCTGGGAAAGTCTGACAGATGCCTTTTTCAAGCAGCATTCGCGGGATGAGAAGCTGGCTGATCTGCTGTTCGGCTTCCTTCTGAACGATGATTATGACGGCTCCGATTGTCAAATGGGCGCGGCATGCTACATAGCAAGGCTGGACAGGGAAGTGCTGAGGAAGAAAAAAGCCCTTCTGCTGCTGGCGCAGGAAAATGAGGTATCCTGGAAGCGCCCCTTTCAGGATGAGGAGTACCGGGAGTGGTTATAATCCCCACCTCACGGGAAAGCCTTGACAAGTTTCCGGCGCTGTGATAGAGTGATACTATCGCAATAGTGTGAGACGCATCCGCGGGAAACGCCAGAAAAACCGTGCCGGAAATGTCCCGCAGATTGACGGGGGCCGTGCTTTATGCTACAATAACAAGCGAATTATGTCGACCGCCGGACGCATGTCCTGTTTTCCGACAGCAAATGGAGGTTCCCATATGGTAGAATCAGAGAATGCCATCATCGAATTAAAGGACGTGGAAATGGAATATGACAACGGGACGAAGGCCATCCAGGGAATCTCCATGCGCATTCGCCCCGGTGAATTTGTCTTCCTGGTGGGCCCCTCCGGCTCCGGCAAGTCCACCATCATCAAGCTGCTGACCGGCGAGGTGGAGCCCAACGCGGGCCGGGTCCGGGTCAACGGCTTTTCCACCCGGAATATCTCTGAGCGGCAGATTCCCCTGATGCGCCGGACGCTGGGGGTTATCTTTCAGGATTTCCGCCTGATTGACAAGAAGACCGTGTACGACAATCTGGCCTTTGTCATGCGGGCCGTGGGGGCTTCCGCCAAGGAGAGCCGGAAGCGCATTCCCTATGTGCTGGAGCTGGTGGGGCTGGAGCAGAAGGCCTACAGCTATCCCACCGAGCTCTCCGGCGGGGAGCAGCAGCGGGTGGCTATCGCTCGGGCTCTGGTGAACAACCCGGATACCATCATTGCCGACGAGCCCACGGGAAACCTGGACCCGGAGCGGTCTCTGGAACTGATGGACCTGCTGGTGAAAATCAACGAGCTGGGTACCACCATGGTGGTGGTGACTCACGAAAAGGACCTGGTGGATCACTTTGGAAAGCGGGTAGTCACAATCGATTCCGGCCGGGTGATCAATGACAGCGTCGGCGGCTATGTGGGAGGACACATTCATGGGTAAGCACAATTTCGGATATTTCGTCCATGAGGGCTTCTCCAACATGTTCAGCCATGGATTTATGAGCTTCGCCGCCATCGGCATAACCGTGGCGTGCCTTCTCATCATGGGCACCTTCACCCTGGTGGCGGTGAACGCCAACGGCCTCTTGAAGGAGCTGGAGCGGGAAAACGAGATGCTGGCCTTTGTGGAGGAGGATTTCGCGGATTCCCAAAGCCTCCAGAAGAAGCTGGAGGCCATCCCCAACGTGGCCTCCGTCACCTACATCAGCCGCCAGCAGGCCATGGAGCGCTTTGTGGAGCAGTATCCGGATGAGGAAATGTTTCGGGACCTGGACCCCAACATTCTGCGGGACCGCTTTTCCATCAAGGTTGCGGACCTGGAGCAGATTTCGCATACGAAGAAGGCGGTGGAGGCGGTGAGCGGAATTGCCTACGCCGACGCTTCCGAGGAAATCGCCGGAGGCTTTATCACCATCCGGAACGTGGCTACCGTGGTCTGCGTGGCCCTGATTGCCATTTTGTTTCTGGTGTCGGTGTTCATCATCTCCAATACCATCCGCCTCACCACCTTTGACCGCCGGGAGGAAATCGCCATCATGCGGATGGTGGGAGCCACCAACGGCTTCATCCGCTGGCCCTTTGTATACGAGGGGTTTTTGCTGGGGTTCCTGGGGGCGTCCATCGCCTTCCTGATGCAGTGGGGGCTTTATGAGGCGGTGGCGCGGGGCGTCAGCAACAGCGACGCGCTGCAGCTGTTTGACGTGATTCCCTTCCGGGAGCTGTGGACGCCGGTGGCGGGCTCCTTCGCGGCGGCGGGCATTTTCATCGGCGTGGGGGGCAGCCTCTCCGCCATTCGAAGATACTTGCAGGTCTGATGCTTCTGCCAAAGACGCGGAAGGGCCCCGCCGGGGAGAACAGAAGGAACGGCGGGCCTTGTTGGAGCTTGAGGGATTTTTAGGGAGGACGGCATGAACAAACAGAACAACCACCGGAGGCTCTTCCGTTCTCTGGTATTTCTGACGCTGGCACTGTGCCTGATGCTGGCGGATCTAACTCCTGCCGCCGTGGCCGTAACCCAGGCGGACATTGACGCGCTGAAGAGCGACGCCAAGGGCCTGGCTCAGGAGAAGAAGGACATTCAGGCTCAGATAGACAAGCTGTCCTCGGATATCAGCAGCACCATGGAGCGCAAGCGCCTGCTGGACGGACAGATCGGCCTGACGGAGCAGGAGATTTCCAATAAAGAAGAGGAAATTTCCACCTATGAGGACCTGATTGCCCAGACGGCGGCGGAGCTGGCGGACGCCGAGGCGAAGGAGGCGGCTCAGTACGAGCTCTTCTGCAAGCGGGTCCGGGCCATGGAGGAACAGGGGAAGGTGGAATACTGGTCCGTCCTGTTCCGGGCCAGCAGCTTTTCGGACCTGTTGGGCCGTCTGGACGTGATCAATGAGATCATGGAGTACGACCAGCGGGTGATTAGCGACCTGAAAACCCTCCAGGCCATTACCGCTGAAAAGAAAGCGGAGCTGGAGGGGCAGAAGAGCGCCTCCGAGGAGGCCAAGACGGAGCTGGAAGCCAAGAAGCGGGACCTGGATTCCCAGCGGGACGCGGCCAACGCTCTGGTGGCCGAGCTCCGCAAGCAGCAGCAGGAGCAGGAGGATGCCCTGGACGATCTCTCCGAAGAGGAAGAGGCGGTTCAAGCCCGGATCAAGGCGCTGATCAAGAAGATGGAGGAGGAAGAGGCGGCCCGGCGGGCTGCGGCGGGACAGTCCGGCCCCTCCTCCAACCCCGGCGGCTACATCTGGCCCACGAACAGCCGTTATATCACCTCCACCGTGGGGGGACGCGCTTCTCCGGGCGGCATCGGCTCCACCAACCACAAGGGTACCGATATCGGCCGGGTGGGGTATAACAGCAGCATTTATGCCGCCAAGGCGGGACAGGTTATCATCTCGGAGTACTCCAAGTCCTATGGGCATTATGTGGTTGTTTACCACGGCGCGGGAAATACTACCCTCTATGCGCACATGAGCAGCCGGAAGGTCAGCGTGGGCCAGACGGTGAAGCAAGGGGACGTGCTGGGAATTTCCGGCTCCACCGGCAACTCCACCGGGCCCCACCTCCATTTTGAGGTTAAGGAAAATAACACGATTATTAATCCCATCGCCAAGGGCTATCTCACCGGCTATACACTCTCTTCCACGGCATAATCCGGCCTCCCGTCCCATATCATGGGGCGGGAGGTAGTTTTTATGGTAGGTTTCATGACATGGGCAGAGCCCCAAAAGGGACAGCGGCGCATCCGCCTGGAGGAGCGCCTTGTTCTGCGGATGCGGTTTTTACAGGCGGAGATCACAGCCAGCCCCCATGGGGCCGTGCTCCGCCGCCGGGTGCTGGCGGCGGGGAAGAAGCTGCGGAAGCGGGGCGTGAGCCAGGTGGTGCTGCCGGAGGCGTTCCCCTATGGAGAGGAGCTGGCGAAATGCGGCTTGCGTCCCGTGTCCACGCTGGCACTCCGGCGGGGCATCGCGGCGGACTGGGTCCGGGCGGAGCTGGCGGCGAAGGACCGGCCGGTGGCGGGGGCGCGGGTGGCTGTGACGGCGGCATCATTGACAGGGGAGGTGGTTCGTACGGTGACGGAGCTTTGCCTGCGGCACCGCTATGTTCTGATGGACCTGCCCTACGGCGGGGAGGAGCTCTGCCGCCAGCTCCGGCGGGAGTACGGTGTATCGCTGCTGCTGGGGCCGTCGAAGGACCAGCTGGAGGGAGCGGAGGCCCTGGTTTTGTTTGACTCCCGGACGGACCTGTCTCTGGGAAACCCGGTCGCTCTGCGGCTGTACGATGAAAAACAGGCTCTGCCGTCTCTGGCTCTGCCGCCCACGCTGGAGGAAGCCCTGCCGGAAGGCGCGGACCGGGGCCAGCTGTTGGCGGTGCTCCGGGAGGCGGGGATATTGAAACGGGAACAGATTGTGGTGGGAAGCTAGAGCGGGGAGTGTGCGGCGGCGCTGAGGAGTTCAAAATCTGCCGCGAAAATATAATGGGCGGCTGTTCGAGATGAACGGCCGCCCGGCTGCTTATGTTTTCAAATATCCTTCCGCGAAGGACCGCAGAGTCTCTTCCGAGTATCCGCCGCCTTTGGCGTAAATGATGTTAAGTAGATTGAGTACGGTTTCCGTTGAGACCGGCGCTCCGGTTAGTTCGGAAATGATTTGCCTGCATGTTTTAAAATCCTCTTCGGTTGCGCCCAATGGTAAATTCATGATTTCCTCCGCTATATGAGATTCATGGACTAAATACGACACACGGGTTGGCCGTTGAGCCAGCTAAAGCCCTACTCACATGGAAAGTCCTGATTATATTACATACACAATTGTAATATTGGAGAGCTGATATGCAGACCGCTTTCTGTTTTCCGGCTTTGCCAGTATGGTGTATTCTTTGATATCGTCATAACCCGACGGTGTTTTTCCCTTGATAGTTTCCGATTTCGATATAAATTCGCAGTCCTTTAATTGCAGAATCAAACTCAAAATCAGGTAGGGCAGTCGTTCCGCATCAAAGTCACCTTCATATACAATTTCACCGAAGGTATCCGAAGATACCAGCTCCTTCCGGTGTCCGGCAAATATAAAGCACTCGCTACACCAATATAAGTATACGCAATTGGTTCCATACAAGGAGAGGTAAAAATCATTCCGGTTTTTATCCAGTGTGATGGCAATCCAGTTTTGTGTTTCTTCACTATCATCAATGTGGAGTTGTTTTCCGAAAACCGGCTGAAGTAAGTTTTCGTAAATCGCTTTGAGTTCGGTGATGTTCATGGTTCCTCCGGCAGTTTTTCTTTTCATCTTTGATTCTATCACAGGAATGGGGAAGGTTCAATCTGCTTTCTAGAATTTGATGGATGCCTCCGCTTTTCTAAGGAGCGCCCCTTTCACAAGTTTTAAATTCGGGTGCATAATAGCTGCCGCTCATAAAAGAAACATAATTTGGGAAAGACAGGCGATGAATCATCACCCTGAAAACCTCAAAAAAATCAACTGATTTATATGAAGAGTAGGACATTTCCTTTTCCTCTCTCTTGCAAGATAACACAACTCATGCTACTATATAAACAAAGAAAAACCGGAACGGAAGGAGCGTTTTCCATGCTGCTAGCCATTGACGCCGGCAACTCAACCACCTCCGTCGGCCTGTTCGACAGGGATAAGACCCTTCGCTTCCTGGCTTCTCTGGACACGGACAGCCGGAAGACTGCCGATCAAATCAGCATCGACCTGATGAACCTCTTCACCCTATACCATTTCAGCTACAAGGACGTCACCGGAGCCATTCTGTGCAGCGTGAACTTCATGATGGAAAAGGCCCTGACCCGCCTCCTGGGCAAGCCGCCTATGGTAGTGGGCCCCGGCGTGAAGACCGGCCTGAATATCCGTCTGACCGTCCAGACCCAGGTGGGGGCGGACATCGTGGCGGACGCCGTGGCGGCGCTGGAGAAGTTCACGCCTCCCATCATCACCATTGACATGGGCACCGCCACCACCATCGGCGTCATCTCCGAGGGTAGGACCTATGAGGGCGGCCTCCTCCTACCGGGGGTTAACGTCTCCCTGGAGGCCCTGAGCCGCCGGGCGGCCCAGCTTCCCGACATCTCGCTCCAGCACCCCAAGTCCCTCATCGGAAAAAACACAGAAGACTGCATGCGCTCCGGCATCGTCTATGGCACTGCCGGGATGCTGGACGGCATCATCGACCGTATCCGGGAGGAATTCCCGGGCCGGGAAATCAGCGTGGTGGCAACAGGCGGAAATGCCCCGGTAATCGTACGCTACTGCCTGATGGACGGGCTCTGGACGATTTATCAAAAGAACCGGTAGAAGAGCGGCCGGCGTTTTTTACCGGCCCAAAGCGGCGCCCCGGCATATGACCTGCCGGGGCGCCGCTGATTTTGTCCAAAATATTTTTATTGGGAACGCCCGCCCGTTTTTCACGTCTATACCAGTGAAGGGCCCTTCCACCAAACACGAAAGGGGAGAGCGTATGGAAGACCATGCCATTATAGATCTGTACTGGTCCCGAGACCCGGACGCCATCCGGCGGACCGGGGAAAAATATGGTCCATACTGCCGGACCATTGCCCGGAATATTCTGCCGGACCGCCGGGACGCGGAGGAGTGCGTCAATGACACCTGGCTCAACGCCTGGAACGCCATGCCGGAAGACCGTCCCGGCTTTCTGGCCCAATATCTGGGGAAGATCACGCGGAACCTGGCTTTCACCCGCTGGCGGGCAAGCCGGGCGGAGAAGCGGGGCGGGGGAGAGCTGCCTCTGGTTCTGGATGAACTGGCGGAATGCGTTTCGCCGGACGATACCTTCCAGACAGTGGAGGCATCGGAGCTGGAGGAGACCATAAACCGGTTCCTCCTCACTTTGGCGGAGCGGGACCGAAATCTCTTTTTGAGACGCTACTGGTACACGGAGCCCATGGCGGATATCGCCGCGCGTTATGGGATGCGGGAAGGAACCGTACGGACCAGCCTGTTCCGTACACGGGAAAAGCTGCGGTGTTATCTGGAAAAGGAGGGCTTGTTATGAAGGCGCAGGAGAAGTTATATTCTGCCATTGGCGGGGTAGACGCAAGGCTGATTGCCCGCAGTGACCGAAGGCGGCGGAAGCGCTGGCCCGGCTACTGCCTGGCCGCCGCGGCCTGTCTGACGCTGGTACTGGCAGTGGGGCGCGTCCTTCCTTCACGGACAGAACCTGTGGCCACGCCTCCGGACATCCAGCAGCCTCCGTCCGGCGTTGTGACAGAGCCCAACATTGAGCAGTCCTATTTTCCGGAACGGGGCAGTGAAATCGGAGCCCTGCGTCTACTGAGCGCCGCTCCGCAATCCCAGGAAAAAACGGTGGATTTCCTGATTTATGTCAACGAAGAAGGGTTCTCAATCTGTGAAGAAAATAGACTTTACAGCATCAGAAATATCAATCCCTTGCCGGACGGTTTTCCGGAATGCGGCCTCGATATCCTCCATCTTTTCGGCAAATCCCCCATCGAAGCCAGAAATGAGGCGGAGGAGCCCCTGAAGGAGCGCCGCATGGAGCTGCTTACGGAGGAGGAAAGCCCCGTCCTGCCGGGCAGCCTCTACCTCCGGGCCAGCGCGGGCACGGACTGGGACTCGGAACAGGCGGAGCTCTGGTTTGTGAACGACGGACAGGGGGGGACCTTTGTCCTAACCGCCCGCTATTTCCTGGAGGCGGAGGAGGGCCTTGGAACGAGCTTCCGGGATATGGCATCCAGCTTCCGGATCATCTCCCTGAGCGAACCCGTGCCCGAGTGGATGCGCTCCCTTTATGAGACGACGGACCGTCTGTTCCCGGCGCTGTTCTCCAACGACTTGTCCGGCGTTTCCGATCTTCTGGCGGAGGACGCGGATGTGGATGCCTACGATGAAAATGTATGGGACAGCCTCACCATCGCCTCTGTGGATTACGCTCCGGAAAATGACCAGGACCCAGCCTCCGCTGTGGTTTCCGTCAAGCACCGGCTGAATCTGGAGGAAGGAGAGAGCTATAACTATCTAACCATGGAGCTGATTCGTCAGGGCGGTCAATGGCTTCTGGACTGGTCCGGCATTGAGAAGTAAAAGCAGAAAAAACCTGGCCCGCCAATAACTGCGGGCCAGGTCTCTGTTATTTCATCTTGATACCTTTTCTCGCCAGAGGCTTCAAAAGCTCCGGGTCGCACATGGAGGTCCAGTACACAGCTGTCAGATTCCTCAGCCGCTCCACGCCCTGGATGCTGGCGACATCAAACCAGTCCTCCTCGCCGTCCCAGTCCGGTTTCAGCAGGAAATAAATCCGGTTTCCGCCGTCAAAGCAGAGGTCTGTCACCTTATCCAGGTCCTCCTGGGTCAGGCGGACTTCCTGAAAGAAATCCACCACCTCCCGCAGAGGCTCTTCCAGAAACGCAAAAGGGTCCACCGGGTCGATATACCGCTGCTTTACCGCCGCAAGCGCTTCCTCAAAGCTGGGGTGCTTCTCCAAAATGTGGTCGATTACAACCAGCTTGAAATTAAAGTCCGTAAACAAACCGCTTTTGTCCACGTATCCGCTCATCAGGCCGCCTCCTCTTAACGGCACAGAGGCCGGACAGGCGCTGTGTGCCCTCCGGCCTCTGTAAAATCAAATCTGATTATTTCACCAGAACCTTCTTGAGTCTGGCGAACCGGGGCAGGGAATCCTGCTTGGGCAGCTTGGGCTCACCCTGGACCAGGGGCAGCACGTAGTCGATGAAGGGCTTCTCCACGCCGTTGTGGGCAGCATTGATCCACTCCAGGGGCACCTTCTTCTCGGTGTTGGCCACGTCGGTCAGGCCCAGCAGCTTGGTCTTGCAGACATACTGGCCGTTCTCATAGCTCCGCTCAAAACCAACCATCTTGTCGGTGATGCCCGCCACGGCGTTCTCCACGGCGGCCTTGCCGGACATGAAGGACTCCTCAATGTCGGTCTCGGAGGCCAGATGCGCGCCGCAGCGCTGGAGGAGGCTCAGCTCGATGCCCCGGACCTTGGCGCCGGTCTTCTGCTTCACGGCGTCGGCCAGCATGGCGGCCAGACCGCCCAGCTGAGCATGTCCAAAGCCGTCGGTGGCGGAGGTCTTCGCCTCGGAGACGAAGGAGCCATCGGCATAGTGGATGCCCTCGGAGACGGCCACCATGCAGTTGCCCTTCTCCTTATAAATACGGTCCACATCCGTCAGGAACTGCTCCATGTCAAAGTCCACCTCAGGGAGGTACACCAGATCGGGGCCCGCGCCGTAGGCGGAAGCCAGAGCGGCGGCGCCGGCCAGCCAGCCCGCGTGACGGCCCATGATCTCGATGATGCAGACCATGCCGGTGTCATAGACCCGGGCGTCCTGATAGACCTCCATGCAGCTGGTGGCGATATACTTGGCGGCGGAGGCGAAGCCGGGGCAGTGGTCGGTGCCGAAGAGGTCGTTGTCGATGGTCTTGGGCACGCCCATGACCCGGCACTCATAGCCGACCTTCTGCATGTATTTGCTGATCTTGTTGCAGGTGTCCATGGAGTCATTGCCGCCGTTATAGAAGAAGTAGCGGACATCATACTTCTTGAAAATCTCCAGGATGCGCTTGTAGTCGGTGTCGTCCACATCCGGGTCCTTCATCTTATAGCGGCAGGAGCCCAGGGCGGAAGAGGGCGTATACTTCAGCAGCTCCAGCTCGGCGGGGTCCTCCTGGCCCATGTCGAAGAGCCGGTCGTTCAGCACGCCCTTGATGCCGTGCTCTGCGCCCAGGACACGGGTGATGTTGGGGTTGTTCAGCGCGGTGGTAATGACGCCGCAGGCGCTGGCGTTGATGACGGAAGTAGGGCCGCCGGACTGGCCGAAGATGCAGGCGCCTTTCAATTCACTCATGAGAAACAGCCTCCTCAAAAAATTTTTCTTCCTTTTTCAGACCAGGGAGCGAAGTCCATGGTATTTTTTATCATACCATTCAAAAAAAGAATTGTAAATACTTGCAATTTATTTTTTTTGTGATATTATCATAAAAGAAAATCGTTTTCGTCTCCGCAAAGGGAAGGAAAGCGGGCCCCGGGTCCTTTTCCGCCTCCCCGGAGGGGACGGAACAAATAAAATTGTCAGGAGATGATTGTTATGGCACTGGTCACTTCTACCGAGATGTTCAAAAAGGCCTATCACGGAGGGTACGCCATCGGAGCCTTCAACGTCAACAACATGGAGATTATTCAGGGCATCACCGAGGCCTGCCGCGAGGAGCAGGCTCCCGTGATTCTTCAGGTGTCCAAAGGCGCCCGGGCCTATGCCAACCGCACCTATCTGGTGAAGCTGGTGGAGGCCGCCGTCATTGAGTGCCCCGAGATTCCCATCGTGCTGCACCTGGACCACGGCGACACCTTTGAGACCTGCAAGTCCTGCATCGACGACGGCTTCACCTCCGTCATGATCGACGCCTCCTCCAAGCCCTTCGCGGAGAACATCGAGCTGACCAAGAAGGTCGTTGAATACGCCCACGATAAGGGCGTGGTGGTCGAGGCCGAGCTGGGCGCTCTGGCCGGTGTGGAGGACGAGGTCAACGTCTCCGCTGAGGATTCCCACTACACCCGTCCCGAGGAAGTGGAGGAGTTCGTCTCCAAGACTGGCTGCGACTCCCTCGCCATCGCCATCGGCACCTCTCACGGTGCGTTCAAGTTCAAGCCCGAGCAGTGCACCCGCAACGAGAAGGGCATCCTGGTTCCGCCCCCGCTGCGGTTCGACATTCTGGAAGAGATCGTGAAGCGCCTGCCCGAGTTCCCCATCGTGCTCCACGGTTCCTCCAGCGTGCCCCAGGACTACGTGAAGATGGTCAACACCAACGGCGGCAAGATGCCCGATGCCGTCGGCATCCCCGAGGAGCAGCTCCGCGAGGCCGCCCGCAGCGCCGTGTGCAAGATCAACATTGACTCCGACCTGCGTCTTGCCATGACCGGCACCATCCGGCAGCACTTCAACGAGCATCCCGGTGACTTTGACCCCCGTCAGTACCTCAAGCCCGCCCGGGCCAATATCAAGGAGCTGGTCCGCCACAAGCTGGTGGACGTCCTGGGCTGCGACCACAAGGCTTAAAAAACCGCTCATACAAAAAAAGCGGAGACGTTTCGGCGTCTCCGCTTTTCCATCTCTTCATTTCTGTACAGAAACGGAGAGGACAAACCTGACCATGTGCGATATGCTTTCAGACAAGGAGGGGATACCATGGATTGGCTGAATCACTGGAATTGCGCGCTGGAATATTTGGAGCGGCATCTGGACGGAGAGATTGACCCAGGAGAGCTGGGACGGCTGGCGGGCTGCTCCGCCTATCATTTTCAGCGGATGTTTTCCTACTTGGCTGGGGTACCGCTGGGCGAGTATATCCGCCGGAGGCGCATGACCCGGGCGGCGGCGGACCTGCAAAGCGGGGAGAAGGTGCTGGATGTGGCCCTGCGCTACGGCTACGAATCGCCTACCTCATTTAACCGCGCTTTCCAGTCGGTCCATGGAATCCCACCGTCTCAGGCAAAACAGGCAGGGGTAACGCTAAAAGCCTATCCACGAATCCACTTCAAATTTGTACTCAAAGGAGCGGAAGAAATGGAGTATCAGATCGTGAAACGGGAGTCTTTCCGCATTGTGGGCTTTCGCACGCTGCTGCCCACGGAGGTGGAAGAGAGTTTTCAGACGGTTCCTCAATTTTGGATGGAAATTGGCCCTCGGCAGACGGAGCTGTTCCCGCTGATGAATGGGGAACCGGCTGGAATGCTGGGCGTGAGCACCTGCGGCGAGGAGGAAAATTACTACTATATCGCCGTCGCGTCCAACTCCCCTGTGCCGGAAGGGATGCATGAGTGGATGGTGCCCGCCGCGACCTGGGCGGTCTTTACCGGGACAGGGCGGCTGCCGGATACTATACAGGAGCTGCAACGGCGAATCGTCTCGGAGTATTTGCCGGGCTCCGGTTATGAATGGGCCAAAGCGCCGGATATTGAGGTTTATTTGAACCGTCCAGGAGCGGAAAGCCGTTTTCAGGTCTGGCTGCCGGTTACGAAGCGCTAACGTACCCTTCCACTCCGCATATCCTGTGGAGAAGGAGAGGGAAGTGGTATGCAATCCCCATCATAGGAGTCTTGATATGGCAAATGTCAAGTATTATATCGCTCTGAACGGACCGGCTGCATCCATGCGGAGGATTTCGAAGATTCTGGACACATCAGAAGAGCTGTATCCGACAGAAAAGAAATTAGTGGTTCCGGTCAGGTGTCTGGAAGATATTCAAAACGTGCCGGACAGTCAGGCTGTATCCCTGTCATGGTGCAGCCAGATGCTTTCTCAGAGCAACGATAATTGGATCAGCGAACCGTTTGAAACGTTGATGGCAACTTTGCCGGAGCTGAAAGGCGCGGTGATGCTTCAAATGACTCACTGTGGTCTCGATGGCAGCTATTCGCTTTTTTCTGCGGCGGGGTCCGGTGAGGTGGAATTTAACGACTGCTATCCTACAGACGACGAGGGTTGGCCGCCGAATTCTGACAAGCTGATGCGGGAATTCTGTTTCCCCGGAAGTGAAAAGAAATGGCTGGCAGTCATGTGGACAAAAATAGGATAGCCCTGCGGCATCAGAGCGCAACCGATAAATCGGTAATATCCGCACCTCCGCTCCGTCTTTCGCATATGCTGTGGAGAAGGGGAGGGAAGCGGTATGCAGCTGCATCCATATGACCGGGCGGCCGCCGTTTTATATGCTCACCAGTGGGCCTATGGCCGGAACCCGCTCTTTTACGATTATGAGCATCTGGGAGGGGACTGCACGAACTTCGCGTCCCAGTGCATCTACGCCGGAAGCGGTGTGATGAATTTTACGCCGACCTATGGTTGGTATTACATCGACGCGAACCGGAAGGCCCCGGCCTGGACAGGCGTTATGTATCTGTACAATTTTTTGACCCGGAACGATTTCTCGATTGGTCCGGCCGCGGAGCCCTGCCAGCTGGAGGACCTGCTTCCGGGGGACGTGATTCAGCTGTCCTTCAAAGGGGAGGAGTATCAGCATTCGCCCATCGTGGTCTCGGTAGGGAACCCGGCAGCGCCGGAAAACGTGCTGATCGCCGCCCACAGCTACGACGCGGATTACCGTCCGCTGTCCACCTATGAATACCGGAAAATCCGGTTTCTTCACATCACCGGTGTGATCCGGCCATAAGATTTTGTTCAATAACTTGTCTTCCGGGAAGGGAATCCTTTCCTGGGAAACGGGAAGAAGGCCCGCCTCTTTCGAGGCGGGCCTTTTTTACTCTGAATCACCCGATTTCCTTTTGTTTTTAACACGTGACAAGGGATTTGCCTTTGCGGCAATCCGGAGGGATTCATTATCGATATGGGTATAAATCTGGGTGGTATTCAGGTGGTCGTGACCCAGAACCTCCTGCACCGCCCGGACATCCACGCCGTTTTGCAGCATCAGCGTGGCGGCGGTGTGCCGGAGCTTGTGGGAGGAGTATTCATTTGCGTCGATTCCAGCGGCGGAGAGGCGTTTTTTCACCATAGCGTGGACCATCGAGCGGCTGATTCGCTCATTTCGAGAGGAGAGAAACAGTGCTCCCGCGTCCCGTCCGGTGATGGGCCGGCGGACGGCCAGGTAGCGGTTCAGCGCGTCCTGACAGGCATCGTTTAGGTAGAGAATCCGCACCTTGTTGCCTTTGCCCAGGACCCGGAGAGCGTCGCCCTGGATATCCCGGAGGTTTAATCCGACTAACTCTGAAATCCGCAGTCCGCAGTTGAGGAACAGCGTCAGGATGCAGTAGTCCCGCTCCTGATTCTTGCCGTCTACGGACTCCAGCAAATCAACGCTCTGGTCCAAAGTCAGATATTTGGGCAGTGTTTTTTTCAGCTTTGGCGAGTCGATATCTTTGACAGGATTTTCACGAATCAGGTGAACTTTGTTGGTCAGGTAGTTATAGAACGACCGGATGGCCGCCAGCTTTCGGGCCCTGGACGTCGCGTTCAGGCCATAATCGGAGGTCTGGCTGTTCTGGTGCTGAATCCGGTCCCGACTCAGATAGGTCATGTAGCCGTAGATGTCCGTCAGGGTCACGCCAGCGACAAAATTCAGATCCACGTCCATGATATCGATTTCTTCAAGAGCCAGACTGGACAGGCTGGAATTCCGGATTTGTTTGAGATAGCGGAAAAAATTCCGCAAATCGAGAAAGTATTCGTCCACCGTGCGCTTGGAATGCGCTTTGACGGTTTCGTGGTATGACAGGAAATCCCGCAAAACCGGCGGGGCCTCGGTTCGATAATCATTCATATTCATCTCCAGGCAGATTCGGCAGCTGGCGGCTTTAGAGCTGTTTTTGGGTTTTTATATGGTTTGCCCTCCCCTGAATTAAACAAAATTTTTATTTTGTTCAATTACACATTTCAAATAAAAAGCTACCGTCCATACCCTCTCCTCCAGTTTTGATTAACATGATAACAGACGTCAAAGGAAATGTCAACCCTGCCATGGCCGCAGCATTAGCCTGCATAAGTTGTTTTAAAGCACACGCTGTAAGATAAATAAAAGCCCGGTCCGGAAATGGCTTGCCGGACCAGGCTTTTAATTTTTACCAGATGCCAAAACCGATTGGCCTGCGAATGATGGAACCAATCGCCAACCTTTCTTACCAATTGGCTTCCATACCTCCAGTTATAAAATCCGCCGTTCCGGTCAAACTACCTATCAACCTATCAACAACCAGAACAGAACGGAGGATTCGCTTGATTCCGTGCACCAGTGACTGTGTCTATCAATCCGAGGGCCTCTGCACGCTGGACAGCGCTGCCGCCGCTGGAGTGCCCGCCCTGGGCGGCGCCTGTGTTCACTTCATCCCCGCAAAGCGGCTCGAATCGCCTCACCGATATTCCGAGCGGGCAAAAGCTGCAAATCCGGCGGGCTTTCCAGCCCCCGGTGAAACGGAACCACGCAGCGTTTAAAGCCCAAGCGCCGCACCTCGGAAATCCGCTGGGAGAGCTGCCCCACGCTCCGGAGCTCTCCGGTAAGCCCTACTTCCCCGATGGCCGCAAGGTCACCGGGGACGGGCTTGTCCAGATAACTGGAGGCCAGCGCCATCGCGGCGGCCAAGTCCGCGGCGGGCTCATCCAATTGCAGTCCGCCGATGATATTCAGGTACGCGTCACAGGCGGACAGCTTCAGCCCGCCCCGCTTCTCCAGCACCGCCAGCAGCATGGCCGCCCGGTTGTAGTCAAATCCGTTGCTGGTCCGCCGGGGGTTCCCCCCTGCCGAGGTTACCACCAGCGCCTGAATTTCCGCCAGCACCGGCCTGGCTCCCTCCATCACACAGGCCACACAGGTACCCGGTGCGGACTCCGGCCGCTCTGACAGCAGCATCTGTGAAGGGTTTTCCACTTCCGCCAGTCCGGTGTCCCCCATCTCAAAAACGCCAATCTCGTTGGTCGCGCCAAACCGGTTTTTTGCCGCCCGGAGGATGCGGAAAAAGGTGTGCCGGTCTCCCTCGAAGTAGAGCACGCAGTCCACCATATGCTCCAGAACCTTGGGCCCGGCGATGGCCCCCTCTTTATTTACGTGGCCGATGACGAACACGGTGATACCGCTTCCCTTGGCCAGCTGCATCAGGGCCAGCGTGCAGTCCTTCACTTGGCTGACGCTGCCCGCCGGAGAATCCAGCGCGCCATTGTACAGCGTCTGGATGGAGTCCACGATTAGTACGTCCGGCCGTTCCTGTTCCACCGCCTCCAGCATCTCCCCCAGGCCGGTTTCCGACAGCACCAGGAGATTTTCATTCTCCACCCGGAGCCGCTGGGCCCGGAGCTTCAGCTGATGCTGGGACTCCTCGCCGGATACATACAGCACCTTGGCAAACTCACAGAGCCTGCCGCAGATTTGCAGCATCAGCGTGGATTTCCCGATGCCGGGCGCTCCGCCCACCAGCACCAGCGAACCCTTGACCGCTCCGCCGCCCAGTACCCGGTTCAGCTCACCCATACCTGTGGAAAACCGAATTTCCTCGCTGTCCTGAAGCTCCGTCACTGGGCAGGCTCTGGACGGAACCACCGAACGGGACCGCTTCCCCTTTGCCAGAGGCTCCGGGCGCTCCACGACCGTGTTCCACGCCCCGCAGGCGGGACAGCGCCCCGCCCACTTCGGCGTCTCATTCCCGCACTCCGTGCAGTAAAAAAGTGTTTTTGGCTGTTTCATTTGCACCCTCCAATTAAACGGACACTGCTCTCAGGAGACCTCCGCTCCTCCGGCGTTCAGGCAGCCCGCCGCGATGGCCGCCGCCAGACGAAGCTGGTATTCCGGGGCCTGAAGCCGCTCCGTCTCCGGGGCGTTGGACAGGAAGCCGCATTCCACCAGAACCCCCGGCGCAGTGACGTTTTTCATTAAGTAAATGGTATCGGGTATCTGCCGGGGATGCTTTTCGTTCCCGGCGTTGATGCCGCTGTTCAGGGCCTCCTGAATCTGTTCCGCCAGCTCCTCCGCCCCTTCCCGCCGGTTCCAGAACACCTGAGCCCCGTGAGTTATGGGCGAGGAGGGCAGGCTGTTTTGATGGATGCTCAGGAGAACGGCGTTCTCCGTCTCCTCCACCATCCGGACCCGGTTTTTCAAATCCGAGCTCTTCCGCTGCCGCAGGGTCTCCAGTCCCTCGTCATTGAGGGAGACCTCTTCGCTTCGGGTCATCCGGGTCCGGCAGCCCGCGAAACGCAGGAGGTCCTGAACCCGGAGGGACACCGCCAGATTGATCCGGCTCTCCTCCACCCCGCCGGGGGACACCGCGCCCCCGTCCTCTCCCCCATGCCCGGGGTCGATGACCACGGTGACTGGCCCGGAAGAATCTCCGGCGGAAAAAGCGGGAACCGCGCCGCCCCTCCAGAGCAAAGCCGTCAGGCCCAGGAAGAAGCAGCAGAAACAGCCGCACAGCAGCAAGTCGCGTTTACGCAGAAGGATAACCAAAGACGACGCCTCCTCTTCGCATCAAGTTCCCTACAGACTATGTCCCCCGGCTTATCCCATATGCGCCGGAATCCGGCGGCGTCCCGGCTTCATGGCGGAAGGCGTTGACGGCATTATACCAATGTCCGCCGGAGAAATCAAGGCGAATCTGAACAATTGTTCCATTCCGCCGGTAGCCCTTTCCCTTCCGGCTGCATAGGATGAAAGGAGCGCGGACCTCTTTCCGCGCATCCTTACACAAGGAGGCAGCAGCTATGGAAAAAAATGATCAGACGTCCGGCGGCGCCTGCGGCGTGGGCGCGGGCACGCTCCCCGGCAAGTGCGCACCGCTGGCGTTTCCCTATATTCCCATGCAGGAGCCGAACCCGCCCCGCTTCAGCCGGGCGGAGGCGCTGCAGACCGGCACCCTGTTCCCCGGCCTGGACCTTCCCTTCAAGGCCGCCATTCAGGCTAAGACCAAGCTCGCCAACACCGCTCTGGTGGAGCTGATGGCCCTGGATTTCGCCATCAAGGAGCTGAACCTGTACCTGGATACCCACGCGGGAGATCAGGAGGTGCTTCAGCTCTATTGGTCCTATCTCAAGCTGGCCAAAGAAGGCCGTGAGAAGTACGAAAAGATGTACGGCCCGCTGACGTCCACCTACCCCACCCCGGAGGACGGCTACGCCTGGCTGAAAGACCCCTGGCCCTGGGATGTAGGAGGGAATGACTGATGTTTGTATATGAGAAAAAGCTCCAGTACCCCGTGAAGGTCAAGAGAACCAATCCCAAGCTGGCCGCGGCCATCATCTCCCAGTATGGCGGCCCGGACGGCGAGCTGGGCGCTTCTCTCCGGTATCTGAGCCAGCGGTATTCCATGCCCTACGCGGAGCTGAAGGGTCTGCTGACCGATATCGGTACAGAGGGGTCATTCCGGGCCCTTTTAGGGCCCGCCGTCCTCCAGGGCAAACGTCCAGCGGTGGGGCAGGCGGCACAGCGTCACCTCCACCCTCCCCTCCCGGTAAAACACCATGCGGTCCAGGATGGTTCTCAGGAACACCCCGCTTTCCAGATCTCCCCTTGCGATGGCGGCGGTCCGGCGCTCTGCCTCCCCGGCCAACTCCGCCGTCTCCCGCCGTCTGGACAGCAGGGCGTCCCGCTTTTGGCTGAGGTCCTCCAGCGCCGCGTCATACCGCCCCTTCACCAGGGCCAGGTCCTCCCTGTTGATATCCCCCGAGAGGAATGCGTCCAGGGCGTCCGCCTTTTTCCGCCGCAGCCGGAGCAGCTCGGCCTCCAGGGCGGCGGGGCGGTCTTCCGCCTCCAGGGCCTCCAGGGCCAGAGCCGTCACGTTCCGGACCGCCTCCCCCAGCTCCAGTGTGGACAGGGTGTGCCGCAGAATCTCCAGGGCCGTCTCCTCCCGGAGGGACCGGCGCATATCACAGCCCGCTGAACCGCAGCTCCAGCGGCGGTAGAAACTGCCGTCCTTCCGGGTTCTTTTGCGGGCGGAAAAGGCGGCCCCGCAGGTACCGCACCGGAGCTTTCCGCTAAGGATATAGCGGCTGGAGCCGCCGGAGTCCGCCGCTCCCCGGCGGCGGCGTCTGCGCAGTTCCTCCTGAACCAGGTCCCAAAGCGCCCGGTCCACAATGGGTTCATGGTGATCCCGGAGGACGATCAGCGGCTCTTCCCCGTGGTTGCGGTGTTTCTCATGGGTGAGATAATCCGGGGTGAAGGTCTTTTTCTGTATCAGGTCTCCCACGTACTTCTCGTTTCGGAGAATCTTGATAATATGGCTGTGGGACCACCGGGTATCCCCGTCCCGGGTCCGGCAGCCCGCCTCCTGAAGCTCCCGGGCTATGACGGAGGTCCCCTTCTTTTCCAGGCCATATTTCTGAAAAATCAGCCGCACCACCTCCGCCCCGCCGGGATTGACCAGCAGCTTCCCATCCCGGACGTCATAGCCCAGCAGGGACCTGCCGAACACCACGCCCCGCTCCATCCGCCGGGTCTGGCCCCACTTCACCCGGCTGGAGGTCCTCCGGCTTTCCTCCTGGGCCAGGGAGCCCAGGATGGACAGCCGCAGCTCCCCGTCCGGGTCCAAGGTGTGGATGCCGTCGTTGAGGAAAATTACCCCCACCCCCAGGGCCTTCAGCTCCCGCGTATAAGAAATGGCGTCCAGAATATTTCGGGAAAACCGGCTGACCTCCTTGGTGAGGAGAAGCTGAAAGCACCCCTGATGGGCGTCGTCCAGCATACGGAGGAAGGCCTCCCGCTTTTTCGTGCTGGTGCCGGTGACGCCCTCGTCGGCGTAAATTTTGAACAGCGCCCATTCCGGCTGCTGAAGGATATACTCCTCAAAATAGCGCCGCTGGCTCTCAAAGGAATTGGCCTGATCTTCCCGGTTTGTAGACACCCGGCAATAAGCTGCCACTTGTATCATCGCTGCCGCCCCTTTCCGTTCATGAAAAGTTGTGTGGACATATAATATTCACAAATTCTTAACAGGGTCTTTACATTCTGTGGGAAATCCTGTAAAATAAAAAGTAGAAACGGAGGTGATACCTGCAGTCCCTTTGCAGAGTTTCCCTATGAGAGTACAATTCAGGAAAAGGAGAACGATATGAAATTTAATCCAATTGTCACAGCGATTGTGGTGATCTACCTGCTGATTATGCTGTTCATCGGCTGGTACTCCTCCAAGAAGATCACCTCCAACACGGACTTTATGGTGGCCGGACGCCGCCTGGGTCCCTTCCTGATGGCCGGCACCCTTGCCGCTACGGAGATCGGAGGCGGCAGCTCCCTGGGCGTTGTACAGCAGGGCATGCAGAGCCACGGCATTTCCTCTGCGTGGTACATTATTACCATGGGATTTGCCTTTGTGATTCTGACTTTCCTGGCGCCCAAGTTCCGGGCCGCTACGGTGAAAACCGTTCCCGAGTACTTTCGCCGCCGCTACGGCAAGAGCGCCGGTTTGATTACCGCCATCATTATGCTGCTGCCCCTCATCGGCCTGACGGCGGGCCAGTTTATTGCCTCCTCCGTCATTCTCTCCACCATGCTGGGCATCAGCTATAAGGTCGCCGTGGTGATTGTGGCCGTAGTCGTTACCGCCTACTCCATCATGGGCGGTCTGTGGTCCGTGACCCTCACCGACTTCATCCAGGTCTTCCTCATTGTCATCGGCATGATCATCGCCGTTCCCTTTGCCCTGAATCAGGCCGGAGGCTGGAGCAGCGTAGTGGCCAATGTGCCGCCGGAGACCTTCGACATGTTCAAGGGCTATGATCCCCTGGCGGTGCTTTCCCTGACCATTATGTACGTGGCTACCTTTACCGTAGGCCAGGAGGCCGTTTCCCGCTACTATGCCGCCAGAGACGGCAAGGCCGCCCGGCAGGGCTCCATTCTGGCCGCCATTGTGAACTTTATCTATGCGTTCATCCCCGCCGTTCTGGGTATTATCACCCTGGCTCTGATGAACATGGGCCGCTTCAACGCCGAGGACTTCGCCTCTGTCGGCGCCCGGTACGCCCTGCCCGTGCTGGCGATGGAAGTGATGCCCGCCGTAATCTGCGGCTTCCTGTTCGCGGGTATTATTTCCGCCACCATGTCCTCTTCGGACTCCGATCTGCTGGGTGCGGGTTCCATCTTCGCCAACGACATTTACCACGCCGTGCTGAAACCTGACGCCACCAGCGATCAGGTGATGCATATGACTCAGGGCGTCATGGCTCTGGTGGGCGTGGCCGCCATGTTCATCGCGCTGTTCAATACCTCCAGCATTGTGGACATCCTGATGTTCTGCTTTACCCTCCGGGCCGCCGGAGCCTTCTTCCCCTACGTGCTGGGTCACTACTGGAAGGGCGCTTCCCTGGCGGGCACCATCGCCTCCCTGATTTCCGGCTCCATTGTTGTGGTGTATCTGGAAAAGATCACCGGCGGCGTGCTCTTTGGAATGAAGCTTAGCCAGCCCATCATCCCCGGTCTTATTGTGGGTCTGGTGTTCTTCCTGGTGTTCTCCAAGATTTTCCCGCCGAAGAACTTTACTACCGAGCTGGCCTACGAGGAGGATTAAAACTCTTTCCGCCAGCAGAAAACCGTTCGGAAAAGCAGGGGCGTGATCGAAAAGATCACGCCCCTGTTCCCTGCCGGAAGTGTTCCAGCTGTTTCCGCAGCCTGCCCTCCGCGTAACGGTACTGCGCTTCGTCCAAAAGGCCCTCCTCCTTCAGGGCCAGAAGAAGCGCCCGTTCATACTCAAACAGGAACGGTCCGTCGCTTTCCCGTGTGATCTTCCGTGGGTTTTCGATTCCAACCAGTTTGACCTGCCGCTTCATTTCACTCCCCCCAGTAAGCGTATGCGGAAGTGCCGCCGGGCTTGCCGGTTCTTTTTGACGCCTTTGGGGGCACAGAGGAACTTGGGCATTTGGAAATGGTGGGCACCCTCGTCCACCAGCTTACCCGGAACCTGAACGAGGAGCAGATCAAGGCCGCTGGATTCGATGCCTATTTCGTGGACCATACCACCGGCGTGTTTCCCCAGTTTGCCTCCGGCTTCCCCTGGTCTGCCGCTACTATGCAGGTGACGGGAGATGTGATTGGCGATCTGACGGAAGATCTGGCGGCGGAGCAGAAGGCCAGAGTTACCTACGACAATATCCTGCGTCTTTCCGACGACCCGGACGTCAGCGATGTCATCAAGTTCCTCCGTGCCCGGGAGATTGTGCACTTCCAGCGCTTCGGCGAGGGCCTTCGCCTGGCAAAGGATAAGATGAACGAGAAGAATGTCTATTATATGAACCCTGCGTTTGACAAATAAATAAGAGCAGCGATTCAGCCGCTGCTCCGCAGAGAAAATTGCGCAGGCTGTCGAAACATGCTTCGACAGCCTGCGCACCGTCTTGACGTCTGGGGTATCACTCCAGCATTGCCGCGAACTCGTCCTCTGTCAGAACAGGAATTCCCAGTTCCTCCGCCTTTTTCAGCTTGCTTCCGGCAGCCTCGCCCGCAACCACATAGGTGGTCCTCTTGGAAACGGAACCGGAAGCCTTGCCTCCCCGCTCCTCGATCAAAGCCTGAGCGGCCTTGCGCTCGAAGCGGGATAAGGTGCCGGTAAGGACAAAGGTCATTCCGGAAAAACGCTCATCCACCAGCTCCGCCGTGCTCTCCATATTGACTCCGGCGACCTTCAGGCGGGCAATCAGGTCCTGGGCCTGGGACGAGTGGAGATAGTCCGACACACATTGAGCGGTCACGCCGCCCACATCGTCGATTTCCGTCAGCTCGTCCACCGTGGCGGCGCGAAGCGCATCCATAGTGCGGAAATGAGCGGCCAGCACCTTTGCCGCCTTCTCCCCCACCTGCCGGATGCCGAGGCCGTAGATCAAGCGGCTGAGGTCGTTGGACTTAGAGCGCTCAATCGCAGCCAGAAGATTTTCAGCGGACTTCTTCCCCATCCGGTCCAGCTTGGCTACCTCGTCCGCCTGAATCCGATACAGGTCCGCCGCGTTGGCAATCATGCCGCTGTCAATCAGCTGCTGCACCACGGCGGGGCCGCATCCGTCGATGTCCATCGCGTCCCGGCTGGCAAAATGGGTCAGGTTCCGCAGAAGCTGAGCGGGGCATTCCGCGCCGGTGCACCGGACGGCGGCGCCGTCCTCATCCCGGAGAACCGGCGCGCCGCAGACGGGGCACGCTTCGGGGAGATAGTAGGGTTCCGCTCCCTCGGGGCGCTTGGAGCGGTCCACCTCCACCACCTCTGGAATGATCTCCCCGGCCTTCTGGACGATGACGGTATCTCCGATTCGAATGTCCTTTTCCGTGATGAAATCCTGATTGTGAAGAGTGGCGTTAGTCACGGTTGTCCCTGCAAGGCGGACAGGAGACAGCACTGCCTTCGGGGTTAGGACGCCGGTGCGGCCCACCTGAATGACAATGTCCAGCACCTGGGCGGGCTTTTTCTCCGGCGGGTACTTGAAGGCCACCGCCCATTTGGGGGATTTGGCTGTACTGCCTAGTTTTAAGCGGTCTGTTAAGGAATTTACCTTTATAACCGCGCCGTCGATATCGAAGGGATACTCCAGCCGTTCCTCGTTGATTCTGGCAATTTCCGCCTGACAGGCGGTGGTTCCGCTGAGGGTCTTATGGGGAATTACGCGAAAGCGCTGGGAAGCCAGATAGTCCAATGTCTCCTGGTGGGAGACAAACTCCTTTCCCTCCGCCAGCTGTAGATTGAACACCTGAATATCCAGCTTCCGCTCCGCGCAGATTTTAGGATCCAGCTGGCGGAGAGAACCGGCGGCGGCGTTTCGAGGATTGGCGAAGAGGGGCTTGTTTTGCAGTTCCCTTTGAGCATTCAGCTCCTCAAACACGGCTCTGGACATGTAAACCTCACCCCGGACAATGAGCCGGGGCAGCCGGTCCGGCAGCGTCATGGGGATGGCGCGGATGGTTTTCAGGTTTTCCGTCACATCCTCCCCCGTCCGGCCGTCTCCGCGGGTAGCGCCCCGGACAAAGACGCCGTCCCGGTACTCCAGCGCCACAGAGAGGCCGTCCACCTTGGGTTCCAGGGAGTAGGCGGTCTCCTCCCCCAACGCCTCGTCCATCCGCTGGCAGAATTCCGCCACTTCTTCCTGGCTGAAGACATCCTGAAGGCTCTCCAAAGGGACCTCATGGGCGTAGGAAGCAAAGCCCTCCAGCGTTTTCCCGCCGATTCTCTGCGTGGGAGAATCCGGCGTTATCTCTTCAGGATGCTGGGCTTCCAGTTCTTCCAGGCGGCGGTTGAGCTGGTCGTATTCGTGGTCACTGATCGTAGGCGCGTCCAGTACATAATATTTGTAGCCATGCTCGTTCAGCGTCTCTCGCAGCTGTTTGATTTCTTCGCGGTAATCCATGGGGGCCTCCTAATTCAATATATAATCTTTTGCGTCGCTGACCTCTGAGGTGGAGTTAAAGTAGGTATAGGTATCTGGAACGGAACCCACGATGACGGTTTCCGCCACGGTGACAGCGTTGGAAACGGTAGTGGCCGTGGAAAAGCCCGGCAGCAAAATGCTGACGGCAACGTCGATGTTCAGCACAATCTGGTGTTTTGTCTGGTTGATGCCCGCCGAGGTGAATTCGTTTTCAAAGTTGGCGGAGGAGGACCCCACGGATTCCATTTTTACGGAGATTCTGGGACCCCGCCCCGCCAGAAGCACGGAGCCGGAGAGGCTTCCAACCGGGATGGAGA
This sequence comes from Oscillospiraceae bacterium 38-13, assembly GCA_041223955.1. GTDB lineage: Bacteria > Bacillota > Clostridia > Oscillospirales > Oscillospiraceae > Oscillibacter. Next base: position 88,003 of record JBCLRG010000003.1, on the reverse strand, counting down.
GTTCTCGGGTGGACACCTGATCAATTCGGGCCAGAATGATGTCAAGAATATTGGATTGCAGCCGGTTGAACGCCGCCATGTTACTGTAGATGGCGGTAATCCGGCCCTCGTTATCCTTTTCAAAGGTGATCAGATCGCTATAGGTAATATTGCCGTTATCGATGGCCTCATCCACCGCCTCGGAGACGATACGGTTAACCATATTGGAAACCCGGGTGGTCGCAAGGCTCACCAGAATGGGGCGCATCTGTGTTGTGGCAAAGATCACAACGGCAAGCGCTGCTGTCAGCATGGAAAAAGCAAACACGCTCATCAGAGTTCGCCGGGTCATTCGCCTCCGGTAGTAGAAAAAGCCCATCCGTCAACACCCCCCGGATATTCTATGCGATGGGGGCCGTCCTTTTTCTTGAAAGAAAAAGGACCAAAAAGAACTTTATCACGCTATGCAGCCCGGTTATTGACAAGGCCGAAGCGACGGCAACGCGGCCTTATGCAAGCTGGTTTACGATTTCCTTGAAGACGTTTCCCCGCTCCATGAAGTTGTCAAACCGGTCAAAAGAGGTACTGGCCGGCGAGAGGATAACGGCATCCCCCTTCACTGCCCGGCTTCTGGCTAGGGAGACTGCTTGGTGGTAGTCTTCCACATCCACAATTTCCAATCCGCTGTAGTTATCCGCCCCCTCCACGGACGCGCGGATAACCCCGGCCGTAGCGCCGCAGAGAATCAGCAGCTTGACCCGCTCATTGACCACCGGTCCCAGACTGTCATAGGAGATGCCTTTGTCCTTCCCTCCGGCGATCAGCACCACTTTTTCCGGGAAGGAGTTCAGTCCGGCGATTGTCCGGCTGGGGCTGGAGGCGATGGAATCGTTATAGTACCGCACGCCGTCCAGTTCTCGGACCAGCTCAATTCGATGTTCCACGCCGCCGAAGTTTCTGGCGAAGTCCCGGATAATCTCGTCCGGAACCAGCCCGTCCACGGCGGCAATCGCGGCCATATAGTTTTCTACATTGTGGATGCCGGGGAGCTTAATGTCCGCCAGCGGAAGTACAGACCGGCGGCCGGTTTCGCTTGCCGCCCAGATAGCCTGGCCTTCGGAAGGGGTTTCGGCAAGGAAGGTCCCCCGCTCCACCGTCTCCCGGCGGCTGAAGGTCCGGAGCCGTCCCTGTTCCCGGCCCATGAAGGCGCGGGTGACGCCGTTGTCCGCGTTGAAGACGGCAATATCTTCTACCAACTGGTGTGTAAAGATATTTTCCTTTGCGGAAATATACTCCGCATAGTCCTTGTGAACGTCCAAGTGATTGGGGGCCAGATTGGTGACAACGGCGATATGGGGGCTCTTTTTCATAGTCATCAGCTGGAAGGAGCTCAGCTCCAGCACGGCGATATCCTCCGCCTTCATGCCGCCGGTCTCCGCCAGCAGCGGATGGCCGATATTCCCTCCCAGGTGGACAGTCCGCCCCGCCGCCCGGAGCAGTTCCGCGATGATGGTCGTGGTGGTAGTCTTCCCGTCGCTGCCGGTGACAGCGAGGATAGGACAGGGACAGACCTCGAAAAAGACCTCCATCTCGCTGGTCAGCACGCCCCCCCGCTTCACGGCGGCGGTAAACTCCGGGAGGTCCGGACGCATTCCCGGCGTGCGGAAGATGATGTCCTCATTCAGGTCCCCCAAATAGTCTGGCCCCAGCCGGAGACGGCAGCCCTGTTTTTCCAGCTCCTCCGCCAGAGAACCCAGGGCGGTCCGGTCTTTCCGGTCACAGGCGGTCACGGCCACGCCTCTGGAGAGCAGCAGCTCAATGAGGGGCCGGTTGGAAACGCCGATGCCGGTTACGGCTACAGTCTTATGTTGCAAAGATGACAGATATTCCTCAAATCTCACGGAAAACGCTCCTTTATCCTTCCCGCCATTGGGCGGAATTCTTTGGCGGCCCCTCCGGCTTCGCAAAGTCAGCCACCCGGTTATTCTACCACGACAAGCTCCGTCCGGCAAGACTTGTCTGCGGAGGAAATTTATGATATTCTGTCAAAAAAGCAGCCAGGAGGTCCACGCATGGAACCGCAGTTTTTTCAAATCGGCCATATTCCCGCCGCCCTCTGGGGCCCGCTCTCAGAACGGGTGATTGTCGCTGTTCATGGCGCTCAGTCCAGCAGGACGGATGTTCCCTTCCGTATTCTGGCGGAGGCGGTTCCCCACAGTCAGGTTCTCAGCTTTGATCTGCCGGAACACGGGAACCGCAAGGATGAACCCACCCTCTGCAAGCCCCTGGTTTGTGCCGGGGAGTTGTCCGCCGTTCTGGACTACGCGGAGCGCCGCTGGACGGATATTGGTCTTTTCGCTGTCAGTATGGGGGCTTTCTTCAGCCTTCTCGCCTGCCGGGACCGGACGCTCTCCCACGTCTGGTTTCTCTCTCCGGTGGTGGATATGGAGCGGCTGATTCGGGATATGATGGGCTGGTTTCAGATTTCCGAGGCTCGTCTGGAGGCGGAGAGGGCCGTCTCTACTCCCATGGGCCAGACCCTCTATTGGGATGATCTCTGTTATATTCGCGCCCATCCCGTCAGCCGCTGGCCCTTCCCCACGGACATTCTCCGGGGCAGCGGGGACACTCTGGTGGCAGCAGAGACCGTCTCCGCCTTTGCGGAGCGCTTTTCGTGCCGTCTGCGGACGGTAGACGGCGCGGAGCACTGGTTCCACACGCCGCCGGAGCTGGAAGCGCTGTCCCTCTGGCTCCGGGAGACGGCGGAGCGCTGAACGCCTCACGTGCTTCATTCAACCCCCTAAAAAGGAGCTGTCATAATGGACGATGAAATCATTCCAAAGCAGACGCTTCCCGGGCCTCTCCCCTCCGGAATCCGCGTGCAATATGCGGAGGGCTTTGGTGCGGTTACAGAGGAGACCGTAAAGAAAATCCTTAAAAAAGTCAGGAAACGCGCCTATAAGCACCTGTATCTCACCTTGGACCCTTATGGGGAATCTACCTTTCTGGAAATGTGCAGCGAGAACGGCTGGGTCTCCCTTTCCATCGGCGAAGAAGTGTACAGGGACAAGCGTGTCACATGGACGGTTTATCAGAGCTATGACCGGCGGTATTCCGACTCCGACGAAGCGGCGCCCATCCGGCAGGGTCAGGACATCATACTGAAAAAATACACCATTCAGGATATTGAGGCGGTTTTACAGTGTATCGAGTGGTTCATCAGAACGGGGACGCCCTATCCCGGAATCGACTGGGCCAAACATGGCTGAGCGGGGACAGGGGCCCCTTCCGCAGGTTCTGCTGTAAGAAGTCCGGCGGACCAACTGTTTTTCAAACTCCAGTTGACAAGCCCGGCGTTTTTCTGTAAAATAGAGACCGCGAGGAAGACAGACAGCCGCGTGGGCAGGCCGAAAGGCCGTCCATGAGGAAAGTCCGGGCTCCACAGGGCAAGGATAACGGGTAACGCCCGCCGAAGGCGACTTCAGGAAAAGTGCAACAGAGATATACCGCTCCGCTGTCCCTTGAGGAAAGCGCTGGGATGCCGAGTCAACAACATCATTTCAGATTGTTGGTGATGACGCGGAACAGGCCGCGGAGTAAGGGTGGAAAGGTGCGGTAAGAGCGCACCCATCGGCTCGAGAGTGTCCGATGCTGTAAACTCTATCCGGAGCAACACCGGTATGGAAGCGTCGGGGGTTCGCCCCCGAGAGGCTGGCCCGGCCGCTTCCGGGGTGGCTGGAGCGTGCTGGCAACAGTACGCCTAGATAGATGGCTGTCAAATACAGAACCCGGCTTACAGTTTTGCTCGCGACAAATATGGTCCCGGCGGCGTAATACGCTGCCGGGACCTGTTTTTCAGCTTACCAGGATGCAGCGCAGGTCTTTCCGAAGTTCCTCCGGTACGCTGTCCTGCCACCGATGTACGATGTCCTCCCCATCCCAGTCGTAGACGGCGTAGGGTCTTTCCGGCCAGCGGGTGCGGGCAATCACCTCCGGCTCTCCGTCGTTGTCGATGTCCGCTGCGGTAGCCGCCAAGCAGCGTTCAATCCGGAGCAGATCATGCTCTCCCGGTTCTTTCCACTCACCCGCCTTCGAGTCCCACCATCTCCCCATCCAGAAGCGGTAGTCACGAAGGTACACCTTCCCTTCTCCGTACGGGTCGGGAAAATAATTCTCGCTGGAGTAATATACCAGCGGCACCCCGAACATCTGCTGTACGCTTTGCGTTTCGAACAGACCGGCGTGTGCAAACAGCAGGTCCTTTTGAGAAATCGTAATGCCGATTTCCTCGCAGCCCTTCACAGTCCCCTCATAGGTCTTCCGGTTCCACCGGCAGTCCAACAGGTAAACCAGCCTGCTGCCATTCTCGTCGGTCTGTTCAATCTTATCGAAGTCTACTCCGGGGGCGCATCTCAGGCGCAGAAGGTGGCCCTCCTGTTCAACGTACAGGTAGTTTACGCCGTTTTCCGTCTCCTTCAGATATATGGCGTCCCGCCTCTGTTCGCTGACGTAACGGTCCGCATAGCGCATCACCGCCAGCGCCGCCCCCAGCACCGCCAGGGTGATAAGGAGCGTCCGGAGGATAATCCGCCGCCCTTCCGTCCGCCGGTTTTCCCGGGAAATCTCCAGCAGCGCCTTTACAGGCTCGCCGCTCTCCTTTTTCTCGCAGGACATCAGCTCCTCCGTGCTCAGGCCCAGAGCCTCCGCCAGGGGCTCCAGCAGCGTCACATCGGGGTAGCTCAAGCCCCGCTCCCACTTGCTTACCGCCTTGTCCGTCACATGCAGCCGTTCGGCCAGCGCCCTCTGGGTCAGGCCGGCGGCTTTTCGATTTTCCGCGATAAAACTGCCGAACTCCTGTTTATTCATACATCTCACCTCTTCATCAGTGTACACGAAAACCGGGGAAACCACAACCGACCAACGGTAGAATCCCCCGGTTCCGGGCGGGGAAAATTTTTCCCATGCCGCCAGTTTTTAAGGTTTAACTAAGAAAGCGCCTGTATGATGCCCCCATCCTGTTAAACGAAAGGAGCCCAAGCATGAAACCTCGGCACGAGTGGAAGCACGAAATTACCGCCGCCGACTGCCTTGTCCTCACCGCCCGGCTCTCTGCGGTGGCCCGGCGGGACCGTCACGGGCAGAATGGCCGCTATGAGATCCGAAGCCTGTACTTTGACGATCCCCTGGACACAGCCCTCCGGGAGAAGATCGACGGCGTCAACCGAAGGGAGAAATTCCGAATTCGCTGCTATGACGGCGACGCCTCCTATATCTGCCTGGAAAAAAAGAGCAAGTGGAACGGCCTGTGCGGCAAGCGCTCCGTTCTCCTCAGCGCGCAGGAGGTCCAATGGATACTGGACGGGAATCTGGAATGGATGCCCGAAAGCGGCCGCCCTCTGATACAAGAGCTGTTCTGCAAGATGCGGACCCGGGGCCTCCGGCCCAAAACCATTGTGGACTATACCAGGGACGCCTATGTCTTCCCCGCCGGAAACGTGCGGGTGACGCTGGATTCCAACCTCCGCACCGGCCTGGATTCCACGTCGTTTCTGGACCCCGGCTGCGTCACCGTCCCCGCCGGAAACGCCCCTGTTATTCTGGAGGTCAAATGGGATGAGTTCCTCCCCGACGTCATCCGGGAGGCGGTAAACATCCCCGGACGGAGGGCCTCCGCTTTTTCAAAATATGCCGCGTGCCGCATTTACGGTTAACTAGGAAAGGAAGCAGTACTATGACATTTCAGGACATCTTCAAATCCAGCTTTCTGGAAAACGTGAACAGCGTCAGCCTGTTCGACATGACTCTGGCACTGGCTCTGGCCTTTGGACTGGGCCTCTTCATCTTCCTGATCTACAAAAAAACCTTTACGGGAGTGATGTATTCCTCCAGCTTTGGCGTAACCCTGGTGGCTTTGACGATGATCACCACCATGGTCATTCTCGCCGTCACCAGCAACGTGGTGCTGTCCCTGGGCATGGTGGGCGCGCTGTCCATCGTCCGGTTCCGCACCGCCATTAAGGAGCCCCTGGACATCGCTTTTCTCTTCTGGTCCATCGCCGTGGGCATCGTCCTGGCTGCGGGTCTGATTCCGCTGGCGGTGTTCGGCAGCATGTTCACCGGCGTCATGCTGCTGGTGTTCGTCAACCGGAAATCCCGCTACGACCCCTATATCGCCGTCCTCCGGTGCGACGGCCAGGAAAGCGAGAACCGGGCGGCGGAATATCTCCGGCAGAACACCCGGCGCTGTGTGGTGAAGAGCAAAACCGTCCAGAAGGACGCCGTGGAGCTGAACCTGGAAATCCGGCTGAAAACGGAGGACACCGGCTTTGTCAACGCTCTGGCGGAGCTCCCCGGCGTCCGTAGCGCCGTGCTGGTGAGCTACAACGGGGACTACATGGGCTAAAAGGAGGACGCAGATGGCAACCCACAAACATATAGACCGGATCTGTGCCGCCGCCCTTGCCCTCTGCCTGCTTCTGGCCGCAGTCTATATGAACGGCGAGGCGCTGGGACTTCAGGCCGTTTCCACATCCGGCTATGAAAACCGCCTCTTCGACACGGAGCGGGTCCATACGCTGGACATTGTCATGGACGGCTGGGACGAATTCCTGGAGACCTGCGAAAATGAGGAGTATTCCAGCTGTACCGTCGTGATCGACGGCGAGTCCTTCTCCAATACCGCCACCCGGGCAAAGGGCAACACCTCCCTCTCCATGGTCTCCGCCATGGACAGCGACCGCTACAGCTTCAAGCTGGAATTCGACCACTACGACAACAGCCGGACCTATCACGGTCTGGATAAGCTCTGCCTGAACAACATCATTCAGGACAACACCTACATGAAGGACTATCTGGTATACCGGATGATGGCCGCTTACGGCGTAAACGCTCCGCTTTGCAGCTATGTCTATCTCACCGTCAACGGCGAGGACTGGGGGCTGTACCTGGCGGTGGAAGGCGTGGAGGACGGTTTCCTCCAACGCAATTACGGCAAGGAGTACGGCAGCCTCTATAAGCCGGACACGATGAACTTCGGCGGAGGCCGGGGCAACGGGCGGGACTTCCGCATGGAGGACCTGGAAAACATGCGCCTCCCGGAAAATCCCCCGGCGGAATTCCCGGAAGGCGGAAGGCCGGGCGGCATGCCCGAAGGCATGGGCTCCAGCGATGTGAAGCTGCAATATATCGATGAGGACCCGGAGAGCTACGCCAACATATTTGACAGCGCCAAGACGGACATCACAAAGGCGGACCGGATGCGGCTGATTCAGGCGCTGAAAATCCTAAGCGAGGAGGGCGCGGCGGCGGTAGACGTGGACCAGACCCTGCGGTATTTCGCGGTGCACAACTTCGTGTGCAACGGCGATAGCTACACCGGGTCCATGGTGCATAACTACTATTTATATGAGGAAGACGGAAAGCTGTCCATGATTCCCTGGGACTATAATCTGGCCTTTGGAACCTTCCAGTCCAACGACGCCGGACAGGCGGTCAACGACCCAATTGACACGCCCCTGTCCGTCACCGGCTCCGGAGACCGGCCCATGATCGACTGGATTTTCTCCAGCGAAGACACGACCCGGCTGTATCATCAATACATGGCGGAGTTTCTGGAAACCGTGGATTTCAGCGAAATCATCCGTACCGCCAGCGAACAGATTGCGCCCTACGTGGAAAAGGACCCTACGAAATTCTGTACCTTTGAGGAGTTTGAGCTGGGCGTGAAAACGCTTCAGGTCTTCTGCGAGCTCCGGGCTGAGAGCGTCGCCGGACAGCTGGCGGGAAGCATTCCTTCCACTAAGGAGGGACAGGACGGCGCGTCTCTGGTGGACGCCTCCTCCATCACTCTCTCTGATATGGGCACGATGAACCAGGGCGGAGGCCCCGGCGCCATGCCCCGGATGCACGGAGAAAACGGCGAAGGACACCGCGCCGGGGAAATGGCGCCCCAGTTCCCTGCCCTTTCCCGGCAGGATATGGAGGCGGACGGTGACGGCGGGCCTGTGCAGATTCTCCGGAGTCCCCCGGCGGAGGGACCGAATGCGGGCGAAGGTTCGTTTCCATCCGGAACAGACATTCCGGTTCTGATTTCTTCCGGCGGGCTTTTGGCGGGCATTCTCCTCGCGCTTCTCTACCGGCGGAGAAAGCCGGAGCGCCGGAAAGCATAAAACCGGCTTTGCGCGAATACCGGCTTCGTATGGAAGGGCCCGCCTCTGCGGATGGCGGGCCCTTCCCTTCTCCCTCTCGTCCCATTTCAGCAACTATTGCACAAAACCTAGTTTTTGTTTAATAATGGGCGTAAAGAAGAGCGCCGCCCGTCAGCAAAAAAAGAGGGCGGAAGCCCTCTTTTTTCGATCATCCTTGCATATAGGCCCGATGGAACACCTTCTTGCCCTTCTTGATGATGATGCCCTCGCCCTGAAAATCCGCCTGATCAAAGGCGGCGGTGATGTCCGTCACCTTCCGGTCGTTCACCATCATGCCTCCCTGCTGGATAAGCCGCCGGGCCTCCCCGTTGGAGGGACACAGGCCGCAGGCCACCAGTAGCGCAATCGCCCCGATCTGCCCGTTCTCGAACTTGGCGGCGGGCAGCTCCGTGGACGGCATGTGCTCCGCAGAGCCCGCCCCCGCGAAGAGGCCCCGGGCGGTTTCCTGCGCCTTTTCCGCCTCCTCCTGGCCGTGGACCAGCTTGGTCAGCTCATAGGCCAGAATCTCCTTGGCCTTGTTTAGCTGGCTTCCCTCCCACTGGTCCATAGCGTCGATCTCTTCCAGCGGCAGGAAGGTCAGCATGCGGATGCACTTCAGCACGTCTGCGTCTCCCACGTTCCGCCAGTACTGGTAAAACTCGAAGGGCGTGGTCTTGTTGGGGTCCAGCCACACCGCGCCCTTGGCGGTCTTGCCCATCTTCTTGCCCTCGGAGTTCATCAGAAGGGTGATGGTCATGGCGTAGGCATCCTTGCCCAGCTTCCGGCGGATGAGCTCCGTGCCGCCCAGCATGTTGCTCCATTGGTCGTCGCCGCCGAACTGCATGTTGCAGCCCAGCGTCTGGAACATGTGGTAAAAGTCATAGGACTGCATGATCATATAGTTGAACTCCAGAAAGCTCAGGCCCTTCTCCATCCGTTGCTTATAGCACTCCGCCCGGAGCATGTTGTTGACGGAGAAACAGGCCCCCACCTCCCGCAGGAGCTCCACATAGTTCAGCTTCATCAGCCACTCCGCGTTGTTCACCATAATCGCCTTATCCGGGCCGAACTCGATGAAGCGTTCCATCTGCTTCTTGAAGCAGTCGCAATTGTGCTGGATGGTCTCCGTAGTCATCATCTGCCGCATATCCGACCGGCCGGAGGGGTCCCCCACCATGCCGGTGCCGCCGCCGATGAGGGCGATTGGCCGGTTCCCCGCCATTTGCAGGCGCTTCATCAGGCACAGCGCCATAAAATGGCCCACGTGGAGGCTGTCCGCCGTGGGGTCAAAGCCGATGTAGAACACCGCTTTGCCGTTGTTTACCAGCTCCCGGATTTCCTCTTCGTCCGTGACCTGTGCGATGAGGCCCCGGGCTCTCAGTTCTTCATAAATCTGCATAGTATCTTCTTCTTTCCTGTTTTTGCGGCGTCCGCCGGTTCTCAGCCTGCAGGGCGCTCATTTTGTATCAGGGGTTGAGGGGCGTGGACAGGCTTCCGGCAAAGATGTCGAACTGTACGCCTCGGTTTTTGTGAGTTTCGATTGCTACATTGTCAACATACAGGTTAGATGAGCCAACGTAGTTGTAATCGGCATTGATCATGGCCTCGTAATGGGGTTTTGAATCTGCGTAGGATATATACCAGCGCTGCACGGTCAGCATAGACGTTTCCAGTGTATTCTCACTAATAAGGTCTGCGGAAGTTGCGTCGAAATACAGATCGATGATGTCATCGTTGCTGGAAATGTCGAGCCACTTGTGTCCAGTATATTTTTTTCCTGATTCATCCAGGAACGGTAATTCGCGAATGCCGCCATCTCAGGGTCGAATACGAGCGGTTCAGCGCCTGCTTTTTTGCGGTACCGGTTGATACCGTCAAGCTCCTGCTGCTGTGCCTTCGTCAGGATGGCCTTGTACTGCGCGGGATGATTGCCAGCCGGGAACTTGTCCGGCTGCTTGCCAAAGGTGGTCGTAGCATAGAACATGTAGTACAGGGAATAGTCGTCTTTGAACATCTTCACCGCATAGGACCGGTTCTTCTTGCACTAGTCCATGTACGCTCCCACATTGAAGTTTTCGCAGCCCTGCCGTCCCTCATGGATGCCCACCGTCTGGAAGTGCCGCAGAAGCTGGTCCTTATCATAATGATATTGCAGCGCCAGCATGGGGAACTTTTCCATGTAGTAGTCAGCGTCGAACACCTTGGACCAGTTACACAGCTCGACCTGTGCGTCATATTCTTTGCCGTAGTCCCAATTCACGTCGTAGGCGGTATCGCTCTTCCTCATGTCCACAACACAGGATAAAGTGTTTAATTCCGGTTTGGACTTGAGTCCGGCTAGAGAGGCGATGTCCTTCGCAATACTGCGACCGGCATAGCCGTAATCATACTAGATGGGAGCAAAATTCTCTTCAGGCGCGGTCATGGACGCGGCGTGAACGCTGATCACATCCTCGTTCTGCGCTCCGGCAAGCGCCGAGTCACGGGACGGAACGGCGTCAACAACCGGTGTTTGTTCGTCCGCAACGGATTCCACCGGCGTGGACGAACAGCCCGCGAGCATGAGCGCCGCGCATGCCGCAAGGATGGCCGCTTTCTTCCTGATGCTTCTTCTCATCATAACAATCTCCTTCTCCTTTCTATAAAATAAAGTCCCCGGAGGGAACGAAAAAACGCCCCGTCCCGGCGGGGACAGAGGGCGAAACACTTCGCGGTACCACCTCTGGTCCGCCGCCTTCTCGCGAAACCGGCCTCACGGAGTGCGGACACACTCCCGCGCGGTAACGGGCACACCCGGTGCGCACTTACTGAGAGAAAGCCTCCGTTCAGATGCGGCTCCGAGGAGTATTGCTTCCTCCCCCTTCCGCCAAACCGGGGGAGTTGCGAAGCGCGTGACGGTGGTCCTCTTCATCACTATACGGTGGATTTTATCAGATTGGGCCGGACTTGTCAACACAAACCGGCGGAATTTCCTCCGGTCTTTCTGGGAGGGGCGAAACCGGAGTGCGGGGGTTGTCCCTGCACCTCCCCCGCCTGATAAAACGCATGAGCGGATGCGATGGGACAATCCTATTCAGAGAGATGATCTTGTAGGGGCGGACCTGCGTGTCCGCTCTTCTTCCGGAACCCTGGTACTTTCGGTAAACGGCATATCCGCCCGACCCCCAGAGCCCTGGCGCTTCCGGTAAACGGGCGGACACATAGGTCCGCCCCTACGGGTGTTCTCTTTGAAAAATGCGTCATTGGACGCTCCCAATGGGACAGGTTGTGGTTCGGGAAGAATCGTGCTATAATGAGCACGTCAAATTTTCTGAAGCCTGAACGCCAACCAGGAGAGGAGCACCAGATGGAAACCATTCCTGCCAAGTCCATCGTGAACCGGACGAAAGATCCCAGCTGGTTCGGCACGGAATACAACATGAACATCTACCGGGGCTGTTGTCATGGCTGCATTTACTGCGACAGCCGGAGCGAATGCTACCACAACGATAACTTTGATCAGGTCCGGGCCAAGGCGGACGCTTTGCGGATTATCCGGGACGATCTGGCAAGCAAGGTGAAGCTGGGCGTGGTGGGCACCGGCTCCATGAGCGACCCCTACAACCCCTTTGAGAAGGAGGAACAGCTTACCCGCCGGGCCCTGACTTTGCTGGAGGCATATGGTTTTGGTGTGGCGGTTGCAACCAAAAGCGATTTGATTGTTCGGGATATTGACGTGCTTTCTTCCATCCACCGGACTATGCCCGCCATCTGCAAAATTACCGTTACCACCTGTGACGATGCCCTTGCGGCTAAAGTGGAACCCTATGCGCCCTCCCCCTCCCGCCGCCTGGCGGCGGTGGAGCGGCTGAGCGCGGCGGGGCTGTTCACGGGTATTTTGATGATGCCCGTCCTCCCCTTTCTGGAGGACAATCCGGAGAACATCCGGGAGATCGTGGACCGGGCGGCGGACGCGGGGGCCCGGTTTGTCTATCCCGCCCTTGGCATGACCTGCCGGGCAGGACAGCGGGAGTATTTTTATCAGAAGCTGGAGAAGTCCTTCCCCGGCCAAGGGCTGGCGGAGCGGTACCGCCGGAGGTATGGGCTGCGGTATGAGTGCGCCAGTCCCAGGGCTAAGGCGCTGTGGGAGGTTTTTCGGGAGGCGTGCGATCGCCGGGGAATGCTGTATTCTATGGGGCGGATTGTTGCGGCCTCCCGCCGGGGGCATGCGTCGGACCAGCTCAGTTTGTTTTAGGGGCTGTGGGGAGAAAAGCGGACCTTTGTGTCCGCTCTTTTCCGTGCCGTCCTAAATACGAGAGCCGCTGCCCTTCCTGCTGAGGCAACCGGTTTATCCATGCCCTGGTGCCTTCTGGGATTGCTCCTCTCCGTCCTTCCCGCAGTAGCCGAGGCGGGAGGAAATGATGGCGGTTTTCTCTCTCAGGGCAGGATAAATTTCCTGCTGGACACGGTGGTCCGGCATTTCCAGCACATTTCCAAAGACGCTTACAGCGGCGATGATATTCCCGGTATAGTCGCGCAGCGGGCAGGAAAGGCAACGCTGCCCGATCTCACATTCCTGCTCGTCCATGGCAAAATCCTGGCGGCGGATTTTTTCCAGTTCCTCCTGGAGCACGGCAGGGTCCGTAATCGTGTATTCCGTATAGCGCTTCAGGCCATTCTCTGTGATGTACTGCTGAAGACGCTGCTCGGAAAACTGCGAAAGCAATATTTTTCCAGAGCCTGTCGCGTACAGCGGGGCCTGCTTCCCTATCCTTTGCAATGTGGGGGCGTTGGGATTATCAATGCAGTCCAGATACATGCACTGATAATCGCGCTCAACCACCAGACAGGCCCCAAGAGAGAGGGAATTTGCAAGCTGATTAATAAAGGTAGTTGTGATATTTCGCAGGCCGAGATAAGAGTTCAGATTTTCGCTCAGGCGGCAGACCCTCCATGTCAACGCATAGCGGGCAGTCTCCTGATCCTGATATATGTAGTTTTCATGCTCCAAAGAGTAGAGATACCGCAGAACGGTGGACTGTGTCATTCCGACCTGCTTCGCTACATCCTGGAGCCGCATAGGCGTCCGGTTTTCAGCCAGGCACTCCATGATCTGAAGCAATCGAATAGAGGATTGGTTGGACTGGCGCGCCAATGGAGAAACACTCATAATACAAAGCTCCTTCATCATCATAGCCGGGTATTCTCTTTTACCTAGTATAACGCATTTGTGAAAGCAATGTCAATGCATTATATGCGCAACGGTATTTTGATAATCAAAATACCGTTGCTTTTTATAATTTTTATTTTGAATTTAGAAAAATTATATTGACATATAAAACAAAATATTATATCCTTAAAATGGAATCTGTCCATATTCTATATGAATCAAGAGGAAGAGGTGGTTATTATGGTTGAGAGGAAAAAATACTGCGTATACGGTGAGTGGCGGTCGTCCAAAACAGAAAAATGGATGCCTGTGACGGACTCCAGCACCGGAGAACTTCTGGCTGAGGTGCCCTGCTGCACCGCGGACGAGGTGGAATCCGCCATTGCCTCCGCGGAGGCCGCTTTCCCGTCCTGGTCCCAAATGTCCATCAGCAAGCGAACGCAGATGATGTTCCGGTGGAGAAATGTGCTGATGGAGCATATCGAGGAGCTGACGCTTCTTTGCTCCAAGGAGCTTGGAAAAAATCTGAGCGAGGCTCGAGGAGATGTGCTGAAAGCCATTGAACCCACGGAGCTGGCCTGCGCTACTCCCTTCATTTCTCAGGGCTGTGCCTCCCTGCAGGTGACGGCGGGCTTTGATACGGCAAGCTACCGCATGCCCCTGGGCGTGGTCGCCGGAATCGTTCCCTTTAACTTCCCGGCCATGATCCCCTGGGGATGGATGGTCCCCCTGGCAATTGCCACAGGAAACACAGTCGTCCTGAAAGCCGCCAGCCTGACACCGTTGACCTCTATGCGCATCCTGGAACTTTTTTATGAGGAAGGCGGCTTCCCCAAGGGCGTCGTCAATCTGGTTACATGCAGCCGTGCTGAGGCCGGGCTTTTCCTCACGGACCCTCGGATAAAGGCGGTCACCTTCGTGGGAACCACCGATATCGGAAAGCAAATTTACTCCGCCGCCTCCGCCCACGGCAAGCGCGTGCAGGCGCAGTGTGAGGCAAAAAACCACGCTCTGGTGCTGGAAGACTGCGACTTGGAAAGTGCCACTAACGCCATCATCAACTCTACATATGGCTGCGCCGGAATGCGTTGTATGGCATTGCCTGTAGTGGTAGTGCAGGAGAGCATTGCGGACCGCTTTGTCGCTCTGCTTAAGGAGAAGGCGGAGACTCTCAAGGTGGGCTGCGCCTATGATGAAACCACCAATTTGGGCCCTGTAGTCACGGCGGCCCACAAGGAGAAGGTCTGCCGCTGGATTCAAAAGGGAATCAGCGAGGGCGCAGAGCTGGTGCTGGATGGCCGGAACATAACCGTGCCCGGCTATGAAAACGGCTACTTTGTCGGCCCCACGATTTTTGATCGGGTCACATCGGAGATGACGGTTGGCAGCCGGGAGATTTTCGGGCCGGTTACGCTGGTCAAGCGGGTACGGGATTTTGAGGAAGGTCTTGCTCTGATGAATGCCAATCCTTTTGCCAATGGCTCCGTAATCTTCACGCAGAGCGGATATTACGCCCGTGAATTTGAGCTCAGAACAGATGGCGGCATGGTAGGTGTGAACGTGGGAATTCCTGTTCCGAGCGCCTATTTCCCCTTCTCCGGAAACAAGGACTCGTTCTTTGGCGATCAGCATGTTCTGGGGCTGGACGGCGTCCGTTTCTACACCAGGGCCAAGACCGTTACCAAACACTGGTATGATGGACACGCCCAAAAGCGCACCGTGGATACCTGGGAGGGTACCGTAGAGCGGGTCTGACGCGAAGCGCAGGGAAACATCAAGGAGGTTCTATGGAAACAAGGTTTTTTCGGGCAGACACATTGGAAGAGGCCCTCTCCCTCCTGCACCAATATCAGGAGGGCCTCCTTATCGTAAACGGTGGAACGGACGCTGTTCTCAGCCTCACGGGGAAAAAGATTTTTCCCGAGGCCATCCTCCAGGTTTCCAATCTGCCGGGCTTCCACGAGATTACGGCCGCAGATGGCCGCCTTCGGATTGGCGGCGGCGTTACATACAACGAGATGCTGGCGTCTCCATTGCTGTCCAATTACCACGGCCTGCAAATAGCCATATCCCACTTGGCCAGCCCCGCTATCCGCGCACTTGGAACGGCGGCCGGAAACATTTGCACCGCCGCGCCTGCGGCGGACGCGGCGGCGATGCTCTACGCCTTGGAGGCGGAGCTCTGTCTGGAGAGCTCCGGCGGCAAGCGGCACGTGGCACTGCGGGATTTCTACGCGCCGGACCGCTCCTACTCTACCGTCAGGCGTCCGGACGAGCTGCTGACCGCCATTGAGATTCCGCTTCTCAAGGCCGGTGACGGAACTGGGTACTGCCATCTCTCCCGCCGCAAAGCGCAGGACATCGGCAAGCTGCTGGTAGGAGTTTATTGTTCCTTCACCGAAGACAGGATATCCCATGCCTCCATCTCTCTCGGCGCGGTGAATGCCTCTCTGGTACATGCTCAGGTTCTGGAGCACATGCTGGTTGGCAAAACCGCTGAGGAAGCAGAGAGCTGTGCTCGGGAAATCTATCCTGTTGAGGCAAAGCTGAGAGAAAGCTATTTCAAAGCATATAAGCAGGATGTTATTTGCCCTGCGGTCTCTCGGGCCGTCGCGATGGCGGCAGCAGCGGCTAAAGGAGGGTTATGATGGTGACAGTCAGTTTTACATTAAACGGAAAGGCTGTGTCCTGCGAGGTGGATGCCACCGAGGTTCTGGTTGATACCCTTCGCATCCGGTTTGGCCTCACGGGAACGAAGAAGGCCTGCGGCACTGGAGACTGCGGTGCGTGCACAGTTCTTCTGGACGGGACTGCGGTGCGGTCTTGCATCCTTCTTACGGCCATGGTTGAAGGGCATTCTGTCACCACAATTGAGGGCGTAGGTTCCCTGGATGACCCCCACCCCGTGCAGCAGGCCTATGTGGACGCAGGAGCCGTGCAGTGCGGGTATTGTACCCCAGGCATGATTCTGACCTCCATTGCCCTGCTGGAGACAAATCCCCATCCCACAAAAGCGGAAATCCGTGCCGCCCTTTCCGGCAACCTCTGCCGATGCACGGGTTATCAGAAAATTGTGGAAGCGGTTCAGTTGGCGGCGGAGCGTATGAGCGGCGCAGAATCCCGGAACTAAAAAAATAAAGGAGTGTGCAACATTGGAGATCAAACGTTACGAAGGAAATGGGAGACTTTCCCTGGTGGTAGAGCATGGTGATATCCTGCATTTCACCGGAAGGACCTGCATGCCCGCCGGCCCTGGCATCAAGGAGCAGGTCTCCGGAGTTTTGGGGCTGATTGAGGAAACGCTTGAAAAGTATGGCTCTGACAAACGGCACATTCTGTTTGTTCAGGTTTTTCTCAAGGATATTATTCAGGACTTTGATGCCCTCAACGAGGTGTGGGAGGCCTGGGTAGAGCCCGGCTATGAGCCTGCCAGGGCCACGGTACAGGCAAAGATGGCTAAAGAAGAAGCACTTGTGGAGATGGTTGTTACTGCTGCGAAAGCATAACGGGGGTACTCTATGCGGGAACCAAACTATGTTGGAAAAAGTCTGCCCAGGCCGGACAGTCTAGCCAAAGCCACCGGAGCCGCGAAATACACGGCGGATTTGGCCCTTTTCAGAAAGGATTTGCTTTACGCAAAGGCACTCTTCCCCCCTTACGGCCACGCTAGAATTGTGCGGATTGACACCTCCGCCGCTGCGGTGCTGAAGGGCGTGGCGGCGGTCATGACGGCAGATGACCTTCCTGGCGCAAACGGATACGGGGGGATTCTCCCCGACAAGGTCGTCATTGCGAAGGACCAGGTGCTGTATGAGGGCGACCCCGTGGCTCTTGTGGCGGCGGAAAGCCTTGCTATTGCCGAAAAGGCGGTTTCTCTGATTGAAGTGGAATACGAACCCCTGGAGGGTTTTGACGATCCGGAGAGGATGCTGCGGGAGGATGCGCCCCTCCTCCACGAACAGTATCCGGTATCCAAAACCGACAATGTCTCTGACGCGGTGACGGTAAAAAAAGGCGACGCCGGTGCCGCCTTCCAAAGCGCAGATGTAATCATTGATAATTGGTATCGCACCCCCATGCTGGACCATGCCTATTTGGAGCCGGACGTTGCCATCGCGGAGCCGGATCCTGTTCAGGGCGGGCTTGTGATCTACAGTCCCCAGCATGCCGTACAACTGGCCAAGCGGGCTATGGCGGATGCGTTTAATCTGCCCCAGAGTAAAATCCGCGTGGTAAGTCAGCTGGTAGGCGGCGGCTTCGGCGGGAAAGAGGATTCCACGTTCGACGTAAGTGTTATCGCCGGTGTACTGGCCCTGAAAACCAAGCGCCCGGTCATCTATGAATTCACCCGGGATGAGGTCTTTAAGAACACTGGAAAACGCCACGCCTGTGTAATTCACCACCAGCTGGCCGCAGACAAAACGGGAAAACTTCTTGGAATCAAAGTGGATACCGTTATTGACAAAGGCGCGTGGAAATCCATTGATGCAATTCCCTCCCGAACGGCCCAATACGCAGGCGGCCCCTATTCCATTGATCATGCGCTGTGCCGCTCCTGGTCTGTATTTACGAATCATCCTTATGGCTGTGCTTTCCGGGGGCTGGGCAGTCCTCAGGCTCATTTTGCCATGGAATCCCAGATGGACGAGCTGGCCCGGCGGCTCGGAATGGACCCAGTGGAGCTGCGCCTGAAAAACATCCTGCGGGATGGCGATAGCACCATTTGGGGACAGGTGATGCTGGAAGAGCGGGGCCTGGGGCTGGAGGAGTGCATCCGCCGCGTCTGCGGGGACAAGCTGTTCCAAACGGCTTTGGACCAATCTAATCCCGGAATCCGGCGCGGCAGGGGGATTGCCTGCTTCATGTACGGGACCGGAACCGGAATGCCGGCGGATGGAGCGCACTGCCTGGTGCAGGCGCAGCCGGACGGTTCCATCAACATCGGTGTGTCCGCCAGTGAATTGGGCCAAGGGTTCATTATCGCAATGAAACAACTGGCGGCGGATACGCTGGGAATTTCCATTGATAAAGTGTACATAGACTTCTCTGACTCCGCCGCCTCTCTGGAATCCGGAGCGACTGTGGCTTCCAGAACCACGGTTCTCACCGGAAACGCCATTGTCAATGGCTGCATGCAACTGCGCCAGCGCTTCTTGAAGGTGGGGGCGGAGCTGCTCCATTGTGACCTCCAGTCCTGTGAAATCGAGAACAACCTGGTATACCCCTCCCGCTGCCCGGAGCGCGCTCTTCCCTTGAAAACCGTCATAGCAAAGGCCTTTGTTTCCCAAGTTCCCCTGGGAGCGGTAGGCTCCTGGTATCCCCCTATGACGTACCCGAATCCGGAAAACCAGGGGGATAAAATGCATGCCTATGCTTTCGGCTGCCAAGGTGTGACGGTGGCAGTGGACATGGAGACAGGAATAATTACAGTGGAGGATGCCGTCTTGGCCTGCGACGTGGGAAAGGCCATCAATCCCAGTACGGTGGAGGGACAGTTACAGGGCGGCATGGCCCAGGCCATTGGATGGTCTCTGATGGAGGAGCACTTTATGTCCAATGGCAGGATGAAAAACCACACTTATCATGACTACCTGATTCCAACAGCCATGGACCTGCCGGAGCTCCGGACAATTCTGGTGGAACACCCCAACTGTTTGGGACCTTTTGGGGCCAAGGGCGTAGGAGAACCACCTATCGTGGGAGCCGCCCCCGCTATCCGCGCGGCGGTGCGGGACGCAACCGGAATCAGCATCAACGAGATTCCCATAACACCTGTCCGGATGATGGAGGCAATTCGAAACCATAGAAAATAGGGTGAATACAAGAGCGAAGAAAGGAAGCGTGTGTTTATGGATGGTATGTTAGCCTTGACAATTGTGTGCGTGATCTTCGCCATCGGTGATTTTATCTCCGACAGGACTCACGCAGTAATTCCCGTGCTGCTTTTCGCAACCGTTACCTTCTTGATTCTCTTCTGGACCGGGATTGTACCCACCACTCTTTTCACTGACGCAGGGTTGATGCCCATCTCCACAATGATGACAGGCCTGTTCATTGTCAATATGGGCACGCTGCTAGACCTGAAGCAATTTGTGGAGCAGTGGAAAGTCGTCGTTCTGGGACTGGCCATTGTAATCGTGGGCGGCGTGTTGATGTTCTTCGTGGCCCGGCCGATTCTGGGCAACAATTTCGCGGTGGCTCTGGTAGGGCCCATCACTGGCGGCTGGGTTTCTGCCGTGGTAGTCAACGACGCGATTACGGCCCTGGGTTCCCCCGAGTCCTTGAAATTGGCTGGCGTTCTGGCAACCATCATTGTTGCGGTGCAGGGTATCATCGGATACCCCTTAGCCTCCCTCTTCCTCCGGAAAGAAGCACGGCGCCTGGTGAACGGCTATCAGGATGGTTCGATTCAGTGGACACGCACCTTCTTTGACAGCACTGAAAAGACCGGAGCTCAGCCCACCAGGAAAAAGCTGATTCCGCCTCTGCCTCCCCAGTTCCAAACGCCGTTTATTCTCTTGGGTAAGAGTTGTATCGTTGCCCTCCTCTCCTTCCAGATCTCGCTTCTTACTGGCGGCGCGGTGCACAAATATGTTATATGCCTGATTCTTGGCGTGATTGCTCAAGAAATTGGTTTCCTTGAGCACGATGTAATGAAAAAATCCAACTGCTACGGCATCGGCCTGGTTGTGTGCATGGTTTCCATCCTGGTGTTCCTCACAGCCGTAACTCCGGCAGATGTAGCGGCCCTGCTGCCCGTGGTAGCCGGAGCGTTTGCAATCGGTCTTCTCAGCATGTTTGTTATTGCGGTCATCGTTGGCAAGATTTTCAAATTCAGCTGGATGATGTGTTGCGGCATTACCTGCTCCTGCTTGTTTGGATTCCCCGGAACCTACGTTGTGTCTACTGAGGTTGCAAAGCAGATTGGCGGAACCGAGGACGAGGAGCAGATGATCTTGGATAACGTTCTTCCGAAGATGCTCGTCGCCGGTTTTATTTGCTTGACGGTGACATCCGTAATTATCACCGGAATCTTTATCAACTATCTGGTAGTATAATCCGCATCCCCTCTCTCTTTGGCCTGGGGTACTCCATGCGATGTATCCGGCCAAATATCACAGAAGCCAGGAACCAAAGCGGCTCCTGGCTTTTTTCTGGCCACGATTAATAAGCATAGAAAATAAGAAGTACCCGCCTTCAAGCTGGTACTTCTTACTTTTACATTTAAATTTTTTGTAGCGAATTATATTCGTGTTGTATATATTTTGTTTGATTTCAGTCCAGCGGCTTCATCGTGGGGAACAAAATCACGTCCCGAACGGTATCCGCCCCGGTAAGCAGCATGACACAGCGGTCAATGCCCATGCCCATGCCGCCAGTAGGAGGCATACCGTACTCCAGCGCCGTCAGGAAATCCTCGTCCAACATCTCCGTCTCATCGTCTCCCCGGTCCCGGAGCTCCGCCTGCTTCTCAAAACGGTGGCGCTGGTCGATGGGGTCGTTCAGTTCGGAATAGGCGTTGGCCAGCTCACTGCGGCAGATGAACAGCTCAAACCGCTCTGTAAGCCGGGAATCCGCCGGACTCCGCTTTGTCAGCGGAGAAACCTCCACCGGATACATGGTAATGAAGGTAGGCTGAATCAGCTTCTCCTCTACCTTCTGATCAAAACAGGCATACAGGGCATTGCCCCAGGTCTTGTCCGCCGTCTCTGCCAATTCTACGCCGATGGCCTTCGCGGCGTCCACCGCCTCTGCGTCCCCAGAGATCGCGCCAAAATCCACTCCCGCGTACTCCTTCACGGCGTCCACCATGGTCAGCCGCCGCCAACCGGGAGTCAGGTCAATCGACTGGCCCAGCCACTCCACCTGGTAGCCGCCCAGAATCTCCTTGGCTGCGCCGGAGATGATGCCCTCAGCTACGTCCATCATGCCGTGGAAATCGGTATATGCCTGATACAGCTCCACGGTGGTAAACTCCGGATTGTGCTTGGGGTCCATCCCCTCATTCCGGAAAATACGGCCAATCTCATACACCCGGTCCATACCGCCCACAATCAGCCGCTTCAGAGGCAGCTCCGTGGCAATCCGCATATACATATCAATGTCCAGGGTATTGTGATGGGTGACAAAGGGCCGGGCCGCCGCGCCGCCCGCCAGGGTGTTCAGAACGGGAGTCTCCACTTCGATATAGCCCCGCTCGTCCAGATAGCGGCGCACATACTGGATGAACCTGGAGCGGATCAGGAAGTTGTTCTTCACATCCGGATTCACCATCAAGTCCACATAACGCTGGCGATACCGGAGTTCCTTGTCCTGCAGGCCGTGGAACTTCTCCGGCAGGGGAAGAAGGGATTTGCTGAGCAGGGTGATATTCTTTGCCCGGACGCTCATCTCTCCCCGCTGGGTCCGGAAAACCTCGCCGTCCACGCCTACAATATCGCCTATGTCAAACTTTTTGAACTTCTTATAAACCGCTTCGTCCATCTCGTCCTGCCGGGCGTAGAGCTGGATGCGTCCATCCTTGTCCTGCAAATCGCAGAAGCTGACCTTGCCCATGCCCCGCTTGCTCATGAGGCGGCCCGCTACCTTCACGGGACTGCCCTCCATGGCTTCGAAATTCTCCTTGATCTGCCTGGATGTGGTGTCCCAGTCAAAGCGGGTCAGCTGAAAAGGGTCCTCCCCCGCCGCCTGAAGCTCCGCCAGCTTTTCCCGGCGGACCCGGGTCTGCTCACTCAGGTCCTGCTCGGGCTTCTTCATTTGTTCTGCCATGCTCTTTCTCCTTAATTGTACTGGATTGTGCATGCTCCCTACTCTATCCCAGAGAGGAACAGAGCTCAGCGCTCAATCTTCAGCACTGTATAAACAATGTTCCCCTTGGGGGCCTCCACGGTAACGGTATCCCCTTCTTTGGCGCCAATCATAGCCTTGCCGAAAGGAGACTCCTCAGAAATGATGCCATGCATCGGGTCGGACTCCTGAGAACCCACGATGGAATAGGGCGGGAGGGGTTTTCCATCCGCGCCCGCCACCGTCACTTTACTTCCGATGCCCACCACGTCGGTATTGCTGCTCTCGTCCACAATAACGGCATGCTGGAGGATTTCCTCCACCTCGGCGATATGGGAATAGAGCTTGCCCTGCTCGTTTTTGGCCTCATCGTATTCGCTGTTTTCGCTGAGGTCGCCAAAGCCGCGGGCTACCTTGATCTGTTCGGCAACCTCGTCGGAGCGGGTGGTTTTCAAGTAATTGAGTTCTTCCTGCAGCTCGTCGTAACGGGCCTGACTCATCTTGTATTCTTTTGCCATTTCAGACGGTTCCTTTCTTCTTTTATCCGGGAGAAATTTTCTCCAGAGCACAATTTTACAAGATGATATTATATAGAAGGAGTCCGGGAATGTCAAGGGTGGAGAGTGTCTGAGGAGTGTCCAAACGCGCAGTTAAAGGAAGATGAAAAGAGAAACGGGAACAGAAGTACCTGAATGCCTGGAACGATAGCGGCCCTTTTGAAATCCGAAGCGGTTATAGGCCTGTACGAAAACAGCTAAGGCAACCTGAAGGCTTTCCAGCTTTCGCGGAATACATCTGCTGCAGTTCCCGGCTTGCCATCGTCATGATGCAGATATTTTCCCGTGTTTCTGTGCGGGGCTTGTATTCCAGAAACCAGTACTTTGGACACTCCCCTGACCGCCAGGAAGATCGACGAGCTTTACATCAAGATTCAAAAGCTCTCCGGCTATCTCCGGCAGACCCAGGCCAAGGTAAAAAACGCCTAGAGACGGAGCGGAAAAGCGAGGGATTCGCGTGATAAATAGAAACCACCCTCCCGGAAGGAAGGGCGGAAATTACAGCATAGCTAATAGATTGACTAGGCTAAAAAGAAACATTCCGGCGGATAGGACCATAGTTACGTACGATATGAATTTCCAGACTTCATCGGATTGTATCATGGTCTGAGTCTGCGCAAGCAAGGATTTCGAGCCCCTCGGCGGAATGCATGTCAGAAACCACATCATGGCGAAGCACCCGCCGCTGATTATCAGAAATAAGCAGTATACCGGCCTCATGATGTCATTCAAGCAAATCCCTCTTTCCTATGTTAATTAGTATAGCAGTTTTACAAAAAATAGTCAACAGGAGGTGACTCCATTGCCGGACAACAGCTATAGGAGTACAATACATGTTGGACAGCAGAAGAAGTAAAAAGCAGACGGAGGAGGCCACATCGGTTAAAGTTGAGTTGTCACACACCAACTGACTTCCGGAAAACAGGCCGGGACAGAGCCTGTCTCCTAGTGTCCTCCTCTTATAAAAATATGCAAACAGACACCTCTGTTTTCGGAAAGGGACTTGCACTCATACACATGTTCTGGTATAATAAAAATATCCCAAAGAGAGGAAAAACCGTATATGACATACCTGACGACGCTGGCCTCCCCTCTGGGGGCATTATCCTTAGCCTCCAACGGAGAGGCCATCACCGGTTTGTGGCTGGATGGACAGAAATATTTTGCCGCCGGACTGGACAAAGCTGCGGAGGAGCGGCCGGACCTGCCGGTCTTTCACCAGGCGGCGGTCTGGCTGGATGCCTATTTTGAAAAGCACTCCCTTCCTCCCCTGCCGCCCCTGGCTCCCAGGGGAAGCGAATTCCAGCAAAGGGTATGGGCGCCGCTGCTGGAGATTCCCTTTGGAACAACCACGACCTATGGCGCACTGACGAAGAAACTAAAGGCCGCCGGGGTTCCCGCCTCCCCTCAGGCGGTAGGCGGAGCCGTAGGACACAACCCCATCTCTATTTTCATCCCCTGCCACCGGGTGGTGGGTGCGGACGGCAGCCTGACGGGCTATGCCGGAGGCGTGGAGAAAAAACGCTTCCTGCTGGAGCTGGAGGGCGTGGATTTCTCCGGGCTGTATATTCCGAAGAAAGGGACGGCACTATGACAGAAAAACAAACGTTCTATCCAGGGGAAAATCAGGACCAGGCATCCGAGCAGAGGTCCACGGCGGAAAAATTCCCCTGCCCCTGCTGTGGGTATAACACCTTCCCTGCTCCCCCAAAGGACGCCGTTGCCTATATCTGCCCGGTGTGCTTCTGGGAGAATGACGTGTTTATTTCCGGCGAGGACCAGCCCAGCGATGAGAATCGGGGCATCACCCTGAAGCAGGCCCGGGAGGCCTTCCGGCGGCTGGGAGCTGTCCGGAAGGACCTGATACAGTACGCGCGGAAACCCCTCCCGGATGAAATCCCCGAACGTCCCGAAGATCAAAACCTGGTACTGCGAAGGAGAAATCTTAGCCGCTGAATGAATCTCCGACCTGGAAAACGTCCGGCGCTCTCCGGCTGCACCGGAATGAAAAACGAGAGGAGCCCTTTCCGGGTTCCTCTCGTTTTCCTTCTTTGTTAATCCGTTGACCGGCTTCGGCCTTACAGGATAATGCAGATCAGCCCCCCGCTGCCTTCGTTGATGATGCGGGTCAGAGTTTCCTGGAGCTTCTTCCGGGCATCGTCCGGCATCCGTTTCAGCTTTCCCTGAAGATCGTCGCTGACCAGCTCATGGAAGCTCCGGCCAAAGATATTGGACTGCCAGATTTTGCTGGTGTCCCCCTCGAACTCCTGAAGGAGATAATTCACCATATCCTCCGACTGCTTCTCGTTCCCCACGATGGGCGATACCGCCGTCTCGATGTCCGCCCGGATCATGTGGATGCTGGGAGCGCTGGCCTTCAGCTTCACGCCGTAGCGGCCTCCCTGCTTCATGATCTCCGGCTCCTCCAGCTTCAGCTCGTCGATGCTGGGCACCACGATGCCATAGCCCGTCTCCTTCACGTCCCGCAGGGCTCCGGCTACCTTGTCGTACTCCGCCTTCACCGCCGCCAGGCGGGTCAGCAGGCTCATCAGGTCTCCATCATCCCCCACCTCAAAGCCGGACTGCTCCGACAAGGTATGATAGAACAGCTCCCGGGGCAGGCTGAGGCTGGCCGCCGCCACGCCGGTGCCCAGATCGATGGCGGTGATTTTCGCCTCGCTGATGTTCTCACAGGCCCCCAGAGCGGCGATGACGCCGTCTACCTCCCGGATGTGCTGGAGCTGCGAGGTCCCCTGGCGTACCGCGTCGTAAAGACTGGCCTTGATGGGGTGCTCTGTGGGCAGGGCGTCCACCCAGGGGGGCAGGAACAGGTCCAGCTCCTGCATGGGGAACTCATAGAGGACGGCCTTGAGGATGTCCGCCACGTCCTCCTCCCCCAGGTCCAGGCAGTTCACCGGGACACAGTTCACCTCATAGCGGGAGGCGATGTCCCGGGCGATGGCCTCCGCCCGGTCGCTCTTGGGGTCCGCGGAGTTCAGCAGGACAATGAAGGGCTTCCCGAGCTCCTGAAGCTCCCGGACCACCCGCTCCTCCGCCTCCAGATAGTCCTCCCGGGGGATGTCGGCGACGGTGCCGTCGGTGGTGATGACGATGCCGATGGTGGAATGCTCCGAAATCACCTTCCGGGTGCCGATTTCCGCCGCCTCCGTCATGGGAATCTCATGGTCGTACCAAGGGGTTGTCACCATCCGGGGGGCGTCGTCCTCAAACTGGCCGATGGCTCCCCGGACCATGTAGCCCACGCAGTCGATGAGCCGCACGGAGAAGGACGCACCGTCGGGCAGCTGCACCTGAGCCGCCTCCTCCGGAACGAACTTGGGCTCCGCCGTCATGATGGTCCGTCCGGAACCGCTCTGAGGCAGCTCGTCACGGGCCCGCTCCTTGCGGTACACATTCTCAATGTTGGGAATGACCTGGGTCTCCATGAAGCGCTTGATGAAGGTGGACTTCCCGGTCCGCACCGGGCCCACCACGCCGATGTAGATATCCCCCGCCGTGCGGGTGGCGATATTCTGATAAATGGTCGTGTTCATAGCATCCCGTCCTTTTTCCGCTCCATATTCATGTTCCAATCTATGCCCGTCCGGTGAAAAGTATGACGGCCCGTCTAGTTTTGGAGGAAACACACAAGGCCCTCCCGTTTCCGGCGGGTCTGATTTGGTCGAAATGATGCTTTACAGGGATTCTTTAATGTGGTAAACTGCTAATGTATTAAACGAACAGGACCGCCTGTTCCATTTTGGAGGATGATAACATGATGAAAAGCAAGAAGCTCCGGGCCCTCCTGCTGGCCCTTATGCTGGCCGCCACTCTGACCGCCTGCGGC
The DNA here is from genome assembly GCA_041223955.1 of Oscillospiraceae bacterium 38-13. Classification (GTDB taxonomy): domain Bacteria; phylum Bacillota; class Clostridia; order Oscillospirales; family Oscillospiraceae; genus Oscillibacter. The sequence continues at coordinate 61,498 of JBCLRG010000003.1, read as the reverse complement.
GGCAGCGGCGGAAACAACGCTGAAAGCGGCGATACCTCAACAACTCCCCCGGCGGAGCAGAAGACCGATGACGCCGGGAGCAGCCAGGCGGAAAGCGACCTGGCCTATGTTCAGGGCAAGGGTGCTCTGGTCGTGGGCATGACGGATTTTGCCCCCATGGATTACCGGGACGCTAACGGTAACTGGATTGGATTTGACGCCGACATGGCCTCCGCCTTTGCCGAGAGCCTGGGCGTCCAGGTTGAGTTTCAGGAAATCACCTGGGATTACAAGGTCATGGAGCTGAACGCCAAAAGCATCGACTGCGTGTGGAACGGAATGACCCTGAACGATGAGGTCAAGGCCGCCATGGACACCGGAAATCCCTACTGCCTCAACGCCCAGGTGCTGGTGGTGCCCGCCGCTGAGGCTGCAAACTTTGAGAACCTGACCAGCCTGGAGGGCCTGAATGTGGCCGTGGAATCCGGCTCCGCCGGTGAGGATGCCGCCGAGGCTCTGGGCGCTTCCACCACTGCCGTGGCCAAGCAGGCCGACGCGGTTATGGAGGTCTCCGCTGGCACCGCCGACGCCGCCGTGATTGACCTTCTGATGGCCGGTGCCATGATCGGCGAGGGCACTAACTACGCGAACCTTACGTATACGATGAACCTGAACACCGTTCAGGGCCTGGAGTCCGAGGAGTACGGCGTGGGCTTCCGCAAGGGGTCCGATCTGGTGGAGGCCTGGAACAGCTTCTGGGCCGGCGCGATTGCCGACGGTTCCGTTCTGGAGACCGGCACCACCTACGGCGTGCAGGAATCCCTGATTTTAGAGTAAGTCCCCCCTGTTCCCATGTGTGAAGGCAGAGAGTGAAGCTCTCTGCCTTTGGGCCCTCCCCGAAATTTTCAATGAGAGGACGATTCCATGCTTTCCTTTTTTGGCTCCGACGAATTTTTGACGGTCTTCTCCGCCCTGAATACCGGCTTCATCAAAACGCTCCAGCTCTTTTTCGTCACGCTGGTGGGGGCGGTTCCGCTGGGGCTGATCATTTCCTTCGGCTCCATGAGCCGCCTCCATCCCCTGCGGTGGCTGACCAAAACCATCGTCTGGATTGTCCGGGGCACGCCTCTGGTTCTCCAGATTATCGCCCTGTACTACGTGCCCGGCCTGAAGGGCTTCCCCATCTGGAGCGGCGGTGAGTCGGGGCGGTTTACCGCCGTGGCGGTGGCCTTCGTCATCAACTACGCGTGCTATTTCTCGGAAATCTACCGGGGCGGCATTCAGGGGGTGCCCGCCGGACAGCAGGAGGCCGGTCTGGTGCTGGGCATGACGAAACGCCAGATTTTCTTTAAGATCACGCTGCTGCAAATGATCAAGCGGATTGTCCCCCCCATGTCCAACGAGATCATTACCCTGGTCAAGGACACCTCCCTGGCCCGGGTGGTGGCCCTTCAGGAGGTTATCTGGATGGGCGAGTCCTTTATGAAGGGCAACCAGGGCTACGCGGGACTGGTGTGGCCGCTGTTCTTTACCATGGTGTATTATCTGGCTTTCAGCGGCGTGGCGATTATCCTTCTAGGGAAGCTGGAAAAGAAGCTGGAATATTTCCGGTGAGAGGAGTTTGACGGCGATGGCAATTTTAGAAGTCCAACACATTGAAAAGCACTTCGGGGACACCCAGGTCCTCAGCGATATCAGTTTTTCCCTGGAAGAGGGACAGGCCCTGTCCATCATCGGCTCCTCCGGCTCCGGCAAGACCACCCTGCTCCGCTGCCTGAACTTCCTGGAGCGGCCGGACCACGGTTCCATTTCCGTCAAGGGCGGCGTGATCTTTGACGCGTCGGACCCTTCTACCCAGGCGGAGAAGGACATCCGGCAAAAGCGCCTCCACTTCGGCCTGGTGTTCCAGAACTTCAACCTCTTCCCTCAGTATACGGCACTGCAAAACGTCACTCTGGCCCGGGAGCTGCTGGCAAAGGAGCGGGGTGGCGAGAGCCGGGACGCCATCCTCAAGGCAGGCCGGGAGCTGCTGGCCCAGATGGGCCTGGCCGACCGGGCGGACCACTACCCCCACCAGCTCTCCGGTGGACAGCAGCAGCGGGTAGCCATCGCGCGGGCGCTGGCCCTTCATCCGGACATCCTTTGTTTCGATGAACCCACCTCCGCCCTGGACCCGGAGCTCACCGGCGAGGTACTGCGGGTCATCCGTTCCCTGGCGGAACAGAAGACCACCATGATCATTGTCACCCATGAAATGGCCTTTGCCCGTGATGTGGCGGATCAGGTGATCTTTATGGACGGCGGTGTCATTGTGGAACAGGGCAACCCGCAGGAGGTTATTGACAATCCCAGGGAGGAACGGACGCGGCAATTCCTTTCGCGGTATGCAAATGGTTGAAATATCTGCCTTGTAAAGGAATATAGCCTTATAGAAGAAAGAGCGCGGGAGAGATTCTCCCGCGCTCTTTTCACGCTCTTTTTCTGGGAATCAACAGCATCTGGTCCTGGGAAATCTCCTCCTCCCCCTCCAGCTGATTGGCAGAGAGAATGGCGGAGATGGTGGTGTTGTACTTCTTCGCCAGATCCCAGAGGCTTTCCTGACGGCCGATGCACCGCAGGACCAAAGACGGCGCGCCGTTGGAATCCTTGGCGGTCTCCGTGTCCAGCTTGGCGGTGGAGACGCAGACCCTTTTTACGCGGGACGCCGCTTCCACTTGAAAATCCACCGGGAAACGGACCTCGATGCCCCGGTCTCCCAGCGTGCCCTGTACCTCCTCGGCGCAGACCGCCTTTGCCGTAATCCGACAGTCCTCCGGGAGCTCCAGCTGGCATCCGGCATCCATGTTCCGCTCCGCCACCAGGGGCACGCCGCCCTCGTCCAGGTACATGGCCCGGACCGTTACGCCAGTTCTGAGCGCGGCCATGCCGCCCTCCCGGTTGACGGACACCGTGCCGCAGCTGGCGGACAGGGCCAGAATGGAATCCGCCACCACACCGATCTCCAGCACTTCCCGCAGGGTCTGGCGGCGGGTCAGGTTCTCCCGGAAGCTGGTGAGGTTCAGGGGCGCGGCCTCATAGGTCATGTCGTAGGCGGTGGAATAGAGGTCGCTGAGCAGGGTCAGCTCCTGCTCCTCCCGCAGCAGCGCCGTGGCATGGAGATACAGGGTCACGGCGATCTGGCGGCCCTCTGGGTCGTCCCCGTCGATCTGCAAATCCGTGCCGGTGAGCTGGAGCTGGAGGCTGGCGGCGTTCCCCTCCTCGGCCCCTTCCACTTCCATGATCTGGGAGAAAGGAAGCTCCGAAGAGGCGGAGCCGCACGCCCCGTTATGGTCCCGGTAAAGCAGGCTGATGGAGAATACGCCCTTGAAAATCAGCTTGCTGCCCACGATCTTGGTCTCGGTGACAGTGCTGGAAACCTGACTGGTCAGCAGCTCCGCCGCCCCTTCCCGTCCGGGAGAGAGGTTCATTTCCTCTGTAAATGTAAAATCCTTTTCAGCGATGTGGGTCAGGAGGATGGCGTGCTGCCGCTCCTGGCGCTTCTCCACCTGAAACTCCGGCTGTGCCTCCGTGTCTGTACAGAAGACCAAGGGGCTCCGCTGATAGCCGGTGATGCGGGAAACCAGCTTGCAGTGGGTGAAAATTTTCCGGGGATTCAGCATCCGGGCTTCCAGGAATTCCGTCTCCGTCTCCGCCGTCAGATGCTGGCAGCCTGGCAGGGCCCGGCTGTCGCTTTCCACGGTGAAGGGGATGGCGAATTCTAGGGTCCGCACGCCGCTCTCCCCGTCGGGGGTGTACAGCACCGTCACCCGGACAGTGCCGGAGAGTTCCGCCTTTCCGTCCCGCAGCTCCCGGCTGTGAAGATAGACCTTCCCGTCCGTCTCGATGATGCGGGCTATATCGGGACAGTAATCCGGCACGATGGTCTCCGCCGTCTCCTCCTGCGTCAGGGTCAGCTCCCCGCCTGTTTCATAGGTGTCCAAGGACACTTTTTTCAACTCCAGTTCCATACAGAACTCCTTCCTTTCCCGGCAAGTATAGAATCCATGTCCTACTCTATGCGCCGCCGGGGCTGGATATGTTTTACACCTTGAAAATCTTCTTCAGAATACCCCGGAGCATTTTGGGGGACTTCCAAACCACGATGTTCATCAAGACGCCTCCTCCCCATGTATTACCGCCGGCAGCAGGCGCAGCCGCAGCCGATCAGCAGAAACGCAACCAGGAACATCAGCACTCCGATTGGAAAAATGGCGGCAATCAGAATTCCCGCTCCCAGAGCCACAGCAAACAGGCCCAGCAGGCGGATTCCTCCCCCGCCGCCGTTTCCGCAGCCCCAATTCCCACAACCCATCGCGTTACGCCTCCTTCCCTTCTCTCCAGTATATACGGCGGGGCTGTCCATGGTGTAAAAAACGGCGCCCCGAAAATCGAGGCGCGTTCCGTCACTTTTTTTCCTGCCAGTCCCGGAGGGGCTTCAGCTCCTCGTATAGGCGGAGGTAGCTGTCATGGCGGCTTTTCTGTATCTTCCCCCGGCGAAGGGCCTCCAGCACGGCGCAGCCTTTTTCCTGGGTGTGGCTGCACCCCACAAAGCGGCAGTCCTCCAGATAGGGGGTAAATTCCGGAAAGGTCTCCGGCAGGCGGCGCTTCAGCTCCAGGTTCAGCTCCTCCGCGTCGAAGGAGGAAAAACCGGGGGTGTCTACCACCTCCGCCCCGCAGAAAAGGCGGTGCAGCTCCACATGCCGGGTGGTGTGCCGCCCCCGGCCCAGTGCGGTGCTGACGGCCCCCACCTGGAGGTGGAAGTTCGGGTCCAGTGCGTTCAAGATGCTGGATTTCCCTACGCCGGAGTTGCCTGTAAAGGCAGACAGCTTTCCGGCAATCAAGCCTTTCAAATCCTCCATCCCCTCGCCGGTTTCCGCGCTGACCCGCAGCGTCGGGAAGCCGGAGGTGTGGTAAATGCTATAGAGGGCATCCGCCCGGTCCAGATCGCACTTGTTCAGCAGCACGACCACCCGGCAGTCCTTCAGGGCGGCGATGGCGGCCACCCGGTCAATCAAATAGGGGTCCGTTTTGGGAATGGCAGCAGAGGCGATTACCACCAGCTGGTCGATATTCGCCACAGCGGGCCGCGTGAAGGCGTTCCGCCGGGGCAGGATTTTCTCGACAAAGCCCTCGCCGCCGCCCAGCTCCCGGACCTCCACCCGGTCCCCCACCAGGGGGGAAATTCCCTCTTTCCGGAATTTCCCCCTGGCCCGGCAGGTCAGGACCGTTTCGCCGGTATCCACGTAATAGAAGCCGCTGAGGGCCTTTTGAATGCGTCCCGTCATATCATTCAAAGTGTATTTCCTGGGTCTGCTCCTGATCCAGCACGCCGTCAAAATAGACCTTGATGGTCTGCGTGCCGGAGCCGGTGAGCGTCACATTGGCCGTCATATCAGAGCAGGCTACCCGCTCGGCATACTGAGGATTCACCTCATCCCCCACGTAAACATCCACCTGAACCGTTGTGCCTCCGTCCTGCGGCAGGGGGATTCCGATGGATATTTCTTTGACGCTAATTCCCGCGCTGACCTTGAATTTAATGGTATCCCATTCGGTCACGGTGGTATTGGGTTCCAGGCTCTGCCAGATGACGCTGTTGGGCTCGGCCTCGCTCTCCACGTACTCAATGTCGGCGTTGGTACAGGTCAGGTGCCAGGTATCCACCAGAGACCGCAGCACTTCATCGATCTGCTGGCCGACGAAGTGGGACACCACTACCTTCTTCTTCTCCGGGCCCTTGCTGACAATGAGGCGGATGAAATCGCCGTCCTCCAGAAGTTCGCCTTCTGCGGGCTCACTGCGGATGATATAACCCTCGGTAATCTCGTCGTTGAACTCCATTTCCGCCTCGTCGGCCAAAATGGTCAGATTGTACTTCTCCCGCAGGCTCTTGAGAATCACCTGAGCCTGGGCCACGGTTTTGTTGGTCACGTCCAGCATCTTGCCGGTGTCCTTCCCGGCGCTGAGCCAGACCTCAATGACCAGATTGTCACCCTTGCGGTGATCTCCCTCTGCGGGATTCTGCTGGGCGATGGTTCCCATGGGCTGGTCGCTGAAACGGGCCTCCTCGTTTACCTTCAGAGTGAAGATGTCCTTCACACCGGGCAGCTCGACAGCCTGTTCCGGCGTATAGCCCACCACCGACGGCACCGTATAGGTCTGAGGAACCTCCTGCTCAAAGGAGTCCGAGACCATGCGGAAGAGAACCACCACCAGAGCCAGCGCCAGAATGACGGCCACGCCCAGCAGAACCTTTACCCCGGCTCCCCCGCTCCGATGAACGGGTTCGTAATCGTCCTCATAATCCCAGCGGCGCAACCGCTCCGCCTCCCGGCCCTTGGGCGTCGGATGGAGGGTCCGGTCGTAGGTGCGCAGGGGCTGCGTGGGCTCCGCCGGTTCCTCCGGACGGAGGTCCATCATGGTGAAATCCAAATTAATGTTGGGATTTTTCCGGAAATCCTCCAGGTCGGCAATCATGGCGTCTGCGGAGGCATAGCGCCGGTCCAGGTCCGGCGTCATGGCCTTCATGCAGATCAGCTCCAGCTGGGCCGGGATCTCCTGGTTCAGCTCCCGGGGGGCCAGGGGCACGGAGCTGAGGTGCTGAATCGCCACGGAAACGGCGGAATCCCCCTCGAAGGGCAGCCGCCCGGTGAGCATTTCGTACATGACCACGCCGGAGGAGTAGATGTCGCTCCGGGCGTCGGTCCGCTCTCCCCTGGCCTGCTCCGGCGAAATATAGTGGACGGAGCCCAGGGCCTCCTGGGTCAGCGTCTGCGCCGAATTCTCCAGACAGGCGATGCCGAAATCTGCCACCTTCACACTGCCGTCCCGGAGCACCATGACGTTCTGGGGTTTGATGTCCCGGTGAACAATGCCCCGGCTGTGGGCGTGGCTGAGGCCCCGCATGATCTGGGTGATGAAGTGCAGGGACTCCCGCCAGTTCAGCTGGCCCCGCTTCTCCATATACTGCTTCAGGGTAATGCCGTCGATGAGCTCCATGACGATATATTCCGTGTCGCCGCCCCGGCTCACGTCGTAAACCGACACAATGTTGGGGTGGGACAGCTGAGCGACCGCCTGGGACTCCGCGTTGAAACGGCGGCGGAAATCCTCGTCCTGTGCCAGATCGCTTTTCAGAATCTTCAGCGCCACAAGACGGTTCAGGCGGTGGCATTTCGCCTTATAGACCACCGCCATGCCTCCGGTGCCGATGCGCTCCAGAATTTCATAACGGTTGTCCAGCATCTTTCCGATGTACTGATCCATGCAGCTCCTCCTTCCTTACAGTTTCCTCGCCAAAACCACGGTGAGGTTATCCGACGCGCCCCGGCTCTTGGAAATCGCCAGGAGGCGGTCCATGCAGCTTTCCGTATCCGGGCGGAGGACCTCGGCGCGAATTTCCTGATCTGTCACCGTGTTAACCAGCCCGTCCGTGCAGAGAAGGAGATAATCCCCCGGCAGCAGCTGGCAGGTGTAGCAGTCGCACTCCGGGTCCACGTCCGGCCCAAGGGCCCGAGTGATCAGGTTCCGGTTGGGATGGCGGCGGGCCTCCTCGGCGGTGATGTCTCCCCGCTCCACCATGCGCTCCACCAGAGAATGGTCCCGGGTGATCTGGACGATGCGCTCCTTTGTGATGTGATAGGCCCGGCTGTCCCCCACGTTGGCGATGACCACGCCCCCGTCAAAGGAGACGGCGGAAACCAGCGTGGTTCCCATATTCTGGTACTCCTCCGAGCTTCTGGCCGCCTCCCGCACGGCGCGGTTGGCCAGGGCCACCGCCACCACAGAGACCTCCCGCAGGCGGTCCGGCTTTGCCTCCGGGGACAGGCGCTTTTCCATCTCCGCGGTAAAGGTGTCCACGGCGATGCGGCTGGCCAGCTTTCCGCCAGCGGAGCCGCCCATCCCGTCGCAGACCACGCAGATCATGTGGCCGAAGGCCTTCTTCACCTCGTAGGCGTCCTGATTCTCTTTGCGGACGAGGCCGGTGTCCGTCATGCTCCATATGTTCATCATTGGGAATCCTCCCCTTTCTCTGCCTTTCTGCGGAGCTGCCCGCAGGCGGCGTCTATATCTCCACCCAGGCTTCGCCGCACCGTGGCGGTGACGCCGTGAGATTCCAGACGTTTTTGAAACGCGGCCACCCGGCGGGAGGGCCGGAAGGGGCTCTCCTCCACGTCGTTCAGCGGAATCAGGTTCACGTGGCCGGGCATTCCCCGCAGGCGGGCGGCAATCCGGTCCGCCTGCCAATCCTGGTCGTTGACGCCGTCGATCATGGCGTATTCAAAGGAAATCCGCCGTCCGGTTTTTTTGAAATACGCGTGACACGCGGCAAACAGCTCCTCCACGTCATAGGCCCGGTTCACCGGCATGATGCGGGTCCGGGTCTCGTTGTCCGGCGCGTGGAGGGAGACGGACAGCGTCAGCTGAAGCCCCAGCTCCGCCAGGCGGCGGATGCCGGGCAGCACGCCGCAGGTGGACAGGGAGATGTGCCGCATTCCGATGTTCAGGCCGTCGGGGTGGTTCACCAGCTCCAGAAATTTCAGCACGGCGTCCAGGTTGTCCATGGGTTCGCCGATGCCCATCAGCACGATGTTGGAGACGGCCGCTCCGGAGTCCTTCCCGGTGAAAATTACCTGATCCAGCAGCTCCCCCGGCGTCAGGTCCCGGACCTTGCCCGCGATGGTGGACGCGCAGAAGGCGCACCCCATCCGGCATCCCACCTGAGAGGAGATGCACACGGTGTTCCCGTGGCGGTAGCGCATCAGGACGGACTCAATGCAGTTGCCGTCCGCCAGCTGCCAGAGGTATTTGATGGTGCCGTCCCTGGCGGAGACCTGTTTCCGGACCGCCTGGGGAACGGCGAGGGCACAGGTCTCCTTCAGCCGCTCCCGGAGAGAGGCCGGGAGATTGGTCATCTCGTCAAAGGACGCCGCCCCCCGGCTGAGCCAGGAGAAGACCTGCTTCCCCCGGAAGGCGGGCTCTCCCATTTCCTGAAGGAAGGCCCGCAGCTCCGGGAGGGTCATGGATTTGATATCGGTCATGGTTCGCCTCAAATACGCCGCGTCATGCGGCAGATGTAAAATCCGTCGGCGTCGTGGAGGTGGGGCCAGAGCGCGGCCTGTCCCTCCACCGTTCCGATGGGCCCCGGCAGGGTGAAGGTTTCCCGGGAAAACTCCGGATGAAGCCCCAGAAAGGCCCCCGTTACCTCCTCGTTCTCCTCCGGCAGGATGGTGCAGGTGGAGTACAGCAGCGTTCCGCCGGGGCGGACGTAGCGGGCGGCGTTTTCCAGAATGGCGCTCTGAATCACCGGGAGGGCAAAGAGTTCGTCCGCCTTCTTCCGGCGGATATCCGGCTTCTTTCGAAGAATGCCCAGCCCGGAGCAGGGCGCGTCCACCAGCACCGCGTCAAAGGATTCCCGCCACGCCTCCCGGAAGACCCGCCCGTCGGCGGCCTCCGTATGGATGGAGCTCTCCAGCCCCAGACGGGCCGCTCCCTCCCGGATGCGCTTCAGCTTGTTCTCATGGAGATCGCAGGAGATGATTTCCCCCTTCCCCATGGCGATGGCTGCGGCAAAGGATTTTCCGCCCGGGGCGGCGCAGACATCCAGCACACGGCTCCCCGGCGCGAGGTCCATGGCCAGCACCGCCAGCCGGGCCGACGGGTCCTGAATGTAGAGCATCCCCTCCTGAAAGGCCCGCAGACGCTCCAGGTTCCCCGTCCCTTGAAGGAGCAGGCAGTCCGGCAGCCAGGGATGCGCCTCCGCCCGGACGCCCTCGTCCTCCAGCGCTTTCCGCACCGCCTCCGTCGGGAAGCGGAGGGTGTTGACCTGGGCGGCGGCGGGAGGCTGGAGATTGCTGTTGGAGAGGAACGCCTCCGTTCCCTCCCGCTCCAGAAGGGCCAGCAGCCGCTTGACCAGCCACTTGGGATGGCTGTAACGAATGGAGAGATACCGGGCCTCGTCCCGGTCCGGAATGGGAGGAAGGGCCTCCTTCTCCCGGCAGAGCCGCCGGAGGACGGCGTTGACCAGTCCGGACGCCTGTCCCCTTCCCGCGCCTTTCGCCAGCTCCACCGACGTGTGGACGGCGGCGTTGTCCGGCACCCGGTCCAGAAAGAGAATCTGATAGGCCCCAATCCGCAAAATGTCCACCAGAGGCGGCTGAAGGTGGTCCAGCTTCTGGGAGCAGAAGCCGGAGAGATAGAAATCCAGCAGCGTCTCATTCTGAATGACGCCGTAGACAATCCGGCTGCAAAGCCCCGCGTCTGCGGGAGAAAGCCCCCGCAAATGAGAATCCAGCGCGGCGTCCGCCCAGGCCCCCCGCACGCGGCAGGCGGTCAGCACGGACAGCGCCTCCTTCCGGGCGCTCATCTCCGCCCCCGGCGGCCGTCCTGACTGCTCCGGCCCAGGAAAATCAGCACATAGCGCAGCAGATGCAGCGCGGACATCAGCAGCGCCGCCACATAGGTCAGCGCCGCCGCCCGAAGAACCTTCCGGGCTCCGGCCAGCTCCTCATCGTCCAGAAGCCCCTGACTCTCAATGGTTTCCAGGGCCCGGCGGGAGGCGTTGAACTCCACCGGCAGGGTCACAAGCTGGAAAAACGTCGTCAGGGAGAACAGCAGGATTCCCACCAGAAACAGGCTCTGGCTGTACAGCATCAGGCCGATGAACAGCAGAATCATGGAGCAGCGGGACCCCAGATTGGTCAGGGGCACAATGGCGCTCCGCAGGCGGATGGGTCCGTAGCCCACGGCGTACTGCACCGCGTGGCCCGCCTCATGCGCCGCCACGCCCACCGCCGCCACCGTGGGGGCGGCGTACACGGCCTGGGAGAGGTAGATGGTGTTGTCCCGGGGGTCGTAGTGGTCGGTCAGGTTTCCTCCGGTGGAGGTGACGGTCACATCATAGACCCCGTGGGCCCGCAGCACGGCTTCCGCCGCCTGTGCGCCGGTAAGACGGCGGCGGTTGGAGACCCGGCTGTACTTGCTGAAGCTGCCGCTGACCTGCGCCTGTGCCCAGAGGGACAGTATCATCACCGGAATCAGCAGGAGCACATAGAGATTGTTGGCCAGGAAATTCCCGTAACCATAATGATAAGGCATAAGCAACCTCGAATTCTATCGTTGAATGGGATGTCCCAACAAATAAGCGGCGGCGCTCATCCGTTTGCCGCCCTTTGCCTGAAGCTCCGTTATCCGGAGAACCCTCCCGTCTCCGCAGGCGATGTCGATTCCCGGCTTCCCCGCCGCCACAATCGTTCCAGGAGCGGCCTCTGCGGCCTCCCCCGTCTCCAGGGCGGCGTAGAGCTTGATTTCCTCGCCGCTGATGACATCGGTAGCCGCGCAGGGCCAAGGGAGCAGCCCCCGAATCCGGCAGTTGATCTCATGGGCGGAACGGGTCCAGTCCACGGGAGACAGCTCCTTCCCCAGCATGGGGGCGTAGGTGTGCTGGACATGGTTCTGGGGAATCCGGGGAGCGGTTCCCTCCGCCAGGGCGCGGACCGCCTCCGACAGGGCCTGGGCTCCCAGCTCCGCCAGACGGGCCGTCAGCGCCTGGGCATCCTCGGTCTCACCGATGGGGGTGGACCTTTGGAGAATCACATCCCCCGCGTCCAGCTCCTTCGCCATATACATGATGGACACGCCGGTCTCGGTCTCTCCGTTCAGCACCGCCCAGTTGATGGGCGCGGCCCCCCGGTACTTGGGCAGCAGGGACGAATGCACGTTGATCGAGCCCAGAGGCGGCACGTTCAGAATCTCCTCCGGCAGCAGCTTTCCATAGGCCGCCACCACGATCAGCTCCGGCTCCAGGGACCGCACCAGCTCCAAAGCCCCGGCGTCCCGTAGCGTCGCGGGCTGATAAACGGCCAGTTCCTTTGTAACGGCATACTCCTTTACAGGCGGGAAGGCCAGCTTATGTCCACGGTTTTTGGGCTTGTCCGGCTGGGTGAATACGCCGCAGATGGTATGTCCGTCCTCCACCATGCGGCGGAGGGATGCCACGGCGAACTCCGGCGTGCCCATAAAGAGAATCCGCATCAGGCCTCCTCCTCTTCTTCCTGAAAATACTCCGCAACCTCATCGTCGGTCAGAAACCGGTCGATGTGTTCCGTATAGAGGTGGCCGTCCAAATGTTCCAGCTCATGGCAGTAGCAGCGGGCGGTCAGGCCCCGGCCTTCGATTTCAAACCACGCCCCGTCCCGGTCCTGCGCCCGGACCCGGACGTAATCCGGCCTCGTCACCAGACCCCACTTGCCGGGGACGCTGAGGCAGCCCTCCGGGCCGGTCTGCTCCCCGCTCTGGGCGACGATCTCGGGATTCACCAGCTCGACGAACTCCTCCGTCTCCTCGTCGATGACCACACAGGCCCGGCGGAGAATTCCCACCTGGGGGGCGGCTAAGCCCATCCCCCCCGCCTCGGACAGGGTATCCACCAGATCGTCCATCAGCAGATGCAGGCGGCGGTTGAAATCCGTCACCGGGCGGCAAACCTTATTCAGGCAGCTATCTCCCTGTTCCACAATCTTGCGCAGTGCCATTTGCTTGAACCTCCTACTCTGCGGCGTTGCAGTCCGCGAAAATATTGAATCTGCGGTTGGCGCTGTTTCCAGCGAAGGCCCGCAGCAGTCCGCCGACCTCTTCCCGGGTCCGCTTATCATTTTTCCCCACCAGTAAAATCCGGTAGCGGTACCGGTTGTTGACCTTCAAAACCGGCGCCGGAGCGGGACCCAGGACTTCCCCGGCGTTCTTCTGCCGCAGCGCCTCCCGGACGCCGACGGCCGCCCGGAACACCGCGCCCTCGTCCGCCCCGGAGACCGTGATGGTAAACAGGTCCGCGAAGGGCGGCAGGCGGCGCAGCTGCCGCATGTGTATTTCGCTCTCATAAAAGCGGCTGTAATCCTGCTGGGCGGCGCACTGAATTACGTCGTTTTCCGGTGTATAGGTCTGAATCACCGCACGGCCGGTCTTTCCGCCCCGGCCCGCGCGGCCCACCACCTGCGTCAGGAGGCTGAAGGTCCGCTCCGCCGCCCGGTAATTCTCCAGATACAGGGAGAGATCGGCAGCCAGCACGCCCACCAGCGTCACATTTTCAAAGTCCAGTCCCTTGGCTACCATCTGGGTGCCCAGCAGAATGGGGATGCGCTCCTTCTCAAAGCGGCGCAGAAGCTTTTCGTGGCTCCCCGACGCGGTGTCCGCGTCCATACGCAGAACCTTCGTGCCGGGAAAAAGGCCCTCTAACTCCTCCTCCACCTTCTGGGTGCCGGTCCCCACGTGCTTCATGATACCTCCGCAGACAGGGCATTCCTCGAAGCTCCGCTGGGAGTGGCCGCAGTAGTGGCACATCAGCCGCCCGTTGGCGGAGTGATAGGTCAAGGGTGCGCTACACCTGGGGCATTCCGGCACGTGGCCGCACTCGCCGCACAGCAGCATCCGGCTGCTGCCCCGGCGGTTCAGGAACAGAATGCTCTGCTCCCGGTTTTCCAGGTTCCGGCTCAGCTCCCGCCGGAGGTCCGCCCCAATCAGGCCGGAGTTCCCCGCCTTGACCTCCTGACGGAGGTCGGCGATCAGCACCTGAGGCAGGCTGTGCTCGTTGTATCTCCGGCAGAGGCGCACCCGGCAGTACTGCCCCTCCTCCGCCGCCCAGGCCGTCTCCACCGACGGTGTGGCGGAGCCCAGGACCAGCAGCGCCCCATCCCGGGCACAGAGATATTTGGCGACGTCCCGCGTGTGATAGCGGGGCGGATTTTCCGATTGATAGCTGCCCTCCTGCTCCTCATCCAGAATGATAACACCCAGATTCTTCAGGGGGGCAAAGATGGCGGACCGGGTTCCCAGCACGACGCGGACCTCTCCCCGGCGGATGCGCTTCCACTGGTCATAGCGCTCCGTCATGCGGAGCCCGCTGTGAAGCATGGCGGCTTCCCCGCCGAAATAGGAGGAGAATTTCTCCATCATCTGGGGCGTCAGCACGATTTCCGGAACAAGAACCATGGCGGTCTTGCCTCTGGACAGTATTTCCTGAACCAGCCGCAAATAGACCTGGGTTTTTCCGCTGCCGGTGACGCCATGAAGCAGCGCGCCGGAGGCCCGCCCCGTCTCCGTCAGGGCCAGCAGCTGCTCCAGCGCCGCCTGCTGCTCCTCGTTCAGCACGATGGGCGGCCCCGGCTCCACACAGGCGGGCATGGGGGAAATCCGCAGAAGCTCCGCCTCGGAGAGGGTCAGCAGCCCCGCCTTTTCCATACCCCGGAGAGCCCGCATAGACGCCCCGGTAAAGTAGGTGATATCCGTACAGGCGGTTTTCCCCGTCACGGCCAGCAGCCGGACCACCTCATACCGGGCGGGGGCGGAATGGCGCTTTGCCTCCGTCAGGGCCAGGGCCTCCTCGGCGCTGACGGCCAGCTCCGCCATGCGGCGGGTCTTGTCGGAGATCTTCTGCTTTGCGCCTGTCTCGTGCCAGAGAATTCCCGCCGCCTCCAGCGCCCGGAGAACCGGGAGAACGTTGTCGCCATGGGCGTCCCGCAGAGCCTCCAGCCCGGCGCTGCCGCCGGAGCGCTCCAGGGTTTCCAACACCTCCGTACCGCGGCGGATGCCTCCAGCGGCGGCGCGGGCGGCCTCGGGGTCCAGCTCTGCCTGGAGCCGCCAGATTTCCTGAAGCCGGTACCACAGCCCGGCGGGCAGAATCACCTTCACCGCCTCAAACATGGTGCAGAAATACCGCTGCCGCATCCACAGCGCCAGCGCCAGCTCTCCGGCGTCCAGCACCGGCTCCCGGTCCAGCACGGCGGACAGGGGCTTCAGCCCCGGCTGCTTCTTCCCCTCGCCCCGGGCGAGGAGCACGCCCTCCGACGGCCGGTTTCCCCGGCCAAAGGGCACCGTCACCCGCACGCCGGGGACCGCCGCGTCCTCCAGCTCCTCCGGAATCAGGTAATCATAGGGCTTGTCGATGGAATACGGCGCGGCGCTGACCGCCACTTTCCCAATTGCCGCGGTATCCATGCCGGGGCGTCAGGCTTCCTCGGCGCCCAGGTCCAGGCCGCTGGCGTTCAGCTTACCGTCCGCCACCTCATGAATGGCAAGGGTTACGGGCTTCTCGTCCAGCGGGCAGCCGGACTTGTCCGCCTCCTCGGCGATCTGGCGGGCCCGGCGGGCCACCACGTTCACCAGCATATAGCGGTTGGGGATATACGAATTGAGCTTGCTCATAGCGGGATACAGCATCATAATACTTCAGCTTCCTCTCAAACAGATTTTTTTGCGGCGTCACTGTCCGCTGATGATCTCCATGCGGTCTATGGAACGGCAGTGCTCCGCTGTCATGATGGCGTCCAGCTCCATCGCGGCGTTGTCAATCGTGTCGTTGATGACAAAATAATGGTATGCGCCGGCGGTCCTGCACTCCACTCTGGCCCGCAGGAGGCGGTTCTGAATTTTCTCCGCGCTGTCGGTTCCCCGGAGGGTCAGGCGGCGCTCCAGTTCCTCCCAGCTGGGGGGAGCGATGAAAATCAGAATGGCCTCCGGCCGTTTCTGGGCGATTTGCAGCGCGCCCTGCACGTCAATCTCCAGGATGACGTCCTGCCCCTTCTCCATGGCCTCGTCCACAAAGCGCTTGGGCGTCCCGTAGAAGTTGCCCACGTACTCCGCGTACTCCAGGAACGCGTCCTTGGCAATCCACTCGTGGAAGGTATCCACGTCCAGGAAATGATAGTGCACGCCGTTTTCCTCGCCGGTCCGGGGCGGGCGGGTGGTGGCGGAGACGGAGACGTAGATGTCTCTCCGCTTCTCCAGCAGCACCTTCAGCACGCTTCCCTTCCCCACGCCGGAGGGCCCGGACACAATAAATGTTTTCCCTTTTTTCATGCTTCCTCCCTGTTCACTTCGCTGAATTTCTCCACCGGAAGCGCCGACAGAATCACATGTCCGCTGTCCATGATGAAAATCGACGCGGTCTTCCGCCCGTAGGTGGCGTCAATCAGCATGCCGCGCTCCCGGCTCTCCTGGGTCATCCGCCGGATAGGCGCGGAATCGGGGCCGACCACCGCCACCACCCGCTCCCGTGAAACCATACTCTCAAAGCCGATGTGAATAAACTCCATTGTTCACCACTCCCCGGGCTTCCCTACTCCACGTTCTGCACCTGTTCCCGCATCTTCTCCACCTCGGCCTTCAGGTTCACCACCACCTGGGCGATGGACACGTCGCCGCACTTGGAGCCGATGGTATTGGCCTCCCGGTTGACCTCCTGAATCAGGAAGTCCATCTTCCGCCCCATGGGCTCCCCGGACTCCAGCATCGTCCTGAGCTGGGCCGTGTGGCTGCGGAGGCGGACGGTTTCCTCGTCCACCGCCACCTTGTCGGCGTAAAGCGCGGCCTCCGTCAAGATCCGCTGGGGGTCGATGGTCACGTTTTGCAGGACCTCCTGCATCCGGGCGGTAAGCCGGGCCCGGTATTCCGCCACCGTCTCCGGGGAGCGGGCCTCCACCTGACCGGTGTAGGCCTCAATGGAAGCCAGCCGATTCCCGATATCCTCCGCCAGCCGGGCCCCCTCCACCTGCCGCATGTCGTTGAAGGCCTCCAGCGCCTCGTCCAGCACGGCGCAGAGGTCGGAGCTGACGGCCTCCAGGTCCTCATCCTCTTTGGTGACGGTGAGCACGTCCGGGAACCGGGCCAGCGTCTCCGGCGAGGCGGTGTAAGGCCCGGACCCGCCGGCCTCCGCCAGCTCACTCAGGGCGGCGGCGTACTGCTTCGCCAGCTCCTGATTGACGGCCACCCGGGTCACACCGGCGGCAGCGGCGTCCACGGTGACGAACACGTCCACCTTCCCCCGGGAAACCGCCCGCTGAACCCGCTGCTTTAGCGCGTCCTCCGCAAAGATATACAGCCGGGGCATTTTCACCGTACAGTCCAGATACCGGTTGTTGACGGACCGGACCTCCACAGTGATATCCCGGCTGTTCCGCGTCTCCCGCGCCCGGCCATAGCCAGTCATGCTCTTGATCAAACTGATCTCCCCCTTTTCAAATAACAGCGAGTGTTCAGCGCGGCATCCCGCCGATGCAGTGCAGGCAGGTGCAGCAGGCCCCGCATGTGCCGCAGCAGCCACAGGCCTGGCAGAGGACATACGCGCCTCCCAGCCCCAGGCACAGGCCCTCGGCCAGCAGGGTACCGGCAGTCTTTTGCCCCCGGGGGCCGTTTTGCATCCGCTCCGCCGCCTGACGGTACTCCGGATTCTCCGGCTCCATCCGGGCGGCGGCCTCATAGTGCCGCAGCGCCTCGTCCATCCAGCCCTGGCGGTAGTAAACCGCGCCCATGAGGAAAAACCACTCGGCCCCCCGGTCCCGAACGCCGTCCAGCAGCGCCCTTGCCCGGGCGATGTCGCCTCTCTGAATCGCCGCCCGGATTTCGCCCTCGTTCATATGTCACAGAATGCAGCAGTACCCGCCGTTGCAGAGCGTATAGGCGCAGCACAGGGTCAGGCAGGGATTCCCGGCGCACAGCGTGCCGTAGGGCTCCCCACCTGGCCGGTAAGGCGAACCGTTCTGCATCAGGTTCAGCGCCCGCCGGTACTCCGGATTGCCCGGCTCCATCTGGCACGCGGTCTGATAGTACCGCAGCGCCTCGTCCATCCAGCCCCGGCGGTAGCACACCGCACCCTTGAGGAAATTCCACTCGGCGCCGTGGTCCCGGGTGTTGTTCAGCAGCGCCTCCGCCCGGGCGATATCGCCCATCTGGATCGCCGCCCGGACCTGCTGGAGCACGGAGGAGGAGCCATATTGCTGCTGCTGCCAGCCCCCCGCATATCCGCCGCCGCTCCGGCCCCCCTCCCGCCGCCGGTTGATCTCCTCATAGGCGGCGTTGATTTCCTTCATCTTCTCCTGCGCCAGATCGGCCAGGGGATTGTCGTGGTAATTGTCCGGGTGGTATTTTCGCGCCAGCTTCCGATAGGCCTGCTTGACCTCCTCGTCGGTGGCGCTTTCCGAAATTCCGAGTACCTGATAGGGATCGTTCATGAGCTTCTCTCCTGCGTTTCTCTCTTGTTTCCCCTCCCCCGGAAGGTGCCGTCCAGCACCGCCTTCCCCACGCGGAAAAGGCCGGTATAGAGGGTTTTTTCCAGAACCGGCGTCCACACGCCGAAGTCCCACAGTTCAAAGGCCGTAGCCATCATATGGATGGAGTGGTCCAGCGTGGCGGCAAAGCTCCGGAGGCTCTCCTCCGTCCACCTTCCATTCTCCAGCCCGTAGCGCAGCGCCACCGGGTTATAGCCCCCGGAGGCGGCGTCCTTCTTCAAATCGTCCGCCGCGTCCACCAGATAGACCCAGCGGCCCAGGTGGTACAGTAGCTGCTCCAGCACCCTCCGCCGGACCGGCTCGTCCACCGCCCCAGCGGCGCCCTGAAGCAGCACGGCAAAGGTGTCCGCCGCCCGGTCCATGGAGGGACAGCGCTGCCGCTCCAGCTCCGCCAGAAGTCCCAGCTGCCGCCGGGTGGACGCGTCGAAGTCCGGACGGGCCCCGGCGGCTTTCCGGTAGGCGGACTCCAGCACGGCGGAGACGCCCCGGTACTTCAGGCCGTGGAGCCAGTCGTGATCCTCCACCCCGTCCCGCAGCTGCCAATAGGCCAGAATCACGCTCTCGTCCGCCGCCAGAGCCAGCGCCTCGCCGGTCTCCAGACGGTCCCGCCCATGAACGGGGTGAGCGGCGCAGCGGATGTGGCGGACGGGGCCCTCCTCCGGGCCGGAGAGGAGGATGGACAGAAAGGTAAAATCGTAGTTCAGGATAAACCGGGCCGCCGTGCCGTAACGCCTCCCCAGGGTGTGGCAAAGGCCGCAGTAAGCCCGGCCAAAGCGCTTCAGCTCCTCCTCCGGAAGGTCCTGAGGAGGCCGGACGTAACCGAACATCAGAACAGCCGGACGATGGTGAAGGACAGTCCTCCCCTGGCCCGCAGACGCCGGTCATAGGCCACCGCCCCCAGAATGCCCAGGGCGAAGCCCGCCAAAGCCGCAGTGTACTGGGCCGCCACACTGGCCGTCAAAACCAGGGCCCCCAGATAGCCCGCGAAAAACAGCGCCACGGGAATCAAATATACCAGCGCGACGATGCGGAGCATCTTGCGGGTGCTGCTTTCCACCACAACCTTCTGTCCCGGGACGGCGCCGATAGGGTTGGCCGCCCGGGCGTGGACCGCCGCGCCGGTGACGCCGCATCCGGCGCACTCCTCGCAGTCGTGGCCGCAGGCGGACTTCCGGGGCACGGAAATCTCGGCGTGGCCGGAGTCCAGGATTCGTTCTACTGTTGCGATCTGCGTCATGTCGTCCTCCCAATTCGGGTGTTCATTCCTCCGGCGTTTCTTCCTCCGGAGGCGATTCCCCTTCCTCCTCCGGCTCCACGCCCTCCCGGATGGTAATCTGAAGCTGGTATTCGCCGCTGATGCCGATGTCGCCCTTTGTCACCGTCACCTCTGCCGGGACGGTGTAGGTGCCGGAGGCGGCGGTGTAGTCGCTCAGGTCCACCCTGACGGAAATATCCTCCCCCGTGAGGGCGGAGACGTCCGCCTCTGTGCCGAAGACCTTCACCGCCAGGCTGCCGCCGGAGAGCTCCACCGTCTTCCCCTCCGGGAGGTTCAGCCACGAAATGTTCTCCGTGTCCACCGTGGCGCTGGTCAAATCCTCGAACCGAATCCGGAGCGCCGCCCGGGTGACGCCGCTGAGGTTCTGGCAGCCCTCCGGCAGGATGATGGGATAGTTGGTGGTGGTGTAGTTCTCCGAAGCGTTCGTGCCCAGCTCCGACAGCTTGTAGCTGCCCAAATCCAGGGTATCCATGTTTTTGAGCTGGGAGGCGTCGCCGGAGACGGTGATGGTCATGGGCTCAATCCGGTAGTCCACGCTCTTCCGGCGGAGTCCGGGGGCCTCCTCGAGCTTCACCACCAGCTGCAGTTCCTTGGTGACAAAGACCGGCAGCGTGGCCCGCACGGTTTCCGTTGAGGCGTGGATGTCCGTCTTGTCCAAAATCTGACCGTTCGCGTTGTAATACTGGAGCTCTAGGTCCCGGGACACCGTCTCCACCGCGCTGCCGCCGATGTCCAGTGTGACCTTGGCGTAACTGATGGGGTCGATGTCCTCCTGAAGGCCCCGGACCTCGATTTCTGTCTGGGAGAGCTCCACCTGTCCGGCGGAATAGGGCTCCGACACGTTCCCCACCAGCTCGCAGCTGACGTCGATGGTCCGGCTGTAGAGCTCGCTGATGTTGACGGTCGCCATGTGGACGCTGGCGCTCTCCGTCTCAATGACTTTGTTGCTGAATTTCGGGTCCGTATAGGTGACGGTCCAGTTGATGCGCTGTTTCCCCGCGCTGGTGACGTCAAAAAGGCTGACGGTGACGCGAATCTGGGACCGGTCCAGATTGGAGATCAGCCAGCGGGTTCCCTTCAGGGTCAGATCGATGGAGAGGTCGCTTCCGTCCTCCACCAGCATCAGCCCCCGGTCCGTCAGGGTGCTCTCATATAAAAAGTCAATGGGGATATCCTGAAATTCCCGCGTGATGGTCCGGGGCGTGCCGTTGGTCCCACTGGTCAGGTCGGCGTAAAGCCAAATGCCGGAGGCCACCAGAATGGACAGCAGCAGGTAGACAATTCTGCGGCGTCCCGTTTTTCCGCTTTCCATACTCACCCGTCCTTTCTGGAGCGCAGCAGGCCCGCCAGGCTGAATTTCGGCCTGGCCGTCTCGGACTCCTCCTGCGGAAGCAGCTCGTTCCGCAGGAGGTTATCCAGAGTCTCCGGCTTCAGGTGTCGCTTCAGCATCCCGCCGGTGGCCACGGAGATGGAGCCGGTTTCCTCCGAGACGATGACTACCACTGCGTCGGAGTTCTCACTCATGCCGATTCCGGCCCGGTGCCGCATTCCCAAATCCCGGGAGAGATTTACATTCTTGCTCAGGGGGAGCATGCAGCCCGCCCCCAGCACCCGCCCGTGGCGGACGATGACCGCCCCGTCGTGCATGGGCGCTTTCACAAAGAAGATATTTTTCAGCAGCTCGCTGGACACCGCCGCATCCAGCACCGTACCGCTGCGGACCATGTCGTCCAGAAGAATCTCCCGTTCGAACACGATCAGCGCCCCGGTACGGGACTGGGACATCTCGGAACAGGCCAGCACGGTCTGCTCAATGGTCTGCTCCAGAACACTGGCGTTTTCCGTCCGGGTGAAGAGGGCCAGAATGCGGCGGCTGCCCATCTCCTCCAGAATCCGGCGAATCTCCGGCTGGAACAGGATGATCAGGGCCAGCACGCCCACCTCCACCATCCGGCTCAGCAGATAGTAAATTCCGTTGAGCTTGAACAGATAGCTCAGGAGCAGCGCCGCCAGGAAGACGAACAGTCCCTTCAGCAAACTGGCGGCCTTCGTGGTCTGCACCAGCGTCAGCACCTTGTAGAGGGCGAACACCATGATGGCAATATCCAGGACGTCCGCCACCTCGATTGTCAGCAGATAGCGGCCAATGGTGTAGCACAGCTCGGTCAGCGTTACATTCATTTCTACGTCGTCATCCCTTTCCACCCGGCCGCCGCAGAGGCGGGTCCCCCTGCCGGAGAACTCTCCGGCTTCAGGTCATGAATACTTTAGATTATATAGAACCCTGCGGCAAAAAGCAAGGTAAACCAGGGGAAAATTCCCGAAAAATTCATGGACTGTTCAGAAAAACCGGCCCAGAATCCCCCGGACGGCGCGGACAAGGCGGGCAACCTCCTCCGGCGTATTGAAATCGGAGAAGCTGAGGCGGACCGTTCCGGTGTCCAGGGTTCCGGCGGTCCGGTGGGCGTAGGGAGCGCAGTGAATGCCCGCGCGGACGGCGATGCCCCGCTCCGCCAGGGCTGAGCCCAGGGCCTCCACGTCCATGCCGTCCACCCGGAAGGAGAGGACGCCCGTCTGGCTTCGGAGCCCCGGCGAGGCATAGAGCCGCAGGCCGGGCAACGTCTCCAGACCCTGCACCGCCAGACGAGTCAAGTGCTTTTCGTGGTCCAGAATTTTGTCCGGCCCGCCCCGGCGGATATAGTGAATCCCGGCCAGCAGGCCCGCGATTCCCGGCATGTTCAAGGTCCCCGGCTCCAGACGGTCCGGCAGGAAGTCCGGCATCCGCTGCTGGATGGACTGGCTGCCGGTCCCCCCTTCCAGAAGGGGCCGGGCGGGAACGTCCTCGCTGCAAAGCAGCACGCCGGTGCCCTGGGGGCCGTAGAGCCCCTTGTGTCCCGGCATGGCGATGAACGCCGCCCCCATGGCCTCCATGTCCAGGGGGAGCACCCCTGCGGACTGGGAGGCGTCGATGATGAAGGGCACGCCTCGTTCCCGGCAGATCCGGGCAATTTCCTCCACCGGCTGCACAAAGCCGAAGACGTTGGACACATGACTGCACACCACGGCGTCGGTGTCGGGCCGAATCAGGCGGTCAAAGGCCGCCCGCACCATTTCCGGTTCAAAGAGCGGGGCCTCCGCCACGGAGATTTTCGCCCCCAGCGCCTCCAGCGGGCGGGTGACGGCGTTGTGCTCATAGCCGGAGACCACCGCCTTCCCTCCCGGCGGCACCAGGCTTTTGATGGCGATGTTCAGCGCGTGAGTGGCGTTGAGGGTAAACACCACCTGCTCCGGATTTTTCAGGCCGAAGAGCTCCGCCAGCTCCGAGCGGCATTGAAAGGCCGTATCAGCCGCCCTGGCGGCGGCGGGATACCCGCCCCGGCCCGGCGAACTCATGGTGGCCAGGGCCTCCCACATGGCGGCGGCTACGGAAGCGGGCTTCTGGAAGCTGGTGGCCGCGCTGTCAAAATAGATCATGCCTCCACCTCCTGATACAACCCTTTTTGATAGATAAATATTTGAACGGGGTCCAGACGGTCCCTGTGGAGGGCCGTCAGGGCCTCCGGCAGATCGGAAACCGAGACGCGAACCGCGTAGGCGCAGCCAAGATCCGTCAGGTCTCTGGGAGGCCGGAAAATCTGGCAGCGGATGCCCGCCCGGCCCAGGGACTTCTGCATCCGCTGGGCATAGGTTACGGAGCGGGCGAGGATGATATAATGCTCCACAAACACTCCTCCTTTCTCTCCTATTCTATGGGGCCGGAGAAAAAAGGTGCCTGTGGGCCAACGCGCGAAAACGCCCCGCCGGAGGGCAGGGCGCTACCTGAGTATATGAACCGGAGCATGAAACGGTCCCCGGACGGTGTCCTACAGGAAACCGTCCTCCACCAGAACCACGGCGTGGGCTGCCATGCCGGAGCCGTCCCCGGTGAAGCCCAGGCCCTCCTCAGTGGTGGCCTTGACGTTGATCCGCTCCGCCTCGATGCCCAGAGCGGCGGCAATGTTCTCCGC
This sequence comes from Oscillospiraceae bacterium 38-13, assembly GCA_041223955.1. GTDB lineage: Bacteria > Bacillota > Clostridia > Oscillospirales > Oscillospiraceae > Oscillibacter. The sequence goes on along the minus strand of JBCLRG010000003.1, from coordinate 38,138 downwards.
CATCCGGGCCCTGTAGGGGGCCACCTTCGGCGCCTGGGCCAGAAGCGCGGCGTCGATGTTCACCACGGCAAAGCCCCTCTCCCCCAGAAGACGGCCCACCTCCTCCAGCAGCTTCAGGCTGGAAATGCCCGCGTAGGCCGGGTCCGTGTCCGGAAACAGCTTCCCGATGTCCCCCAGCCGGGCGGCACCAGCCAGGGCGTCCATAACGGCGTGGACCAGCACGTCGGCGTCGGAATGGCCCAGAAGGCCCTTTTCCCAGGGAATTTCCACGCCCCCCAGGACCAGCCTCCGGCCCTCCGCCAGCCGGTGCACGTCATAGCCGTGTCCAACCCGCAGATTTGTCATGGCCCTTCCTCCCGTGCCTTCAGGATGGCCTCCGCCAGAATCATGTCAAAGGGCGTGGTGATTTTCAGGTTTTCCTCCTCCCCCTCCACCAGGAAGACCACCTTCCCCAGCCGCTCCACGGCGGAGGCGTCGTCCGTCACCGGCGCATCCGCCTCCAGGGCGGACTGAAGGGCGGCCTTCAGCAGACTGGACGCGAACACCTGAGGAGTTTGAACGGCCCGGAGCCGCTCCCGGTCCAGGGTCTCCTCCACCCCGCCGTCCTTCCGGACGGTCTTGACGGTGTCCTTCACCGCCACGGCGGGAGCCGCTGCCCCGCAACGGGCGGCGGCGGAGACCACCCGGTCCACCAGCTCCGGCGTCACCAGAGGGCGCGCGCCGTCCTGCACCGCCAGAAGCTCTATCTCCGGCCCGGCCTCCAGCGCCGCCAGCAGCACGGAGTGAACCCGGCTCTCCCCGCCCCGGATGACCTTGGTGCATTTCGTGATTCCATAGGTCCGGCAGAGCTGGGAAAACTCCACGATATCCTCCTCTCGGGCGGCGACGACGATCTCGTCCACCGTTTCGGACACCTGAAGCGCGGCCAGCGTCCGGATCAGAACCGGCGCGCCCTCCAGAGGCTGGAGCAGCTTGTTTACGCCGCCCATCCGGGTGGAACTGCCCGCCGCGGCCACCAGCGCGGCGCAGCGGGGCCGCCGGATCTCCCGCACTTTTTTAAAAAACGGCAGCATTGGAAAACCCCTCTCTGCCCCGGCGGGGCGTTACTGCGGAAGCGGCGCCTTCTGCATCACGGCACGGTCCAGCCGCGCCTCCGCGTCCTGATAGGCGCAGCCCTCCGCCAGCGCGATTTCGGAGATGATGATCTGCTTCGCGCTGTGGAGCATTTTCCGCTCCCCTGTGGAGAGCCCGCGGCGGGACTCCCGCCGCATCAGGCCCTTTACCACCCGGGCCACCTCGTTGAGGTCCCCGCTTTTCAGGCGGAGGAGATTCTCCTGGTAACGCTTGTTCCAGTTGGCGCTGGACTCCACTTCCAGGGCGGGGATTCCCTGGAAGAACGCCTCCGCCTCCGCCTCTGAGATGATGGACCGGATGCCGATGGTCTGGCAGTTGGCGGTGGGAATCTTCAGGACCAGACCTCCCACGGGCATCTTAAAGACGTAATATTCCTTCAGTTTGCCCGCCACCTTTTCCTGGACCACATCATCGATGATACCTGCCCCGTGCATGGGATGCACGATCAGGTCCCCGATTTGGAACATGGACACCCCTTTCTCTGTCGCGGTCTCTGCCGCTGTGTTGTCTGCCTCCTGAGTTCTCTGATTCCATGCTGGTTCGAGTTCCGTTCCGATTTTTCTGATTCCGTGGCCGCCCTGAGAAGGGACTGCTGTTAAAGTACCGACAAGACAAACACCGCGCAGCAGAGGCCCCGCAGAGAGCGGGCTCAGCGCTTATTCGAACGCCGCCAGATGCGCATTTTCTCCGCCTCGGCGATCAGCGCGTCCCGGAACTGGGGATGGGCGATGCCGATCAGGCCCTCCGCCCGTTCCCAGGTGGACTTGCCCTTGACATTGAACTTGCCGTACTCCGTCACAATCCAATGGAGGTTCGTGCGGGTGGCGGTGACCACGGAGCCCTCCACCAGCGTGGGGCGGATGCGGGACTTCAGCTCCCCGGTCTTCTTGTCCATGAAGGAGGACGAGCAGCAGATGAAGCTCTTGCCGCCCCGGGCCAGATAGGCGCCCATGACGAAGTCCTGCTGTCCGCCGGCGCCGGAGATGTGGTTGATGCCGGAGGACTCGGAGGACACCTGCCCATAGAGGTCGATGTCCACCGCGCCGTTGATGGAGGTAAATTTGTCGATCTGAGACACCCGGGCGATGTCGTTCACATAGCTCACCGGCGCGGCCATGCACTCGGGGTTGTTGTTCAGGAAATCATAGAGCTTCTGCGTACCGGCGGCGAAGGCGTAGGTCTGGCGGCCCCGGTCGAAGGGCTTGCAGGCGCCGGTGATGCGGCCCGCCCTGGACATGTCCACGAAGGCGTCCACGTACATCTCGGTGTGCACGCCCAGGTCCTTCAGGTCGGACTCGGCGATCATCTTGCCAATCGCGCTGGGCATGGAACCGATGCCCAGCTGAAGGCACGCGCCGTTCTCGATCTCCGGCACCACCAGGTTTGCCACGGCCAGGTCCACCTCGGAGGCCTCCCCGGCTCCGCCCAGGGTTTCCATGGGCGGGTTCTCCCCTTCCACCACCATGGCGACGTCGCTGATATGTACGCAGTTCTCAAAACCGCCCAGGCACACGGGCATGTTCCGGTTCACCTCGACGATGATGGTCTTGGCGCAGTCGCACACCGCCTTCAGGTGGGAGCCGCCGGGGCCGAAGTTGAACCAGCCGTGCTCGTCCATGGGGGCCACCTGGAACATGGCCACGTCCAGGGTCTTGATGCAGTCCCGGTAATAGCCCGGCAGCTCGGAGTAGCGCAGGGGAATATAATAGGAGAAGCCCTCTTTGATGGCCTTCCGCTCAATGCCGCTCATATGCCAGGAGTTCCAGGTGAAATGACCGGCGGCGCCGGGCACGTCGAAAATGGCGGGACGGCGGGTCAGGATACCGCCCCGGATCTTCACATCCGTCAGCTCGCTCATCCGGACGGCCAGGGCCTTGTCCAGCGCGTTGGGAGAGCAGACCGTCCAGCCGTAATCCACCCAATTGCCGGACTGGACCGCCTTTACCGCCTTCTCCGCGGTGGTCAGCTTCTGACGGTATTCCTCCTGATAGCTCATAGTCGATTCCTCCATATGATAAATTTCTGTTTCCGCGCCAAAGCGCGAGGCAAATTTCTGTGTTTGGACATCTACGTTCAATAGTATATCATCTCTGGGAAAATATTGCAACGGAAAACGTGAAAAAAATAACAGGTTTTTTGAAAAAAAGGACAGGCCCGCAGGCCTGTCCTGAAAAACACAGCGGTTCTCTCGGTTTTCGGGGACTTACTCCTCGTCCTCGGCCGCCTCTTCCACAGAGGGAGCCAGCAGGGCGCGGATGGACAGGGAAATCTTCTTCCGCTCCTCGTCCACGGCGGTGATCTTGGCGTCCACCATCTGGTTCTCGGCCAGCACGTCCTCCGGCTTCTCGATGCGGCGGTCCGCGATCTGGGAGATGTGGATCAGGCCGTCGACGCCGGGAACCACCTCGGCAAAGGCGCCGAAGGTCATCAGCTTGACGACCCGGACAGAGGCCACGTCACCCACGGCGTACTTGTCCATGAAGACCTGCCAGGGGTCCACGTTGTGGTCCTTGACGCCCAAGGAAATCTTCCGCTTCTCGGGGTCGAAGGAGATGACGTAAACCTCCATGGTATCCCCCACCTTGCACACCTCGGAGGGAGTCTTGATGCGGCTCCAGCTCAGCTCCGAGATATGTACCATGCCGTCCACGCCGCCGATGTCGACGAACACGCCGTAGCTGGTCATGGACTTCACGGTGCCGGTGTAGCGCTTACCCACCTCAATGCTGCCCCAGATTTCCTCCTGGGCGGCCCGGCGGGCCTCGTCGGAGACGGAACGGATGGAACCCACCACCCGGCGGCGGGCCCGGTTCACCTCGGTGACGCGGAGTTGGACCTTCTGGCCCTTCATGGCGGAGAGGTCCGCGCCTCGGGGCTGGCCGCTCTGGGAGGCGGGGACAAACACCCGCACGCCCTTAACGGACACCACGATGCCGCCCTTGTTCTCCTCCGTGACAGTGCCCTCCATCACGGTCTTCTCCTCCACGGCCTGCTCGATGTTCTCCCAGACCTTCACGGCGTCCAGCCGCTTCTTGGAGAGCTCGGCGTAGCCCTCCACGTCGTTGACGCGGACAATGTAGGTCTCAATCTCGTCGCCCACCTTCACCACGTCCTCGGGACGGGCGGCGGGGTCGTCGGTGAGCTCGCTGAACTTGATATAGGCCGCCTGCTTGGCGCCCACATCCACCTGCACCTCTGTCGGGGTAATGGCGGTGACGATGCCGGTTACCTTCTCTCCTGTATTTAAAGTTTTGAAGGACTGGTTCAGCAGTTCCTCAAAGGACTCCTCGTTGTTCTCCACCGCTCTGATTTCTTCACTCATGGCTGCATATACCTCCTTAATAATGCCCGCTGGCGTGGAAGCACCGGCCGTAAGGCCCGCAACAGAACAACCACTGAAAAAATCCGGCGGGAGCTCGTCCGCGCTTTCAATCTGGAGGACGCGGGAACAGCTCTCCATGCAAATTTCCGTCAAATGTTTGGTGTTGGCGCTTTTACGGTCTCCTACCACGACCATGACGTCCGCTTTCGCGGCGAGAATGGCCGCTTCAGACTGACGCTTATGCGTAGCGGTACATATTGTATCAAATATTTTTGCGTTTGTACACTCTTTTTTTACGATTTTCCAAGAAGTTTCAAAAAGTTCACGAATACACGTGGTCTGAGCAGCCACGGTGACAGGTAAATTCCGCGCCTCCGGAACGGTGTTCAGCCACGCCTCCACCTCCTCCGGCCCGGCGAAAACCAGGGAGCGGCTGCACCGGCTGGCCGTTCCGGCCACCTCCGGATGGCGGGCCTCCCCGATGATGAGGAGGGTCCGGCCCTCCGCCTCCGCCTGCGCCGCCAGTGTCTGAATCCGGCGGACGTTGGGGCACGTGGCGTCTACGCAACGCGCCCCGATGGCCTCCAAACGGTCCAGAACCTCCTTGGATTCCCCGTGGGAGCGGATCAGAACCGTGTCTCCGGCATGTAAAGCGCCGACGCTTTCCGCCTTTTGAACGCCAAGCTGTTTCAGCTCCTCGTTCACATGGGAATTGTGAATCAGGTCCCCCAGCATCCAGCATCCGCCGGACTCCCGGGCGGTCTCCCGGGCCAGCTCCACGGCCCGGCGCACCCCATAGCAGAATCCGGCGCTTTCCGCAAGCATCACTCGCACAGAGGCTTCCCCCCTACCGCCTGACCGCCCAGGGCGTAGGCCGCCGCCAGGAGATCGTCCGCGATTTTCTGCATCTCCTCGGAGGTCCCCCGCCGCCCGGTGTAATGGGGCTCGTAGGGCTCTCCGAAAATGATGCGGGTCCGGTGGAACAGCTTCTTCTCCCCGTCCACAAACACCGGCACCATCCTGGCTCCGGTCCGGACGCCGATCATGGCGGCTCCGGCCTTGGCCTGGGGGGGCAGGCCGTCTATATAGCCCACTCCGTTGCGGACCGTGGTCCCCTCCGGGAAAATCAGCAGGTTATCCCCTTCCTTCAGGGCCTGAATGGACTGCTTAACGGCGTTGATGTCGTTGTTGCCCCGGCTGACCGGAAACGCGCCCACCTTTTTCAGCAGCCAGCCCAGAAGGGGGTTCTGGAACAGCTCCTCTTTCGCCATGATGTGCAGTCGGTAGTTGACGGGCAGCTTCAGCGCCACCAGAATGGGGTCCCAGTTGCTGGAGTGGTTGGGGCAGAGCAGGACGCCGCCGGAGGGAAGCCGCTCCATCCCCTCCACCGTGACGGGATGTAGGACGTCGGTGATAAAACCCACGACATAGTAGATGAAGATAAACAGGCGGTTAAAGGGTTTCATAGTCCCGTCCTTTCCCGAATGATTCCCAGCAGAGCCGACCGGCTCTCCTGAAAGTCCATCGCCGAGGTATCCAGCAGCACCGCGTCCTCCGCCTGGCGGAGAGGGGCGGCCTCCCGGTGGGTGTCCAGATAATCCCGGGCCTCAATGTCGCGGAGGACCTCCTGGAAGGGCTGGGGGGTCCCCCGCTCCTCCAGCTCCCGGCAGCGGCGCTCCGCCCGGACCTGAGAGGAGGCGGTGAGAAAAATCTTGACCTCCGCGTCCGGCAGGACCACCGTGCCGATATCCCGCCCGTCCATGACGACGTGGTTTTTCTGGGCCAGCTCCCGCTGGGTCTCCAGCAGGAAGGCCCGCACCTCCGGCAGGGCGGAGACGGCGGAGGCGTACCGGGAAATCTCCGGCAGGCGGATGTCCTCGCTGACATCCCGGCCGTTCAGCAGCATCCGCTGGCCTCCGGCCTTGTCATAGCGCAGCTCCACCTGAATCTCCGGCAGCACCGCCGCGACGGCGGCTCCATCCCCGGGGGCAACGTTCCGGTCCCGCACATACAGGCCCACCGTGCGGTAAATCGCGCCGGTGTCCACATATAAAAAGCCCAGATCCGCCGCAACAGCTCTTGCCAGCGTGCTTTTCCCTGCGCCGGAGGGCCCGTCAATCGCCACGCGCATGGTATTCATAAGAAAACCTCCTCATCATCTCTCATCCGCCGCGGAGAACCCGGCGGCCCGCCCGGTGGACCAGGCGATTTGAAGATTAAAACCGCCGGTGTAGGCGTCCACGTCAAGGATTTCCCCGGCAAAGTAGAGCCCGCGAACCAGCTTTGACGCCATCGTCGCCGGGTCAACCTCCTTCACCGAAACGCCGCCGGAGGTGACAATGGCGTCTGTCACCGGGCAGGGTCCGGCAATCAGGACAGGGAAATGCTTCAGAACCCGGAGCAGTCCCCGGCGCTGTTCCCGGGTGAGGTCATGGACCTTCTGCCGGGGGTCTATTCCCGAAATTCGGATGACCTCGGGAATCAGTTTTTTGGGCAGGAGATCATCCAGCGCGTTGCAGAAATCCTGATTTTTATACTTCTCAAAGTCCGCCAGCACCCGGCGGTCCAGAACCGGCTCCTCCAGGGCGGGCTTCAGGTCGATTTCCAGATGATAGGCCCGCTGCTCGAACCGCCGCATATGGGCGGAGGCCGACAGAATCAGCGGCCCGCTGAGGCCGAAGTGGGTGAACACCAGTTCCCCGAAATCCGTGTAAATCTTCCGGCTGCTCTCAAACACCGTCAGCCCGACGTTCCGCAGGCTGAGGCCCTGGAGGGTCTTCCCCAGGCCGAAATCCTGCAGGGGCACCAGGGAACCCCGAAGCGGCGTCACCGTATGCCCCGCCTCCCGGGCCATGCGGTGCCCTTCCCCGGTGGAGCCGGTGGCCGGATAGGACACGCCGCCGGTGGCGAGAATCACGGCCTCCGCCGGATAGCGCCGCCGCTCTCCGAGAACGCCGGTGACTCCGCCGTCTTCGATCTCCAGAGACAGCGCCCGGTCCCGCACTATGGAAACCCCCAGCGTTTTCAGCCGCCGCTCCAGCGCGGCGCTGATGTCGAAGGCCCGGTCCGAAACCGGAAACACCCGGTTTCCCCGTTCCGTCTTCAGCGGGACGCCCAGGTCCTCAAAGAAGGCTATGGTATCCTGTGCAGTGAAGTGGGAGAAAGAGCTATAAAGGAATTTTCCATTACGGGGGATATTCGCCAGAAGCTCCTCCAGCCCCGCCTGGTTGGTCACGTTGCACCGGCCCTTTCCGGTGATATTCAGCTTTTTCCCCAGGCGCTCATTGGGCTCCAGCAGCGTGACGGAAGCCCCCCGCTCCGCAGCGGAAACCGCCGCCATCATCCCGGCGGCCCCGCCGCCTATGACCAGTACATTTCTATTCATCGTCCATCTTCCCAAACACGCCGTAGGCGTTCCAGATATCCTCCAGCTCCGCGAAGGTGGCGGAGACGTCCGCCCCGAACCGGTTGGACAGCGCCACCAGCAGCGCGTTGATCAGCGACAGCGGCGCCACCATGGAGTCCACAAAGGAAATCATCTCGCAGGGGGCCAGCAGCGCCGCCTCGGACAGCTGGTACACCGGGGACAGCTCGTTGTCCGTAATGGCGATGATTCCGGCCCCCCGGTCCCGGGCAAATTTCACGGTGTTGATCGTCACCTTGGAGTACCGGGGAAAGCTGATGGCGATCATCACGTCTCCCGGCCCCATGCGAAGCATCTGTTCAAACATCTCCCCCGCCGCGTTGGACTGAATCAGCGTAACATTCTCCGACAGCAGGTGCATATAAAAGTGCAGATACCCTGCCACAAAGGAGGAGGACCGGACGCCCAAAATGTAGGTGTGGCGGCTGGACATGATCTTGTCCACCACCCGGTCAAACTCACTTTGGTTCGCGTGGCTGATCATCTGGCGCAGCTTGTCGATGTCGGACTGAATCACCGCCGGGAGCACGTCCTGATACATGTCCCCCGCCGCCTGAATGCGCTGGGTGGAGGTCAGGCGGCTGCGGATCATGTCCTGAAGGGCCCGCTGCATGCTGGGATATCCGTCATAGCCCAGCTCGGAGGCAAACCGCACCACCGTGGATTCGCTGACGCCCGCCAGCTGTCCCAGGCGGCTGGCGGTCATAAAGGCAGCCTTGTCGGAATTTTCCAGAACATAGGAGGCGATGCGCTTCTGCCCTTTGGAAAAGCCCCCCATCCCCTGCTCCAGGCTATGTAAAATGTTCTTTCCCACAGTTTTCTCCCTCCGGAATGGTGCCGGTTATTCCCAGACGGCGCCGTCGATCTCCCGGTCCCGGAAGTAATATCTCCGGTCCCGCTCATCCAGCTCCCGCAAGACCCGGCAGGGATTTCCCACCGCCAGACAGTTGGCCGGAATATCCCTGGTCACCACGCTGCCCGCGCCGATTACCGAACCGTCTCCAATGGTGACGCCAGGCATCACCAGCACCCCCGCGCCCAGCCAGCACCGTTTCCCGATCCGGATGGGCGCGTTGAACTGGAACCCCTTCTCCCGGAGCTCCGGGCAGAGCGGATGCCCCGCCGCGGACAGCACCACGTTAGGGCCGAACATCGTGTAATCTCCCACATAGATGTGGGTGTCATCCACCACGGTCAGGTTGAAATTCGCGTAGACGCCCTTGCCAAAGTGCAGATGGCGGCCGCCCCAGTTTCCGTGAAAGGGCGGTTCAATATAGCTGTCCTCCCCGAATTCCGCCAGCAGCTCCCGGAGGATTTCCTGCCGCCGCTCCGACTCCGAGGGACGGGTGTGGTTGAAGTCATACAGGCGCTCCAGATACGTCCGCTGCTCCTGAAGCAGCTCCTCATCCAGAGACACGTACAGCTCCCCGCTGTGCAGCTTATCCCAAACGGACATACCGTTCTCCCCCTTTTCAGGCTCTCAGTTCCTGCGGACCGCCAGACTGTCCGCCAGCTCCAGAAGAAACGCCGTGTCTCCCGGCCAGGCACAGCCCGCCAGCGCTTCCCGGGCCCGGGCGGTATAGGCCATCACCCGTTCCTCACAGGCCTCCACCCCCAGCAGGGTGACATAGGTGGCCTTCCGGTTCGCCGCGTCGGAACCGATGGGCTTTCCCAGTTCCCCGGCGGTGGAAACGGCGTCCAGGATATCGTCCCGAATCTGAAAGGCCAGGCCCAGATGGGTGGCGTAGGCCCCGGCGGCCTCCATACAGGCTACGTCCACCGTCCGGCGGCCCATGGCGGCGGCGATGCCCATGGTGCAGGCCGCGCGGAGCAGGGCTCCCGTCTTCCGGTCATTGATCTCCGTCAGGGCCTCCTCCGTCCGGGGCCGGCCGGTGCCGGTGGTATCCCAGTACTGCCCGCCGCACATGCCCCGTTCGCCTGCGGCGTCGGCCAGAAGCTTCGCCGCCAGGCAGCCGCCCTCCCCGGCGGACAGCACCGTCTGAAACGCCGCCGCCTGCAAGGCGTCCCCGGCCAGGGTCGCCACGCATTCGCCATAGACCTTGTGGTTGGTGGGCTTCCCGCGGCGGAGATCGTCGTTGTCCATGCAGGGCAGGTCGTCGTGGATGAGAGAATAGGTGTGAAGCATTTCCACTCCACAGCCAAAATCCAGAGCCTCCTCCATCGTACCCCCTGCCGCCTCGCAGAATTTCATGGTCAGAATGGGCCGGATGCGCTTTCCTCCCGCCAGGAGGCTGTAGCGCATGGCCTCTTCCAGTCCCGCTCCGGTGAAAAACTGCTCCAGGCGCGCCTCCACCATCCTTCGGGCCGCTTCCAGCTGCTGTTGGAATTCCATTTCCCAGACCTCCCTCAAATCTCTCCGGGCCGCTCCTCTTCCGTAAAGGGGCTCTCCTCCGGCGCGCCGCCGGGGCCCTTGGTCAGCTTGACCACCTGCTGCTCCGCCTGGTCCAGCTGCTTGGTACAGGCGGCGATGAGCTTCGTCCCCTCCTCAAACAGAGCCAGGGAGTCCGCCAGCTGGACGTCCCCCTGCTCCAGGGCGGAGACGATCTCCTCCAAGCGGGTAATCTGCTGTTCAAAGGTCAGCTTTTTTCCGGCCATTTCTTTTCCTCCTTTTCATAGGGCCTGTCCACCGTGCACAGAAGGCCCCCGTCCCCCAGCGTGACCCGGACGGTCTCTCCGGCCTCCGCGTCCCGCCAGCTCCGCAGGATGCGGCCCTCCGGCCCCTGGACCATGGCGTACCCCCGGCCCAGTACCTTCAGCGGGCTCATGGCGTCCAGCCCGGCTCCCAGAACGGAGAGGCGCTGGGCCTTCCGGGCCAGCAGAGCCGCCGACAGGTCCCCCAGGCGCTGCTGGACGTGGACCAGCTCCATCCGTTTGTCCTGAATATAGGCCATCCGGTCCCGGAGGACTCGCTTTTTCTCCAGATTCTCCAGCCGCTGGCGGAGCACCGTCAGGCGGGCGGATTCTCTGCTCTCCATCCGGGAAGCCGTCCCCCTCAGCCACTGCCGGAGGGCCTCTTGGTCCGGCGTGGCCCGCTGGGCCGCGTCCGTGGGCGTAAGGGCGCTGACGTCCGCCACGAAATCCGAGATGGTCACATCCGGCTCATGGCCCACGGCGGAGATGACGGGCAGCTCGGACTCGTAAATCGCCCGCGCCACCCGCTCGTCGTTGAAGGCCCAAAGCTCCTCCGTGCTTCCTCCGCCCCGGCCGGTGATGATGACGTCCCCCACCCGCCACTTGTTGGCGTAGCGGATGGCCCCCACGATTTCCGGTGGGGCCTCGGGCCCCTGGACCCGGACGGGCAGAAAGACCACCTTGGCCAGGGGATAGCGCCGCCGGAGGCTGCGGATCATGTCGTGAATGGCCTTTCCGGCGGAGGAGGTGATGATGGCAATCCTCTCCGGATAGGGCGGCAGGGGCTTTTTGTGGGCGGAGTCAAAAAGGCCCTCGGCGCACAGCCGGGCCTTCAGCTGTTCAAAGGCCACCGCCAGATCGCCCGCTCCCTCGGGGATCAGGGCGTCGCAATAGAGCTGGTAGATTCCATCCCGGGGGAAGACGGTAATACGTCCCTGGGCAATCACCTTCATGCCGTTCTCCGGCCGGAACCGGAGGCGGGACGCCTGTCCCCGGAACATGATGCCGCGCAGGGCCCCCTCCGAGTCCTTGAGGGTAAAATAGTGGTGCCCGGAGGGATACATTTTATAATTGGAGAGCTCGCCCCGAACGTAGATGCGCTGGAGCATAGGCTCGCCGTCCAGCAGGCGCTTGACCAGCTGGTTGACCTCGGCGACGCCGAAAATGTGTTGTTCCATAGGTCACCTCTCGTCGGTGCGTCCGGCCAGGTAATCCAGGCTCACGCCAAAGTGGTCCGCCAAGGCACAGAGATTTTCAAAACCCGGAAGATTCTCCCCCGCCTCGAATCGCTGATACTGACGGTCGGTAATCTCGATTGCTTTTGCAGTTTGCACCTGTGTTTCTTTTCGTTCAGCCCGCAATTCTCGTAATCTTTCCGAAAATTCCATCATAACTCCTTGACACGAAACGAATTTCATGTTGCTCTATAAATACGAAATCCATTTCATGTCCTGCATGCATAATGAAATGTTTTGTTCCATAGGTCACCTCTCGTCGGTGCGCCCGGCCAGATAATCCAGGCTGACGCCGAAATGGTCCGCCAGAGCGCAGAGATTATCGAAGCCAGGCTTTTGATTACCAGCTTCAAACCTTTGATACTGACGGTCAGTAATTCCAATAGACTGTGCCACTTGAACCTGAGTCTCTTTTCGCTCTTTACGAAGGGACCGTATTCTTTCGTGCAAATTCATAGAATTCCCCCTTGACACGACTCTTAGGTTGTGATATTATTAAACACGACCAATGAATTGTATTTCTAGAAAGGTGGTCCATATGTCCGACTTTATGCTCTGGCTCCATGCCAACTACATCCGGCCCCAGATCGACGCCCAGGAGAAGGGGGATTACGACTTCCACTTCGACCTGGTGGGAAACACCCTGCCGCCCGCCGTCCGGCCCTCCATGGAGAAGTGCCTGGAGCTGACAGCCATCCGCGCCTTCTCCCTGGGTCTTAAGACCGGGGCGGGGCTGACAGCCTCCCGGGGCACCTGACGGGGCAACGGGAAAAAGCAGAGCCGGACATGGACAAGGCCCCATGCCCGCTCTGCTGTTTTTTATTCGGAGAGCTCCTGCCGGGAGAAGCTGCCCAGGATGCCGTTGATGAATTTCACCGTCTCCGGCGTTTCGTACTTCTTGGCGATCTCCACCGCCTCGTTGATGGCGGCGGCGTTGGGTACGTCCGGCATGTACAGCACCTCGTACATAGCCACCCGCATGATGGCGGAGGCCACCAGCGGGATGCGGGAGAACTTCCAGCCTCTGGCGTACTTCTCAATATAGCCGTCCAGCTCCGCGCCGTGCTCCCGCACCCCCCGGACCAGGCGGCGGATATAGTCCGCCTGCTTGGCGTTGGGGGCCTCGGCGTATACCGCGTCCTCCTCCGCCAGGGCGGCGAAGGATTCCGCCGTCAGCCGCTGGCTCAGCAGCGCGTCCGCGGTTTTGTCGGTGAAGCTCAGTTCATAGGAGAGATGGATGGCAATCTCCCGGGCGGTGTTCCGTACCATAGTCTTTCGTCCTTTATCTGTAGTTCCGGCGCGCTCAGTTCAGCGTCACGCCGCCCACGTGGATGTTCACCGCCTCCACGGCGCATCCGGTCATGGCCTCCACGGCGGAGGCCACGCTCTTTTGGGCGTTCCCCGCCACCTCGGGAATGGGGTGGCCGTACTGAACGGTCAGATACAGGTCCAGAACCAGCGCCGCGCCGGTCATGTCGATCTTCACGCCCCGGACGCCCTTCTGGGCGTTTTTCCGGTTGCTCACCAGATCGGTGACGCTGCTGCCCAGGTTGGTCATCATGCCGGAGACGCCCTCCACCTCCCGGACCGCGCCCACGGCGATGGCGGCGATGACCTCCTCCGAGATGTTGATGCTGCCGTTTTCCTCCGGCAGGGTCATATATTCCTTACTGTCGGCCATGCTGTACCTCTCCTTATTCATTCCTTCGTGAAATGGACGCCATTCCACGGCGGGGATTTGCGCGGAAATCATGCTGCATTATTGTATCATACCCCGCCGGAAATTACAACCACTAATTTGCCGCCATAATCTTGATGTTCCCCGCCGGGAACCCGGTCTCCGTCATGGTGATGTCGGTGATTTTCGCCACATCCTCCGCCGTCAGCTCCCCGCTCTTGGTGGACACCACGACGCTGACGCTCTCATCCCCCATAAAGGCCACGCAGTCCGTATAGCCCTTGGCGGTGACGAGGTTTTCGATCTGGGCCTCCTTCAGCGTGTAGGACGCCAGGACCTGAATGCCCTCGGAGGCCTCGTTCGCCACGGTCTGGTCCGCGTTCTCCTGCTCCGCCGCCTCCTGTAAAAGGGAGAGGGCGTTGTCCCGCGCCTGCTGCCGGGTCAGCCGGGCGGAGGCAAAGTAGTCCGAGCCCGTATACACCGCCCCCTCGTCCTGGGGAGCCGCAGCGTCCTCCGCCGGGGCCTCCCCGGACTCCGGCGTCTCCTTTTCCGTTCCGGGCGTCCCGGAGACCAGCGCCGCCTCTCCCAGCAGCTTCCCCGAGGCCTGTTCCACCTCCTGCCCGGTGTACAGCCAGTTCAGCGCCACCGCCGAGCAGACCAGCACCGCCATCACCGCCACTACCGCATTTCGTTTCCATCTCGCGCTCATAGGTTCCTTCCTCCTCCAAATAATTACTGCCATTTTGCCACCGTGACGCGGTCCATGGGCAAGCCGGTAAGAGCGGACACCGCCTGGGTCACCGCCAGACGCACCTCCGCGCTCCCGCCGCCCTGACAGACCACCAGCGCCCCCCGGTACGTGGGATAGGTCCGCTTCACCACCACGGTCTCGTCCCCGCCGGAGCCATCCAGCAAGACGGTCTCGGATTTCCGGGAATAGTCCTCCGGCGCGGCGGTCTCGCCGCTGTAGCTCAGGACGGTGTCCTGGGCCAGCTGCCGCTCTCCGTCGGAGTCCACCGTCAGCATCACCTTTACCTGCCCCACGCCGTCCATGGCTCCCAGAATTTCCTCCATCTCCCTCCGGATATCCGGAGATTCCTGAAGGGTTACGGCCTCCTGCCGGTTCTCCTCCGGCGGCTCCAGAACCGGCCAGAGCAGCAGTCCCGCACCGGCCAGCGCCACCAGCGCTGCGTATTTGTATCGGTCCCATATCTTTCGCGCTCCTTTAGTTGTTTCCTTCATGCCAAACCTGCCTCTCCTCCGGAATCCCCAGCTCCCGCGCTATATACTCCGCCAGCTCCCGGGAATACGGGCCCGTCAGCTCCGCCGAGGCCGGGAGGGGCGTCCCCTCCGTCTCCACCCGGACCGTTACCGGAACCCCCAGCGCGTCCGCTTTGTCCGATATATATGCCGCGGTCCGCCCGGCTATGATTGCCGCCAGCTCTTCTTTTCCAGCGGACTCCAGCTCCTCCGTCCGCTCCTGAATGCTGCGGCTGTAATCCGAGAGGTCCAGCCGCAGCCGGCCCAGGTCCGTCCGCAGCACCGGCTGGAGCAGCGCCGCCAGCAGCAGGAGTCCCCCGGTGAAGCCGGTGATCTTCCGGAGGGTCCCCTCCGGGACCAGGGTCTGGACCACCGTCAGAATCAACGTCACCGCCGCGATGGAGGTGATCCAGCTCCGCACCGCGCCGATCATGGCGTCACCGCCGCCACGGAGGACAGCACCGACACCAGCAGCAGCAGCGCGCAGCTCCCGGTCATGCCCAGCACCAGGCCAAAGGCCCCGCCCAAGCCGTCAATGAGCTTGCAGAGCCCCGGCGCCCCCACCGCCGCCGCCAGAAAGGCCGACAGCTTGTACAGCAGATATTGCACCCCCAGCTGCAAAAAGGGAAAGGCGCAGGCCGCCAGAATCGCCAGCATTCCAAAGACGCCGATGGTGTTCTTCAGCATCCCCGCCCCGGCCAGGACGGTTTCCGCCGCCTCGGCGATGATGCCCCCCACCACCGGTACCGCGCCGGAAATGGCGGCCTTGGCCACCTTTACCGTGGCTCCGTCCGCCGCCCCCGCCACTACCCGCACGGCGGAGAGGTACACCGTGAACAGCAGAAGGGACGTGGTGAGAATCCAGGTCACCAGCTTCTTTAGGCCCCCGGCGATGGCCCCCAGCCGGTTCTCCGGGAGACAGGCCCCGGCGGTCAGGGCCCCGATGTACAGGTAGACCAGGGGAATCAGCAGCCCGTCGATGAGGTTCAGCAGCAGGTCCACCAGGAAAACCGTCGTCACCTGATGGAACGTAGCCGTGGACACCGCCCCGGCCGCAGCTGTGGCCGCCGCCAGCGTGGGCAGCAGCGCCTTGGAAAAGCGAGTCAGCTCGCCGATGGTCTCCACGCCCAGGCCGATCAGGTCCTCCAGGCTTCCCGCCGTCAGCATCGTAACCGCCAGCGCCCCCACCATGGGGAGGAACACCGCTGCCTTCCCCTCCCCGGTTCCCTGGGCGAAGCCATCCACCGCGCCGCAGGCCACCGCCACCAGCAAAATGGACGCCGCCCCCCGGAGGCGCTGCCGCAGTATGGCCCGGACCTCACCGGCCATCCGGTCCGCCAGCCGCCCCAGCCCCTGAACCAGCCCGCCGGGCCCGGAGAAGTCCCCGCCCTCCAGCAGGTCCTCCGCCGCCTCGGGGAGGGCGTCCGTCAGGTCCCGGGGCAGCTCCGCCGCCCGGGTGTCCGCCGTCAGGACCAGAAGCGCGAACAATACGCAAACCCAATATCTCATCGCATCAGCTCCAGTAAAAGCGACAGCACCGCCCGCAGCAGCGGCAGCGCCGTGAGCAGGGCGCACACCGCTCCCGCCGTCTCCACCACGGCGGAGAGGGCCGACTCCCCCGCGTCCCGGCAGAGGCTGCCGCCGATTTTCACCACCAGGGCGATCCCCACGGTTTTGTACAGGGGGATGAACAGCTCCCGGGACAGGCCGCTCTCCTCCACCAGGCTCCCCAGGAAGTCCGCCAGGGTCTCCAGGCTCCCCGCCAGGGACAGCAGCACCGCCGTCGTGGCCCCCAGGGTCAGCAGGAGGGCGGTCTCCGGGTTTCCCCGCCGGACCACCAGCGCCAGCAGCGCCGCGACGACGCACAGCGCCGCCGCCTGAACAGACAGTTCCATCCCTAGAAGTTAAACAGGGTCTTGATCAGGTTGAAGAGCTCGCTGATCTCCTGCACCATGATCATCAGCACCACCACCAGCCCCGCCAGCGTCGTCATCATGGCCTGCTCCTCCCGGCCGGAGCGGACCAGCAGCTGGTTCAGCACCGCCACCAGGATGCCAATGGCGGCGATTTTGAAAATCAAATCCACATCCATGCTTTCGTACCTCGGTCTCCCCCATAAAATTGCGCCTCCCCAGCCTGCGGGATTACAGGAATAAAATCACCAGCAGCGCGGAGGCGGAAAACCACAGCGCCGCAGCCCGCTTTTCCTCCTCCGGACGCTTCCGCTCCGCCTCCGAGGCGCTTTTCTCCAACGTATGTATGACATGTGAAATTCCTTTATATATATTCTCCTCATCGCCTTGCAGGCTGTTTGCCAGGGCCGCGACCACCGCCCGGTCCCTCGGGCTCAGGGGAAGGGCCTCCGCCTCTTCCCGCCAGACCTGAGGGAGGTTTTCCCCCGCTCCGGCGGCTCCGGCGGCAGCGGCGAAAAAGGCGGAAACCGGCGGTCCGCAGTCCGCCGCCAGCGTTCTCAGCAGGACCGGAAGGGGCGTGCGGGACATGCGCACCTCCTCCCCCATCCGGCGGAAGGCCGCCTGAAGGCCGGACAGCGCGTCCCGCTTCCGGCGGCGCTCTCCCCACTGGAGATACCACGCCATTCCTCCGCCTCCCGCGATCAGGAGGCTTCCCAGCAGCTTCAGCATGGCAGCTCCTCCAGAACGTAGGACCGGCCGGTTTCGTTCCGCACAATCCGCACGGCCAGGCGGAACACCTGGTATTCCAGCAGCTGGCGGTAGAGGGGCTTTTGCAGCAGCTCCGCCGTCCCGGCGGCGTGAATCGTCGCCAGCAGGCCCACGCCGCACCCCGCCGCCATGGAGATGGCGGTCAGGTCCTCTCGGACGGTGATCTCGTCCACGGCAATGATCTGGGGATTCATGGCCCGGAGGACAATGGGAATTCCCAGTGCCTTGGGACAGGCGTCCAGCACGTCGGTGTGGGGCCCCACGTCCATCTGGGCCGCCCCCCGGTGCATCACCGCCACCTCTCCCCGCTCGTCGATGAGGGAAACCCGCTGAGGGGGGTAATGGGGCCCGCCGCTGGACAGGCAGCGGACCAGGTCCCGCAGCAGCGTCGTTTTTCCCCCGCCCGGCGGCGAGAGGAGCAGGGTGCTGGCGAAGCCGCCGTTTAGGAAGAGCTTTGGGGCCAGCTCGGCGGCGGCGCCCTTCCGTTCCCGGGCGATGCGGATGACGGCTGAGGAGAGGTTTTTCAGGTTGGTGTTGACGCCGTCCTTCATCACCGCCGTGCCGCAGAGCCCCACCCGGAAGCCTCCCCGGACGGGCAGATAGCCCTCCCGGATGGTCTCCGACGCGGCGTAGCGGGAGAACTCCGTTGCGATATCGCACAGGGTTTCCAGTTCTTCCGGCTCCACCAGGACGTCCAGCGGCAGCTCCCCCTCGGGCAGCAGCACCGTCAGAGGCTGTCCCGCCCGGAGGCGCAGTTCTTCCGCCCCGGCCTTCTCTCCGTCGGAGAGGGTCAGCGCCGCCTTTCGGAGGCGGTTCGGCAGGATGGCGGCGGCCTGTTCATAGCGGGCGGCGAGTTCGTTTTTTTGCAAGGGAGATTCCCCCTTTCTTTGGTTGCTACACTCTATGAGGGCCCGTCCCGCCGTATGCACGGTTTGTCCAAAAAAAGTTTTATGGAAAGCGCGCTTGACATTTTGTAAGGGACGTGGTATGTTGATAATGGAAAGCGCACTTTCCATAATGTCCGGAAGGAGGTTCGTACATGAAAAACCGGCTGGAGGAGCTGCGGAAGGCCCGGGGGCTCCGGCAGGAGGAGCTGGCGGAGGCGCTGGAGGTCTCCCGCCAGACCATCGGGTCTTTGGAGAACGGGCGGTATAACCCGTCCATCCTGCTGGCGTTTAAGCTGTCCCGGTACTTTGGCGTGCCCATTGAGGAGATTTTTATTTATGAGGAGGAACCGTCATGAAGGGGAAAAAGACACTGTATATCGCGTTTATCGTCACAGGGCTGTGCCTGTGCGCGGCGTCGCTGATATTGTGGGAGGCAATTCCAAACAGCCTGGGCGGCGTGCTGATGGGCTCCGGCAGCGGCATGGCGGCCATCGGGCTGACGCAGCTTTTGATGCTGCGCTTGGACACAAAGGATCCGGCCCAGGCCCGGAGAAAGGAGATCGAAGTCAACGACGAGCGGAACGTGGCGATTCGCCGCCGGGCCAAGGCCCTGTCCGGGGACGTCCTGCAATGGGGCGTCATGGCGGCGGCGTGGGTGTCCATCGGGTTTGACGCGCCGTTTTGGGTAACTTTGGCGGCAATTGTGACCTTTGTTTCCAAAAGCCTGCTGGAGGTTTATCTGGTAGTGCGTTATCAGCGGGAGATGTGACACAGTGACTGCGCCCCTCTGCCCAACTGCAAAAGGAAGCGCCTGTCTGACGACAGGCGCTTCCTTTTGAACTGTTCACTTTTTCGCTTGTTTCAGCGGGACCACCACATCGCCGAACTGAATGGACTCCACCTTGGAAAGGTCTACAGGAAAGTCCCAGGAGCCTTTTATCTGCGGGTCACTGGAGTCGTGCCCGGAGTCAAGGCCCTCGATGGCCATACCACCTTTAAGATTCAATACCGGCAATTTCCGGTCATAATCGCAGTTTTCACAGAATTCTACAAGCTCTTTGGGCAGGAGATAGCTGTAGCCAATGGAGGTCACTCGGATATCCTGGATATCAATTGTTATTTCAGTGGTCGTCTCATTGCTGAAGTTCTCTCCCCACTCCCATTTTGTACAGGGCACACAGGCACTTTTCGCCGTCAAGGCCGGCTGGTCCGTCAAGGGTTCCAGCGCAAAGGGCAGAATCCATGTTCCTTCCAAATCGGCAGACACCATAATTCCCTCGGGATAGGTGCCCGGCGGGACAGGATTCTCATCCCGCAGCTCAATGTCCTGAAGCCGCAGCTCCATTTCGCCGCCTTCCAGGAAATTGACGCCCTTGGGCGCGTCGAACCAATATAGGAACACCTGCGTCCCGTCCTCCGTAGTACCCAAGTCTTTCCAATGGGAAGAAAACCCTATGGGGCCTTCCGCCATTTTCTCCATCGGCCCGCCCGTTATTTTCGTGCGCATAAAATCCCATTTGCCGGACAGGCGCTCCCCCTTTACCTTGAGCATCAGGCAAACACTGCCCTCTCCGGGGGTGACGGAATCCAGGGTGACGCTGACGCCGTTTGTGATCGCTGTAACGCCTACCGGCTGGACCAGGCTCTTGATGACCTCCGCCTGTTCCTTGGGCATTTTCTCCCCACCTCCGGCCTCCGTCCATTGCTGGCCAAACCACTCCTGTAAGGTCTGCGGGATGCCAATGGCCGCCGCCAGGGCCGTCCCGGCCAGAAGGACGGCCAGCGCCGCCGCGATGATGAAGGATACGGATACCTTTTTGACGACCTGGGTCCTC
The DNA here is from genome assembly GCA_041223955.1 of Oscillospiraceae bacterium 38-13. GTDB lineage: Bacteria > Bacillota > Clostridia > Oscillospirales > Oscillospiraceae > Oscillibacter. Next base: position 18,030 of record JBCLRG010000003.1, on the reverse strand, counting down.
TCCTGCTTTGTCATATTCATGACCTCCTCGTTCAGTCTCTCGGAGGCGCGGACCTCGTCAAACATTTCCCGATACGATGCTTTCAAGGCTCACACCTCCTCTAATAATTGAATTTTCAGCTTCGCCCGGGCCCGGGCCAGACGGGTCTGGACTGTGGACGCGTTCAGGCCCAGCAGCTCCCCCACCTCTTCCACCTTGTAGCCCTCGTAATAATAGAGGTACAGGGGAACGCGGTACTTGGCGGGGAGCTCCATGACCTCCTGATAGAGCGTCTGCCGGGACGGGTCGGAGAACACCGGCTCCGGACACTCCGACAGGGGCACCGTGCGCTTGCGCCAGGGGTGGGCGCTCATCCGCTTACACTCGTTGAGGGCCACCCGGACCAGCCAGTGGCGCAGATGGTCCTCCCCCTGAAAGTCCGTGTCCGTCCGCCAGAGGCGCAGCATGGCGTTTTGGGCCGCATCCTCCGCGTCGGCGGGATTTCGAAACCAGTTCAGGGCAATCCGGTACACCATGTCCAGGTACCGCTCTGCGGCGTCCGTGAATTGTTGTTCTGTCAGCATAAGCAACTCTCCTTGAAAGGCCTTTCGACAGGAATACCCGGCGGAGGAGGAAATCATCTCACGGGATGGGAAAAATTTTTAATTGCACAAAATCTTGGTTTTGTTGAATATTAGAGACGAGAAACGGCGGGACCGCCCTCTCCGGACCGTCCCGCCTGTCATGGTCAATCGTTGTCCCAGTTGTGCCACACGTTCTGCACATCGTCGCTGTCCTCCAGCATGTCGATGAGCTTCTGCATGTTCTTCACGTCGCCCTCGCCGCTGAGGGTAATGTAATTCTGCGGCACCATCTCCACCTCGGCGTTGACGAAGCTGTACCCCTTCTCCTCCAGGGCCTTCACCACATCGTTGAAGGCGTCGGGGTCGCAGGTGATCTCCAGTGCGGGGCCGTCGGCCTCGAAGTCGGCGGCTCCGGCGTCCAGGGCGTCCATCATGACGGTCTCCTCGTCCAGCTCGCCGTCCTCGTTGTCAATGACAATGACGCCCTTCCGGTCGAAGGACCAGCTGACACAGCCGATGGCGCCCAGGTTGCCGTTGCACTTGTCGAAGGCGTGACGGACCTCCGGCGCGGTGCGCTGGCGGTTGTCGGTGAGGGCGTCCACGATCACGGCCACGCCGCCCGGGCCGTAGCCCTCGTAGGTGACAGCCTCGAAGCTGTCGGTATTCCCCGCGCCCAGGGCCTTGTCGATGGTGCGCTTGATGTTGTCGTTGGGCATGTTCACGGCCTTGGCCTTGGCGATGACCGTGGCCAGCCGGGAGTTGTTGTTGGGGTCGCCGGAACCGCCCTCCTTCACGGCGACGATAATCTCCCGGGCGATTTTGGTGAAGGCCGCGGAGCGCTTGGCGTCCGCCGCGCCCTTGGTCTTCTGAATATTATGCCATTTAGAATGTCCGGACATGGCAGTTAAACTCCTTCCACGTAATATTGAACGGCCTCCCGATGGACCGCCGATTTTTGAATGGCCACCTGGGGGAACTGGGCCCGCAGGTAGGCGATAATCTCCTGACAGACCGGGTCCTCCGTGGGAAAGTGCCCCGCGTCAATGAGGTTGACGCCCTTGGCCCCGGCGTCCACAAACTGGTGATAGCTCAAGTCCGCCGTCACGTAGGTGTCGCAGCCCGCCGCGATGGCGGCGTCCTGAAACTCGCCGCAGGCGCCGCCGCCCACACCCACCCGGTGCACCCGGCGGCCCGCGTCCGCGTAGCGCACGCCGTTGCACTCCAGTCTCCGGCACACGTGGCGGACGAAGTCCGGCAGGGACATGGGTGCGTCCAGAACGCCCACCCGGACCACGCCGGGATTCTCCAGCCGGAAGACGTCCCGCAGGGACAGCCGTTCCGCCAGGGTGTCGTTCACGCCGCCCTCCGCGATGTCCAGGTTTGTGTGCATGCAGATGGCGGAAAGGTTGGACTCGATCAGCGGGAGCAGAATCCGGCCGGTGACGTCCTGATCCGTCAGGCGCTTCTGCCCGTGGAAAATCACGGGGTGGTGGGCCACGATCAGGTCCGCGCCCCAGCGGTTGGCCTCCTCTATCACAGCTCCCGTGATGTCCAGGGAGACCAGGATTTTCCGCACCTCGCGGCCCGGCTTGCCCACCAGCAGGCCCACGTTGTCCCAATCCATGGCGCACTCCCGGGGCGCGATTTTATACAGCGCCGCTTCAATTTCGCCGACTCTTGGCACGCCGCCACTCCTCTCTCATGGACAGCAGCGCGGTGACAATGTCCCGCAGTCCGTCCCCTTTTTCCCGGCCTACGCCGGACCGGCTGGTCCCCGCTATGGCGATTTGCAGCCGGATGATTTTCTCGATGATGTACCGCTCCCCCAGGGGGTCCTGAAGCAGGGCCGCTCCGCCGTAGAGCTGCCCCAAGGACAGGGACATCTCCCCTCCTCCGGCCTCCATCACCGGGTAGAGGGTGCCCCGGTCCTCCGCCAGCGCCTCCCGGCGGATGGCGTAGCCGTGGTCCGCCAGAAAGGCCCGGAGGATCTCCGCCCGGGTCTGGGGCTGGAGGAGCAGGGTGTGCTTTCCCCCGGCGGTCCAGGGAGCCCGGGCCAGAATGGCGGCGATGTTCTCCCCGCCCATTCCGGCGATGACGATGGTGTCCGCCTCTTCCGGCCCCACCACCGCCAGGCCGTCGCCCAGCCGGAAGTCGATGCCGTCCGCGCCGTAGGTCCGGCCGGTCTCCCGGGCCCGGGCCAGGGGGCCCTCCCGGAGGTCGCAGGCAATTGCGGAAGCCGCCCGCCCGTGGAGCCGGAGCCACACGGGCAGATAGGCATGGTCCGTGCCGATGTCCGCCAGCCGCGCGCCGGGGGGCACCCAGTCCGCCAGGAGCCGGAGGCGAGGCGTCAGTTCCAAATTCCGCAAGCCGGTGTTACTCCGCCTTCTTGTTGGCCTCTTCGTTGACCAGGGCCAGCAGCTTCTCCACATCGATGCCGTGGACCATGCAGGCCTCCTCCACGGTCTCCCCCCGGGAAGAGGGGCAGCCCAGGCAGTGCATGCCGATGGACAGGAAGATGGGGGCGGTATGGGGGGCGATGTCCAGGATATCGCCGATGATGGTGTCTTTTGTGATCTCGATCATTTCTGGATTCCTCCGTATTGAAATAGGTTTCGGCGTTGGGCCGTTCCCTGGAACCGGTTTCCATGGGACGGCCATCGTCCAGTCATTATACTCTATTATTTGCCCGAATTCAATAGAAAATCCCACAAAAGCCGAAAGGACGGCGTTACGCCTCTCTCTCCTCCCGGAAGCTCTCCGCCGCCTCGTCCAGCACGGCCGCCAGCTTTCTCTCGTCCTCCGTTCCCCCAAGGGCCTTGGGGTAGACCAGGCAGAGTCCCTGAATCTCCGCCTCTCCCCGGCAGCGGTCCATTCCGTAGAAGTACATCAGCCTGCCATAGTATTCGATTTTCGCCCTGAAGCAAAAGGTCCCGGACAGGGGCGCAAGCTCCAGCGCCCCCGGAATCTCTCCCGTCTCCCGAAAGGCCTCCACGGCGCCGTATACCCCATCGTCACACTGAAGCGCAAGATAGGGATACGCGCCTTCCGTTCCAAACTCCTCATGGGGCGCGTAGGTGTGGAGCATCTCCACCTCCCCGGCGTGGGATTTGGCCGGGCGAAAGGCGTCGTTCACCCGGAAGGAGGTCCGGAACGCACCGTCCCCGTAAAAGACCTCCTCCGCCACGTGGGACGAGTGCGCAAGCCGTATTCCGGCGTCCCGCTTCTTCTTCGTGAATTTGTCAAACAGGCTCACCGCCAATTTCCTCCCTTTTCCGGATTCATCCCTTCCGGCTCGCGGCGCAAAAACAGCCCCACGCTTCCGCATGGGGCTGCTTTCCATCACTTTGCCGCAAGAGACAAAAGCGATTTATCTCTGCTGCTCCCGCATCTTGGCGAAGCACTCGCTGCAATAGACCGGGCGGTCAGAGCGGGGCTCGAAGGGCACGCGGGCCTCACCGCCGCAGGCGGCGCACACAGCGGTGAAATACTCCCGGGGACCGCGGGCGGCGTTCTTGCGGGCATCGCGGCAGGTCTTGCAGCGCTGGGGCTCGTTCTGGAAGCCGCGCTCCGCGTAGAACTCCTGCTCACCGGCGGTGAACACGAACTCCTGACCACACTCTTTGCACACTAAGGTCTTGTCTTCGTACATGATTTTACCCTCTCTTTGAAAAGAAAATTATATTGCGTTCAGCGTTTGCTGAGATCGCCGGAAAGTAATTGCCGCGCCACCTTGCGTCGAATGCGCTGCACGGCGTTGTCCACGGATTTTGGGGGCTTATTCACCGCTTTGGCAATTTCCCTGCAAGAAAGACCGTCCAAATAGAACCCCAAAATCTTCGCTTCAAATTCGGACAACTGTTTCCGGACACCGGATAAGAGGGCTGCCGTGTGTTCCCTGTCGATCAGGAAATCTTCGGGATTACGCTGCGCCAAATTACTGGTCCCAGAGGTGAGGGGATTGCTGTCAAAATGGGAATCGTCAAGGGATAGCGACTGGTTGAGCGGCTGCTGCTTATCCCGCGCCGAGGCGCGGAGCACAGAATACAGGCGGCTGCGGATGCAGATCTCCGCGAAGGTGCGGAAGGACGCCTCTTTCCCGGCGTCGTATTCCCGAACGGCGGTAATCAGGCCCACCATGCCCTCCTGCGTGAGATCTTCGCTGTCGCCGCCCGCCAGGAAAAAGGGGCGGGCGCAAGTGCGGACCAAGCGGTTATACCGGGTGACAAGGGCCTCCTCCGCCAGACGATTCCCCCCGGCGGCCAGAAGGCACAGCGCCTCATCCGGCTGCCGCTCCAACTCCGACACATCGTTCTCATAAGTATTGCGCATACTGTATTATACCCATCTGTCAAGGAAAATGTCAAGCAAATTATCAAAAAAACAGGAAATACCTCTTAAAATTTTAGTGATTTTATAAGACTAACCAGACAATCGGCCGTATTATGAGCAATTTCGGCCGTTTTGGCCTCCACCATCACCCGGATCAGGGCCTCTGTCCCCGAGGCGCGGACCAGCACCCGGCCCTCTCCCTTCAGGGCGGCCTCCTGCTGCTTGACCGCTTCTTCCAGCTCCGGAGAGGCCATGATCTTCTCCTTCACCCCGCCGCTGTGGGGCACCTCCACGTTGATCAGCACCTGGGGATACGCAGCGCAGACGGAGGCCAGCTCCGACGCCTTCTTCCCCGACCGGGCCAGAACCTGCAAAAACTGGAGGGCCGTCACCTGTCCGTCGCCAGTGGTCTCCAGGGCGGTGAAGATGGTGTGCCCGGACTGCTCGCCGCCGATGCGGTAGTCCTGGCGGAGCATTTCCTCCAGCACGTTCCGGTCCCCCACGGCGGTGCAGACCAGGTCGATGCCGTGATTCCGGCAGAACTCATGGAGCCCCAGGTTGCTCATCACCGTGGCCACGATGGCGTTCCCCCGGAGGAGGCCCCGGTTCTTCATGTCCAGTGCGCAGACGGCCATGACCTTGTCTCCGTCGATGACGCCGCCGGTCTCGTCCACCAGGAGGCAGCGGTCCGCGTCGCCGTCAAAGGCCACGCCGATGTCATAGCCCCCCTGTACCACCTGTGCCGCCAGGTCCTCCATATGGGTGGAGCCGCAGCCGCTGTTGATGTTCACCCCGTCCGGGTCCCGGTGGAGGAAATCCGTGTGGGCCCGGAAGCGGCCAAAGAGCTCCGGAGCCGTGGCGCTGGCCGCGCCGTTGGCGCAGTCCGCCAGAATCCGCAGGCCCGCCAGGTCCGACTCAATGGTGGAGACGGCGAAGGCGATGTAGTCCTCCCGGAGGCGCTTCATGCCGTGATGGCGGCGGCCCAGCTCCCCCCGGGTCTTGAGGGCCATGGGCCGGCCGGAGAGAATCTTTTCCTCCACCCGCTCTTCCAGCGCGTCGGGGAATTTATAGCCCTGCCCGTTGAAGACCTTGATGCCGTTGTGCTCATAGGGATTGTGGGAGGCGGAGACCACGATGCCCGCGTCCGCCTTCTCCTGCCGGGTGAGATAGGCCACGGCGGGGGTGGGAATGTCCCCCACGGGCTTCACGTCGCTGCCCACGGAGCAGAGCCCCGCCACCAGCGCCGCCTCCAGCAGGTCGGAGGAGATGCGGGTGTCCTTCCCCAGAACCACCGTGGGCCGGGCCCCGTTTTTCTCCTCCATCAGAACCGTTCCCACGGCCTGCCCCACCCGGAAAGCCAGGTCCGCCGTCAGGTTCTCCCCCACGATGCCGCGGATGCCGTCGGTGCCAAACAGTTTACCCATTCTTGATTACCTCTTTCTTCCAAAATCGTCAAATTCCCGTTTCAAGGCCCGCTCCGTGGCGGGAATCACCGCCAGGAAGGGGACCATTTGCAAACCTGTTAAAATCACGCCGAACCGTCCAACCGTGCCAACGTCCTTTCCAAACAGCAGGGCCATCCACAGAAGAGAGACCGCCAGCACGGGCCGCCCCACCCGGACCCAGAAGCGCCCGCTGTAGGCATGGGCAAACTCCCAGGTCTGCCGGTTCCGCATGGAGCGGGCGGTGCGATAGCCAAAGGCGCCGTTGATCTCCCCCGGCGGGTTTTTCGCGAATCTCCGGCCCAGAAGCAGCATGCTCCCGGGAATCAGCAGGGAGTACGCCAGCGTAAAGAGCCAGAAAAAGAAATTTTCCAAGCCCTTCACCACTCCTTCGGCGCGTCCAAAAACAGAAAATAGAGTCCCGCGCAGTAGGTGTCGTCAAAAAACACCTTCAGCTTGCAGCCCCAGGGCTCCAGCTGCTCCCGCCAAGGCTTCAGCTGGGACTCCAATTCCCCGTTCGGCCCATCAATGTCCACGTTAACCGGAGACGGCACGAGCCTTTCAAAAAGCTTCTCCGGCAGGTCCTCCCGGAGAAAATCCAGCAGCTTCCCAGTCACGTCCCCCTCGCAGCAGCCAATTTCCAGACAGCAGCCCGACCACGCCGCCAGATGCAGCCGCAGAGGGGCTTCTTCCAGTTCCGGGCCCTCCCGCTCCAGAAACTCCAGCCATTCCGCCTCTTCGCGGATAAACAGCATATCTTCCCACACCGGGGCGTAACGCCGGTATGCCTCTTTAAAATCCTTCTGAGCCAGCAGCATCCAGATATCATGAAGATCCGTTTCTATGAAAGCGGTACAGGTCTCCAGCATATGCACACCCCTTATTCCTCCAGTAAATACCGCAGCATCCGCTCCGGGTCGTCCAAAAAGCGCTTGGTCAATTGGTAGTGCTCCGTCTCCCGGTACTCCACCGCCTGGATGCCCTCCCCGCTCAACTCGTAAATCCGGGCTCCGGGAAACGCCATCAGAATCGGGGAATGCGTCGCCACAATGAACTGGGAATCCGCCTTCACCAGCGCGTCCATCTCCCCCATCAGCGTCAGGAGGCGCGAGGGCGAAAGGGCCGCCTCCGGCTCGTCCAGCACATACAGCCCCTCCCCGCCAAAGCGGTTCTGAACCAGCGCCAGAAAACTCTCCCCATGGGACTGGCAGTGCAGAGACACGCCGCCGTAGCTGTCGATCACCCGGGGGCTCCAGGAGGAAACTTCGTCCATCTCGTCAATGTTGGTGGCCACATTGTAAAAGCTCTCCGCCCGGAGGAAAAACCCGTCCCTTGGATACCGCTTCCGGGCCGGAGTTAGGTACTCCCCCAGCTCCGAATGGGTGGCCCGGGTGGAAAAGCTGAAATTCCGGGTGCCGCCCTCAGGGTTGAAGCCGCAGGCCACGGCGATGCCCTCCAGCAGGGTGGACTTCCCCGTCCCGTTCTCCCCCACCAGAAAGGTGACGGGCCGGTCAAATTCCAGGACGCCGCCCTCTATTAAATAGGATACCGGCCCCAGACGCCGGAGCCAGCTCCCCTCCGGCAGCTCCCGCCGGAGGCGGACGGAGGCCAGATATTCCATCCCCGCTCTCTCCTTCCGCGTTACAGGGTCAGCTGATCCATTCCCTCTCCGCCCGGAACGACCTTGCCCAGATGCTGGTACGCCTTCCGCGTCACGCAACGCCCCCGGGGGGTCCGGGTCAGAAAACCCAGCTGCATCAGATAGGGCTCATAGACATCCTCCAGCGTCACCGCCTCCTCGCCAATGGTGGCCGCCAGCGTCTCCAGGCCCACGGGGCCGCCGCTGTAGTTGTCGATGATGGCCTCCATCATCCGCCGGTCCACCGGGTCCAGGCCCAGGTAGTCGATCTCCAGGGCGCACAGGGCCTGATCCGCCACCTCCTTGGTGATGACGCCCCCGGCCCGGACCTGGGCGAAGTCCCGGACCCGGCGGAGCATCCGGTTGGCGATGCGGGGTGTGCCCCGGGACCGCCGGGCGATCTCATAGGCGCCCTCCGCCACGATGTCCACATTCAATATCCCGGCGGACCGGGTGACGATGCGGGCCAGCTCCTCCGGCGTGTAGAGCTCCAGCCGCAGCGTCACGCCGAACCGGTCCCGCAGCGGCGCGGACAGCTGGCCCGCCCGGGTGGTGGCCCCGATCAGCGTGAACCGGGGCAGGTCCAGCCGGATGGAGTTGGCGGAGGGGCCCTTTCCCACGATGATGTCCAGAACGTAGTCCTCCATGGCGGGATAGAGGATTTCTTCCACGGAGCGGTTCAGGCGGTGGATTTCATCCACAAACAGGATGTCCCCCTCGCTGAGGTTCGTCAGCAGCGCCGCAAGGTCGCCCGGCTTCTCAATGGCGGGACCGGAGGTGATGCGGATGTTCACCCCCATCTCCTGGGCGATGATGCCCGCCAGCGTGGTCTTGCCCAGGCCCGGGGGGCCGTGGAGCAGCACGTGGTCCAGAGACTCCTCCCGCTTCCGGGCGGCCTCGATGAAGACGGAGAGGTTTTCCTTCACCTTCTCCTGACCGGTGTAGTCCCGCAGGGATTTGGGCCGGAGGGACCCCTCCTGAACATCCTCCTGAAGGAAGGTCTTGGCTACAATCGGTTCCTCATAAATATCGTTTCCGAAGTCGATACTCAAACGCTCACATCCTTTTCCCGGGAAAATAGCTGATGATGGCAAGAAGGACAATGGAGAGTGCCGCCGTGCTCAGAAGGACACCCGCCGCCGTAAGCCACCACCGGGCCCTGGCCTGAAGGCGCTCCGCCTCCTCCGGCTCCAGATCCCAGCGGTTCAGCAGGCGGCAGTATCTGGAAAACCGGGACATGGCGAGGATGCTTCCCAGAAATCCAAAGGCGATCAGTCTGGTTAGTATCATGCCTTCTTCTCCTCCCCCGGCTCATGAGTTTGTGTGGTGTAAAGTGAATTTGCTTCTCGCGTCTCTGCAGTCCTCCCCCTAGGATTGTTCCTTGGAGAGTCCCGGAATTTGTGTAAAGGGAACAAGCTGTACGCATGCTGCGGCTCAGAGCTTTGCCATGCGCTTCAGGCCCTGCCGGACGATTTCCTCCAGCGGCTGCTCCATATCCAGGCCCTTCAGCGCGGCGGCCACTTCCTGGCTGGAATAGCCCAGCACCGCCAGCGCCTGAGCGGCCTCCCCGGCCTTGCTGGCAAAAAGCGCCGGGGCGGGCGCGCCCTTGCCGCCCGAGAAATCCAGCCCTCCGGCGGACTCCTTTGCCATTTTGTCCTTCAGCTCCAGAATGATGCGCTGGGCGATCTTCTTCCCCACCCCCGGAGCCGCCGTCAGGGCCTTCTCATCCCCGGTGACAATGGCCATCGCCAGAGACTCCGGCGTGCCGGAGGACAAAATCGCCAGGGCCGCCTTCGGCCCCACGCCGGAGACGCCGATGAGCAGCCGGAAACTGTTCAGCTCGCTCTGAGAGGCGAAGCCGTAGAGCTCAAAGACGTTCTCTGCCACGTTCAGGTAGGTATACAGCCTCTTGCGCTGGCCCTTTTTCAGAGCCGCCAGGGTATGGTTGGTGGTCTTGCAGGCATAGCCCACGCCTCCGCAGTCGATCACCGCAAGGTAGGGCAGAATCTCCGCCACCGTTCCCTCCAGATAGTAAAACATAGCGCCTCCCGCTTATGCGTTCCCCGGCGGAACCGGGGGCACGCGTGATTCTTATATCGTCTCCGGGACCCGGTTCTCCCGGGGCAGACGGGACGTGGCGCTCCGGGCATGGCAGAGGGCCAGCGCCAGAGCGTCGGCGGCGTCGTCGGGCCGGGGGACCTTTTGCAGCTTCAGGAGCCGCCGGGTCATGTCCATCACCTGCCGCTTCTCCGCCTTGCCGTAGCCGGTGACGGCCAGCTTGACCTGCGAGGGGGTGTATTCGAACAGGGGCACGCCGCACTTTTCAGCTGCGAACAGCAGGACGCCCCGGCCATGGGCCACGGTGATGCCGGTGGTGATGTTGGTGTTGAAGAACAGCTCCTCGATGGAGATGACGTCGGGCCGCAGCTGGCCGATCAGGTCCTCCATGTCGGTTCCGATCTGGTAGAGCCTCCGGCTCAGGGGAAGGCCCGCCGGGGTGGTGATGGCTCCGTAAGTTTTCATGCGGGTCTGTCCCCGCTCCGCCTCCACCAGCCCGAAGCCGATGGTGGCAAAGCCGGGGTCGATGCCGAGTATACGCATACGCCGCCCCCTTTGGTCTGCATTCCCAGTCAGTATAGCAAATTTCACCAGGATGCGCAACAGCAAAATCCACGGAGGGAACATCCGCTCACGCATTTTCTCAGGGGGTGGTACCGTAGGGGGCGGTTCCCTGACCGCCCTGTCTTTCGAAAATGCCGGACTGCCGGAAGGCGTTCTTGGAAATGCCAAGCCCCCGGAAGGCGGACCGGGGCAGTGTGCGGATTTTGAGGAACAGGACGCATGGGGAGGGTGGTTGCAGAGGGGACGGACCATTGGGAGAAAGGCGGAAACCCTGAGGGAATGGCCTGATCAGGGGATCAGGCCCCGCAGCGATGGTGCATACTCCTTGCAACGGAAACAGCATGAACTTCCCCGTTCTTCCGGCAGAACGGAAGTTCCGGAGGAAAGGGGTCCCCTTACCTAAAAAACAGGCGCCGCCGGTCCGGCAGCGCCTTTCTAACACGGTTACGCCCTCGGGTGGGCCTTTTGATAGACATCCTTCAGACGCCCCTTCACCACATGGGTGTATATCTGGGTAGAAGAAATATCCGCGTGCCCCAGCATCTCCTGAATGGACCGGAGGTCCGCGCCGTTCTCCAGCAGGTGCACCGCGAAGGAGTGCCGCAGCGTGTGGGGCGTGATCTCCTTTTCGATGCCCGCCTTTCCCTGATAATATTTGATGAGCTTCCAAAAGCCCTGGCGGCTCATCCGTTCGCCGTTCATGTTGACAAAGAGGGCGGTCTCCTCCTCGTCCTGAACCAGCTGGGGGCGAATCCGCCACACATAATCCTGAAGCGCCTTCACCGCCGTACGGTAGAGGGGGATGATCCGCTCCTTCCCCTTGCTGGCGCAGCGGAGGAACCCGGCGGCCAGATTCAGGTCCTCCAGGTTCAGCGTAGTCAGCTCGCTGACCCGGATTCCGGTAGCGTAAAGCAGCTCCAGCATGGCGTGGTCCCGGAAGCCCTTGGCGTCCACGCACTGGGGCTGCTCCAGGAACAGCTCCACCTCCCGGGAGGTCAGAATCTCCGGATACTTCCGCTCCGCCCGGGCGGCGGAAACGCCCTTGGTGGGGTTTGCCGCCATCTTTCCCGAGAGGACCTGGAAGTTATAAAACGATTTTACCGACGCCAGGAACCGCGTCGCCGAGGCGGCGGACTTCCCCCGGCTCATCATCCAGTCCATATAATCCCGCACCGTCTCGCCGGAGGCCTCCTGCAAGCTGCCGCCCCTGTTTTTCAGATACTCGGAGAACTGGGTCACATCCCGCAGATAGGAAGTGATGGTGTTCTGGGAGGCGTGCTTCTCTCCCCTCAGATATTCCCCATAACGCGCAATTTCGTCCGTATCGATCCCTTCTCTCTCTTCCGGCGGGTTGCTCCGCGCTTTGTCCGGGGGCCTCCCCGGGAATTCCATTCACTACAGTATCCGCTCCAGCAATTGCCGCAGCAACCAGGGGGCCAGCATCAGCTCCGCGCACATCCCTGCCAGCAGCGCACCGAAGACCACGCCCAGACGGCTCCACCACTCCCGGCCATAGTTCACCGGAGGGCGCCCCACACCAAGGGACAGGGAGGCCAGGGCCAGCGAACGCTCCAGCGAGGGGACCGCCAGCAGGAAATAACAAGGCAGCGTCACCGCGCACCGGATGCCGAAAACCGCCAGCGCCAGCAGCACCCCGTCGGCCCCGAAGGCCGCCGCGAAGCAACTGACGGAAAAGGACAGGAAGAAGCCGAAGGCCCCCGTGGCGAAGGGCAGCAGCAGAACTCCGATGGAGGCAAAGCCCAGGAGGAACGCCGCCAACGGATACCGGAAATAGAGCACCGCCGCCGACAGGGCCGCCTGCGGCGTCAGCTCCTCCTCCACCTGAAGATAATCCGTCAGGTAGCGGGTCAGCTCCTCCCCGGTGGCCGGGGGAACCCGGCTGGAAAAAACCTGTCCCAAAAGAATGCCCGCGAAAAAAAACAACGCCAGGAACAACAGACGAATCAGCGGCCGCTTCCACTCCATCAACTCCCGCCTCTTCCAGTTCAAACCGCCTCACCTCACCGCATTCTATGAGGAGCGGCGGCGGTTTATGCGTTCCAAAGAAGGGCGGCCGGATAAGAAAACGCCCTCCTGTCAACGGGGACGAGGAAGAAGGCGTGAAATTCCGCAGCTTTTTGTTTGCACTTCTAATATAGCGCATTTTTCCGTTTTTCGCAAGATGTTTCCCAAAAAAAGAACTTTTTTGGGATTTATGACAAAATATTATGTAAACTGCGTTATGTAAACTTCCGAACTGCGGGTAAATTTTCTGGAACAGAACTTCGAGTTTGGGGAAGCGCCGTCCACATTTGGGGGGCGGGCCTGTGACGTCCTCCCATATCTTCCGCCCGGCCCCTCCCCTGTCCGGCGGGAGCCTGCCGCCGCCGTTGGCGGAGAGGAAGCCGGGCCGCTGTGAGATTTTGTGCAATCCAACAAAAGGACGCGGTTCACTTCCTCCGCCGCCGTTTTCGGGGTCCGGCCAGCCCTGCCAGCAGTCCTCCGGCCAGTCCACACAGCAGCAGAATGCCTCCCCGGCCCAGCCAGGCGATGCTCTCCCAAAAGCCCAAGCCCGCCAGGATCAGCACGGTTAAAAACGCCGCCGCCGTCAGGAGCCCCCCGGCCCTCTGGCCGGTGAGGCGCACCGTCAGCAGGCCTCCGGCCAGAGCCGCCAGGGCGCACAGCACCGCCACCGCCGGGAAGCTCCCGCCCTCGGAGAGGGCTCCCTTCACCAGCAGCATCGCCAGGAACAGCAGTCCCAGCAGATAAATTCCCAGCGCCGTCAGACCCCCGGCCAGAAATCCCCGCCATACCGCCGCCTGCTTTTTTCCCTTAGCCATAAAAATCCTCCCTCGCAACATGCTCTTGAATGGAGCATATTCCGTGGGAGGGAGTTTTTATGACCGGTAGGGGACAAAATCCTGTCCTTACTTCTCCTCGCTGCTTTCCTTTTTCTCTTCCTTCTTCTCCTCGGGCTGCTCGGTGTTCTGCACGCCCACGGAGCTGACGGCCCATTTGGCAAGCTCCATACGGACCCGGTCGTCGCTGGTCTCGATGACGATAGTGTCCTTGCCGACGGAGACAATCCGGCCGATGATGCCGCCGATGGAGGTGATGACGTCGCCTTTCTTCAGGTTGTCCCGCATCTCCTGGGCCTTTTTCTTCCGCTTGTTCTCCGGGCGAATCATCAGGAAATACATGATCGCGAACATGGCGACCAACATGATGAGTGAGTACTCCATTGATAGCTTCCTTTCCTTTGTGTAATCAGAACGGTTCTATTATACCAGATTCCGGGCATTTTGCAAGCCTTTTCTTTTGGGGAACACTATCTGATGGACAAATCTCCAAGATTGCGCTATACTACTATAAAACCCTGAAACACTTTACCACTCAGGAGGTATCCGCTATGACCACATTCACCCTCCGGCCCTGGCGGCTGGCGGACGCGGAGGCCATCACCCCGGCCGCCGACAATCCAAACATCGCGGCAAATCTGCGGAACGCCTTCCCCTCCCCCTACACCCTGACGGACGCGGAATGGTTCGTCAGCGACTGCATCGCCCGGGACGGCCAGCGGCAGATTGCCAGAGCCATCGCCGTCGGAGACCAGGCTGTGGGCAGCATCAGCGTTTTCGTGAAGGAGGACGTCTATGAAAAATCCGCCGAGCTGGGCTACTGGCTGGCGGAACCTTACTGGGGGCAGGGCATGATGACGGAGGCGGTGCGGCAGATTTGCCGGGAGGCCTTTGCGCGTTTTGAGATTCTTCGGATATTCGCGGAGCCCTTCGCAGACAATCCGGGCTCCCGGCGGGTGCTGGAGAAGGCCGGTTTCACCTGTGAGGGCGTCATGCGGAACGGCGTCTTTAAGAACGGGCAGGTGCACTCCTACTGCATGTACTCCCTTCTGCGGGAGGAATTGGAGCCCTGAAAGCCGCCGCCGTTTTTCACCTCCGGAGCGGCGGCGCATACACTGGATTGAAAGGACTTTGTTCTTTCGCCAGTTACTTATTAGGAGGTATTCCAATGCCTGAGAAAGTCATGCCCGGTCCCGTGGAGGACCTCCGCGGCGTCCGAGAGGCGGTTTGCATCCATACCAGGAAGATCTATGATTCCTGTCGAGAGAAAGATATAGCGTCTTATATATTTTGAAAAGAGGAGGGCTTTTGCCCTCCCCTTCTCTTACAGTACCACGTACTCGTAGTACCGCGCAAGCTTGTCTCCGCCCTGGTTCCGGGCGTCCCTGTCCTCCAGAAACGCCTTCGCCATGTAGACGTAGAAGTCCATGCTGTTGGCGTTAACCTTCTCCGCTACCTTGGAGTAGTCGGAATAGATCATGTTCATCGCCACCCAGAACGCCAGCGGGTCACAGGTAATCCCCCTCTGCGCCCTGGCCTCCTCCGTCTTCTCCATCGTCCAGTGCGGTCCGGTAGTGCCGTCGGCGTTGCGCATGCGCTGGACCCATTCCTGGGCCATTTCCCTTGTAAAGGGAGCCCCGCTGCTGCCGGAGCTGTGGCCGCTCATCCGGTCTCCCCCATGGCGGTACGCCGTTTCATCCATGCTGTGGTGTCTGGCGTCTGTCCGGTATTCGCGGTGAAATTCCGGCGGAATACGGTCCATTTCGCCCTCCATGGCGAAACCGATCTTATTCATGGGCCCTCTCCTTTCACTGTAATCCTGGTACACCGGGGGAACATAGGGCGTGGAAAACCGGCTTTCCGGAGACCGGAACGCGTCATCCCAATAACGGCTCTCCACCCACATACCGCCGTCGTTCTGCGGGGCAAAGCGGCCGTTGTCGTAGTGCTCCCGACCCCGGCGGTCCCGGAAACGGCTTTCGGGCTGGTCATCCCAATCCCGCGTCATGTGGCTGTCACTTCGGGGATCATCGAAAACGCCGGGGTTCTGCCGCCTGTTCTCCCGCCCGGAGGCCATGAGAAACATTCTTCCAAACCGATTCATGGGTCTCCTCCTTTCAGATTGTAGGGGCGGGCGGCGCGGCGGGGGCCGTGCCGTTCAGGAAGGGCAAATCGTTGTTGTTGTCCCGGCAAAATCTTCCTACCCAACGGAATGTCCCGCTTACCCTGTTTGTAACAACCCGAGTAGGATACACAGTTCGAGATCTGATGTCGCAGACCGTAGCCTGGGCACAGTAGCTGTCTGTAAAAGGATACTGTTCTTCGCCTTGGCCAATTGTGATAACCACAGGTGTGTCTGTTGGAGCTGACGGAATCCCTTTTGAAAACACAATGCAATATTTACATCCTTTGCGATAGTCTCCAGCAGGGATATTGACCACCAGCTTGGCGTCAGAAAGCGTTATCGATTCTGACATCACAAATTTTTTGCAAAGCTTGCAGCTTGTTTTGCAGGCCATACTTTCCTCCTCCATAAAGTCAAGGGCGGCGGGAAGTCCGCCGCCCCGAGATGGTCACGGCTTAAGCCGGAAAATCAGCAGCAACGGCTGCCGCCGCAGTCGCAGCCGCTGCGGCGGAGAAGCTCCGCAACGCTGGCGTCAATCTTGGCTTCCAGAACGGCGTTCTGAGATGCCTGGCTCTCCCGGAAATTGGCGGTCTGAAGCGCGGCCCGCAGCTCGGCGATGGTCTCATCCTTGCGGGCCATTTCCATAGCGTCCAGCTTCGCGAGAACCCGGTCTGTATCGTTGTGGGCGTTTTGGATAATGGCCGTGGTGTTGGTGGCGGCGGCATAGGCCGCGTCGCAGGAGGCCCGCTCAATCAGGCGTTGCGTTTCGCAACAGCAGGCCTGATTCTGAGAACCCATCTGGAAAAGCTGCTGCATCAGCAGCGCCTGCTGGTTGCAGCGGGCCAGCTCCGCCTGAGCAAAGCCGTTGTTCATGCCCGTGGTCAAGGCAAACGTGCTGTCACACAGGCCGTTCGCCAGAGAGCGGATACCGCTGAGCATCTGGCTGTCATTCATTTCCTGACACAGGTCCGCGCGGGTCAGAGCCCCACCGAATCCCATGCCATAGCCGGGGGCGGGATAAGGGACGACTGTCACGTTATCACCTCCGCTGTTGTTGCCCCGGCCGCCGGGGCCGTTCCCGTTGCCCCAGCCAAAGATAATGGCGAGGATGATGACGGCCCAGAGCCCTTCGTTCCCGAAAAAGCCGCCGCCGTTGTTGTTTCCGTTGCCGTCAGACTGGCCCGCAAGGAAACCGGTGAGCAGATCATTACCCATTGTTTGAATCTCCTTTTAAATGTATTGCAGGCCGGGGCCGTACGCTCCCCGGACGTTGCCTGTGAGGAGCGGTTTTTCTGTCAAGACCCGCAAACTGAAGGAGTTGCGTCAGCGTCCGCCGGGAATAGGGATTCCCAGATCAGAGAGAAACTGTTCGGGAGTCGTGCCGACTTCTTTCAGAAGATTCCGGCCGGTCTGCTCCAGCTCTGTGGAGGATTTTCCGAAAATCATGCGTCTGGCTTGTGCCACTTTAGGGTCATTCGCGTTCTGGCTGTCCAGAAATTTCTGAACCATACCCATGGTATTACCGCCGCTGATCGCGGACTGAAGAATGCTTTGAATCAGTTGATTCATGCTTTATTTCCTTTCCCGGCGGGTTTCTCCGCTGTTTCCTTTGCCAAAGGCAGCACCGCCGTGAATTCCTCGCGAATTCTGTTTACCTCCGTAGCGGTCTCTTCTCGAAGATTCCGCATATCTTCCCGAAGCTGGTCCAGCTCCTCAATAGGCGCGTAACGCGCCTGCGGAACAGGAGAAGGAGGCGCGTCCGGCTCATAGCGAAATTTTCGGAAAACCGGGTTCCCATCGTTACCCAGCGCTTTGGCGTAGATATAGCCGTTAGTCCAGTCCAGCATGATCCGAAGAACTCCCGAAAAATCTGTAGGGATTGCCTTTGCCTCATCATAGGACGCCACACGGGTGACAATCACGTTTGGCTGCTCCTGGGGAGGTGGTTTCGGCGCGTTTCGCTGGGAATAGGAGTTGTCCGGCCACGGACGGGTCTGTCTCAGCGGCATCCCGGTCCATGGGTCAAAGCGATACGGTTCCATAAAATACCCCCTTTTCTTTCTGAATGATAGCATAAAAAGACGGCGTGAAACCGTCAGGTTCCCGCCATCTTTTTGTCACTCAGACTTTGGATTTTCTCGATTTTGTGCTTTACCTCGCGAGTTCGACGATCTACCGTGGAGAGAGACATTTTTAGTGCCCGCGCAATTTGGATACGAGACTGATTACGGACGCACAGGTCAAAAACGGCCTGCTCCTCATCGGTAAAATTGCAGTTCCGGCGGTAGTATTCGCACTCTGGCAAGGTCAGTCCGCGCCGCAGATTCATGTGTCATGCTGTTCCGATTTTTTTCGCAAACCGGAACAGCATGGTGCACATCTGCTGGCGGGTGAGGGGGGCGGAGAGTTTCAGGTCTCCGGAGGCATCGCCGGTGAGGATGCCGTTCTTCTT